>DATCLY010000050.1:0-7556 GCA_036563665.1 Gammaproteobacteria bacterium
GGCCCACACCGACGGCGACATCTACGTGTTCTTCCGCGACGCGAACGTCTTGGCCGTGGGCGACGCCGTGTCGCCCGCGCGCGATCCCGTGCTCGACTGGTACGGCGGCGGCTGGCTCGGCGGACGCGTGGACTCGCTCGCGCGCGTGCTCGCGATTTCGAACGACGACACCCGCTTCGTGCCCGCGTACGGCCCCGCGGTCGGACGCGCCGAGGTGCAGGCCGAGCACGACCTCATGCTCGAGCTCTTCGAGCGCATGGTCGAGCGCGTGCGCAAGGGAGAGAGCGCGGAGGTCATGCTGAAGGAAGGCGTGCTCGACGGGCTGCCGCGCGCGTTCGACGATCCCTTCGCGTTCGTGTACGCCGCGCACAAGGGTCTCTGGGCCCACCACAACACGCTGTCGCCGGACATCGTCTGAGATGAAGCTCGCCGCCCTCGTCGCCGTCCTCCTGCTCGCGTCCGCGAACGCGCTCGCCGCCGACGCCACGCTCGCGAGCCTCATCCAGGCCGGCGACCGCGAGGCGGCGCTCGCGGCCATCCGCGCCGGCGCGGACGTGAACGCCGCGCAGGGCGACGGCACCACGCCGCTGCACTGGGCCGTGTACCGCATCGATCCGGAGCTCGCGGCGGAGCTGCTGCGGCGCGGCGCGCGGGCCGACGCGATCAATCTCTACGGCTCGAGCCCGCTCGCCGAGGCCGCGAAGATCGGCCACGCCGGCCTCGCCGAGATGCTGCTCGACGCGGGCGCCGACGTGGAGTCGCCGAACCAGGACGGCCAGACGGTGCTCATGCTCGCGGCCCGCGCGGGCGCGGCCGACGTCGCGAAGCTGCTCGTGGAGCGCGGCGCCGACGTGAACGCGCGCGAGGCGTGGCGCGGCCAGACGGCGCTCATGTGGGCGGCCGACGCGAACGCTCCCGAGGTGGTGCGGCTCCTGATCGAGCACGGCGCGGACGTCGAGGCGCGCGCGTTCGCGAACGACTGGGGCGTGCAGATCACGTCCGAGCCGCGCGCCCAGTACCGCCCCACCGGCGGCTTGACGCCCCTGCTCTATGCCGCGCGCGCCGGGTGCACGCCGTGCGTGGCCGCGCTGCTCGACGCGGGCGCGGACATCGACCGGCCCACCCCCGACGGCATCACGCCGCTCATGATCGCGCTCGACAACTTCTGGTTCGACACGGCGAAGCTCCTGCTCGAGCGCGGCGCCGACCCGCACCTCGCCGACTGGTGGGGACGCACGGCGCTCTACATCGCCGTGGACATGAGCTCGTACAGCGGCCGCCGCAACGATCCGGCGCAGCTCGCCCCGCGCACGCCCGCCATCGAGATCGTGCGCATGCTGCTCGAGGCGGGCGTCGACCCGAACCCGCAGCTCAACATGCACCGCCCCGGCCGCGGCGGGAACACGAGCCGCTTCGTGGATGATCTTTTGACCACGGGGGCGACGCCGCTGCTGCGCGCCGCCATCGGCCACGACGTGGAAGCCGTGCGGCTGCTGCTCGAGCACGGCGCGCTCGTCGATCTGTCGAACGTGATGGGCGTCACGCCGCTCATGGGCGCGGCGGGCATGGGCGTCTCGCCGCGGGACCGGCGGCTCGACTTCGGCGGCGACGTGCAGGCGCGCGCCATCGCCACGATCGACGTGTTGCTCGACGCCGGCGCCGACGTGAACGCGCGCGTGACGGACATCACGAGCCGGACGGCGCGCATCGCGCGGTCGAGCACGATGACCGAGCGCGAAGGTCAAACGGCGCTGTACGGCGCCGTGAAGTTCGCCTGGGCGCGGGTGGTGCGGCACCTCATCGACCGCGGCGCGCGCGTGGACGTCGTGGACGCGCTCGGCAAGTCCCCCTTGGACGCCGCGCTCGGCCGCGTCGGCGGCCGCGACAACACCGTCTCGGAAGAGGTGGCGCAGATCCTGCGCGAGGCGCTCGAAACGGGCGCCTGAGCCCCCGTCCCTCCCCTTGAAAAACCCCTCCGCGCTCCTATCTCACGGGGCAGCAGAATCCACTATGCGAGACAGGAGGTACGATCATGGCACTCGTGCGTTATGACCCCTGGGCCTTCATGAATCAGGTCCAGGAGGACATCAACCGCGTGTTCCGGAGCTGGGCCACCTCGGACACCACCAGCGTGGTGGCCGACTGGGTACCGGCGGTGGACGTGATGGAGTACAACGACCGCTTCGAGCTCTTCGTCGACCTGCCCGGCGTGCCCGCGGACGAGGTGGACATCACGCTGGAGCGCGGCGTGCTCACGCTGTCGGGCGAGCGCAAGCCGCATCATGACGGCCAGTCCGAGGAGCCGCTCTCCCGGCGCACCGAGCGCGGCCACGGGCGGTTCTACCGGCGCTTCCTGCTGCCCGACACCGCCGACGTGGATGGCGTGAAGGCGCGCGAGAACAACGGCGTGCTCGAGATCACCATCCCGAAGCAGGCCGCGGCGCTGCCTCGGCGGATCAAGGTGGCCGCCTGACGGCGTGACGCCCGCCCTCGGCGACGGGCATCCCGCCGGCGCTCCCTCCTCCGGAGCGACGTCAGTGCCCCGCGGGCCGCCATGGGCCCGCGGGGCATCCTTCGTCCGTGCCCGCGCGGCGAGCGTCCGCTCGCGCGGCGCGTCAGAACGCGTGGTCGAACGCGACCTCCCCCTGCACGGCCACCTGGTATGCGGACACGCGGCGCTCGAAGAAGTTGGTGAGCTCCTGCACGTCCTGCAGCTCCATGAACGGCAGCGGGTTGCGCGTGCCGAACCGCGGCGGCAGCCCCAGCGCCGCGAGCCGGCGGTCCGCCACGTACTCGAGGTACTGACGCATCTGCGCGCGCGTGAGCCCCACCACGCCGCCCGCGAGCACGTCGTCCGCGAACTGCGTCTCGCAATCCACGGCCTCCTCGATCATCGCGCGCACGTTCGCCGCCCACTGCGCGTCGAACAGCCGCGGCTCCTCGCGCCGCACGGTGGCGATGACCTCGAACGCGAACGCCATGTGGCCGCTCTCGTCGCGGAACACCCAGTTGGTGCCCGCCGCGAGCCCGGGCAAGAGCCCCCGGGAGCGCAGGAAGTACACGTAGGCGAACGCGGCGAAGAAGAACAGGCCTTCGATGCAGCTCGCGAAGCAGGTGAGATTCAGCAGGAATGCCCGCCGGTCCTCCTCCGTGCGGATGCGGTCGAGCGCGAACACCGAGTCGATCCAGCGCTGGCAGAACTCCGCCTTGCGGCGGATGGACGGCACGTTCTCCACGGCGGCGAACGCCTGCGCCCGCCGCTCGGGGTCCGGCACGTAGTTGTCGAGCAGCGTCAGGTAGAACTGGATGTGCAGCGCCTCCTCGAAGAGCTGCCGCGAGAGGTACATGCGCGCCTCGGGCGCGTTGATGTGCCGGTACAGCGAGATCACCAGGTTGTTCGACACGATCGTGTCGCCGGTCGCGAAGAACGCCACCAGCCGCTCGATGAGGTGCCGCTCCGCCGGCGTGAGCCGCTGGCGCAGGTGACCCAGGTCGATCTGGAAATCGATCTCCTCCACCGTCCAGGTGTTCTTGATGGCGGCCCGGTACATCTCGTAGAAGCGCGGATAGCGCATGGGCCGCAAGGTGAGCGCGAAACCGGGGTCGAGCAGCATCGGCGCGGTCATTGGCAAGCCTCGCAGGTCTCGGGGTTCTCGAGCGAGCACGCGACCGCCGCGGCGTCCGGCGGCGTCGGCACGGTGGCCTTGGCGATCTGCGTCGCGGGTCGCGACCGCAGGTAGTACGTGGTCTTCAAGCCGCGCTTCCAGGCGTACATGTACATGCTCGAGAGCTGGCCGATGTTCGGGTTGGCGATGAACAGGTTCAGGGACTGGCTCTGGTCCACGAACGGCCCGCGATCGGCCGCCATGTCGATGAGCGAGCGCATCGGCAGCTCCCAGGCCGTGCGGTAGATCGCCTTGAGCTCGGCCGGCAGCGCGTCGATGCCCTGCACCGAGCCGTCGCCGAGCTTGATGGCGTTGCGGATCTCCTCCGTCCAGAGCCCGAGCGCCTTGAGCTCGTCCACGAGATAGCGGTTCACCTGCAGGAAGTCCCCCGAGAGCGTCTCACGCTTGAAGAGGTTCGACACCTGCGGCTCGATGCATTCGTAGCAGCCCGCGATCGAGGCGATGGTGGCCGTGGGCGCGATGGCGACGAGCAGGCTGTTGCGCAGGCCGTGGGCCACGATCTCCTGCGCGAGCCCCTGCCACGGATAGCGGTCGGACGGCGTCACCCCCCAGGCGTGGAACTGCAGCTCGCCGCGCGCCGCGCGGGTCTCCGGGAACGCGTCGTGCGGGCCGTGCAGGCGCGCGAGCTCGAGCGACGTGCGCAGCGCGTGGAAGTAGACCGCCTCGGCGATCTCCGTGGACAGGCGCCGCGCGCGCTCGGAGTCGAACGGCAGGCGCAGCCGGAAGAACACGTCCTGCAGCCCCATGACGCCGAGTCCCACCGGCCGCCAGCGCAGGTTGGAGGCGCGGGCCTCGGGGATCGGGTAGAAGTTGAGGTCGATCACGCGGTCGAGCTGCCGCACGGCGATCTCCACCGTGCGGCCGAGCTTGTCGAAGTCGAACCCGTCGGGGCCCACGTGCCGCGCGAGGTTCACCGACCCCAGGTTGCAGACCGCGGTCTCCGCGCCGCTCGTGACCTCGAGGATCTCGGTGCAGAGGTTCGACAGGTGCACCACGTTGCCGGGCTTGCCCGTCTGGTTGCAGGCGCGGTTCGCCTTGTCCTTGAACGTCATCCAGCCGTTGCCGGTCTGCGCGAGCGTGCGCATCATGCGCGCGTAGAGATCGCGGGCGCGCACGGTGCGCTTCGCGAGCCCGCGCGCCTCCGCCTGCTCGTACGCCGCGTCGAACGCCTCGCCGTAGAGGTCCGGCAGCTCCGGCACGTCCTTCGGATCGAACAGCGACCAGGGCTCGTCGGCCTCCACGCGGCGCATGAAGAGATCGGGGATCCAGTTGGCGATGTTCAAGTGATGCGTGCGCCGCGCCTCGTCGCCGGTGTTGTCGCGCAGCTCCAGGAACGCCTCGATGTCCGCGTGCCAGGGCTCGAGGTACACGCACGCGGCGCCCTTGCGTCGTCCCCCTTGGTTGACGGCCGCTACGGACGCGTCGAGCGTCTTGAGCCACGGCACGATGCCGTTCGACAGCCCGTTGGTGCCGCGGATCAGGGAGCCTTCGGCCCGCACCCGATGCCAGGCGATGCCGATGCCGCCCGAGAACTTCGACAGCAGCGCCACGTCCTTGTACTTGTCGTAGATGGCCTCGAGCGAGTCCTCCGGCGAGTCGAGCAGGAAGCAGCTCGAGAGCTGCTCGTGGCGCGTGCCCGCGTTGAACAGCGTGGGCGAGCTCGGCACGTAATCGAGATTGGAGAACGCGTCGTAGAGCTCGATCGCGCCTTGCGGCGTCTCGGAGAGCGCCGCGGCGATCCGCATCCAGAAGTGCTGCGGCGTCTCGATCACGAGCCGCCGAGTGGGGTGCTTCAGGAGATAGCGGTCGTAGAGCGTGCGCAGCCCGAAGTACTCGAGCCGCTGCGTGCGGCTCGGGTCGATGGCGTCGTTGAGCTTGCGGGCGTGGCTCTCCACGAAGCCGAGCAGCCGCTCGTTGACGAGCCCCACGTCGAAGCCCAGGCGGATCGACTGCGAGAACGAGTAGACCGAGAGGGCGTGCACCTCCTTGTCGATGTAGTTCGCGAGCAGCCGCGCGGCGAGCTGCGAGTACTCGGGTTCCTCGGCGATGAACGAGGCGGCGGTGCGGATCGACAGCTCGTCGAGCTCGCGCGTGGTGGCGCCGTCGTAGAGGCCCGCGATGGTCTTGAGCGCCACCCGCAGCGGATCGACCGCCGAGAGGTCGTCGCAGCAGCGCGTGACGGCGCGCACGATCTTGTTCACGTCCACGGGCTCGCGCGCGCCGCTGCGCTTCGTCACGCGCATCTGCGTGCGCGCGCCGTAGGGCGCGGTGAGCTCGAAAGCGGGTTGATCGGGAGCGGCGGCCGGAACGGCCGCGTCGGAGGACGGCGCTTCGCTCAGCATGATCGGTGCTTCTCCTCGACGCGGGCACGGGCAGGCCGCGCGGGACGAGCCGAGGGGCGTCGTCTCCGGCGTGGCTTTCCGCTCCCGCGAGCAGAATGAGCCGACACCGCGCGCTCGCGATCGATGCTCAGGGCGCGCGGCGGCCGCGGCAGGTCTTCGGGCTCATGGGTGTGGCCTCGGCAGGCCGCCTACTCGGCGCCGCTTCCCGGGCGAGCCCAGTGCGATGCGCGCCTTTCGTCCCCAATTACCGCTGCGGGGCAGCTCCGGAATCGCCGCGTGCGCGGCCCACCGGATTCCCTCTTCGGCCCTCCACCATTTCTAGTGTCGGGCACCGCTGGCGACCACAAGATATTGTGTCCACCGGCGGGCGTCAATGCCGATCGCGAAGGACGCCGACCGGCCGCGGGGCGCGATGCGGCGCGCCCGGCGCGCGCGGCGGCCGGGCACCGATTGGGACGATGGCGGGTGGGATGACCGGCGGGCGCTAGTCGCTGCCCGCCGAGCCGGTGAAGAGCTTGCGGCCGTCCTTCAAGGTGACGCTCGCGGCGTTGCCCACGTGCGGCGCGTTGCGGGCACGCCAGCCGGTGACCGTGACCTCGTCGCCGGGCTTCAGCGAGTCTCGCTTCCAGCCCTTCCGCATGAGCAGGTTCGGCGTCGTGAGCTCGAAGTCCCACGTGACGCGCTCGCCGTTCTCGTCTTCCGCCTCCACGTAGAAGCGGGCGTGCGGGTTGGTCCACTCCACCTTCGAGACGATGCCCGTGACCTCGATCGGAAGGTCACGGCTGAACTCCGCCGAGAACGAGTGGTGGGCGAGGCTCGGCGAGGCCTGCAGGCAGCCGAGCGCAACCGCGACCATCCACGCCGCGCCTTTGCCGTCGATTTGCATGCGATCCTCCATCGCGTTCTGGTCGTCCGTCGCCGAATTCTAGCGGCCGGGACGAAGCGCGCCATCACGGAATGTACCGTTGGGTGACGCGCTCGCCCCGCCGGTCATTCGAAGCTGAAGATGTCGTCGTCCTCCGGCCTCTGCATGCCCTGCTCCCAGTACTTCTCCCAGATCTGGGCCCAGGGGCGGGCGTACATGTCCGGCACCTCGTAGTTGATGACCGTGCCGGGCGACACGGGCGTGGGCGTGCCCTCGACGGAGAAGATCGTCTGCACGCACTCGATGTACACGTACGGATCGCCTTCCTCCGGGCCGCTCGTCTTCACGTAGTTGCGGATGATGCGCACCGGCTCCGCGAGCGCTTCGGGGTCGTAGAAGATCGCCTCGTGGTTCAACCCCAGGAACTTGCCGTTCTCGTCGCGGTTCGGCGTGTAGATCTCGATCGTCTGCATCTTGTTCGAGTGCTCGAACGCCGCATGCGTCTTCCAGCCCTGGATGTTGGACGTCCAGGTGATCAGCGTGTCGCCGTCCCAGAAGCCGATGGTCTCGCCGTACCAGCGCGGCACCGGCGGCCCGAGCCGCGGAACGCCGCCCTTCGGCACGTCCTCCATGTTGAACTCGCGGCCGACGTGGATGTTGGTG
>DATCLY010000065.1:0-38072 GCA_036563665.1 Gammaproteobacteria bacterium
ATCGGCACCTCGATGCAGAGGATCCGCGACGACTGCCGAGCGCCGATGTCCATCTCGTCGAACTCGAGCACGCCCAAGCCGTCCCCTGCGGTCAACTCGTGAAAGAACGCCGTCACCTGGCCGTCGATCACGAAGACGTACAGACCGTTGTCCGTCCGGTATTTCCGATACGTGACCGTCCGGCCCGATTCGATCGTCGCCGTCGAGACGTAGGCGTCCTGATCGATCGGGAGCGGTGCACGCACGGGCGGAGGCGCCGCGGCCAGGAAGAAGCCGTTCAGCGCCGCCGCGTGGTCGATGGCTCCCTGGGCATACGCGGTCGGCGTGCCGAACGATCGCGGCCGGATCCACACTTGCACGTAGTGCGCAGATTCGTGGTCGTCGTGGTTGTGCTCCCAATGCGTGACGCCGAGACCGGCCGACAGGACGTGCACGTGCCCGCTCGGGATGACGTGGCTGATGCCGCGGCTGTCTCGATGGCGCAGGGTGCCGGATATCGGGATGGATATGATCTCCATGTTCTCGTGGGCATGGAGGGGTGTTCCCTTGCCGGGCGCCAGCCATTCTTCGTTCAGCACGTGCAGGCATCCGAAGCCCATGCGCTGCGAATCCTGATGTCGCTCGTAGCTGAAAGTTCGGCGGCTCACAAAGCCTTCGAGGCGTGCCGTCGCGCGGGAATCGGACGCGTGGTAAATCCAGCGCACGAGGACGTTCCTGCCGTGCTTACGGTCGGACAAGCGAGGTGAGAAGTTTAGGAAGCCGAAGGACGGTCGCGAACTATCAAAAAAGATAGGTGCGCGGCTTCGACGACGGGGAGTACTGCGGCGTGATGATGCCGAGCAGCGTCGCCTTCGCTATGGCCTGGTTGCGGTTGGTGACGCCGAGCTTCTCGATGACGTTCTTCAGATGGAACGTGACCGTGGCGGTGCTGATCGACAAAATGATGCCGATCTCCTCGGCCGTCTTGCCCTCCGCGGACCAGAGCAGACACTCGAGCTCCCGCTCGCTGAGTCGCGGCTTGTCGACGCCCGCCTCCTGAAAGGACGTGAGCCGGCTCACGCACGCGTGGATGTACGGCAGAATGGCGGTGAGGTACGGGATGGCCGCCAAGGCCTCGTCGCTGTCCGTGACGACGACTCGCCGCGCGGCCACGCTGAAGATGCCGTCGTCCCCGGCGTGGCCGTGGATGCCGATGCTGATGCCGCCCACGAGGCCATGCGAGGCCGCAGCATCCGCGAAGGCGAGCACCTTTTCGTCCGCGTTCTCCCTCAGTCGATCCCAGCAATAGGGCTCGTGATAGCGGATACAGTGCCTGACGACCGGATCGACCTCGGCGTAGTTGCGGTCGATGTACTCCTTCAGCCAGGCCTCCGGGTAGTCGCTGATGATGAAGTGGCTGATGGTGGTCAGGGCGGCAGGCAGCCGCACGCCATAGATGAAATGATCGAACCCGAGCCTTTCCCGGAACTGCACCAGGGTTTCCTTGAGCTCCAACAGCTCGCGGCTCGCTCGCACGCGCCGAATGATGTCGATGATCCAGGATTCCATCGGGACTCAGCGGGTACGTCTCGGGAACCGGTCCGGCAGCTTCCGTCCTCGACGACCGATTGTCTAGCGATGCGTCGCCTTTCCTGCCGTGCTGCAGATTATCCGCATGACGGCGGCATATCGACAGCGAGAGCGCCCGCGGGCGTCCGAGTCACGGGTTGTCGAAGGTGTCGCAGGCGCCCGGATCGCCGGTCTCGAGGCCGAGGCGGAGCCAGCGGCGGCGCTCCGCGGCCGAGCCGTGGGTGAACGACTCGGGTGTCACGCGCCGCCCCGCGTTGCGCTGGAGGGTGTCGTCGCCGATCGCCGCGGCGGCGTCCAGGCCTTCGTCGACGTCCCCCGGCTCGAGCACCCGGCTCTGGCGATTGGCGTGGTGCGCCCACGCGCCGGCGTAGCAGTCCGCCTGCAGCTCCAAGGCCACCTGGAGCCGGTTGCCCGCCGTCTCGCTGAGACGCGCCTGCTCGGCGCGCACCCGATCGGCCATGCCGAGCAGGTTCTGCACGTGGTGCCCCACCTCGTGGCCGATCACGTAGGCGGCCGCGAAATCGCCGGGGCCGCCCATCTGCGCGAGCTCGTCGAAGAACGCGGTGTCGAGATACACGCGCCGGTCGCCGGGACAGTAGAACGGTCCCACGGCCGAGGTCGCGTAGCCGCAAGCCGATTGCACCACGCCCTCGAACAGCGTGAGCGATGGCGGCTCGTAGCGCTCGCCCGCCTGCGTGAAGAGCGAATCCCACACGTCCTCGGTGCTGCCCAGGATCGCCGCTACGAACTGCGCTTCGACGTCGTTCGCAGGAACCTGCCGCGGTGGCGCACCGCCCGGCGCCGTGCCCTCGTCCACGAGCAGGCTCAGCATCTCCGGCCCGCCGAAAAGCAGGGCCAGGATCATGACGATCACGGTGACGATCCCCCCGCCGCGACCGCCGAGGCGCAGCGGCACGCGCACGCCGCCGCCCCCTCCGCGGGCGTCTCGGACGTTGCTGCTGCGGCGCAGGTCTCGCCAGCGCATGTGGGCCTCCCGCCCTGCCTGCTCCATCGCCCGGATGCAAAAGCCGGACCGCGATGCCTCGACGACGCGTGCGGCGCCGAGCGCCGCCGCACGCCCGCGGCCGCGCGGACGAGCGCCAGCGCGCCCACCTGCTTCAGGGACCGTGGCGCGCAGCTCCACCGGCGTCGCGCCGAGCGTGAGGCGAAGCCCGAGCTCGCGCGTGCGCTGCGTGACCGCGTAGCTCAGCATGCCGTACAAGCCGATCGCGGCCAGCAGCGTGGCGACGATCGAGAAGCCGGCCGAGAGCGCGGTCACCAGCCGGTCGACGTAGACGTCCTCGTCGAACTGCGCGCTGCGCGGCGTCGGCCGCGAGACTCGCAATCGGGATCGCCGCGGCGGACGGCGCGCCGCATGCCGGACGGCTTCGCGCGCTCTTGGCACGTCGATTGCATTGCTCGGGTGAAAGGTTCCTCCGCCCGGAGCAAGGCCGTGGCGGGTGGACGGATCCACTCGCGGTTCCGGAGCGGGGAGTGTCCGACGCCGGGAAGCGAAGAGGCTTCCGCAGGCGCCGACCGAGAAGCGTCCGAGAGCGCAGTCGCGCCTCGGCAGACGAGGTGGGAGCGCCGCGATGCTGGACAGGCTCTACGACTCCTTGCGTGACCTGACGCCACCCAACGCACGCCGCTGGCTCAGGAAGCAGCCCTGGTTCATTCCCGTGACGAAGGCCGCGTTCGGCACGGCGGTGTACTCGAAGTCGTACTACCGCGACATCGAGCGGCTGGAGTCGGACTCCGTGCGGGTGGTCGCCGAATGGATCGTGGACTACCTCCGACCCACGCGCGTGATAGACGTCGGCTGCGGGCCCGGGCACCTGATGCAGGCGCTCGAGGCGCTCGGCACCACCACCGTCGGGGTCGACATCGCCGATGCCGCCCTCGCGCTCTGCGCGCAGAAGCGCCTCGACGTCGTGCGCTTCGATCTGACGGGGCCCGGCTCCTTGCCGGGCGTGCCGTACGATCTGGCCGTCTCCTGCGAGGTGGCCGAGCACCTCGAGGAACGCTTCGCCGCGGGGTTCGTGGAGAAGCTCGCGGAAGCGGCGCCGGTGGTCTACCTCACCGCCGCCGAGCCGGGCTCCGGCGGCTTGCACCATTACAACGAGCAGCCGAACGACTACTGGATCGAGCTGATGCGGGCCCGCGGGATGGCGCTGGACGAGGAGGCGACCCGCTCGGCCCGGGAGCGCTTCGCGTCCCGGGCGGTCATCGGCTATCTGGCCAGGCCGATGATCTTTCGGCGCGCCGCTGACGTCGCGTCCGCGTCGTGATCAGCCGGTGAGCCAGGCGGCGAACGCGAGCCACGCCGGGCTGGCGCCGATCGCGAGCCGCGCCGGCTGCGACACGACGAAGAACAGCCCGCCCCACAGCGTCGCGGGGTGCAGCCGCCTCGACGTCGCGAGATCGTAGGCGGCGAGCGCGAGCACCAGCAGGTCGGTCACGGCGAAGAAGCCGAGCGGCCCCCAGGACTCCACCACCGGCAGACGCGCGGTGCCGGCCATCACGACCTCGAGCGTCGCGAGCAGCATCAGCCGCTTGTGGGCGCCCGGGGACCGGCGCCGGAAGTAGAGCGCGGCGCCGACCAGCACGCCGAACACCAGGATGCCCACGAGCGGCACGGCGAGAAACACGAGCGGCGGCGCGCCGTGGTCCGCGATGACGCCGTCCGCCGTGCGCGTGACGGCGACCACGGGCCCGATCACGACCATGGCGGCCGCGACCGCCGCGCCGGCGATGCCGAGCCGCCGATGCAGGTCGACCCGGTGCGCCGCGACGAGCGCGGTCTGCGCGAGCAGCAGCAGCATCCAGCCGGTGAACACGGCGCCGTGCAGATGCAGCAGCGGCGTGAGCGCGAACGGCCGCGGCATCCAGCCGTTGAAGTAGTACGTGCGCGAGAAGCCCGCGAGCACGATGAGCGCGCACGCGAGCGCCAGAGTGCCGAAGAACATGCGCTCCCGCCGCGCCGCCGCGATGCGGGGCGACGCGCTTTCCGGGCGGGTGGCGACGGACGGGGCGACGGGCAGGGCTTCCGACGACATGGCGGGCACCTCTCAGCGCGCGAGGTTGCCGAGCGAGGCGTCGACCCGCGCCGGGCCCAGCATCTCGATGTAACGCCGCCGCTCCTTCTCCGGGAGCAGCTCCAGCAGGAACTTGTTCTCGATCCAGACTTCGACGACGCCGAAGAGCCCCCCTCGGTCCGAGCGCTGTGCGAGCCACCCTTCGCGTGCGGCCAGCTCGAGGATCTCGTCGGCTCCGAGGGGCGTGCCGATCGCGAGATGGGCCGCCGAGTAGTCCGACGCCGCGGCGTTCGTGCGCACCGCGAAGCAGCCGGGCGCCGGCACGTGCTCGAGCGACCGCGGCACGACGTCGATCAGGGTGCCGCGCTCGTCGCCGGCACACGCCACGTACGCGCCGGGGTAGGGCGGAAACGGGTACGCGCGGCCGCGCCACAGCGCCGCGATGAACCTCGCGACGCGCTCGGGCTCGTCGGCCGGAATGGAGGCATGGAACAGCACGACCGCTCACCCCCTTTTGTACTTGGAGGCCGGTGCGATGTTCGCCCGCACGGCGTTGAGCAGCAGCTCGATCGCCATGGCGGACGCCTTGCCGGCCTCGGCGCCGGACAGTCCCCAGTAATCCTTCATCGTGGACCAGGCGGCCCCCGAATAGAGCACGTGAACGGCGGCCGCGATCCAGCGTTGCTGCCGCGGCGGCAGGCCGCGGGTGGCGTCCGCGATGGCCTTCTTGATGCCGGCTTTGCGGGCCTCCACGTTGCTCAGGCGAAACTCGCGGCCTTGAGGGGTCGTCCATAGCGCACGCGCGAGCTGCTCGTTCTCGTCGAAGCCGGGGAACATGCTGAGCGGCTTGGCGAGCAGGTCCGCTTCGGTCTCGGCGATCTCGCCGTAGTGGACGCGCCGTTGGAACCAGTCCCAGAGCCCCTCGAACAGCGCGCGCTTGCTCGGGAAGTGGCGGTAGACCGTGCGCTCCTTGACGCCGGCTTCGGCCGCGATGGCCGCGAACGACAGCTCCGCGACGCCCTTGTCCGCCATGAGCCGGCCCGCCGCATCCAGGATGCGCTGGCGCGTGGCCTCCTTCTGCTCGCGCCGCAGCGGGCTTTCGTAGGAGGACGGCTGGCGCCCCATTTTCATGTCAGTGTATCTGACATGAATAGTGTCTGACTGTCAAGCAGGCCCTACGCCGTCAGCCGGGCGGCACCGCGCCCGCCGCGCGGACGAGCTCGGCCAGCTTCTCCTGCGTGCTCTCCGGATGCGGTGCCTTCTCGGGCGGCACCCATTCGAGCGCCGAGCCCGCTTCGATCAGCAGACGCGCGACCGCGAGACGGCCCGCGCCCGGCGGCGTGTGCTCCGACCATCCTTGCGCGGCCCAGGCGAGCGGCGTGGCGGCGAATGTGTCGTCGAGCGCGTTGACGGCCGCGCCGTGCTCGAGCAGCACGCGCACCGATTCCGCACGGCCGGCCATCGCGGCCCGGTGCAGCGCGGTGGCGCCCTCGTCGTCCTTCACGTTCGGGTCGAATCCGGACGCGAGCATCGTGTCGAGGACGTTCGCGTCGCCGCGCTCCGCCGGCACGTGGACGATGCGGTGATGCTCGGTGCGAAGCTCGCCCGGCAGCGCCGGATGATCGCGCAGCATCCGCTCCGCGAGCGCGCGGTCGCCGCGCGCGCAAGCCGCGACGAACCGCTCGAGCAGCGACAGCTCGTCGCGCGCACCGTGCTCGAGCAGCCAGCGGGCGACGTCCGCATTGCCGTTGAGCTCCGCGATCGCATGCGCGGCGCGGCCGTCCGCGCGCGGCCGATGCACGTCGGCGCCGTGCCGGACCAGGAGCTCGACGACGGCGACGTTCAAGCGCTGCGCCGCGACGTGCAGCGGCGCGTCGCCGCGCTCGCTCCACGGCAGGTTCGGATCCGCGCCGTGCTCGAGCAGCCAGCGCACGCCGGGCAGGCGGCTGGCCGCATCGCCCCAGCTCAGGATGTGGCGCAACGGCGGCACTCCGCCCGGAACGCCGTCGACGTCGGCGCCGAAGCGATGCAGCAGCTCTAGCGCCTCGAGATCGCCGATGCCTGCCGCGATGTGCATCGAGACGCCGTCGGTCGGGTTCGCGCCCGCCTCGAGCAGCGCCTCGGCGAGCGGCGGGTGGCGGACGACGAGCAGCGCGCCCCAGAGCGCGGTCCGTGGCAGCTCGTTGTGCCATTTCCAATCGTACTGCGCGTTGGGATTCGCACCGCGCGCGAGGAGCTCGCGCGCGATCGCGACGAGGCCGGCCGCGCGCTCCGGCGCGTCGTGGTGCAGGCAGGTCTGGCAGACGTAGAGCAGCGGCTCCCAGCGCTGCACGCCGATCCGCCGGGCGACGACGTCCGGATCCTTCTCGAGCCGCGCACGGACCGCCGCCGCGTCGCCGAGCACGAGCTCGGCTTCGAGGCTCGCGTGCGCGATCCCGGCGTGCAGCGCGAGCAACCGTAGAGCGCGTGCGGCCGCACCGCCCGTGGCGCAGCGCACGAGCTCGTCGGCCGCCGCCGCGAACGACAACGAGCGCTCCTCGACGTGCTCGCGCAGCCGGTTCCACGACTTGAAGCCGTGCTCGCGCGCGATCACGGCCAGCGCGTCGTGCAGCGCGAGGCCGAACCGGGCGAGCTCTGCGATCGACTTGCCCGCCAGCGGCGGCAGTATTCGGAACCGCTCCAGCGCCGCGGGATCGTTCGCGCGGGCGGCTTGCAGCAGGGACTTGGCTTGCTTCTTGAGCTGCTCGAGATTGGCGCGCTCGGGCAAGGGCTGCGACGTCATGGCAACCTCCATGCTCTCGCCTGCGGTTCGCAATCAGGCAGCACGGATGGTTGGACGTGCAGTGTTGCCGCTAGACCAGTGGGCTCGGCCCTTCGCGCGAACCTGCGGGCGCCTGGCGCGCCCGCGACCAGTCAACTCCAAATCGCTGCAGCTGTCAACGCGGAGACGGGGGATGCGAGGGCGCATTCTGGCGGCGTGGCGCTCCGCCGCTGTCACAAGAGCCTGCCGTCGCTCGTCTAGGGTGCAGGCAACACGTGTTTCCAGGAGCATGGGCTGGCACCATGAGCGATACCGGCAGCGTTGCACGAACCGACCCGAGGCGCATGCACCCGCGCACCGACACGTTCGGCGCCCACCGAAACCGGCTGTTCCGCCTGGCCTACCGCATGCTCGGCAGCCGCGCGGACGCCGAGGACGTGCTGCAGGATGCGTGGCTGCGCTGGCAGGGGCGGAGCGCGGAACCGCTGCAGTCGGAGGAGGCCTGGCTCGTCACGGTGGTCACGCGCCTCGCCATCGATCGGCTGCGCCGCGTGAAGGCCGAGCGCGAGAGCTATCCGGGGCTCTGGCTTCCCGAGCCGCTCGTGGACGAGGAGGACGGTGCCGTGACGCCAGAAGCTGCGGCGGAGCTCGCCGACGACGTGTCGATGGCGCTGCTGCTCGTGCTCGAGCGGCTGGCGCCGGAGGAGCGCGCGGCGTTTCTTCTGCGCCAGACGTTCGAGTACGACTATGCGGACATCGCCGCCATGCTCGGGAAGACCGAAGCCGCGTGCCGCAAGGCGGTGCAACGCGCCACCGAGCGCGTGCAGCAGGAGCGGCCGCGCTTCCGGGTTGACCCCGAGCGGCACCGCGCCCTGCTGCAGCGCTTCATCGCCGCGGCGCGCAGCGGCGACCGCGGGGCGATCCAGGCGCTGCTCGCGGACGGCGTGCAGCTCACGAGCGACGGCGGCGGCAAGGTGCCGAGCATCCCGCGGGTCCTCGAGGGGAGCGGGCGCATCGCCAATCTCTACTGGGCCGCGCAGCGTCGCCTGGGCGAGCGGGTGGCGTACCGCATCGCGAACGTCAACGGCGCGCCGGGCCTGCTGCGGTTCATCGACGGGCGGCTGGAATCCGCCCAGGCGATCGTGACGGACGGCGAGCGCGTCGTCGCGATCTACGTGGTGCGCAACCCCGACAAGCTGCGTGCCATCGCGATCCCGGCCGCCTGACCGTCGCCTGCGGCGCTCGTTGGTCTTCCAATGGCGAACCGAGGCCGAGATCCGTGCCGGCCGAGCGTCGCTGGACCGGGCGTCGCGCTTGGCGTGCCGCTCCGCTCACGCCGCGCGGAACGGATACGCGAGCTGTCGCCAGAACCCCTCCGGCACGTCGTCGTCGCGAATGCCGAAGCGGGTGGGGAGGCGGTCCGCCGGCAGGTAATACGTGCCGAACAGCACGTCGAAGAACGAAAACAGCCCCGCGAAATTCTTGTCGAGGCCCTCGTCCTCGGAGGTGTGGTGCCAGCGATGGAAGCGCGGGCTCGCGATCGCCCGGCCGAGCGGCCCGAAGCCCCAGGAGACGTTCGCGTGCAGGAAGATCGCATAGAACGTCAGGAACGGCACGTAAGCGGCCACCGCGAGCGGGTTGAAGCCGAGCAGCACGAGAGCCGACGCCTGCACCCAGCGGGTCAGCCAATCGTTCACGGGATGCAGCCGCACGGCCGACAGCCAATCGAGATCCTTCGAGCAATGGTGGATCGCGTGGAACTTCCACAAGCGGCGGCCGTGGAACCCGCGATGCACCCAATACGCGATGAAGTCGCCGATCACGAGGATCTCCAGCGCCTGCAGCCATAGCGGCTGACTCGCGAGCCCGGTGCTGCGCGCGAGCAGCATCTCGCGGATTTCCGCGGGATGCTCGCGATAGATCAGCACGAGGAGCAGCGCGAGGCCGATCTGCGAGACCGACTTCGTGACGAGCGGCGTCGCGAACCAGTACGCGACGTCGGTGGCGAAGCCGCGGCGGCGATGGAGCCGCGGCTGCGCCGGGTTCGCGGCGAACAGCGTCTCGACGATCCAGAAGAACGCCGAGAAGAGCAGCAGCCCGAGGAACAACCCCGCCAGGCGGTCCATGCACGCATCCTAGAGCCGTGACGGCCCGACCGCCAAGCGTTCGGCTGTCCAACCCAATCGCCCTCGTCTATCCTTGCCGCGATGAGCTGGTTCGCCGAGGGCTGGGCCTACGTCTTGAGCACCGTGCTCGCGCTGCTGCCGATCGTGAACCCGCTGTCGGCGATCGGCGTGCTGCTCGCCATCACGGCGGATCTCACCGAGCGCGAGCGCAACGAGCAGATCCTCAGGGCGTGCGTGTACATGTTCTTCATCCTCGTCGCGTTCCTGATCGCGGGCGGGCTGATCATGAGCTTCTTCGGCATCTCGATCCCGGGCCTGCGGATCGCCGGCGGGCTGCTCGTGGCCTATCTCGGCTTTCGCATGCTGTTCCCGGAGCAGGCGACGATCAGCGGCCAGGAGCGCAAGGAAGCCGTGGAGAAGGAGGACGTGTCGTTCACGCCGCTCGCGATGCCGAGCCTGAGCGGACCGGGGTCGATTGCGGTGGTGGTGGGCTTGTCGACCACGCTCCAGCAGCGGGACGACGTCGTGATCGGCTACGTCTTCATCATCGTCGGCATCGCGATCACCGCGCTGATCTCGTACTCGGTCCTGCGCGCCTCGACGAAGCTGCACGAGCTCATGGGCGCCACGGGCATCAACGCCGTCTCGCGCATCATGGGATTCATCATGATCTGCATCGGCGTGCAGTTCGTGATCAACGGCGTGCTCGAGATCGTCCGCGCGCAGGCGCGGGCGGCGTGATACGGCGCGATAGGAAATGGCGACCTCGGGACGCGCAACACGCAAGAAGGCCGCGGCCAAGAAGCGCGTGACCCGCAAGCGAGGGCGGCTTGCGCCGGGCAAGGAGCGCCGCGGGCTCGACGCCGCCGACATCGCGCTAGACCCCGCGCAGCCCGACGTGGCGGCGCTCGCGGCGCTCGTGCAGCAGGCCGGCGGCACCGCGATCGGCGCCTATCGCGAGCCGCTCACCGGGCGCCCGCTGCTCGTCGCCTCGCTGCCCGTGGCCGCCATCGTGCCCACGCCCTTCCAGCGCGACCTCTCGCCCACGCACGCGAAGCGGCTCGCGCAGCGCATCGACGAGACGGGCGCATTTCTCGATCCCGTGATCGTGGTGCGCGGCGAGGACGGGGCGCTCTGGACGCCGAACGGCCGGCACCGGCTCGCGGCCGCGAAGGTGCTCGGCATGCGCCAGGTCACCGCGCTCGTCTCGCCGGACGAGGGTCTCGCCTATCGCATCCTGGCGCTCAACACCGAGAAGGCGCACAACCTCAAGGACCGCAGCCTCGAGGTGATCCGCATGGCGCGCAACCTCGCGAAGCGCCAGGGGCAGGCGAAGGAGTCGAGCTTCGCCGCCCAGTTCGAGGCGCCCGAGCTCCTCACGCTCGGCCTCGTGTACGAGCAGGAGCCGCGCTTCGCGGGCGGCGCTTACAGCCCGTTCCTCAAGAAGGTGGATCGCTTCAGCGATCGATCGCTCACGGCGAGTCTGCGCGAGCGCGAAGGGTGGGCGGCCCGCCTGCTGCAGATCGACGCGGAGGTGAAGCGAATCGTCGCCGAGCTGCAGAAGCGCGGGTTCCGCTCGCCGTACCTGCGCAACTACGTCGTGGCGCGCATCAACCCCGTGCGCTTTCACAAGACGAAGAAGGGCGAGACGAAGCCGGCCATGCCGATCCGCGACGCGCTCACGCGAATGGCCGCGGCCGCGAGGAAATTCGATCCGAGCTCCGTCTCCATGCGCGACGTCGCGCTCGTGGCGGCGGTTGCCGAGCCCCAGGACTAGCGATCGCGATCGCCGCGTTTGCGGCCCACCCCACGCCCGCTCTCGAAAAGCGAACTATCGGGCTTGATCGAGATCAAGGATAGTCTCGGCCCGGGGTGCAAGGATGCGCCCCGTGGCACGGAGGCTATCGATGTCGCAGAACGAGACCTACGACGATCACGTCGTCCGTCTCTTCCTGCTCGCCGCCACGGTCTGGGGCGTCGTCGGAATGGCCATCGGCGTGCTCGTGGCGGCGCAGCTCGCCTGGCCCTCGCTGAACTTCGACGTGCCGTGGCTCACCTTCAGCCGGCTGCGCGCCGACCACACGTTCGGCGTGGTGTTCGCGTTCGGCGGCTCGGCTCTGATCGGCACCTGCTACTACATCGTGCAGCGCACCGGGCACGTCCGCCTCGCGTTCGGGCGGCTCGCGCGCTTCACGTTCTGGGGCTGGCAGACCGCGTGCGTGCTCGCGATGGTGACGATGCCGCTCGGGATCACGCAGAGCAAGGAGTACGCCGAGCCCGAGTGGTTCATCGATCTGCTCATCACCGTGGTGTGGGTGGCGTTCGGCGTGGTGTTCTTCGGGACGCTCGCGCGGCGGCGTATCAAGCACATCTACGTCGCGAACTGGTACTACGGTGCCTTCATCATCGCGGTGGGCCTGCTGCACGTGGTGAACAACCTCGCGCTGCCGGCGTCGCTGCTGAAGTCCTACCCGATCTACTCCGGCGTGGTCGACGCCATGGTGCAGTGGTGGTACGGCCACAACGCGGTGGCGTTCTTCCTCACGGCGGGGTTCCTCGGGATGATGTACTACTTCGTCCCGCGCCAGGCCCAGCAGCCGCTCTGGAGCTACCGGTTCTCCATCGTCAACTTCTGGGCGCTGATCTCCATCTACATGTGGGCGGGCCCGCACCACCTGCAGTACACGGCGCTGCCGGACTGGGTGCAGTCCGTGGGGGCCGTGTTCTCCCTCATCTTGCTGATGCCGAGCCTTGGCTCCGCCGCCAACGGCCTGCTGACGTTCAACGGTGCGTGGCACAAGCTGCGCACGGACCCGGCCGCGAAGTTCATGGTGGTGGCGCTCGCCTTCTACGCCGCGTCCACGTTCGAGGGCTCGATGCTCGCCATCAAGTCCGTGAACTCGCTGTCGCACTACACGGACTGGACGGTGGCGCACGTGCACTCGGGCTCGCTGGGCTGGGTGGCCATGATCACCATCGGGTCGCTGTACGCCATGGCGCCGCGCGCGCTCGACCGCCCGGCCATGCATTCGCAGCGGGCGATGAACGTGCACTTCTGGATGCACGTGTCGGGGGTGCTGCTGTACGTCGCGTCGATGTGGACGGCGGGCGTCGTCGAGGGGCTGATGTGGCGCGCCACGAACGCCGACGGCTCGCTCACGTACGGCTTCATCGAGAGCCTGCTCGCCGTCAAGCCGTTCTACGTCACGCGCCTCGCCGGCGGGCTGCTGATCGTGGGCGGCATGGCCGTGATGGCGTGGAACATGTGGCACACGGCGGCGCTCGCGCGGGCGAAGCTGATCCAGGCGATCCGCATCCCGTTGCCCGAGCCCACCGCGCACCCCGAGCCCGCGCCGGCGTTGAGGGCGAGCACGTGAAGAGCCGCTACCGCTATTTCGAGGCCATCGAGAAGCACGCGGGGCTCCTCGCGGTGCTGATCGGGCTCATGGTGGCGATCGGTGGGCTCGCGGAGATCACGCCGCTCTTCATGCGGGCGCACGAGACCCGGCCCGCGCCCGGCGTGGAGCCTTACGATCCGCTGCGTCTCGCCGGCCGCGACATCTACGTCCGCGAGGGCTGCTACGCCTGCCATTCGCAGATGGTGCGCACGCTGCGCTTCGAGACGCAGCGCTACGGCGACTACTCGGTGGCCGGCGAGTCCGTGTACGACCGGCCGTTCCTGTGGGGCTCGAAGCGCACGGGCCCGGATCTCGCGCGCGTCGGCGGCAAGTACACCGACGAGTGGCACCGCCTGCATCTCATCGCGCCGCGCTCCGTGGTGCCCGAGTCCAACATGCCGGCCTACCCCTGGCTCGAGCATGCGGAGATCGACGCCGCAGAGATCCAGGCGCGCATGCGCGGCCTCAAGCGCCTCGGCGATCCGTACGACGACGCGGACATCGAGGCCGCGCCCGCGGCGCTCGAAGGCAAGACCGAGCTCGACGCGCTCGTCGCCTATCTGCAGGGGCTCGGCAGGAGGGCCGAGGAGTGAGCGGGCTCTCGGGACATCTGGTCGGCGTGCTCATCCTCGTGCTGATGATCACGTTCATCGGCATCTGGGTGTGGGCGTGGCGTCCGCGGCACCGGCCGGTGTTCGACGCGCTCGCGCGCATCCCGATGCTGGACAACGACCCGGTCGAGGCGAGCGCGGGCACGCCGGCTCGCGATGCAGGCTCGCACGCAGAGCCGCGTGTTCCCGTGACGAACGCCCGGGAGACGCGCGACGGAGGTCGGCCGTCATGACCCCGTTCTGGTCCGCATGGGTAATCTTCTTCATCGTGCTGAATCTCGGCGTGGCGCTGTTCCTGTTCGTCTTCAGCCAGCGCGTCGAGATCCCCACGAAGCCCGACGGCACGACGGGTCATGCCTGGGCGCACGGCGTGCTGCGTGAGAGCGTGCGGCGGCTGCCGCTCTGGTGGGTGGTGATCTCCGCGGCGATGTTCGTCGTGGCCATCGTGTATCTCGCGCTCTATCCCGGCTTCGGCGGCTATCGCGGCCTTCTCGGCTGGACCTCCGCCGACGAGCACGCACGCGCCGCGGCCGAGAACGAGGCGCGGCTCGAAACGGTGTACGCCGCGCTCGAGGAGCGCAGCCTCGACCGGTTCTCCTCCGGCCACCCCGTGGCAGTCGAGGGCCGGCGGCTCTTCCTCGACAACTGCGCCGCGTGCCATCGCATCGACGCGAGCGGCAACCCGGCGCTCGGCGCGCCGAACCTCACGGACTCGACGTGGCTCTACGGCGGCTCCCCCGACACGGTCGTCGCGAGCATCCTGAACGGCCGCCGCGGCACGATGCCGGCCTGGGGCGAAGCGCTCGGCGAGGAGGGCGTCGTCGACGTCGCCGCCTACGTGCTGACGCTCGCCGGTCGAGAGGCGCCGCCCGGCTGGGCGGCCGCCGGCAAGGGGCGTTTCGACACCACCTGCGCGGCCTGCCACGGGATCGACGGCAAGGGCATGCAGGCGCTCGGCGCGCCCGATCTGACGGACGACGACTGGCTCTACGGCGGCGATCTCGCGAGCGTGATGGAGTCGATCCGCAACGGCCGCAGCGGCGAGATGCCGGCGTGGCGCGGCCGGCTCACGGAGCGCGAAGCGCGGGCGATCGCCGCATGGCTGTACACGCAGCAGTAGCGGGCATGAGTCGCAGCGTCGCGGAGCACGGGCCGATCGCGGAGCGGGACGTGGCCGGCGGACCCTGGCTCGACGAGGAGTGGCGCATGACGGAGCGCACCGACACGATCCATCGCACGCCCGTCGTCTGGCTCGCGGCGGCGCTCGTCGCCGCGTCGCTCGCCGCCTGCATCGTGACGATCCTGCTCGCGCTCGGTCAGCCGGACGACGCCGCGCTCGACGCGGGCGAACGGCTGCTCGGCGTTCCGGCCGGGCACGGCGAGGTGGATCGATGAGCGCCCGGGCGGAGCCCGCCGCGGCAGGGCCGCCGCCCGCAGCGGACGCCGGGCACCGCGTCTGGGAGCGGCCGCAGCTCGCGCGTCACGCCGTCCGCGATCTCGGCGACGGCCGCCGCGAGACGCTGCTGCTCGTGGACGGCGTGCGCTGCGCGGGTTGCGTGCGTGCCATCGAGCGGGCATTCGCCGCGGAGCCCGGGGTGGACGACGTGCAAGTGAACGCCGCCTCGCGCCGCGCACGCGTGGTCTGGCGCGAAGGGCACACGTCGCTGCCGCGGCTGCTCGAGGTGCTGTCGCGGGCGGGCTACCGCGCCATGCCCCTCGACGCCCAGGCGCTCGACGACGTGCGGCGCCACGAATCGAAGGCGGCGTTGAAGCGCCTCGTCGTCGCCGGCTTCGGCGCGATGCAGGCGATGATGTACGCGGGCGCGCTGTACTTCGGCGATCCGGCGTCGCTCGACCTCGCGGCGCGGGACCTGTTCCGCTGGCTCGCGTTCCTCGTGGCGACGCCCGTCGTGCTGTACTCGGCCCGGCCGTTCTTCGCGGGGGCGGTGCGTTCGCTCGAGGCGCGCGCGCCCGGCATGGACGTGCCGGTGGCGCTCGCGGTGGCCGGCATCTACGCGGCGAGCCTCTTCGAGGCCGTGCGCGGCGGCGAGCACGTCTATTTCGAATCCGTATCGATGTTCGTGTTCTTCCTGCTGATCGGCCGCTACGTGGAGATGCGCGCCCGCCACCGCGCGGGCGACCTGACCGACGCGCTCGCGCGGCTCACGCCGCCGTACGCGGATCGCCGCCGCGCCGACGGCAGCCTCGAGCGCGTGGGCGTGCGCGAGCTCGAGCCCGGCGACCGCGTGCACGTCGCGGACGGCGGCGTGATCCCGGCCGACGGCGTGCTCGAGAGCGAGCGCTGCCTCGTCGACGAGGCGCTGCTCTCCGGCGAGTCGACGCCGGCGGAGCGCCGACGTGGCGACACGCTCGTGGCCGGCAGCGTGCTGCTCGAGGGGCCCGCCGAGATGCGCGTCGAGCGCGTGGGCGCCGACACGGCGCTCGCCGGCATCGCGGAGCTCGTCGGCCGCGCGCAGGCCGCGCGGCCGCGTCTCGCTCGGGCGGGGGAGCGCGTCGCGTCCGTCTTCGTCGTGCGCGTGCTCGCGTTGACCGCGCTCACCGCCGCGGCCTGGAGCTTCGTCGATCCCGCGCGGGCGTTCACGGCCGCGCTCGCCGTGCTCGTCGTCTCGTGCCCGTGCGCGTTCGCGCTCGCGGTGCCGGTGGCGATCACGCGCGCGCTCGCGGTGCTCGCGCGCCGCGGCGTGCTCGTGGTGAAGCCCGACGCCATCGAGGCGCTCGCCGCCGCGACGCACGTGGTGTTCGACAAGACCGGCACGCTCACGGAGCCCGAGCTCGCCGTGACCCGCGTCGAGACTCGCCGGGGGCTCGAGCCCGCGGACGCGTTGCGGCTCGCCGCGGCGCTCGCGCGGGAGAGCCGCCACCCGGCCGCACGCGCGATCTCCGCGGCCTGCGCGGACGCCGGCACGGAGGTCGCCGCCGACGTCGAGGCCCGGCCGGGGCTCGGCGTGCGCGGGATCGTGGGCGGACGCTCGCTCAGGCTCGGGCGCGCCGACTTCGCGCTGGACGGGCGGCACGCGGCGCCGGCGGACGAGGCCGCCGTGGTGCTCGCGGACGAGGCGGGGCCGCTCGCGGCCTTCACGTTGACCGAGCGCCTCCGGCCGAAGGCGCGCGACGCGGTTCGGGCCCTCGAAGCGCAGGGGCTCGCGGTGTCGATCGTGAGCGGCGACGCTCCGGCGAAAGTGAAGCGCGTGGCGGCGGAGCTCCACATCGAGGACTGGCACGCGCGGCAGCTCCCCGCCGACAAGCTCGCGCGGCTCGCGGCGCTCCGCGAGCGGGGCGCGCGCGTCGTCGCCGTGGGCGACGGCGCGAACGACGCGCCCGTGCTCGGCGGCGCCGACGCGGCCGTGGCGCTCGGCGAGGGCGCGGAGCTCGCGCAGGCGGCGAGCGACGTCGTGCTGGTCGGCGGCCGCCTCGAGGAGCTCGCGAACGCGCGCGCCATCGCGCTCGAGACGCTGCGGATCCTCAAGCAGAACCAGCGCTGGGCGCTCGGCTACAACCTCGCGGCCGTGCCGCTCGCGGCGCTCGGCTTCGTGCCGCCGCTGCTCGCCGCGCTCGGCATGTCGGTGAGCTCGCTCGTGGTGGTGCTCAACGCGATGCGGATCGGCGGCCGCGCCAACGGACGCCGGGAGCGGACGTCGGCAGCCGCCGCGCGCTACGCCGACCCGGCGACCGCCGTATGAACGTGCTGCTCGTGATGATTCCGCTGTCGCTGCTGCTGCTCGCCGGCGCCGTCGCGGCGTTCTTCTGGGCCGTGGATCACGACCAGTTCGCCGACCTCGACACGCCCGCGCTGCTGCCCCTCGACGACGACCCCGACGCGGCGCCGCCGCGCGCTCACTCGACCGCGGCGCGCAGCGCCGACACGCTCGGGATGTAGACCTCGTAGTCGCGCATCTCGATGAGCCCTTCGTCCATCAGGGCGCGCAGGATGCGCGACAGCGTCTCGGGGGTGGCCGCGAGATGCGCCGCGATCAGCGCCTTGCGCGACGGCAGCGTGACGCGCGCCTCCTCGAGGTCCTGGTCCGGCAACAGGCTCAGCAGGTAGGTGACCACCCGGTAGCGGCTGTTCTGCAGCGTCAAGGCCTCGATCTCGTCCCAATGCGCCTGGATGCGCTGCGTCATGGTGGCGAGCACCGTGCGGCAGGTGTCGAAGGACTCGCGCAGGATATCGAGATAGGCCGCGGACTCGATCGCGAGCACCGTGCTCGGCTCCACGGCCTGCGCGTGCACGGGGTAGCGCGGGTCGTCCATGAACATCACGCTCTCGGCGAACGTCATGCCCGGCCGGATCAGGCGCATGATCTTCTCGTGTCCTTCGGCCGACACCCGATAGAGCTTCAGCATGCCTTCCTGCAAGAGGAAGAACGCCCGCGCGCGCTCGCCGCGCTCGAAGAGATGCTCGGACTCGGCGAGCCGCCGCACGTGCGTGTGGGCGATGAGCCCTTTCCACTGCGCGTCCGTGAGCGCGGCGAAGAGATAGTGGCCGCGCAGCCCCTCGAGCGATTGGTCACGGTTCTCGGACATGGACTTCGGCGGCGCCCCTGCGCCCGTGCTAGCGGCTCGCCCCGGCGGGCGGCCCTTGATCCCGGTCAAGGCGCTTCGGCCGCCCGCCCAGCACACTCGCTGCGGACGCGGCCACCGCACCCTTGGGAGACCAGAAGCATGTTAGCGCAACGTTCCGCAGCCGCTCTCCGGGCGCCACGGCCGTCCGGGCTCGAGCGGAGGATCGTGCCGTGCTGAGCCTCGCCCGCGCGCTGCACGTGCTCGGCGTGCTGTGGTGGGTGGGCGGCGTGGCGATGGTGACGGCGTCGATCGTGCCGGCGCTGCGGCAGGCCGACCTCACGGACGAGGAGCGGCGGCGGATCTTCGGCAAGATCCGCGCGCGGTTCGTCTGGCAGGCGCGCGCGGCGGTGCTGCTCGTCGGCGCCACCGGCGCGTACCTCCTCACGTATCTGGGCGGTATCGCCCGGCTGCGCTCCCTGGCTGTCGGCTGGTGGATCGACCTCATGATCCTGACGTGGGCGGTGTTCGCGCTGCTGCTCTTCGTGCTCGAGCCGCTGGGGATCATGCAGAAGACCGGCATCGGGCGCCGTCCCCGCGCGTTCCTGATCATGCACGCGGGATTGCTCGCGCTCGCGCTCGCGGCGGTGGCGTCGGGCGTGATCTGGGCTCACGGCGGGATCTACTGAGCGCCGCCGCCCGCTAATTCGGCCGGGCGGACGCGCCACGCCACGCGGCTCCCGTCCTCGAACCGCACGCGCACGCGCGCCACGTGCTCGTCGACGAGCTTCACGCTGTAGCCCGCGTGGTCGCGGTAGAGCGCCGGTCGCTGCCACGTCCAGGGATGGCGGTCGGGCAGGTACACGAACACGTCGTGCGCGCTGCCCGGCGGGCCGGTGGAGATGCCCGTCAGCGCGCCTTCCGTCGCGTCCCACGTCACGTCCTCGAGCTCGATGCCTCCCTGCGTGAAGTGCCGGCTCGTCGAGAGGAGCTGCGGCCTGCCCGTCACGGCATGCAGGGCGAGCAGGGCCACGCTGCCCGGCGCCACGCGGATGTGGAGGGCGTTCTCGACC
Source organism: Gammaproteobacteria bacterium (assembly GCA_036563665.1). GTDB lineage: Bacteria > Pseudomonadota > Gammaproteobacteria > Steroidobacterales > Rariloculaceae > FEN-1219. The sequence goes on from DATCLY010000065.1 coordinate 19,095, forward strand.
TCGCCGACGAATCGCTGCTCCCAGAATTCGAACGCGAGGTAGACGTTCGCGGGGTCGAGGCCCAGCCGCTCGAGCGGCAAGCGCCGCTCCGCCGTGACGGCGAGGTCCGGGTTGAAGACGGCCACGACGGACCACGCGCCGAACGGCCGCTCCACGCGCAGGACGAAAACCGTGGGCACGTCCGCGTCGAAGAGGTCGACGGGCACGGCGGCCTCGCCGTACGACGGCATGACCTTCTTCAGGATCTCGAGCTTCACGGGATCGAGGTCGTCGAGGCGGTCGCCCGAGATCAGGTTGCCGCCGGAGAGCGCCACGGCCGTCGCGGCCGCCTGCGCTCGGGGCGCGCTCAGGAGGTCCAGGCAGACGTGGTCGGCGTCGTTCACCCACGTGCGGCGGTGGAAGTAGTAGCGCTTCGCCGCCGCCGCGAGGCTGCCCGCCGGATCCTCGAAGTACTGCCGCCACGCCGCGTCCGCGTAGCCGTAGTTCACGTCCGCCTCGATGCGCATGCTGTCGATCAGGCCCACGGTGATGTTGCCGGGACCGCACTCGAGGATGTGGCAGTCGTCGCCCACGGCCGCCCGGATGATCTCGAGCCCGCGGCGATAGGCCTCGGCGGACGACACCGCAGGATCGCGGTAGCGCTCCGCCGCGAGAATCGACCAGGCCATGAAGTCGAGCTTGATCATCTCGTAACCCCAGCGCCGCGCGATCGTCTCGAAGAGGTCGCGCAGCCACTCCCCGGCCTGCGGGTGGGTGATATCGAGGCAGTAGCGCTTGACCGTCTCGGCCAGCGCGCCCGGCGACGTCTCGCTCTCCCAGTTGCCGATGCGCTGCAGCGAGCCGTCGCGGCGGTGCACGAGCCAGTCGGGGTGCTCGCGAAAGACGGCGGTCTGCTCCGAGATCACGTAGGGCGCCACCCACAGCCCGGGCTTCAGGCCGTAGCCTTTGATGCGCTCGGCGAGCCACTTCATGCCGTGCGGGAACCGCTCGTTGCCTTCCCAGTCGCCGTGCGCGCGCTGGTATCCCTCGTCGACTTGCACGTATTCGAGGCCGAAGGGCCGCAGCTGCCGCGCGGCGTACGCCGCGTTGCGCAGCACCTCGTCCTCGGAGACCTCCGTGAGCGTGTAGAACCAGCTGCACCAGCCGTTGACGACCGAGCGCGTGCGGGCGTTCTGCGCCGTCCCGACGGCGGCGGCGTACGCCTCGAGCGCCGCATGGGGGCTCGGCTCGAGGCACAGCACGAAGCGGTTCGAGCCGACGGATCCGCCGGGCGGCACGGTGATCGGCGGCGCGTGCACGGCTTCGGCGAGGAACGAGATCTCGTCCGCGCCGGTTCTCGCGGCGAGCACGAGCCCGAGCGCGCGCGTGCTCTCGAGGAACCCGAGCACCACGCCTTCGCGGTCGTAGCCCGCGAAGAGCGCCAGGTTCCACCAGCTCGCGACGGTGGGGTGGTGCGCTGCCGCGGCCTCGTTCACGAGCGGCGCGCCCTTCACGGGCGGCCGGCAGCCGGGCGGCGGCTCCGCGCCGAACGCGTGGAGCCTGCCCGCGTCGTAGTACATCTCGCCGTTCGTGAGGCAGGCCGTCACGCCCGGAACGCGCAGCGCGCCGCCTTCGGTGGCGAGCGCGCGGACCGGCTCGAGGCTCGCGACGGTGACGGGCCGCGACGAGACGTTGGTGCAGTGCGCCTCGATCGTCGCCATGGGCCGATGGCGATACACGGCCACCTCCACGCGCAAGTCGAGCCGCCGCTCGAGATCGCGCGAGATCACCGTGAGGCGCTCGCCGGCGCCGAGCGGGTCGCGGAACGCGGCCGCGTCCACGGCGTGCTCGCGGCCCGGCCGCGCCGTGGAATGCTTGCCGGCGTCGGTGTTCGCGCACGCCGCGGCGCGGGTCAGGAAGGGCGCTCCCTCGCGCCGCCGCAGCGAGAGGGTTCCCGTCCCCGTGTCGAACGCGACGACGAAGTGATCGCCCTGCATCATGCCGCGACTAGCGCGCGCTCTCCGCCTCCTCGCGCGCTGCCGTTTCCGCCGCCAGGGTGGCCGCGAGCGCCCGCAGCAGCGCCGCGCCGTCGCCGTGCCAGGCGCTGCCGTGCATGCACGCGAGCGTGACGGGCTCGAGGCGGGCGAGCGACTCGAGCACCGGAATGGTCTGGGGCGCGTGCGCGAAGTAATCCAGCGGCTTCCGGAACGCTTCGCTCGGCCCGAGGATGTCGGACTCCGTGAGCGGCACGGTGCCCGCGCCGCCCTGGGTGAAGAGATCGCCGCAGAAGAAGGTGCGCGTGTTCTCCTCCGTCATGAGGCCGCAGTCCCAGCCGTGGGGCACGTGCGGCGTGTCGTGCCAGCGCACGGTGTGGCGCCCGAGCGCGAGCTTCTCGCCGTCCGCGAGCGCCCGCGGCGGCCGATCCGCGAAGTCCTCGCCCGAGACCATGGCCGCGATGCGGCCGCACACCGGCTGCGCGCGCGGCGCGGCCGCGAGAAACGCGTTGAGCGCGCCGCATTCGTCGGCCTCGAAGTGCGAGTACGCCACGTAGCGCAGCTCGTCGAGCGGGATCACGTGCGCCACGGCCTCGCTCACGTAGTAGAAGAGCCGCCGCGGCCCGGTGTGGAACAGCAGGGGCATGTCGTCGACGACCAGGTACTGGTTGAAATTGAACCCTTCGCCGCCGCCCGGTATCGGGACCGGCGTATTGATGCGAAAGATGCCGTCCGCGATCTCGTGAACGTTGGTGCCCGAGTCGGCATTCGTGATCATGGCTCAAGCTCCGTGTCGAGAGAGTAGACCCCGCGGCGGCATCGGAGGGGCGATTCGTGTTGCGGGTGCGCTGGCTGAAGGTCGAGCATCCGAGGAAGCTCCGCCGCGGCCGCCGATCTGAAGACGTGCCCATGATCACGCGGCCGGGGCTCCACATGCAAAGGTCACCGGCCGGAGTGCTCGCTAACCGAAGCCTGTGGGAGCGGCTTACCAGCCGCGATCCCTGCTCAGGCGAGCTTTTCGAGCGCGGCGCGGCGGGCGGCCAGGCAGGTGATGAACGCCGCGTAGCTCCAGCCCAAGTGCCGGGCGGAGGTCTGCACGCCGGTCCTGCCGCAGAACTGCTCCGAGAGGCAGCCGCTCGGCGGGGTGAAGGCGCGCACGGTCTCGAGGAACGCGTCGCCCCGTCGGACCAGCGCCGGCGCGTCGGGCGCGCCGGCCGCGGCCGCGCGGAAGCAGAGCTCCGCGCCGCCGAGCGTCGAGAAGTAGTAGGCGCCGCCCGAGTAATAGACGTCGCCCGGATAGCGGCCGAGCGCGGGTCCGCGGTAGGCCGGGCGACCGTGATTGATCGGATACTCGGCATCGAACAGCCGCTCGAGCCGCTCGAGCGTCGCGAGCACGCGCGGGTCGCTGGGCGAGTGCCGCTCCCAGGCCTGGCGGCCGTGGATCGCCGCGAGCACCACGGCGATGTCGAGCTCTTTCGTGGAGCGCGAGCCGGACTCCAGCACGCGCGAGCGATAGTAGCCCTCGTCCTCGCGCCAGTAGCCGTCGAGCAGGCGGCGGATGGCGTCCGCTTCCGCGCGGCACGCGGCCGCCTCGTCCCGCTCGCCGCGCGCCTCGAGCCATGGCGCGCCTTCGTCGAGCGCCGCGGCCGACACGGCCAGCGTGTAGTAATGCAGCCCCTTCTCTTCTTCCCAGATGTCGAAGCATGGCAGGCGGGCGCGCCGGCGCACGAAGCCGAGATCGAGCTCAAGGAGTCGCGCGGCCGCGGCGTCGAGCTCGGCATCGAACGGCACGGTTCGCGCCCAGCGGAGCAGGGCGAGCGCGCGCAGCGCCGGGCCGTCGTGCTGCGGCCGCGGCCAGCTCAGCACGTCGAGGGTGCCGTCGGGGTTGACGCGCGTCTCGGCGGCCACCGACTCGCCGTGCACGCCGGCGAGCTCCTCGTTCGTGCGCAGGAATTTCGCGAAATCCTCCGTCACGGCCGCGCGCCACGCCGTGCTCGCCGCGAGCGCGCGGCCGTCGAGGGCCTGCAGCGACAGGCTGAACGTGACGAAATCGCGCAGGTGCCCGAGCGCCTCCGCGCCCGCCGCGCCCTGCTCGTGCAGCAGCCGCAGCGCGTCGATCACGAGGGCGGAGTCGCGGAACCAGTGGAAGAAGTAATCGGGGTCCGGATCGTAGGCGCCGAGCACGTGCGAAGCGACGATGGCGCCTCTGACGGGCCGGACCGTCTGGCCGAGGCTGGGCCGCGTCTTGACGATGGCCACCGACGAGATGCCGAGGAAGAGGTTGCGCGCGGCGCAAGCCTCCTGCCGCTCGAGCCACGCGGCGAGCGGCTCGCTCGCGACGCTCGGATGGGCGCTCATGTCAAGCGAAGCCCGTGGGAGCGGCTTTCCAGCCGCGATTCTTTCGCGCCGCCGAAGGAAGAGGTCGCGGCCGGAAAGCCGCTCCCACCCATTTCGTTCGGCAGCGTGCGGCGCCCGGCATCATGTGCCGTCGCCGCCGAGATGCGGGCTCGTGAACCCGAGCCGCCGCAGCCCCTCACGCACCTCGGGCACGCTCATGAAGAGCCGCCAGAGAAGCCCGGTGCGGTGGTTCTCGATCATCGCCACGATCGGCCCCTGATCGATGGCGAGAAACGTATCCGCGAACCAGCCGCGGCGCTCGTTGAACGCATCCACGAACCCGAAGCGGCCCCACACGCGCTCGCCGTGCGTCGCGAGGAAATGCCGGATCGCCGCCAACGCCTCGTGCGGCGCGTACGGCATGCTCGCGATGGCCGCCGTGGGCGAGATCGTGCCGTTGTCGATGTCCGGCGCGTGCGCCAGGTAGCCGTCGGGGTCGTCGCTGGCGGTGAGCCCCCAGCACGACGGGCCGTAGCCCTCGAAGCCGCGCGGATTCTCGCTGCAGTACGCATGCTGGATACGCACGTGGCGCACGTTCTGCTCCCAGTAGTCCGCGTAGCGGTCGACGAGCCCGTGCGGGTCGAGCCCGCAGAACGAGTAGTGCGTGAAGAACAGCGGCCCCCCGTACGCCATGCCGAGCGGCAGCTCGATGCCGTGGTAGGTGCGGCCGTTGCGAAAGCCGGGCCCAGCGGCGAAGCCGTCGTGATAGACGATCGGGTCGATGGCGTAGCGGGGCGAGGAGGCCGCCAGCACGTACGTGATGAGGCACTCGTTCCAGCCGCGGATCTCGTGGTCCATGGCCCAGCCGTTGTACGGGCTCCAGTGCCAGTAGAGGACCTTCCGCCCGCCCCGCGTGTACCAGGTCCACTCCACCTCTTCCCACAGCCGCGTGATGGCGTCGCGGACGCGGGCCTCGGCCGGCGTGGCGGCATCGAAGTACTGGCGCGCGGCCAGGAGCCCCATGACAAGCAGCGAGGTCTCCACGAGGTCGCCGCCGTCGTCCTTGCGGCTGAAGGGAATGGTGGCCCCCGTGCGGCCGTCCATGAAATGCGGGAGCGCGCCGTGGTAGCACCTGGCCCGCCCGAGCAGATCGAGCATCGCGTGGAGGCGCTCCACCGCCGCGTCGCGTGCCACCCAGCCGCGCTCCACGGCCACGATGAGCGCCAGCACGCCGAACCCCGAGCCGCCGATGGCGACGAGGTCGCCCGGCGGCTCGTCGCCGCGGGCAAGCCGATCGAAGGCGAGACCGCTGACGGGGTGGGCGCCTTCCCAGAAGAACCGGAACGTCTGCCGCTGCACGGCGTCGAGCAGCGCTTCGTCCGGCAGCTCCGCGAGCCTGGCGGGATCGTGATCGATCACGGTGTCCTTCCTCATTTGACGGCCGCGGCCTTGCGGGCGGGCACCAGCACCTCCGCGCCGTGCGAGCCGTCGTAGGCGAGCGCGACGGGGCTCTTCACGAGGTGCACGACGCGCGAGAACAGCGGATCGTGCGCCTCGGCGCTGCCGATGTGGATCACGCTCGTGTGCTCGAGCTCGTGGTTGAAGATGCTGATCACGCGCTCGAGCGTCTCGCCGTCGAGGGCGCCGAAGGTGTTGTCCATGAGCACCCACGGCGGCCCGTGCAGCAGGATGCGCGCGAACGCGAGCGCGAGCTGCTCCTCCTGGCGCAGCTCCCGATCCCACACGAGCTGCGCGTCGAGGATGGATACGAGCCGCCCGAGGCCCATCCGGCAGAGCGCATAGGCGTACTGCGCGTCCGTGGGGAAGCTCTCCGCCTTCGCGGGATAGGCGAGCACCTCGCGCAGCGTGCCGCGCGGCATGTACGGCGTGCCGCGGGGCAGGTAGAAGATCGACTCTCCCGCGGGGCGAATGACCCGGCCCGCGCCCCACGGCCAGAGGCCCGCGAGCGCCCGGAACAGCAGCGTCTTCTCGGTGCCGGGTGCGGCCAGGATCAGGATCCGCTCCCCGGCCCGCACCTCCACGCGCCGCTCCGCGAGCATGTCGGAGCCCTGCGTCGAGGCCACCTCGAGGTTCTCGACGACGAGCTTACCCGGCTCGCCCTCGGCGTACTCGATGGTGCTTTCCACCTGCCGCAGCATGTCGGTGGTGAGCACGGCGCGGCGGAAGCTCGCCACGCGCAGCAAGGTGGCGCGCCAGTCCGCGATGGTGCTGAAGTTGTCTACGAACCAGCGCAGCGCCGAGATCACCTGCGTGAACGCGGCCGCGGCCATCATCACGCCGCCGAACGTCACGCGGCCGGTGAAGTAGAGCGGGGCGGCGACCAGGATCGGGGCGATGCCGGTGATCCAGCCGAACCCGGCCGTGACCCAGGTGAGGTTGGTGTTGCCGCGCACGATGCGCCGCGTGGCGAGCAGCACGGCCTCGAGATAGAGCTGGATGCGGCGCCGCTCCTGCGCCTCGCCCCCGGCGAGCGCGATGCCGTCGAGATGCTCGCTCACGCGCACCAGCGAGAAGCGCAGGTCCGCCTCGCGGCCGTAGCGCTCCGCGTTGCTCGCGATGAGGCTGCGGCCCACGCGGTAGCTCAGCAACGACGCCGTGGCCGAGTAGATGAGCGCCGCCCACACCATGAAGCCGGGGATGGCGTACACGCGGCCGCCGAGCTCGAAGGAGAAATCGCTGGAGACGGCCCACAGCACGCCCACGAACGTGGCGAGCAGCACCGACGCTTGCACGAGACCGGTGCCGAGCGCGACGGAGAGATCGCAGAGGTTGCGCGCGTCCTCGTGCATGCGCTGGTCGGGGTTGACGCCCATCTGCCCCGCGTTGGCGAGCCAGAACGCGCGCCGCGGCACGAGCCACTCCTTCACGAGCACGCTCACGAGGCCCTCGCGGAGCTTGAGCTTCAGCGTCTCGTCGAGCCAGCGCTGCGCCACGTTGAGCACGAGCAGCGATCCGGCGATCATGAAGAACACGCCGAGCTGGAAGAGGAACGCCTCGAGGTCGCGGCGGGACAGGGAGTCGTAGAACGGCTGGTTCCACCGGTTGAGCAGCACCTGTCCGTAGGCATTGGCGAGGATGAGCAGCACCACGGCAAGGATGAGCAGGAGCACGGTGCGGCCCACGTGCGAGCTCTTCACGGCGGCCACGATCATTCGTGCCTGCGCGCCGAGCCGTGCGTGTGCCGCCTCCTCGATGGAGGAAGCCGCTGTGGCGATTCCCGCCTGCCGATCGATCATCGTCCCCCCAACGCGGCACGCTGCCGCGGTCTAATTCACCTCATTCTTTAAGGACCACACACCTTGAGTCGTCGAATCGAGAAGCTCCTCGCCTCCATGACGCTCGCCGAGAAGCTCGGCCAGCTCACCATGACCGCCGCCGGCCACGCCGTGACGGGGCCCGTGCTCGCCGGCGACTCCACGGACGCCGTGAAGGACGGCACCGTGGGCAACGTCCTGAACCTCATCGGCGCCGAGCACACGCGCGAGTTCCAGCGGCTCGCCGTGGAGGAATCCCGTCTCGGCATCCCGCTGCTCTTCGCGCTCGACGTCATCCACGGCCACCGCACCATGTTCCCCGTGCCGCTCGCGGAAGCCGCGCTGTTCGATCCGCAAGCCTGGGAGGCCACGGCGCGCGAAGCCGCCCGCGAGGCGGCCGCCGACGGCATCGCCATGACGTTCGCGCCCATGCTCGACGTGGCACGCGACCCGCGCTGGGGCCGCATCGTCGAGGGACCGGGCGAGGACCCGTGGCTCGCCGCTCGCATCGCGGACGCCAAGGTCCGCGGGTTTCAAGGCTCCGATCTCGCGTCCCCCACCTCACTGGCGGCCGTCGCCAAGCACTATTGCGCTTACGGTGCCGTGGCGGCCGGCCGCGACTACGCCTCCGTGGACATCTCCGAGCGCACGCTCCTCGAGGTGTACCTGCCGCCGTTCGCCGCGGCCGTGGCGTCGGGCGTGGCCGCGATCATGCCGGCGTTCCACGACGTGGCCGGCGTGCCGATGACGGCGAACCGCGCGCTCCTCAAGGACCTGCTCCGCGATCGCCTCGGCTTCGACGGCGTGATCGTGAGCGACTACAACGCCATCGCCGAGCTCGTCGCCCACGGCGTGGCGGCCGACCTCATCGAAGCGGCCGCGCTCGCGCTCAAGGCCGGCGTCGACATCGACATGATGGCGTTCGCCTACCGCCGCGGGCTGCCGCAAGCGCTCGAGCGCGGCCTCGTCACCATGGACGAGATCGACGCGGCCGTGCGCCGGGTGCTCGCCCTCAAGGAACGTCTCGGCCTGTTCGACGATCCGTACGCGCGCGGCGCGCGGCCGGAGAGCGCCGCCGTGGTCGCCGCGCGGCGCGAGCTCGCGCGCAACGTGGCCGCGCGCTCGATCGTGCTGCTCACCAACGAGCGCGACGCGCTGCCGCTCGCGGCGGACCTGCGCCGCCTCGCGGTGATCGGCCCGCTCGCCGCGGCCTCGGCCGAGATGCGCGGCCCGTGGGCGGCCGCGGCCGGGCCCGAAGGCCACGTGAGCGTGGTCGAGGCGTTCGCGAATGTGCTCTCCGATGCTCAAGTGCTTCACTCGCCCGGCGTCGCCATCGACGGCGACGACTCGAGCGGGATCGCCGCGGCGGTCGAGCTTTGCGACCGGGCCGATGCGATCCTGCTCTGCCTCGGCGAAGCGGCCGGCATGAGCGGCGAGGCCGCCTGCCGCGCGCATTTGGGCCTTCCCGGCCGCCAGCGCGAGCTCGCCGAAGCCGTGCTCGAGCGCGCGCGCCCCAAGCGCACGCCCGTGATCGCCGTGCTGTTCTCGGGTCGCCCGCTGGTCGTGCCATGGCTCTTCGAGCGCGCCGACGCGGTGCTCGCCGCGTGGTTTCCCGGCAGCGAGGCGGGCAACGCGATCGCTGACGTCGTGATGGGCCGCGTGTCGCCGAGCGGGCGCACGCCGGTCAGCTGGCCGCGCGCCACGGGACAGATACCCGTGTTCTTCGGCCAGCGGCCCACCGGTCGGCCGGCGAATCCGAGCGATTTCTTCACGAGCAAGTATCTCGACGTGCCGAACGAGGCCCAATTCTCATTCGGCCATGGGCTGACGTACGGGCGCTTCGTTTACTCTAACGTTCGAGTGCAGCCCGAAACTGTGAAGCAGGGCGACATTATTCACGTTCGGGTCGACGTTGCAAACGAAGGTGCGCGTGGCGCGGAAGACACGATTTTTTTGTTTGCACGCGACAAGGTCGCGAGCGTCGCGCGGCCACTGCTCGAGCTCAAACAGTTCGCGAAGATCGCGCTCGCACCGGGCGAGCGCGGCACGGTCACGCTGCAATTCCCCGCTCACGAGCTGCGTTTTCTCGGCCGCGACCTCACACCCGTATGGGAGCCCGGCGAGGTGGAGCTGCTCGTGGGCGGCAGCGCCGACCGCTCTCGGCTGCTCACGCGAACCCTTCGACTCGTGTAACGAAACGGGCATTCCGTTCGCGCCCTCCGTGGAAGTTTTCACGCGCGCTTGCCTCGCGCCGAGCATCGTGCTTCCTGGCGACGACGCATCCCAAACATTGCAACACATTGGACACCTCCGATCCCTCGGGGTTGCGCACGCGGGCTGTGTCTTCGCACCGCGCGTTACGCTCGCGGGATCGGCATAATGCGACGTGAGGGCGCTGGACGAACCACTCGACGGAGATCGCACCGATGGCGAGCACGGAAACGGCGATTCTGGCAGGCGGGTGCTTCTGGGGCATGCAGGATTTGATCCGCAGGCTCCCGGGCGTGGTGCGCACGCGCGTCGGTTACACGGGCGGCGACGTGCCCTACGCCACCTACAGGAACCACGGCACCCACGCGGAGGCCATCGAGGTGGGCGGCTACATCTACCATTTCCCGTGCCCGAGCTGGCGGCTGCCGCGGCGCGCCACTGCGCGGACGGCGGGTGCGTCATGAGCACGCGCAACGCGGACGTGCTGGGCGCGCTCGGCTGGAGCCAGGTGGTGACGCTCGCGCGGGGCGGCAACGTTCCGCCGCCGCGGCGCGTGGAGAAGAGCGACGCGGAATGGCGCGCGACGCTCACCGACGAGCAGTACTACGTCACGCGCGCCAAAGGCACCGAGCGGCCGTTCAGCTCCGAGCTCTGCGCGCTGTTCGAGCCGGGCCGCTATCACTGCGTCTGCTGCGACACGCCGCTGTTCGATTCCACCACCAAGTTCGACAGCCGCACGGGTTGGCCGAGCTTCACGTCGCCGCTCTCGCCCGACGTCGTGGCCTATCACGTCGACACGAGCCACGGCATGGAGCGCATCGAGGTGACGTGCAACGTGTGCAACGCGCACCTCGGGCACGTGTTCCCGGACGGCCCGCCGCCGACGGGTCTCCGGTTCTGCATCAACGCGGTGTCGTTGCGCAAGGCGAAGCCGGGCGAGTAGAGCAGCGCGGCGCCTCGTCCGCCGCCGCGCGCTACCGCAGCGGCGCGAACGCCGCGCGCAGCTCCGCGGCGAACAGCGCCGGGTGCTCCCACATCGCGAAGTGCCCGCCGCGCTCCGCCTCGTGGAAGTAGATCACGTTGGGGAACGCACGCCGGGCCCAGGCTTCTTGAGCGCGAAACACCTCGTCCGGAAAGACGGTGATGGCGACCGGCACGGTGATCTCCTCCGTCCTCTGAGCCGCGGAGCTGATCAGGTCGCGGTCACGGTTCTCCCAGTAGAGCCTCGCGGACGAGGCCGCGGTATTGGTGAGCCAGTAAAGCGTGAAGTTGTCGAGCACCTCGTCGCGGCTGGGCGACTGCTCCCAGTTCTCGCCGTAGCTCCAGCGGTCGAACCCGCCGTGCACGAGCATCCAGCCCGCGAGGCCCGCGGGCGAGTCCGTGAGACCGTAGCCCACCGCCTGCGGCCGCGCGCCCATCATCGCGAGGTAGGCCAGGCCGCCGTTCCGCACGTAAGCCCCTAGATCGTCGATGGCGGCGCGCTCCGGCGCGGAGAGTCCCTCCGGCGGCGGTCCGCCGTGGAGCGCCGCGCCGACGTCGGGCAGCACGGCCGCCGGCAGGTTGGTGTGGATGCCGAGCAATCCGGCTGGCGCCTGCCGGGCCAGCGCCTCGACGACGCCTGCGCCCCAGTCGCCGCCCTGCGCGACATAGCGCGTGTAACCCAAGCGCTCCATGAGAACGTCCCATGCGCGGCCGATGCGCTCCAGTCCCCAGCCGGCCTCCGCCGGTCGCTCCGTGAAGCCGAAGCCGGGCAGGGAAGGGATCACGACGTCGAACGCGTCCTCCGCCCGGCCGCCATGCCGCGTCGGCTCCGTGAGCGGGGCGATGAGCTCGATCTGCTCGAACACCGAGCCCGGCCAGCCATGCGTGATGATGAGCGGCAGCGCGCCGTCGTGCGGCGAGCGGACGTGGATGAAGTGGATGTCGAGCCCGTCGATCCGCGTCTTGAACTGCGGGAAAGCGTTCAGCTTCGCCTCGGCCCTGCGCCAGTCGTAGTCACCGGCCCAATAGCGCACGAGCGCCTGAAGCGTCGCGAGCGGCACGCCTTGCGACCGATCGTCGACGGTTTCCTTGTCGGGCCAGCGAGTGGCAGCGAGCCGGCGCCGCAAATCGACGAGCGCTTCCTCGGGAAAGTGGGCGCGAAACGGGCGAACCGCGCGGCCATCGCCGTCGCGTCGAGTGACTTTTGCTTCGCTCATGGTGCTCTCCGTGCTCGGACGCACCACTCGAGCACGGGGTGACCCGTGCGTATATGAGACCAAGGTGCCGGTCGACGCTTGGCGCGCTTATTGCACTCCCAGCGCACCGACGTCTCGCGGCGGACGTATGCGTCTGGCCGCGGCGCGTTGCACGGGAGCCATCCGCACATGTCGACGCTCGCCTGGGTCGCGCTGTCCTCCGTCCTCACCGCCGCGGTGTGCCTGCTCGTCGTCATGATGACCCGGGCGCGGCGCACTCCTTATATGAAGCTCACGCCGGACGAGTACCCCGCGATCGAGGACGCGCTGCCGCTGCTCTCCGGGCTCACCTCGAGCTCCGTGTACGAGGGGAACACCGCCACCGTCTTGCAGAACGGCGCGGCGTACGCGGCGATGCTCGACGACATCGCCGCCGCGCAGCACACGGTGCACCTCGAGACGTTCGTCTGGGCGGCGGGCCGCGTCGAGACGCAGTTCGTCGATGCCCTGACCGCGAAGGCACGCGACGGCGTGAAGGTGCGCGTGCTCATCGATTCGCTCGGCGGGTCGAAAGCGAGCTCGGAGGCGCTCGAGCGCCTCAAGGCGAGCGGCGTGCAGCTCGCGAGCTACTGCAGGCCGCACTGGTGGAACTGGCGCCGCTTCAATCACCGCACGCACCGCAAGCTGCTGATCGTGGACGGCCGCATCGGCTACGCGTTCGGTCATGGCATCGCCGACGAGTGGCTCGGCGACGGCGAGGCGCCGAACCATTGGCGCGACACGGCCGTGCGCCTCGAAGGCCCCATCGTCCATGGCCTGCAGGCGGTGTTCGCCGAGAACTGGCTCGAGGAGACGAAAACGCTGGTGGCGGGCGAAGGCTCCTTCCCTGCGCTCGAGCCGTGCGGCGACGTGGCCGCGCACGTGGTCAGCAGCGCGACCGGCGACGCCGTGTCGGCCGTGGCCACGCTGTACACCGTGGCGATCGCCTGCGCGCGTCGCGAGGTGCTTATTCAGAACCCGTACTTCGCGCCCGGCGACGGCGTCGTGGAGCTGTTCGCGATGATGGTGCGTCGCGGCGTACGCGTGCATCTCATGGTGCCCGGCAAGCACACGGACAGCCCGTTCGTGCGCCGCGCGGGCCGGAGGCTGTACGAGCCGCTGCTCGCGGCGGGCGTGCGGATCTACGAGTTCGAGCCGACGCTCTTGCATCAGAAGATCGTCGTCGTGGACGGCATCTGGTCGCACATCGGCTCCACGAACTTCGATGCGCGCTCGCTCGCGTTGAACGAGGAAGTGGGCGTGGGATTGCTCGATCGCAGCGTGGCGGCCGAGCTCGAGGCGGCTTTCGCGCGCGACCTGCGTCACTGTCACGAGGTCGCGCTCGACACGTGGCGCCGTCGGCCGCTGGGCGCCCGCCTCTACGAGCGGTTCGCCTATCTGCTGCACGAGCAGCTTTGACCGCAGCCGCGTGCGGCCGCGGCGCGACCACGAACGATCGCTACCAGGGACGCTGGCTGGCCGCCGCGTTCTCGATGGCGCAGCGCGCCGCGGGTGGCGGCGTCGCCGCTTTCCGCAGCGCCGCGAGCTCCTCGCGCGCCGCGGCCACGTCCGCCTGGAACTCGGCGTTGCCGGCGAGCGCCGCGAACACCACGGACGACGCGAGACGCCCCGCATCCACGTCGGACGGGTAGTGCACGCCGCAGACGACGCGGCTCTCCCCGTAGGCGCGCCCGCGCGCCAGGATGGCCGCGGCGTGCTCGGGCGCCACCTGCGCCAGCACGAGCGCGTAGAGCCACCCCACGGCCGAGTGCCCCGACGGATAGGAGCCGCTCGCCGCGAACTCCTCGGATGGCACGATGCAGACGGGGCCCTCTTCCACGAGGAACGGGCGCTTGCGCCGATAGTGATCCTTCGCGCCGCCGATGATGGGCGACACGTCCGCGACCGCCCGCGCGAGCAGGCGCGACAGGCGCGGCGTGGACGCGCCGCTCAAGTCGACGCCCAGCGCGCAGCCGAAGTCGGCGACCAGCGCCGGCCCCGCCTCCGCGTCCTTGGCGGCGAGCTCCCACCGCGGGGTGCCTTCGAGCGCGCGGGTGGCGCGGTAGATCTCGAGGTCGGCGACGCCGAGCGGCGCGTCCTCCGCCGGCGGCGGCGGCATGAACACGCGGTGATCGGGGACCCCGTCGCGCCCGAGGAAGCCCGCGACCCGGCTGGCCGGCGGCGCGGCCCTGGCCGGCATCGCGGCCGAGGCTCCGCCCGTGCTTTGCGCGTCGGCGTCGCCGGCGAACGCGCCGAGGCAGAGCCACAGGACGGCGATCCAGCGTCGATTCATGCTCGTCTCCCCCGAAGCCGCGCGACGGCCGCGAAGGATTGTGAGCGCTGCGCGGTGGCGCGGCAAGCCGCTGCTAGCCGCGAGACCGGCGGCGCGGCGGACGGCTATCATCCCGGATCGAGAATTCGTCGCGCACGATGTCATGTCCACGCATGCAGGAGTTCCCATGAAGGCAACCGTAGTCCGCTCGAGCCTCGCCGCGCTGGCGCTGATCGCGACGTACGCTTCGGCTCAGAACGCGCCGCCCGATGCGCGCGCGGTGCTCGAGGCCGCCGCGGCCGCCATGGGCGGCCTCGAGCGGCTCGAGCGCCTCGACAACTTCGTCATGACGGGCTTCGGGCAGCGCTACGCGACCAACGGCAACCTGAGCACGGATCCCAACTCGCCGGCCAAATGGCAGGGCATCGCGCAGCACGAGCGCTATTTCGACCTGCGCAGCGGCCGGGCGCTCGTCCGCGAGCGCGCGAGCAACATGTTCCCGTTCGCCGCACCGTTCGGGATGTCGTGGGACGTGCGCGAGCGGGTGCAGACGGGCGCCGCCGTGCTCGATCATCCGCTGCCGGCCCTGCTCGCGGCGCTCGATCCGGAGACGACGCTCGGACCCGTGCAGGTGGAGGACGGCAAGATCGTGATCCCGTTCACCCTCGCGGAAGGGACGCCGCTCTGGATCGCGATCGACCCGAAGACGCATCTGCCCTATTGGACGCGCTGGATCACCGGCAACACCACGCTCGGCGACGTCACGCACACGATGTACTTCACCGGCTACCTGCCGGTCGACGACGTCTGGCTGCCGGCGGGCCTCATGAGCAAGATCGACTGGCGCGATCAGATCACGCTGATGTTCCAGGTGGACTCGTATCGGCTCGACGTGCGCGACCTGCCGCGGATCCCGGAGCCGCCCCGACCCGCGCCCCCGGCGACGCCCGAGGTCAGAACCACGAGGATCGCCGACGGCGTATGGGACGTACGCATCGCGGGCGGCAGCGGCGGCGCAGTGGTGGAGTTCGCCGACCATCTGGTGATGTTCGAGGCATACGCCGACGAGGCGCAGATGTTCGCCCGCATCGACGCCGCCAATCGGCTCGTCCCCGGCAAGGAGGTCACGGCCGTCATCGTGAGCCACCATCACGAGGACCACGCGGGCGGCTTGCGCGCGGCCGTGGCACGCGGCCTCACGATCATCGCGCACCGGCGCACGCAGCCGCTGTTCGAGGAATGGGTGGCACGGCCGGCCGTGCACTTCCCCGACGCGCTCGCCCGCAACCCGCGGCCGATGAGCTTCATGCCGGTGGACGAGCGCCTCGTGCTCGAGGACTCGACGCGGCGGCTCGAGGTCTATCACGCCGTGGGGCACTTCCATATGTCCGACGCGCTGATCGCGTACCTGCCGAACGAAAGGATCATCATGGAGGGCGACTTCACGGACGACGGCTGGACCTGGAACTGGTGGGGCTACGCGATGCGCGCCAACATGGAGCGGTACGGCATCGATCCCGAGATCGACATCCCGGTGCACGGCACGCCGGGGCCGGTGGCCGAGAAGCTCGCCATCACCGACCGGCAGATCGAGGCGGCAAGGGCGTTCTGCGCCGAGAGCGCGGCGCGCGGGAGCTTCCCGTACGGCTGCCCGGTGCGCTGGTCGACGACGGGGCCGATCGTGGAGTAGCGCCGCCGCGCCGGCGGGAGCGGCCCGCGAGGGTCCCGATCGGGTACGATGGCGAGGTAGCGCAACGCCGGAGGCTCGCATGAGAATCGATTTCGTGTCCGACGTCGCCTGCCCGTGGTGCGCGATCGGCTTCACGGCGCTCGAGCGCGCGCTCGAGCGCATCGGCGAGAGCCTCGGCCCGGTGGAGCTGCACTTGCAGCCGTTCGAGCTCAACCCGCACATGGGGCCGGAAGGTGCGGACCTCGTCGAGTACCTCACGGGCAAGTACGGCATGAGCCGGGCGCAGCTCGCGGCCACTCATGCTCACCTCGCCGAGCGGGGCGCGGCCGAGGGGTTCACGTTCGGCGAGCGAACGCGCATCTGGAACACGTTCGACGCGCACCGGCTGCTCTACTGGGCCGGCGTGGAGGGTCCGCCCGGCAGCCAGCGCGCCCTGAAGCGCGCGTTGCTCGCCGCCTATCACGGCCAGAACCGCAATCCCGGCGCGCACGACGTGCTGCTCGAGCTCGCCGGCCAGGTGGGGTTGCCGGTGGAGCGGGCGCGCGAGGTGCTCGAGCGCGGCGAGTTCGCCAACGAGGTGCGGGAGGCGGAGCGCTTCTGGCAATCGCTCGGCATCCACGCCGTCCCGTCCGTCATCATCGATCGCAAGCATCTGATATCGGGCGGTCAGCCGAGCGCCGTGTTCGAGCAGGCGCTGCGGCAGATCGCGGCCGAAGGCGCGCGGCCGGCGGCGGGATAGCGACGCGTCTCGCCGCGAGCAGGCGCGCCGCTCGGTCGGCCGCAGCGCGAGTGCGGAATCCCGACATCGCGCGAAGGCGCCGTTCACCGTAGTATCACCAAGGCGACGGGCCACGCGCGGGAGAAGAAGAATGCCGATGAGAATCGTTCTGGACCTCAGCGACGACGATCTCCGGTACTACCAGCAGGTCATGGAAGCCGTGTGGCGGAAGAACGCGAAGCGGGCCGAGAAGGAGCTCATGGACGGCGCGCGCCGCCTGCTGCATCAGGCCACGAAGCAGAACGCGCCCGAGTACGTGCAGAAGCGCCTGGCCGACCTGGCCCTGCTCGTCGACATGCTGGACGATCCGGAATGGCCCCTCGAGGAGCAGGACCGGCAGCGGATCGTCGCGGCCGTCGGCTACTTCGCGGTGGCGAAGGACATGATCCCCGACAAGATCCCGGGGCTCGGGTTCCTGGACGACGCGCTCATGGCCGAGCTCGTGATCCGCGAGCTCAAGCCCGAGCTCGACGGCTATCGCGACTTCTGCAAGTACCGCGAGAACGAGGCGGAGCTGCGCGGCCGCACCAACGTGAGCCGGGAAGACTGGCTCGCCGCGAAGCGGCGGCAGATCTGGTATCGCATCCGGCGGCGCCAGCAGGAAAGCAGGCTGCGCCACGCGTCGAACGAGCCGCTCACGCCGCCCATCCTGCGCTACCACGGCTAGGGCGACCCGATCCGGCGGGGCGGGGATGCGCGCATCCCCGCCCCGCCGCGCCTTCAGAAGCGGTAGTCCGCCGACACCCGGAACGAGCGGCCGAAGAGCGGCCGCGCGAGATACAACGCGCCGATACCGCCCGCGCCGATGTCCGTGCGCGGGTTCCCCTCCGTGAGGCCCACCTCGTCGGTGAGGTTGTCGCCCACGAACTGCACCGAGAGCGAATCGGTCACGTCGTAGATGAAGCCCAGGTCGATCTTCGTGTACGACGGCAGCAGGATCGTGTTCTCGTCGTTCGAGAAGCGATCGTCGATGTGCGACACCGTGAGATACACCTCGCCGCGGCCGTTCGGCAAGTAATACGTGGGGATGAGCCGCGCGATGGTCTCCGGGATGCGCCGGATCTGGTTGCCGGTGTTGTCGACGTCCGCGCCCGTGAAGTTCTCGTACTGCGGGTCCTGCACGGTCACGCTGAACTCGATGCCGAACGGGTCGATGGGCCGGTACACGCCTTCCACCTCCACGCCGGTGGTCTTGGTCTCGGCCCGCCGCGCGAGCACGGTGCCGTCCGGCAGGATGTCGTTGAACGGCACGTTGTCGAATTCCGTCTGGAACAACGTCACGAACATCCCGAGATTGTCGAAGTTGTTCTTGTAACCGACCTCGATATTCGTGACCTCGTCCTTCTGCAGCACGTTGTTTCGCACGTCGTCGAAATGCGGCAGCTTCGCCGACTCGGTGTAGTGGCCGAAGAACGCGTGCGTGCCGTTCAGCTCGTAGTTGAAGCCGAGCGACCAGGACGTGTGGTCGAAGCTGTGGCTCGAGACGGTGAACTCGTCGCCCGCGAGCGACGCGACGTCCCACGGCGTCGCGGGATCACCGTCGAGATCGACGTCGGGCACGCCGTTGCTGATCGTCGCGTCGATATCCTCGTCGTCGTAGCGAATGCCGAAATCGACGCGGAACGCATCGGTGGCGTACCACTCGTTCGAGACGTAAAGGCCGAGCAGCGTCGCGTCGTAATCCGCTAGCAGATTGAACGTCGAGTAACGCGCGAATCCCGCGGGGTCCGTGACGCCGGTGAGCAGCAGCCTGTTCGGCCGGTTCTGCACGTCCATCAAGAGCTGATTGCCCAGGCTCCAACGGTCTCCCATCTCGTAATCCGCGTAGTAAAGGCCGACCGTGACGTCGTGACGGTCGCGCACCGTGAACGTCAGCCGGACGTCGTTCTGCAGTGCCTTGAAGTCCTTGTTGATGGCCCAGTGGCCGTGCTCCTGCACGAGCGCGGACGGGTCGAGCGGCTCCCCGGTGCGGAGCACGCTGAAGGCGGGCGCGACGCCGTGCGCCGCCGCGTACTCGGCGCCGGTCACCGGCGGCGGCCCGGTGAAGATGCCGTCGAAGCGCACGTCGCCGTCGGTGTAGCGGAAACGCTCGAAGAGATTCAGGCCGTCGCGAAGCTCCCAGTCGAGCTCGACGCCGCCCGTGAAGAGCTCCGGATGGATGCCGTCCTCGAGATCGGAGTCCTGCAATCCGACCTCCGCGGCCGAGATCGGCAGGCCTGCCGCGGC
>DATCLY010000066.1:0-79889 GCA_036563665.1 Gammaproteobacteria bacterium
GGCTCAGGTCCCGTTCGCCGAACTCAAGCAGCGCCTGAACGCGAAGGGGGAAGCGCTGGGCCTGAAGATCGACGCGCAGCACGAAGATGTCTTCAAGTACATGCACCGCATCTAGGCGGGCGACTTTCCGGGACTCCCGCCGATGAGCCTGTCGCGCTTCTCCCCGCAGGAGATCGTCGAAACCATCCGCATGGTGCAGATGGAGAACCTCGACATCCGCACCATCACCATGGGCGTGAGCCTGCGCAACTGCGCGGACCCCGTGCTCGAGAAGGCGGCGGCCAAGGCGTACGACAAGATCTGCCGCGCCGCGAGGCGGCTCGTGGCCGTGGGCGAGGAGATCGAGCGCGAGTACGGCATCCCCATCATCAACAAGCGCATCTCCGTCACGCCCGTGGCGCTCGTGGCCGAGAGCGCCACGAGCGACGACTACGTGCACTTCGCCGAGCGCCTCGAAGCGGCGGCGGCGGAAGTCGGCGTCAACTTCATCGGCGGGTTCTCCGCGCTGGTGCACAAAGGGCTCACGCCCGGCGATCGCGCCCTCATCGCGTCGATACCCGAGGCGCTCGCCGAGACGGAGCGCGTGTGCGCGTCCGTGAACGTCGGCACCACCCGCGCCGGCATCAACATGGACGCCGTGGCGCTCATGGGCCGCGTGATCCGCGAGACCGCCGCCCTCACGGCGGACCGCGGCGGGATCGGCTGCGCGAAGCTCGTCGTGTTCTGCAACGCCGTGGAGGACAACCCCTTCATGGCCGGCGCCTTCCACGGCGTCGGCGAGCCGGACTGCGTGATCAACGTGGGCGTGAGCGGCCCCGGGGTCGTGCTGCACGCCATCGAGCAGCATCCGCAGGCCGACTTCGGCGAGCTCGCCACCATCATCAAGCGCACCGCCTTCAAGATCACGCGGATGGGCGAGCTCGTCGGCCGGGCGGCCTCGGCCAAGCTCGGCGTGCCGTTCGGGATCGTGGATTTGTCGCTCGCACCGACGCCCGCGCAGGGCGACAGCGTCGCGCGCATCCTCGAGGCCATGGGGCTCGAGCGCGTGGGCACGCACGGCTCGACGGCCGCGCTCGCGCTCCTGAACGACGCCGTGAAGAAAGGCGGCGCCATGGCGTCGAGCTACGTCGGTGGGCTTTCGGGCGCGTTCATCCCGGTGTCCGAGGACGCCGCGATGATCGACGCCGCCGCGGCCGGCGCCATCACGTTCGACAAGCTCGAGGCGATGACCTGCGTCTGCTCCGTGGGGCTCGACATGATCGCCGTTCCGGGCGACACGCCGGCCGCCACCATCGCGGCCATCATCGCGGACGAGGCGGCGATCGGCATGATCAACGAGAAGACGACGGCCGTGCGCATCATCCCCGCGCCCGGCAAGACGGTGGGCGACGTCGTCTCGTTCGGCGGGCTGCTCGGCCGCGCGCCCGTGATCGCCGTGCACCCCGAGTCGAGCGAGGCGTTCGTGCGCCGCGGCGGACGGATTCCGGCGCCGCTGCAAGCTTTCAACAACTGAGCGGCCTCCGGGGCGGCGGCGCGGGGGACCGGCCATGCAGACCCCCTTCCGGGAACGGCGTGGATACGTCCCTGTAGCTTCGCGCGCGCGCATCCTGCGCGCGAGCGTCCTGGAAGGGGGTCTGCATGGCCGGTCCTACGGCGGCCAACTGCCCTCACCCGCCCTCGACGGGCTGCGTCCCGCCGCCGGCCGTGAGGAGCCCGAGCGCGACGAGGATCAGCACGATGCCAACGCCCTCGGCCGCGCTCGGCCGCTCGCCGAGCTGCACCCAGGCCGCGACCACGCCGACGATCGGCACGATCAGCGAGTTCAGGCCGCTGACCGTGGCCGGCAGCCGCTGCAGGATGTAGAGCCAGAGCACCGTCGCGATCGCCATGCCGCCCACGATGTTGTAGAGCAGCGCGAAGACGAACTCGCCGCTCCAGACGATCGCGGGCTCCTCGACGAGCCACGCCGCGACGGCGAGCGGCACGGCGCCGAAGATCATCTGCCAGGTCGTCAGCGAGAGGAGCTCGTCGCGCCCATGGACGGGGATCTTCTTGAAGATGACCACGCTCGCGCCCCAGGAGGCCCCTGCCGCGAGCGCGAGCAGGCTGCTCGCGAGCGTGCCGCTCGCGTCCCAGAGCTCGAGCACGAGCACGAGCCCCACGAGCGCGAGCGCGACGGCCACCCATTGGCGGCCGTGCAGCCGCTCGGGCAGGAACGGCCAGCCGAACGCGATGACCCAGAACGGCATCGTGTAGGCGAGCACGGCGCTCTTGCCGGCCGCGCCCGCCACCAGCGACCACGAGATCAGGCCGACGAAGCCCGTGGTCTGGAACAGGCCGAGGCACAGGGTCTTCCACGGGTGCGGCGGCTTGAGCGGGATGCGCAGGGCCACGAGCAGCCCGAGCAGCAGCAGCGCGCCGAACGCCACCCGCAGCAGCGCGAAATCCAGCGGCCCCGAGTACTCGAGACCGACCTTCATGACCACCCAGTTGTAACCCCAGATGAGCGCGAGCAACGCGAAGGCCACGAGCGGGCCCGCGTTCGCGGCGAGGTTCGTGGAAGCGGGTGCAGGCGCACCGTCCTTGATGTGCTCGGTCATGTGCTTGCCGCGTCCTGACGGCCTCGTTACCCTGCAAGTGTCCTGCCGCGAGCGCACGCGCGCCGCGCCGGGGTCGAGCTGTGGCGTCCGGCATCGCCGCCCCGTGCAGCCGGGCGCGACCCACGTCGGATCACGCGACGCCTTCGAGGACGGGGCCCGGGGCGGGAGCTCGGGCTATGAAAAGGCAGACGCGACATCAGATCAATCTGTTCATCTGCGCCCTGGTCCTCGCCCACGCCGCCTACTGGTTCCTGAGCGGCAGCCACGAGACCGCCACGAACCTCGCCGTGACGCTGCGGGTCGCCCAGGTCGTGGTCGGGCTCGTGGGCATCGTCTGGTTCTGGCGTCGGGCCCAGCAGGCGCAGGGCCCCACGGGATAACCGGCACGCCGCCGTGGTCGAAAGGAGCATGAGACGCGCGCTGTCCACGTGGCTGCTCGCCGCGAGCTTCGTCGCGGCCTCGGCGTCGGCCGACGAGGTGCCGCTGCGCTGCGCCGGCAAGATCATCCAGGAGGGCTACAGCGTCGCCTATGTCCTCTCGCTGTGCGGCCCTCCCGAGCTCCACTGGCGCAACGAGGTGCCGGCCCGGGCCCGCAATCCGCGGGGCTTCACCTACTGGAGCGGGTACTCGGTGACCGAGCGCCTCGTCTACGACCGCGGCTACGGCCGTTTCCCCGCCGAGCTCGAGTTCATCGACGGAGAGCTGCGGCGCATCGAACGCCTGCCGCATCGCCGTTAGCCACCGGCGCCTGCTAGGCCGCCGCCGCCCGCCGGCGGCGGGCGCGGACGGCCTTCGCGAGCCGCTCGAGCACGGCCACCGACGTCTCCCAGCCGATGCATCCGTCCGTGATGCTCTGACCGTAGGTGAGCGGCCGCCCGGGCACCAGATCCTGCCGCCCGGCCACGAGGTTGCTTTCGATCATGACGCCGATGATGCGCCGCTCGCCCGCCTCGATCTGCGCCGCGAGGTCTTCCACGACCCGCGGTTGATTCTCGGGCTTCTTGCCGCTGTTGGCGTGGCTCGCGTCCACCATGAGCCGCGGCGCGAGCCCGGCGCGCTCGAGCAGCCGGCAGGCGTGCTCGACGTGCGCCGCGCCGTGGTTCGGCTCCCGGCCGCCGCGCAGGATCACGTGGCAATCCGGGTTGCCCGTCGTGGCCGCGATGGCCGCGCGGCCGTCCTTGGTCACGGCCAGGAAATGATGGGGCTGCGACGCCGCCCGCACCGCGTCCACGGCGATCTGCACGTTGCCGTCGGTGCCGTTCTTGAAGCCCACCGGACACGACAACCCCGAGGCGAGCTCGCGGTGCACCTGGCTCTCCGTGGTGCGCGCGCCGATGGCGCCCCAGGCCACGAGGTCGGAGATGTATTGGGGCGAGATCACGTCGAGGTACTCGCAGCCCGCGGGCAAACCGAGCGCGTTGATGTCGCGCAGCAGCGAGCGCGCGAGCCGCAAGCCCTTGTCGATGCGGAAGCTGCCGTCGAGGTCCGGGTCGTTGATGAGGCCCTTCCACCCCACCGTCGTGCGCGGCTTCTCGAAGTACACGCGCATGACGATCTCGAGCGCGTCGCCGTGCTCGGCGCGCAGCGGCGCGAGCCGCCGGGCGTACTCGAGCGCCGCATCCGGGTCGTGGATCGAGCACGGCCCGATCACCACGGCCAGCCGGTCGTCGCGGCCGTGCAGCAGCTCGTGCAGGGCGTGCCGCGCGGCCGTCACGGTCGCGGACATCGCCGCGTCGCACGGCAACGCGCGGATGAGCTCGGCCGGGACGGTCAGCGGCTCGAGGCTGCGGATGCGAAGGTCGTCGGTGTGGGGCGCCATGTCGTTTGCTCTCCGGTGGTTCCGTCGCCCCCGCGGTCCCCGGCGGCACAAAAAAGCCGCCAGGTTCGCTGGCGGCTTTCTCGGTATCGATCGACGGTTTGTTCAGGACCGACCGCTACCCTTCCTCCGCCAGCGGCTTCGGAAAACCGTACCAAAAATAGAACGGCCGTCGGGTCGCGATCATGGGCGCCATAGATACCACGCCGGGCCCGCTCCCGCCAAGAGGCGCGTCGCATTGGCGCGACGACGCCCGCAACGGCTCCGACTGCGACGTGCCCGGATGACAAACGCCAATTCCTGAGATTTACTCTGCTTTTTCGCAGTGGGGGACCGAGCTCTTGACCGCACCTCGGGAGGTGCTTCGCGACCCGATGAGTCGCGCCGCCGTCCGCCAGCTCGTCTGGCTCGGCGTCCTCGGCGCCGCCGCGCTCGTCGGCCTCATGGGCGCGCTCGCCTGGGCCGCGTCGCTCACCCGCTCCGACGCCGAGGCGTTCGGCGCCGTCGACTTCGAGCGTAACGCCATCTCCATCAGGCTGCGCCAGGAGCCGCCGCAGCTCGACAGCACCCGCACGCGGGACACGGAGAGCGGCAAGATCCTGGGCCACATCAAGGAAGGGCTGCTGCGCTACGACGCGCGCAACGAGGTGGCGCCCGGCGTCGCGGAGCGCTGGGAGATCCGGCCGGACGGCGCCACGTTCTGGCTGCGCGAGGACGCCCGCTGGAGCGACGGCAGGCCCGTCACCGCGCACGACTTCGTGTTCGCCTGGCGCACGGTGGTGGACCCGGCCACGGCCGCCGACTACGCGTTTCTGCTGTACGTCGTCGAGAACGCCGAGGCCATCAACAACGGCGAGCTGCCGCCCGCGGCGCTCGGCGTGCGCGCGGTCGGCGACCGCGTGCTCGAGGTGCGGTTCGCGCGCCCGGCGCCCTACTTCGACAAGCTGGTGGTATTCCCCACCTACTTCCCCGTGCGCGAGGACTTCTACCGCTCGCGCCAGGGCCGCTACGGCGCGGACGCCTGGGAGCTGCTCAGCAACGGGCCCTTCGTGCTCACGCGCTGGGTGCACGGCGCGAGCATGCGGCTCGAGAAGAATCCCTTCTACTGGGATCGCGACGCGGTGAAGCTCGAGGTCATCGAGATCCCGTACATCACCCCCGATACCAAGGCCGCGCTCAACCTGTATCGCGACGGCGAGATCGCCGACGTGCTGCAGCTCGACGCGGAAGCGCTCGAGCAGGCGCTCGACCAGCGCTGGCCGCTGGCGCGGTTCGCCGACGGCAGCGTCTGGTTCCTGATGCTCAATCACCGGCCCGGCCGGCTCACCGCCAACTACCACTTCCGCAAGGCGCTGCAGCTCGTCAACGATCCCGGCGAGGTGGTCAACAAGGTGCTCAAGATCCCGAGCTACTCGGTGGCGGACTCGCTGTTCCCGTCGTGGCTCAGGGGCGAGCACGATCTGCTGAAGCGCGAGTATCCTCCTCCCCCCGTCCAGCGCGACGACGCGGCGGCGCGCGAGCACCTCGAGATGGCGCGGCGCGAGCTCGGCCTCGACCGGTTCCCGCCGATCGTGCTGCTGTCGGACGACACGCCGGGCGCCGTGACGTGGGGCGAGTATCTGCAGAGCCATTGGCGCAGCACGCTCGGCCTCGACGTGATCCTCGACCGGCAGATCTTCAAGCTGCGCCTCGAGAAGGCCGAGCAAGGCGACTTCGACGTGGTGCTCTACGGCTGGGGGCCGGACTACGACGACCCGCTCACGTTCGGCGACCTCTTCGCCTCGTGGAACCTGAACAACCACGGCCGCTACGTGAACCCCGAGCTCGACGCGCAGATACGCATCGCGCAGATGTCCGTGGACCCGCGCGAGCGCATGGCGGCGTTCGGGGAGATCCAGCGCATCATCCTCGAGGACGTGGTCATCATTCCCACGTACGAGCGCGGGCAGATGTACATCCAGCACCCGAGCTTGAAGGGCGTCGTGCACCGCGCCATCGGCACCGAGGTCGACTACACGCGCGCCTACCTCGTCCGCGACCCGTAGCGAACGGTGCGAAGCTACATTCTCAAGCGTCTCCTGCAGGGCATCGTCACGGTCTGGTTCATTGCCACGGCCACGTTCGTGGCCATGCACGCCGTGCCGGGCGACCCGCTCACCGGCGAGCGCCTCACCAACGAGACCATTCGCGCGAACCTCGAGGCCCGCTACGGGCTCGATCGGCCGCTGCTCGAGCAGTACGCCATCTTCATGGGCAACATGCTGCGCGGCGACTTCGGGCTCTCCTATACCCAGGAGAATCGCCGCGTGAACGACATCATCCGCGAGCACTTTCCCGTCTCCGCCACGCTCGGCGTGCTCGCGCTCGCGTTCGCCGCGATCGGCGGCGTGCTGTGGGGCGCGTTGACGGCGCTCTACAGGAACCGCTTGCCCGACACGATCATCATGCTGCTCGTGATCGTGGGCATCTCCGTGCCGAGCTTCGTCGTGGCAGCGCTGTCGCAGCTCGCGCTCGCGAATATCAATCAGTGGCTCGGCTTCTCGCTGCTGCCCGTGGCCGGCTGGGGCACGCTGCGCCACATGATCGTGCCGTCCATGGTGCTCGGCCTCTCCACGATGGCGTACCTGACGCGCCTCATGCGCTCCTCGATGCTCGAGATCGCGAACGCGGACTTCATCCGCACGGCGCGGGCCAAGGGGCTGCCGCCGGCGCGCATCTTTCTCAAGCACCAGCTCCGCAACGCCGTCCTGCCGGTGGTCACCGTGCTCGGGCCCGCCATCGCCACGATCACCACCGGCGGGTTCGTCGTCGAGCTCGTGTTCTCGATTCCCGGCCTCGGCCGCTACTTCGTGGAGGCCGTGCAGCAGCTCGACTACACCGTGATCATGGGCACCACCGTGTTCTACGGCGCGTTTCTCGTGCTCATGGTGCTCGTGGTCGACCTGCTCTACGTGCTCATCGATCCGCGGGTGACCCTCGAATGAGCGCCGTCGTCTCCCGGTTCCAGGCGCCGGACTTCGCACCGGCCCCCGCCGAGCGGCGGACGCAGGTCATCGCCCGGCCGTCGCTCTCCTACTGGCAGGACGCCTGGCGACGGCTCAAACGCAACCGCCGCGCGGTGCTCTCGCTCTATCTCGTGATCGCGCTCGCCCTCTTCGCCGTGGCGGGCCCGTGGGTGTGGCGCGTCGATCCGGGCGCGCAGGACGTGGACAACGCGAGCGCGCCGCCGCGCCTCGTGCCGCAGCGGGCGACGATCGTGCCGCCGTACGAGGCCTGGCCCGGCGTCACGGCGGACGCTTCCGGCACGGCGGTCGGCGACGTCCCGGACGGCCTGCGGCTCGCCGAGCCTCCGACGACGCAGGCGGTGCGGCTCGTGTGGAACGCCGTGCCGTCGGCCGCGGGCTACCGGGTCTACCGCAACATCCACGATCCGGCGCCGGACCGCGCGCTCGGGCTGCCGCTCGCCGACATCCTCGACCCGCGCACCGTGAGCCACGAGGACCGCCTGGACCTCGAGGCGCGGCCGTACTGGTACTCCGTCGTCGCGCTCGACGGCGACGGCAACGAGTCGGAAGAGTACGCCGTGCTGCGCACCGAGCCGCAGCGCGTGGTGGCCGCGACGGAAGCCGCGGCCCGCGGCTGGATCGAACGCGCGGACGCCGTCGCCGTCGGCGACACCATCACGCTGCCCGCGCATCCGCTAGGCACCGACTACCTCGGCCGCGACCTGCTCGCGCGGCTCATGCACGGCGGACGCGTATCGCTGTTCATCGGCGTGGTGGCGCCGCTGCTGTTCGTGCTGCTCGGCATCGCATACGGCAGCGTGGCGGGGTTCCTCGGCGGGCGCGTGGATCAGATCCTCATGCGGTTCGCCGACTTCGTGGTGGCGCTGCCGTTCCTGTTGTTCATGATCCTGTTCCGCGTCGCGTTCGGCATCGGTCCGGGCGAGAGCGGCATCGTGCCGATGATGATCGCGATGGTCGCGCTGATGTGGCCGACGACCGCGCGCCTCGTGCGCGGCCAGATCCTGCAGATCCGCCAGGAGGCGTACATCGCGGCCTCGCGGCTGCTCGGCGCCGGCACAGGCTATCTGCTGCTCCGCCACATGATCCCCAACACCCTGGGCGTGATCCTCGTGACGCTCACGTTCGAGGTGCCGCGCGTGATCTTCATCGAGGCGTTCCTGTCGTTCATCGGCATGGGCGTCGCCCCGCCCACGCCGTCCTGGGGCAGCATGTCGAACGAAGGCATCCGCACGATGCTGTCGCACCCGCACGAGCTCGTGTTGCCCGCCGTGCTGATCAGCATCACCGTGCTCGCCTTCAACCTGCTCGGCGATGGGCTGCGCGACGCCCTCGACGTGCGCCTGCGGGGCCGCGAATGAGCGCGCAGCCGGCCGACGCGACGGAGCGCGTGGTCCTCGCCGTCGAGGACCTGCACGTCGAGTTCGACACCTACGGCGGCACGGTCAAGGCCGTGCGCGGCGCGAGCTTCGAGGTCAAGGCCGGCAGGACCCTCGCCATCGTGGGCGAGTCGGGCTGCGGCAAGTCGGTGGCCGTGCAGAGCATCATGGGCCTGATCCCGATGCCGCCGGGGCGCATCACGCGGGGACGCGCGCTGCTCGACGGCGTGGACATCCTGCGGCAGAAGATCGTGAACGGCGAGGACATCCGCGGCAATCGCATCGGCATGATCTTCCAGGACCCGATGAGCTCGCTGAACCCGACGATGACGGTGGGCGAGCAGATCGCGGAAACGCTGCAGGTGCACCGGGGACTGTCGAAGCGGGCGGCGCTCGCCCGCGCCGTGGAGCTGCTCGAGCGCGTGCACATCCCGGAGCCCGCGCAGCGCGCGCGCCAGTACCCGTTCGCGTTCTCCGGCGGCATGCTGCAACGCGCCATGATCGCCATGGCGATCGCCTGCGAGCCCGACGTTCTCATCGCCGACGAGCCCACGACGGCGCTCGACGTGACGATCCAGGCGCAGATCCTCAATCTCTTGCAGGAGCTGCAGCGCAAGAACGCCATGGGGCTCGTGCTCATCACCCACGACCTGGGCGTGGTGGCACGCATGGCGGACGAGGTGTGCGTGATGTACGCCGGCCAGGTGGTCGAGCAGGGCACCGTGGACGACGTCTTCTACCGCGCCGCGCATCCGTACACGCTCGGCCTCAAGCGCGCGATGCCGAGCGCGCGCACCCCGAAGACCGAGGGCTTGAGGCCCATCGAAGGCGCGCCGCCCGATCTCTTCGACCCGCCCGCGGGCTGCGGGTACTTCGCCCGCTGCCCGCACGCGATGCGGCTCTGCGGCCCCAACCCGCCGCCGCGCTTCGAGGTCGAGCCCGGGCACCACGCGCGCTGCTGGCTGCATCACGCGGACGCCCCGCCGGCGGCGCCCGATCTCCACCGCGGAGCGCGACGATGACGGTGCTGCTCGAGGCGCGCGGCGTGACCAAGCACTTCCCGCTCGGCCGCGGACGCGCGGTCCACGCGGTGGACGACGTCTCGCTCGCGATCCGCGAGCGCGAGATCGTGGGGCTCGTCGGCGAGAGCGGCTCCGGCAAGTCCACGTTCGGCAAGACCCTGGTGGGCCTCCACGACAAGACGGCGGGCGAGGTGCTCTTCGAGGGCGAGCGGCTCCCGCGGAAGTACTCCGCGGCCGATTTCCGTCGCTACGCGCCCCGCATGCAGATGATCTTCCAGGACCCTTACTCGAGCCTGAACCCGCGCATGACCGTGGGCGAGATCATCGCCGAAGGCCTGAGGCTCAATGGGCACCCGCGCGGCAAGATCGCCGACGAGGTGGGCGACTGGCTCGAGCGCGTGGGGCTAGAGCGGGGTCATGCGTCGCGCTACCCGCACGAGTTCTCGGGCGGACAGCGGCAGCGCGTCGGCATCGCCCGCGCGCTGATCCTTAACCCCAAGTTCCTCGTCTGCGACGAGCCGATCTCCGCGCTCGACGTGTCAGTGCAGGCGCAGATCGTGCGGCTGCTCGGCGACCTCAAGGCCTCGCTCGGCCTCACGATGCTGTTCATCGCCCACGACCTCTCGATGGTCCGCTACGTGTCGGACCGCATGGCCGTGATGTATCTCGGCTCGCTCGTCGAGGTGGGACCGGCCGACGCGGTCTACTTCGAGCCGTTGCATCCCTACACGCGCGTGCTGATCGCCTCCAACCCCGAGGCGGACCCGCGCGCCGAGCGCCGGCGGACGACGGTGGCCGTGAAGGGGGAAATCGCCTCGCCCATCAACCTGGGCGCGGGCTGCCGCTTCGCGAAGCGCTGCCCGCAGGCGCAGGACGTCTGCCGGTCGGTCACGCCGCCGCTGCGCACGATCGTGCACGGGGGCGTCGAGCGGCAGCTCGCCTGTCACCTCTACGCCGCCTGAGCAAAGCGCGCTCCTGGGCGGGCGCACCGCCGCCTGCTATCGTGGGCGTGTCCTGAGCGTGCAAAAGGAATTCACGTGGGACCCGTGCGCCACGCGCTCGTCGCCCTGCTTGCGGTCGCCGCCGGCCTGCCCGCGTGCTCGGACTCATCCTCCCCGCCGGTCTCGGCCCAGGAGGCATTCGTGCCGCCCGAGCGGCTGTTCGTGCTGGGCGACAGCCTCTCGGACGTGGGCAACGCGGCCGCCGCGGTGGACTTCGCGCTCGGGCGCGAGCCGTCGCCGACGCCCGCGATCGGGCTTTGCAATCCCGCCGACGCGCTGCTCGGGCGCCGTTGCGACGACCTCTTCTATCACCAGAGCCGGGTCAGCGACGGGCCGGTGGCCGTGGAGCACCTGGCCGCGCACTTGGGGCTGCCGGAGCTCGTGCCGTCGTATCACGCCCTGCCGAGCCGGCCCGACGCCGGCACGAGCTACGCGGTCGCGAGCGCCAAGGCGCGCGCGACCGGCGTCGAGGATCTGGGGCGGCAGCTCGAGATGCTGCTGCTCGATCACGGGCCGCTGCTCTCGGGCACCGCGCTCTTCGTCGTCGCGATCGGCGGCAACGATGCCGTCGACGCGCTGCAGGCCGCCGCGCCGCCCGGCGAAGCCGCGCCGGGCGAAGCCGAGCGCATCGTGGCCGAGGCGGTCGCCGCCATCGGAGCGAGCCTCGAGCGCCTGATCGCCGCCGGCGCCCGCCGCTTCATCGTGGTGACGGTGCCGGATCTTGCGGCGCTGCCCGCCGTGCGCGCCCGCGCGCGAGAGAGCGGCACCGAAGCGGCGGCGCTCGCCGCCGCGAGCGCGGTCACCCGATCGTTCAACGCGGCGCTCGGCGCCCGCGTCGCCGAGCTCGCTGCCCGCTATCCAGACGCCGTGCTCGCGACGTTCGATCTCGCGGCGTTCGGGGCCGCGCAGCGCTCGGCCGCCGCTGCGGCCGGACGCAACGTGGACGAGGCCTGCTTCGACAGCGAGACGTACGCCGACTCGGGCGTCGCCGAGCGGCGCTTCCACCCGGCCTGCGAGCCGCCCCCGGACGGCCGGCCGCTGTTCGACCGCTTCCTGTTCTGGGACGACCTCCACCCGACGGGCGCCGCGCACGCGGAGGTCGGCGCCGCGCTGATCGAGCTCTACGAGCGCGCCGTCGCCTCGCCGCCCCCCGCTTGAGCCCCCCCGACGCGGCGCTCGTGCCGCCCTTCCGCGAGCTCCTCGATCGCCGCGCGGCAGAACGCGTCGAGATCCGCGGGCTTGCGGCTCGTGACGAGGCCCTGGTCCACCTGCACCTCGCGATCCACCCACGTGCCCCCCGCGTTACGGATGTCGGTCGCGAGGCTCGGCCACGAGGTCAGCGTGCGGCCGCGCACGACGTCCGCCTCGACCAGCGTCCACGGGCCGTGGCAGATCGCGGCGACCGGCTTCCCCTGCTCGAAGAATCCCCGCACGAACGACACCGCGCTCGGGTCCGTGCGCAGCTTGTCCGGGTTCATGACGCCGCCCGGCAGCACGAGACCGTCGTAGTCGGACACGTCGGCGTCCGCGACGAGCTCGTCCACCGAGAACCGGTCGCCCTTGTCCATGTGGTTGAAGCCCTGGATCTCCCCTTCCTCGATGGACAGGAGCTCCACCTCCGCGCCCGCGGCCTTGATCGCTTCCCAGGGCTGCGTGAGCTCGATCTGCTCGACGCCGTCCGTCGCCAGAAACGCGATGCGCTTCCCTACCAGTTCGGTGGCCATGTCGATCGCCTCCATGCGTCTCGGCAAAGGCCGGGAGGGATGCAACGCGTGTGCCACGGCTCACCCGGCGCGCGCGGCAACGCACCGCTAGCGAATGAGCTCGCCGAAACCGAACACGGCCACCTCGCGGTCGCCGTAACGCAGCGTTCCCTCCACCGCCTGCATGGCGAAGCCCCCGATCACCCACGACTTCTGGGTGTCGTGCGCCGTCGCCGCCACGCTCAGCGCCGCGGCGCCCCGCTCGCCGCGCCAGGCGGCGCGCCACGCCCGCGGCCAGCGGAACAAGCCGGGAGCGAAGGCGTGGTCGACCACCTCGAGGTGAACGTCCCGCAGCACCTCGGTGTCGCCGCCGCTCACGAGGAACGCGAGCGTCGGCGCCAGGCCCGCCGCAGCGCCCCCGGCCGTCTCGTGCAGATACAGGTCGTCGCCGTCGGCGGTGGCGAGGTACAGGCCCTGGAAGCCGGACGGTGCCGTGAGCCGCCGCCAGAGCCCCGCGAGCGATACGCCGCCGAGGCGGTTCGCGTCGGCCATGACGAGGTACTCGTAGATCACGCGCCCGCGCACCAGGCGGCCTCCGATCTCGAGCGTGGCGCCCGCCGACGCCAGCGAGAACAGCGTGCGCTCGTCCTGGACGGTCACGCGCGGCACGAGGGGCTCGACGGCGAGCGCCAGGGCCATCGTGGTGGAGGTCACCTCGAGCCCTTCGAACGGCCCGCCGCTCGCCTCGAAATACGGCGATGCCGGCCACTCGAGCAGCCGTTCCTCGGTGTTCGGAAACTCGTCGTAGCCCGGGACGTCGATCCAGCCTGCGGTCGCGTCGTAGAGGGCCACGAAGTGCTCGGCCTGGTAGGCCGCGCCCGCGCGGCCGCGATTCGTGTCGAGGGCGAACAGCACGACGCCGCGCTCGTCGCGGCCCGCGAACGACAGGTAGTCCGAGACGTAGGCGACCTCGGCGGAGGCGACGAGGGCCCCGGCCGCGGCGGCGATCTCCTCGGGCGTGCGGTCGTCGGCGTGCACGGCCTGCACCGCGAGCAGCAAGACGGCGGCCATGGACAACGCACGCACGCCCTCAGGCTAGCTGCGCGACGGCGGCGCGGCAACGCTTTGGCGCCGCGCGCCGCAGGCTGGCAAACTGGGGAGGCAGCCCATCACCTTTCAGGCCGCCCATGCGTCGATCGATCACCGCCATCTCGTTTCTGCTGCTCGCCGCGGCAACGACGGCCCGCGCCGACGAAGGCATGTGGACCTTCGACGACTTCCCGTTCGAGCTGCTGGCCGAGCGCCACGGCGTGGAGATCACGCCCGAATGGCTCGAGCGCGTGCGGCTCGGCGTCGTGCGCCTGTCCGGGTGCACGGGGTCGTTCGTGTCGCCCGAGGGGCTCATCCTCACCAACACGCACTGCGTGGAGAGCTGTCTGGCGCAGCATTCCTCGCGAGAGGAGAGCCTGATCGAGCGCGGCTTCCTCGCGGGCTCGCGCGCTGAGGAGCTCGAGTGCGGCACGCAGATCGCGGACGTGCTCGTCGAGACGGAGGACGTGACGGACGAGGTGCTGCAGGCGCTCGCGGGGCTCGACGCGGTGGCCGCGAACGAGCGCCGCAAGGAGACGCTCACGCGCCTCGAGCAACGCTGCGAGGAAACGTCCCGTCCGCTCAAGTGCCAGGCGGTTACGCTGTACGACGGCGGCCAGTATTTCCTCTACAAGTACGACCGCTACGACGACGTGCGGCTCGTGTTCGCGCCGGAGGCCGGCATCGCGGCGTTCGGCGGCGATCCCGACAACTTCCAGTTCCCGCGCTGGTGCCTCGACATGGCGCTGCTGCGCGCCTACCGCGACGGCGCGCCGGCCGCGACGCCGAACCACCTGCGCATCGACTTCGCGGGCCCGCAGGAAGGCGACGTCGTCTTCGTGGCGGGCCACCCGGGCTCCACGGACCGCCAGCTCACCGTCGAGCAGCTCGAGACCATCCGCGACGTCGACCTTCCGCCCACGTTGCTGCGCGCGTCGGAGCTCCGCGGCCGCTACATCCAGTTCGCCAAGACGAGCCCGGAGGCCGAGCGCATCGTGCGGGATCCGCTCAACGGGCTCGAGAACGGCATCAAGGTCCGCCGCAAGCTGCTCGACGCGCTGCACGACGACGAGCAGCTCGCGCGCAAGGCCGCGGAGGAACGCGAGCTCGCCGAGCGGGTGCGCGCCAGACCCGAGCTCCACCGCGCGATCGGCGACCCCTGGGCGACGATCGCCGCGGCGCAGGAGCCGGCGCGCGCGCTGGCCTTGCCGTACGCGTTCCTCGAGGGCGGCGCGGGCTTCAACAGCCAGCTCTTCCGCTACGCGCGCACCATCGTGCGCGGCGCCGCGGAGCGCGCCAAGCCGAGCGAGGAGCGGCTCCGCGAGTACGTCGATACCGCCCTGCCCCGCATCGAGCAGCAGCTACGCGCGGCCGTGCCCGTGTACCCCGAGCTCGAGCAGCTCACGCTGTCGTTCTCGCTCGAGCGCATGCGCGAGTGGCTCGGCCCGGACCATCCCGTCGTGCGCCGGCTGCTCGCCACGGAGTCGCCCGACTCGCTCGCGCGCCCCCTCGTGGAGGGCTCGCGGCTCGCCGATCCCGAGGTGCGCATGGCGCTCTGGGACGGCGGCCGAGCCGCGGTGGACGCATCCGACGATCCGATGATCCGGCTCGCGCGCGACGTGGACGCCGAGGCGCGCGCGATCCGCAAGCGCTACGAGGACGAGGTCGAGGCGCCCGTCGACCTCGCGTCGGAAGCGATCGCGAAGGCGCGCTTCGAGGTGTACGGCACGAGCCTCTATCCGGACGCCACGTTCACGCTGCGCATCAACTTCGGCACGGTGCAGGGCTGGGACGAGCACGGCGAGCGCGTGCCGCCCTTCACGGAGCTCGCTCGGCTCTACGAGCGCGCCACGGGACAGCCGCCGTTCGCGCTGCCGCCGCGCTGGATCGAAGCGCGCGACCGGCTCGACCCGCGGACGCGGTTCAACCTCGTCTCCAGCAACGACATCGTGGGCGGCAATTCCGGCAGCCCGCTGCTGAACACGCGGGGCGACATCGTGGGCCTCATCTTCGACGGCAACATCCACGCGATCGCCGGGAGCTATTGGTTCGACGAGGAGATGAATCGGGCCGTGTCGGTGCACACGGCCATCATGCGCGCGGCGCTCGCGGACGTGTACCACGCGGATGCGCTGCTCACGGAGCTCGGAACCGAGCGCTAGACGCGCACCTCGAGGCGAGGCGCCCGACGGTGCGGTGACGTGACCGGCGGCACACGCCCGCGCCGGCGGGTTGCGTCACATCGGCGGCTTCACGCCGTCGGTCTCCGCGACGAGCGCGATCGCGTCGAACGTGCCGTCGGGCCGCGGGAACCCCAGCAGGAACACGGCGGCGCCGGGCCGGAGCAGCCTGCGGTCGCCGGCGGTCAGCAGCACGATCGCCGTGTCGGGACCGACGTCCACCTGCTCGGTGCCGCCCGCGTGCCGCAGCTCGAGCGTGCGGCCGTCGCTGGCGGCGGCCACGCCGGTCACCGTGGCGTTGGTCATCGTCGTCTCGGGAAAGTCCCAGGCGTAGTGACCCTCGCCGGCGCCCCGCATCTCCTCCGGGAAGATGTGCACCTCGACGGCCTTCCAGCGTCCGTCCGGGCCGCGCGCCGCCGTCGTGCCGATGAACACGCCATCCGTGATGTCGGCGAGACTCCGGCGCTCGAGCCCGTTGATGCCGGCATCGGGCGCGAGCCGCACCTCCACCACGCCGTCGCTTGCCGTGACCACCTCGAGCCAATCGCCGTCCACCGCTCGGAGCGTGCCTCGCAGGCGCTGCGGCGGCTCGCCCGGCGGCCGCTGCGCGAGCGACGCGAGCGAGCAGAGCGCGAGGAACAGCGGCAGGAGGAGCTTGTTGTTCATGTTCGCCTCCGGTGGGCTCGCCTGACTGTAACCGGTTCCGCGGCGCGGTGTCGATTCGCGCGCGCTGCTGCCACTACAATGGTGCCAATCGAGGGAGAACCATCATGGGCGAGGGACTCGTCTTCTATCACAATCCCATGTCGCGCGGCCGCATCGTGCACTGGATGCTCGAGGAAGTCGGCGCGCCGTACGAGGTGCGGCTGCTGTCCTTCGAGCGCGGCGAGCACAAGGCGCGCGAGTTCCTCGCGCTGAACCCCATGGGCAAGATTCCGACCATCGTGCACGACGGCACGGTGGTCACCGAGGCGGCCGCCATCTGCGCCTATCTCGCCGACGCCTTCCCGTCCGCCGGGCTCGCGCCGCCCGTGGGCTCGCCGCAGCGCGGGCCGTATTACCGCTGGCTCTTCTTCGGCGCGGGCTGCGTGGAAGCCGCGCTCGTGGACAAAATGCTGTCGCGGCCGGCCGCGCAGCGCCCGGGCACGATCGGCTACGGCACGTACGAAGACACGCTCAACGCGCTCGAGCAGGCGATCACGCCCGGGCCGTACATCCTGGGCGAGCGCTTCAGCGCGGCGGACGTGTACATCGCCTCCGAGATCGGCTGGGGCCTGTTCACGAAGACGCTCGAGCCCCGCCCTGCCTTCGTCGAGTACTCCGAGCGCTGCAGCAACCGTCCCGCGGCGAAGCGCTCCGAGGAACGCGACCAGAAGTTCGCGGCGGAGCTGCAGGCGCGCGGCTGAGCGCGGCGGCGTCAGCCGCCGAAACGCCAGGAGACGTCGAGCCTCGCGCTCCGCGGGATCTCGCTGTGGACGGGCGCCGGGCCGAACTCCGGATGCCCCTCGTCGAAAAGGTTCTGCAGCACGAGCGCGAGCGAGAGATCGCGCCGCGCGCGCCAGCCGAGGCGTGCGTCGACGGCCGTGTAATGGGGAACGCTGGGGTGCGGCAGCGAGCCGACGTGGCGCACGGTCACGTCGAGCTCGAGCCCGCGCGCGAGGTCGAGCGAGGAGCCGATGCTCCATTGCCGCTCGGGGTCGTTCGCCAGCGTGTCGTTCGCGACGCCCAGCGGATCGGTGCTGCCGGGCTCGAGCCGCAAATCCATGTCGAGCGTGAAGAGCCCGGCGCGTAAAGCCCACGCATCGGTCACGCGCCAGGTCGCCCACGCCTCGAGCCCCTCCACGGGACCTTCGATGCGGTTCTCGAGCACCGCGGGCACCGCCGTGCCGCTGCGCAGCCTGTCCCAGTCGTGCCGAAAGGCCGTGAGCGAGTAGCTCAACCGCGCGAACGCCTCCGCCCGATAGCCCACCTCCATGACGTCCGCCACCTCGGACTGGAAGTTCGGTCCCCCGAACAGCAGGAACGGCGGCGTGCCCGGGAACCAGACGTCGCGGTCGTAGCGCGACGGCGCCCGCACGGCGCGCGACAACGCGCCCCACAGCAGCCGCGTCGGCGTGGGCTTGAAGGCGATGCGCGCGCTCGGCAGCGATTCGGTGCCGGTGTAGTCGTTGCGCTCGAGCTTCAGGGCGAGCGTCATCTCGACCTTGTCCCCCAGGGCGATGCGGTCCTGCACGAACGCGTTCCACCACTCGAGATCGCGGCTGTCGGGGACGAACCGCGCCGCGACGCCGGGCCCGATGCGGTCGCTCGACCGCCGGTACCCACCGCCCCACAGGAAATCGTGCCGCGCGTGCGTGAGCCCGTGCTGCACCTCCACGTCGAAGATGTCGGCGTCGGGACGGAAGAACAACGCGTCATCCCGCTCCGCGTGATCGAAGTAGCTCTGCAGGCGCAGCTCGGAGCCGTTCGCGAGCCGACGCGTCCATCGTCCGAGCACGTTGGCGCCGGACACGTCCACGCGTCCGAAGTCGATGCCGAACACGATGCCGCGTTCTTGCGAGCGGCCGCTGTAGACGTCGGCCTGCACGGTGACCGTGTCGCGGTCGAGGGTCCAATCCGCGCGGAAGCCCGCCTGATGCCGGCGCCACTCGTCGACCGCGGGCACGCCGCTCGCGCGCAGGGTGTTCTCCGCGTGCAGGCTCTTGCCGTAGACGCGGTAGTGGCCGCGCTCGCCGAGCGTGCCGCCGTAACGGACCGCGAGCCGGTCCTCGAAGTCGCCGCCCGCCACCGACAGGTACGCGCCGGCGGTCTCCGCGGCCGAGCGGGTGATCACGTTGATCACGCCGTTGACGGCGTTGGCTCCCCACATCGTGGCCCCGGGGCCGCTGAAGACCTCGATGCGCTCCACGTCGGCGAGCAGCAGGTCCTGCTGGTCCCAGAACACGCCGGAATACAGGGGCGTGTACACCGTGCGGCCGTCGATGAGCACGAGCAGCTTGTTGCCGACGGCGTTGTTGAAGCCGCGCGCGCTGATCGCGTATTGCACGGAGTCGATGCGCGCCACCTCGAGGTTCGGGGCGAGCCGCAGCGCCTCGCCGAGCGACGTGGCGCCGGAGCGGCGGATCTGCTCGCCGGTGATGACGTAGATCGACGCCGGCGCGTCGGCCAGCGGCTCCAACTGCCGCGAGACGGACAGCACCTCGATCTGGCCGAGCTCCTCGAGCGACAGGTCGGCCAGGCTCGCGGCGGGCTCCTGCGGCGCCGCCGGCGCCGACAGGAGCAGCCCGACGGCGCAGGCGAACGGCAGCGAAGCAGGAAGCCGCATGCGTCCTCCCAGGCGGCGGTGGAAACGGAGGCTGCGGGTGCGCAGGCTAGCACCGCGCCCACTATGGAAGATGCCGATCACGTCTCAGCGCGAGCCCGTGCGGCGGCAGCGAGCAATTTTCATAGCACTACAAATTACCGCCTCGGGCGCCGGCGCGCACGCCCCGCGTGCGCCGCGGGATCCTGCTTGTAGAAAGCGCAGAGCTGGCGATACACGTCCGGGTACTCGCGGCGCAGGCCCTCGGGCGCGTCGAAGAACACCTCGCTGCACACGGCGAAGAACTCGGCCGGATCCTCGGCCGCGTAGGGGTCGAGCCAGGTGTCCTCGTCGCGGTCGACCCTGGCGCAGTGATCCTCGTAGGCGGCCGTGAAGGCCGCCGTCCAGTCCGCGAGCGGCATGCCGGGGTGCAGCGGCGGCAGGCCGTCGGCCGCGCCGTCGAGCATGTCGAGCTTGTGCGCGAACTCGTGGGCCACCACGTCGAAGCCCTCGCCCAGCCCGCTGGCCTCGACGTCCTCCCACCCGAGGATGACGGGCCCCTGCTCCCAGGACTCGCCCACGAGCACGTCGTCGCCCACGTGCACCACGCCCGCCTCGTCCTCGTACTCGCGGCCGCGCACGAGGAACTCGCCAGGGTACACGACGACGGAGCGGAAGCCTTCGTAGGCGTCGAGCCCGAGCTCGAGGATCGGCACGCAGGCGAGCACGGCGATGCGCAGCCGCATCTCCTCGGTGAGCTCGAGGCCGCCCGCCGGCTCGATGCGCTTCTCGTGCAGGAACAGGAGCGCGAGCTCCCGCAGCCGGCGCATCTCGTCGGCGTCGAGGCGTGCGACGGCCGGCAAGCGGTCCGTGACCGCCGCCCAGCGCTCGTCGGGAATCGCGGCGCGCGCCGCCAGGCGGCGGCGGCGCCAGTGCTTGAACAGCCCTACGTCAGGTGCTCCTTGAAGAACGCCACCGTGCGCTGCCACGCGAGGTCGGCCGCTGCCTCGTTGTAGCGCGGCGTCGAGTTGTTGTGGAAGCCGTGGTTCGTGCCGTCGTACACGTGCATCTCGAAGCGCACCCCGTTGGCACGGAGCGCCGCCTCGAACTCGGGCCGCATGGCGTTGATGCGCTCGTCGTTCGCCGCGTAATGCACCAGCAGCGGCGCCTTGATCCTCGGCACGTCCGCCGCCGGCGCCGCCGCACCATAGAAGGGCACGCCGGCGTCGAGGTCCTCGCCGAGCTCCACGGCGAGCGCGTTCACCATGCCCCCGCCCCAGCAGAAGCCGACCGCGCCCAGCCGGCCGCTCGACAGCTCGTGAGACTTGAGGTAGCGCGCGCTGTTGATCATGTCCTGGCGCAGCTTCGCCGGGTCGAGGCTCGCCTGCAGCACCCGGCCGTCGTCGTCGTTGCCGGGATAGCCGCCGACGGGCGACAAGCCGTCGGGCGCGAGCGCGAGGAAACCTTCGACGGCGAGCCGGCGCGCCACGTCCTCGATGTAAGGGTTCAGCCCGCGGTTCTCGTGGATGACCAGCACGGACGGAAACGGCCCGTCGCTCGCCGTCGGCCGCACGAGATAGCCGCGCATCGTGCCGGACGTGCCGCCCGGCGACGGATACTCCACGTAGCGCGCCTTGATGCGTTCGTCCGTGAAGGAAATCGTCATCGCCTCCGCGTAGCGCGGCAACAGGGCCTGCGCCATCCACAGCGCGGAGGTGCCGCCGATCGTGAGCGCCGCCGCCCGCGCCATGAACTCGCGACGGTCGATGTCGCCATGGCAGTACTCGTCGTAGAGATCGAATACCCGTTGATCGATGGGTTGCTGACCGGTCATGGCTCGTTTCCCCCTTGCAGCTCGCTGCTCGAGACGACTATAGCCGCGGGCCGGCATGGAGACCAGCGCTCGGGCACCGCCGCCCGGCATCGCCGGACGTTGGACCTTTTCAGGGGAAACCCGACCGGGACGTGAGCTTGGTCACAAGCATGAGTAGCATATACACCTACCATTGCCACATCGCTGCACGAGCACCCGATCCCCGGTGAGCGAGCCCGTCCGCATACTCATCCTCGAGGACAGTCCGCTCGACGCCGAGCTCGTGGTGCGGCAGCTGCGCCAAGGCGAGCTGCAAGCGACGCATCGCGTCGTGGCGACGGAGCGCGAGTTCCGCTCCGCCCTCGCCGACTTCGCCCCTCACGTCATCGTCTCGGACTTCTCGCTGCCGGGGTTCGACGGGCTCGCGGCATTGCAGATCGCGGCGTCCGCCGCGCCGGGCACGCCCTTCATCTTCGTGTCCGGCACCATCGGCGAGGAGCGCGCCATCGACGCGCTGAAGCGCGGCGCGGCCGATTACGTCTTGAAGGACAACCTGAATCGGCTGGTGCCCGCCATCCGCGCCGCGTTGCGGCAGGCCGAGATCGTGCGCGCCCGCGATCTCGCCGAGGAGATGCTGCGGGCGCGCGAGGCACGCCTGCGCGACATCATCAACACGTCGCAAGCGTGGATCTGGGAGTGCGACGAGGAGGGCCGCTGCACGTTCTCGAGCCCGAGCGTCGAGCGCGTGCTCGGCTACGGGCAGCACGAGGTGCTCGGCCGCGAGCTCGCGAGCTACTGCCACGCGAGCGACGCGGCCGCCTTCGCCGCCCTGTGGGAGGATCTGAAGAGCGGCAAGATCGACTCCGCGCAGGCGACGCTGCGCTGCGTGGCCGACGGCGGCGAGACGCGCTGGATCGACCGCGACGTCGTCGTCGTGCGCGACGACGCGGGCCGCTTCCGCGGGCTGCGCGGCGCGGACCGCGACGTCACCGACCGCAAGATCCAGGAGCTCCGCATCCAGCGGCTGAACCGGGCGCTCGCGTTCCTGTCGGAGGCGAACACGGCGATGCTGCGCATTCGCGCGCGCGAGGAGCTGCTCGAGGAAGCCTGCCGCATCGCGGTGCGCCGGGGCGGGTACTCGGCGGCCACGATCTATCTCCGCCCGGCGGAAGGCGAGGCGCCCATCGTGCGGCGCGCGGTCAACGAGCAACGCACGCGCGCCCTGCCGAAGGAATCGCTCGAGGGCGACGGTCCGGTCGCGCGCGCCCTGCGCACCGGCCAGCCGGTGGTCGTCGAGGATCACGAGGCGGCGCCCGCCTCGCCGGCACGCGAGCGCCTGCGCAGCCTCGGGCTGCGCGCGTCCGCGGCGCTGCCGCTGCTGCTCGACAAGACGCCCGTCGGGGTGCTGCACCTGCACGCCGCGGAGGCGCACGTCTTCGAGGAAGAGGAGCTCGAGCTCCTGACGCAGGTCGCGGGCAACATCGCGTTCGCGCTGCAATACCTGCACAGCAAGGACGCCGCGCGCTTCCTGCAGTACTTCGACCCAGTCACCGCCCTGCCCAAGCGCACGCTCTACCTGCGGCGGCTCGCCCGGGCCGTGGCGGCCGCGGAGCGCCGGCCGCTCGCCGTGCTGGTGCTCGACGTGAAGAACCTGAGCGTCGTGAACGACAGCCTCGGCCGCGCGGCCGGCGACCTCGCCCTGCAGCTCGTGGCGGAGCGCCTGAAGAGCTTCTTCGGCAACGCCCAGGCCCTCGCGCATCTGGGAAGCGGAAC
This sequence comes from Gammaproteobacteria bacterium, assembly GCA_036563665.1. Lineage (GTDB taxonomy): Bacteria > Pseudomonadota > Gammaproteobacteria > Steroidobacterales > Rariloculaceae > FEN-1219. The sequence continues at coordinate 22,701 of DATCLY010000066.1, forward strand.
GTACGCGGCCGTGCACACGGATCTCGCCGACAGCGGCGACGCGGCGGACGCGCTGCTCGCGCGCGTGCTCGCGCTCTTCCACGACCCGTTCGACCTGCTCGAGCAGGAGGTGCGGCTGTCGATCCGCGCAGGGATCGCGATCTATCCGCACGACGGGGAGGACGCGAACGCGCTGCTCAACGGCGCGGAGACGGCGCTCGCGCGGGCCAAGGACGCCCGCCGGGACTTCCTGCGCCACACGGCCGACATGAACGCCGAGGCCGCACGGCGGCTCAATCTCACCAATCGCCTGCGCCGCGCCGTGGCGGAGCGCAGCTTCAGCCTGCATTACCAGCCGAAAGTGTCGCTCGCGACCGGCCGGGTGGTGGGCGTGGAAGCGCTGCTGCGCTGGCGCGACCCCGAGTACGGCTTCGTGCGGCCGGACGTGTTCGTGCCGATGCTCGAGGCGGAGGGCATGATCGACGACGTCGGCCGCTGGGTGATGGAGCAGGCGCTCGACGAGACGGCCGGCTTGGCCTATGCGGACGGCGCGCCGCTCGCGGTGGCGGTGAACGTCTCGCCGTTGCAGCTGCGAAGGCGCGACTTCGCGCGCAACGTGCTGGACGTGCTCGCGGCCCAGGGCGGTGGACGCTCGCGCCTCGAGCTCGAGATCACCGAAAGCATGCTCATGGAGGACATCGACGACACCATCGCCTTGCTCCTCAAGCTGCGGGATAGCGGCGTGTCCATCCAGATCGACGACTTCGGCACCGGGTACTCCTCGCTGAGCGTGCTGTCCCGGTTGCCGGTGGACTGCCTCAAGATCGATCGCAGCTTCGTGAACCAGCTGGGCGATGGCGTGCACGGCCGCTCGGTGGTGCAGACCACCATCACGCTCGCGGCCTCGCTAGGCTTGCGCACGGTGGCGGAAGGCGTCGAGACCGAGCAGCAGCTGCGCACGCTGTGCGAGCTCGGGTGCGCATCCGTGCAAGGCTACCTCGTCTGTCCGCCGTTGCCGGGCCCCGAGCTCGCGCGGTGGCTGCGCTCCGTGAACGGCCGCATGCCGGCGGAGCTCCTGGGCGTCTGCCAGGCGGTGCGCGGCGATCAGGCGTCGCCATGATCGCGCCGGGCGCGATCGCGGCCCGGGCAGGCCGCCTGCTGCGGCGCGCCGTGCTCGCGGCCGCGGTGTCCCGCGCCCCCACCCTCGCGGCGGCGCTCGTGGTCCTGCTGCTCGCGGCGGCCGCGGTCACGGCCCAGAACGTTCCCCGCAGCGCGGTGGAGGACAGCGTCAAAGCCGCGTATCTCTTCAAGTTCCCGGCGTACGTCGACTGGCCCGCCGGGCTCTTCCAGAGCGACGACGCGACGCTCACGATCGGCGTCGTGGAGAGCGACCGCCTCGCCGACGAGCTCGCGGCGGTCACCGCCGGGCGCAACGTGAACGGCCGGCCCGTGCGCGTGCGCCGGCTGTCGGCCGAGGATCCGCCCACGGGCGTGCACGTCCTGTTCCTGCCCGCGGCGCGCGCCGCGGGCACGCCCATCGCGGAGCGAGCCGCGGGCCTGCCCATCCTCACGGTCGGGGAGCAGCCGGACGAATCGCCAGGCATCGTCGTGTCCTTCGTGCGCGTGGGCGGGCGCATGCGTTTCGAGGTGGACCTCGACGAAGCCGAGCGGCGCGGGTTGCGCCTGCATTCGGGCATGCTGGCGGTAGCCGAACGCGTGCGCGGGGCGCGGCCATGACGCGGCGCGGCGCCGCGCATTCGGTTCGCAGCAAGCTGCTGCTCGGCGTGCTGGCGACCACGGGCGCGGCCTTGCTGATCACCGCCGCCGCCGTCGCCTACTACGACCTGCGCAGCTTCCGCAACAATCTCGTGAGCGACATCACGGCGATCGCGGACATCCTGGGTCTCGCGGCGACGCCGGCGCTCGAGTTCGACGATCCGCCGGCGGCGTCGGCGTATCTCGGCCTGCTGCGCGCCAAGCCGGGCGTCACGGCGGCCGCGATCTACGCGGCCAACGGCGCCCTGTTCGCGAAGTACGTCCCCGGCGGGGCGCCGTTGCCGGACCTGCCCGAGGGCGACGGCTACCGCTTCGCGGACGGCAAGCTCGTGCTCTTCAAGCGCATCGTCGCCCACAACGAGATACTGGGCACCGTCTACGTGGAGGCCCGCTACGACCTGGGCCGGCGGCTCGCCAACTACCTCGGCATCCTCGCGGCCGTGCTGCTCGCGAGCCTCGGCGCCGCCGCGCTCATCGCCCATCGGCTGCACCGCGGCATCGTCGGGCCCATCGCCTCCGTGGCCGACATCGCCCACGCCGTGCTCGAGCGGCGGGACTTCTCGCGGCGGGCGACGAAGACGTCGGACGACGAGATCGGCGTGCTGGTCGACGCGTTCAACAACATGCTGGACGAGGTCGGCGAGCGCACCGCCGTGCTCGAGCGCACGCAGGAGGAGCTCAAGACGCTGAACGCCGAGCTCGAGCATCGCGTGGCCGCACGCACGGCGCAGCTCGAGGCGGCGAACAAGGAGCTCGAGAGCTTCAGCTACTCCGTGTCGCACGACCTGCGGGCACCGCTGCGCGCGGTCGGCGGGTTCGCGGAGCTGCTCTGGGAAGACCACGCCGCGGACCTGAACGCCGAAGCGCAGCGCAAGCTCGGCGTCATCCGCTCCGAAGCCGCGCGCATGGGCGCGCTCATCGACGACTTGCTGGCGTTCTCGCGGCTCGGCCGCAAGTCCCTGCAGCCCGCCGAGCTCGACATGGCGGCGCTGGTCGACAACGTCTTCGCGCGACTGCGCACCGAGGCGGGCGGCGAGCGCGTCGAGCTGCGCGTCGGGCGGCTGCCGCAGGCGTACGGCGACCGGGCCCTGCTCGAGCAGGTGTGGGTGAACCTGCTGTCGAACGCGATCAAGTTCTCCTCGAAGAAGGAGCAGCCCGTCGTCGAGGTGGGCGCCATCAGCGAGGAGCACGAGCACGTCTATTACGTGCGCGACAACGGTGCGGGATTCGACCCCCGCTACAAGGCCAAGCTATTCGGCGTGTTCCAGCGCCTCCACGACGGCAGCGAGTTCCCCGGCACCGGCGTCGGGCTCGCGCTCGTGCAGCGCATCGTGCTGCGCCACGGGGGACGCGTGTGGGCGGACGGCAAGCCGGACGAAGGAGCGACCTTTTATTTCACGCTACCTAAGGAGGTTGGCGATGGAGGAGTATGAGCACGTCGAGATACTGCTGGCCGAGGACAACCCGCACGACGCCGAGCTCGCGATTCGCGGCCTCAAGAAGCACAAGCTCGCCAACAACATCGTCTGGGTGAAGAACGGCGAGCAGGCGCTCGACTACGTGTTCCGGCGGGGCGAGTTCGAGGGACGCAGCAGCGACGCGCCGCGCCTGATCCTGCTCGATCTCAAGATGCCGAAGGTGGACGGGATCGAGGTCACCCGGATCGTCAAGAGCGACGAGCGCACCCGCCACATCCCGGTGGTCATCATGACGTCCTCGAAAGAGGAGAAGGACATCGCGGACAGCTACAGGTGCGGCGCGAACAGCTACATCGTGAAGCCGCTCGACTTCGCGTCGCTCGTGGAGGTGGCGGCGCAGGTGGGCTTCTACTGGCTCGCCATCAACCGCCCGCGCCCGTGAGGTCCGCGCGCGACCGCGCGAAGGCCGGCGCGATTCGTGCATCGGCGGGTCGTGAGCCCGGCTACGTCAGCCCTCGACTTCTTCCCGCGCCGCCGCACGCTCCCGGCGCTGCGCAGCGCGGCCAGGCTCTGCAAGGGCTGCCCGCTCTGGCGGAACGCGACGCAGACGGTGTTCGGCTCGGGTCCCGCCGACGCCCGCATCATGCTCGTGGGCGAAGTGCCCGGGGACCGCGAGGACCTCGCCGGCGAGCCGTTCGTCGGGCCAGCGGGCCGGCTGCTCGACGAGGCCCTCGAGGCGGCCGGCATCGCGCGCGCGGACGTGTACCTCACCAACGCCGTCAAGCACTTCAAGTGGGCGCCGCGCGGCAAGCGCCGCCTGCATCGGAAGCCGAGCGCCGCGGAGATCCGCGCCTGCCTGCCGTGGCTTCGTGCGGAGATCGACGCCGTGACGCCGGAGGCGCTCGTGTGCCTGGGCGCCACCGCCGCCCAGGCGCTGCTCGGCCCTCAGTTTCTCGTCTCCGAGCAGCGCGGGCGATTCGTGCCCTCGCCGCTCGCGCGCTACGTCACCGCGACGGTGCACCCGTCCGCGCTGCTGCGCGTGCGCGATCGCGAGGAGCGCGCCGGGGCGTTCGAGCGCTTCGTCGCGGACCTCGCGGCCGTGCGCACCGCGCTCGCAAGTGAAAGAGCGCCCGGCTGACGCGCGGCAGACGCACGGCCCACGGCGCCGCGGCGTCTCGGCGCGGCCCGAGAGCGCCGCCGCCGATGCTCGAGGGGTCCGCAGGGGCGCTCAACGCGACGCGCGCTGCTCGCCCGGCTTGCCGTCGCGCTCGCGCTCGCGATCGATGCGCACCGGTGCGCTTTGCGCCGTCGGCGCCGCGCGCAGCGTGAAATAGAAGGTGCTGCCCTGGCCGGGGCTGCTCTCGACGCCGATCCATCCGCCGTGCGCTTCGACGATGCCTTTCGCCACGGCGAGACCGAGCCCGGCGCCGCGTTCCTTGCGGCGGTCGCCCCGCCAGAACCGCTCGAAGACGCGCGGCAGATGCTCGGGCGCGATGCCCATTCCCGTGTCGGCCACGGCCACGCGCACCCCGTCGCCCCAGCGGTCCGCGGTCACCGTGATGGTGCCCTCCGCCGGCACGAACTTGAGCGCGTTGCCGAGCAGGTTGGTCAGCACCTGCATGATGCGGCCCCGATCCGCGAGCACGTGCGGCAGGTCCGGCGCGACGCGGCAGACGAGGCGCACCGACTTGTCCTCGGCCTGCGGCTGGAACAGCGTCTGCGCCTCGGCGATGAGGGACGCGACCTCGAGCGGTTCCCGCGTGATCGAGAACTGGCCGGCGTCCATCCTCGAGATGTCGAGCAGGTCCTGGAGCAGCCGCCCCATCTGCTCGCTCGCCACCATGATGCTCTGCAGGCTGCGCGTGCGGCGCTCCGGCGGCGGGTCGAGCTGCAGCAACGCCGCGGCCGCGGAGATCGACTGCAAAGGGTTGCGCAAGTCGTGCGACACCACCGCGATCATGTCGTCGCGCGCGCGAATGGCCGAGCGCGCCTCGGTGTAGAGCCGGGCGTTGTCGAGCAGCAACGCCGCGCGATTGGCGAGCTCGATCGCGATGCGCAGGTCGTCGTGGTCGTAGCGGCGGGCCGATGCCGCCGTCGCGACGAGCGCGATGGCGCCGAGCGTGCGGCCGCGCGCCTTGAGCGGCACGATGATCACCGAGCGCGGATCGAGCCTGCGAAGGGTATCGAGCAGCTCCGGGCTCGGCGCGCTCAGGCGGAGGAGCTCCGCCGAGAGCTCGGGCAGCAGCAGCGGCTCGCCCGTCCGCACCACCGCGCCCAGGCCGTCGAGATCGTCGAGCGACGGCGGCGCCGCGGCGCTCAGCGCCTCCACCAGCGGCAGCTGGGCGGGATCGCGGTGCGCGAACCCCAGCCTGCGGATGGACCGGCCGTCCGTCGCATAGGTGACGCAGTAGTCGGCGAACGTGGTCACGACGCGGCTCGCGAGCCGCTTGAGCGCCGCGTCCGGGTCGAGCTCCGTCGCGAGCTCGTCGCTGATCTCGGCGAGCGCCTCGAGATGCCGGCGAGCGCGCTCCGCCACCGCCCGTGCGTCCTCCGCCTGCCGGTAGAGCTGGGCGTTGTCGATGGCGAGCGCGGCCCAGCTCGCGATCTCCTCCGCGAAGCGCAAGTCCTCCGCGTCGTACACGCGGCCCGACTCGGCGGACATGAGGCTCAGCGCGCCGAGCACCCGGCCCCGCGCCTGGAGTGGCACCGTGACGGCGGAGTGCAACCCCAGCGACTGCAACGCGGCCAGGTGCTCCGGGCTCTGGGCGCGTGCGGCGAGCATCTCCGGCCCGATGCGCGGCACGAGGCTCGGCGCGCCGGTCTGGATAACGGCGGTGGCGCCGCCCACGTCCGTGGGGCGCGTGGGCCAGCGGCGGACGATGCTCCAGGCGAGCTCCACCTTGGCGGGATCGCGGTGCGCCACCTCGACGGGCGCGTTGCGTCCGTCCGCACCCACGACCTGCACCACGCACCAGTCGGCGAGCCGCGGCACGACGATGCGCGCGAGGTTCTTGATGGTCGCCTCCGGATCGAGCGTGGTGGAGAGGATGCGGCTCGCCTCGGCGAGGAACGCGCGCGATTCCTGCGTGCGCTTCGCCGCGGTGACGTCGCTGCAGATGCCCGTCATGCGCACGGGGCGTCCGCTCGAGTCGGTGAGCACGCGCCCCTTCGACGCCATCCAGCGCACGTCCCCGTCCGGCGTCACGACGCGATACTCGCACTCGAAGACCTCGTCCGGACGCTCGAGCGCCGCGGTGATGGCCGCTTCGAGGCGCTCGCGGTCCGCGGGATGAACGTCGCGCCGGAACGCCTCGAAGGTGCCCGCGAACTCGCCGGGCGCGAAGCCGTGCAACGCCTCGAGCTCCGCCGACCACTGCACCCGTCCGCTCGCGATGTCCCAGTCCCACGCGCCCATGCGCCCGGCCGCGAGCGCGAGGTGCAGGCGACGCTGGCTCTCCTCGCGCAACGCCGACTCGATCTCGGCGTCGCGACGCAGCGTGCGCTCGTCGCCGAGCCGCGCTTCGAGCGCGGCGGCGATCCTGTGATGCTCGACCGCGAAGGCCACGTGGCCGGCGATGAGCTGCGCGACGACGGCTTCGTCGTCCGAGAACTCGTGCGGCTCTCCATAGCAGAGCATGAACTCGCCGAGCCGCCTCGGCCCGAACCTGAGCGGAATGACGCCCAACGCGCGGATCCGCTCGGCGGCGAAAACGTCGCGCCATTCGGTCACGCGCTCGTCCCGCTCGACGTCCGCGATCAGCCACGGGGCGGCACCCTCTCCGCCCCTCGGCCATGGGCAGCGGCGCTCCAGCGCCGAGCGACACTCGTCGCTCACGTTCATCGCGGCGACGCAGCGGACGATGCCGGCGTCGTCCGGCACGAGCACCGCGGCGCAATCCACGCCCAAGGTGTCGCGCAGGCAGGCGAGCGCGCCCGAGTAGACGAGCTCGGGCGACGTGCTGCTCGCCACCTGATCCATGAGCTTGAGGAGCGCATTCTTCGCCGGCATCGCGCTCTGCCTTGTTGTTGGTTCACCTCGACACTTGCGGAGCCCACGCGAGCGCGTCGCGCGGCAAGAAGACCGCTACGCGTGCCGCGAGTCGCCGCCGCCGACCGCGACAGCGTCCATGCCCCCCACACCGCGACAAAGCGTATTTACCACACAATCGGTGATGATCAGTACATGTCGGCCGGACGCGACGCGGGGAGTTCCCCAAAAGAAATTAGTACTGTAAAAAAGAACGAGGGGGCCGCCGGTCGAACAATGCCATTTTCGAGAAAGACGCCGCCATGAGGCGGCCGGCCACCCGTTCCGCCCGCACGCACCGGCCCCCGCCACACCGGCCGCCGCCGCGATGGACGTCGCGACGACGGATGGTGTACCTTGGCGGGCGAACAAATGCGGCTCCGCCGACGACAAATCAAGCCCGCGCCGAGAATGGTTCCGACGCCGACCTCGATCACGAAGGCCCTCGTCCTGCTCGCGGCGCTGGCGGGCGCGGGCTGCGAGGGCGCTCGGCAGGAGGCGTCGAACGACGCCGCCCCGCCGCAGGACGTCGAGGCCGCCATCGCCGAGCTCGAGCGCGCCGTGGCGGCGGCCAGGGCGGAGCTCGAGCGCCTCGCGGACTTCGAGGCGCTCGAGAACCTCGCCGGCGCCTACGGCCACTACGTGGACAAGTCCCGGCACGACGACGTGGCGGATCTGTTCGCCGCCGACGGCATCGTCGAGATCCTGGGGCGCGGCGTCTTCCTGGGCCAGGACCGCGTGCGCCAGTACATGCACAACCTGAGCCCCGAAGGCCCGCGCGACGGCGCCTTGTTCAACCACATGCATCTGCAGCCGGTCATCCACGTCGCGCCCGACGGCCGCACGGCCGCCATCCGCTCGCGGCTGTTCGTGATGTTCGGCATCGAAGGCGTCAACGCCCAGTGGGGCAGCGGCATCTACGAGAACACCTTCGTCAAAGAGGACGGCGTCTGGAAATTCTCTTACCTGCACGGGTACCAGACGTTCTACACGAACTACGAGGACGGCTGGGCGAAACGCTCGTCCCCGATTTTTGCGCCCTATGAGCGCCTGCCGCCCGACCGGCCGCAGTCCGTGCCCTACGACCCGTACCCCGCGGCCTTCGTGCCGCCCTTCCACTACGTGAACCCCGTGTCCGGCCGCGCCGATCATTACGGCGACCCGGCGCTGCGGGAATAGCTCGAGCGGCCCCGCGCGGGCGAAGGATCGCGAGCCCACGAAGTAAAGAAGCCCGGCTCGTCGCCGGGCTTCGAGGGGGTAGTCCACGGACTCCTTCGTAGAGCAAGGGGGGCCCGCGAACGGCCGCATTGTGGTCACGGCGGACCCGTCCAGCCAGACCATGGCACGTGCTAGTAGCGCTGCCACCCGCCCCGGCCCTCCGTCCCCTGCCGACGCCGTCGCCGCCGCGGCCCCCGCGGCTTACCGGGCGCCCGGCAGCAGCGAGCCCCCCGGGCGCACGGTAGCGGGTAGCCACGCCAATAGCATAAGGCCTTTTGTTTGTAGGCCCGGACGGCTCCCCTTACACTCTGCCGCTCGTTTCGCCTTGCCTGCCCATCGCGCCGATGCTGCGTAGCGAAGACAGGATCCTCACGACGCACGTCGGCAGTCTCGTGCGGCCGGACGCGCTGCTGAACGGCGCGCTGGCCGAGCGCCCGGAGCCGGAGCGCGAGGAGATCCTCGCCCAGGCCGTGCGCGACGTGGTCCGCCGGCAACTCGATATCGGCCTCGATATCGTCAACGACGGCGAGTTCGGCAAATCGAGCTGGTCCGCCTACATCCTGGAGCGGCTGAGCGGCTTCGAGATCCGGTCCGAGCAGCCGCGGCCCCTCGTCTGGCTCGGGCGCGACCGCGAGCGGTTCCGCGACTTCTTCGCCGACGAGATGCCCCAGGCCGTCTCCGGCCTGCCCACCGAGGCCTGCGTGGGGCCGATCACCTACTGCGGCCAGGGCGCCATCCAGCGGGACATCCGCAACCTGCGCGCGGCCACGGAGGGTCTGGACCGCGACCGGGTCTTCATGACGGTGGTGGCGCCGGCCAGCACCGCGTACAACGGCGTGAACGAGTACTACCCGACCGACCGGGACTACGTGTTCGCCGTGGCCACCGCCCTGCGCGAGGAGTACCGGGCGGTGCACGAGGCGGGCTTCATCATCCAGGTGGACGACGCCGTGCTCGCGAACATGTACGACCACCTCGTCCAGCAGAACCCGGAGCGTTATCGCGAATGGGCGGAGCTGCGAGTCGAGGCGCTGAACCATGCGCTCAGCGGCATCCCGGAGGAGCGCGTTCGCTATCACGTCTGCTTCGGGAGCTGGCACGTGCCCCACGTGGCGGACGCACCCCTCGAGGCCCTCGTGGACCTGATCCTGAAGGTGAAGGCCCAGGCCTATTCCATCGAGGCCGCCAACCCCCGGCACGAGCACGAGTGGCGCGTGTGGGAGCGAGTCCGGCTGCCGGAAGGGAAAATCCTGATACCGGGGGTGGTCACCCACCACACGACCACCGTCGAGCACCCGCGGCTCGTGGCGGACCGGATCGTGCGCTTCGCGAGGCTCGTGGGGCGCGAGAACGTCATCGCCGGCACGGACTGCGGGTTCGCCCAGGTGCACAACATCCGCCGGGTGCACCCCACGGTGATGTGGGCCAAGCTCGAGTCCCTGGTCGAAGGCGCGCGGATCGCGAGCGCGGAGCTCTGGGACCGGAGCGCGCGCCGGGTGCCGGCCTGAGGCAGAATTCGCCCGCGGCGATCCACGGCGACGAGGCGTTCGCGGGGCACGGATTTCCGTAGTTTCGCGCGGCCGCGAGCGCCCGGTCAGTGTGGGTTCCCGCAGCGGGACCGCCGGGTCGGACCGTATCATTCGTGATACATTCGTCCCGTGCGGCGGCAACGTCCGATTATGGCAAGCGAGTAACGAACATGAGCACTCAGTTCCGAGCCAAGATCCTGGGGTTCGCGGCCGCGGCCGCGCTCGTCGCGGGCGCTTCCGTCCCGGCGCAGGCGCACCATTCGTTCGCGATGTACGACGTGACGAAGACGCTGACGCTGACGGGCCGCCTGACCCGCTTCATCCCGGGCGCCAACCACGCGCAGCTGCTCTTCGAGCTCGTGGACGAGCGAGGCGAGACGATCCTGGGCGACGACGGCAAGCCCGTGGTGTGGGGCGTCGAGACCGCGCCGGCCGCGACGATCGCGCGCCAGGGGGTCACCGTGAAGGCCTTTCCCGTGGGCACGATCATCACCGTGACGCTGAACCCGTTGCGCGACGGGCGCAACTTCGGCGCGCTCGCGAACGGGGCGCGGATCGTCAAGTGCGGCATGGAGATGCCCGAGGGAGGCTGCACGCCGGAGACCGGCGAAGTGTTCCTCGAGGACGACGACGCCAGCTGACCGCCGACCGTGATCCAGGAGCCCGGCCGCAAGACGCCGTTGTTCGGCGAGTACGAGGTCGTCGTCCTCGGCGGCGGCCCCGCGGGCATCGCCGCCGCCCTGGCCGCCGGGCGGCGGGGGCGCTCGACCATCCTGATCGAGCGCTACGGCTTCCTCGGCGGCGCCGGAACGGCCGCCGGGCTGTCCACGTTCTGCGGCCTGCACGCGGCCGTGTATGGCAAGCACGAGCGCGTGGTCCGGGGCGTGGCCGACGACATCCTCGACCGGCTCGCGGCCATGGAGGGCCTGAACCCGCCGCACCTCTCCGTGCAGAACCGCATCCTCGCGCAGGCCTACGACATCTCGGCCTACAAGATCGCCTGCGACGAGCTCCTCGCCGAGGCGGAAGTGACGCTCCTGTTCCACGCCTTCGGCGTGGGCTGCGTGATGGCGGCGGAGAATCGCATCGACGCCCTGCTCATCGAGACGAAGTCGGGCCGCTTCGCGGTGCGCGGGCAGATCTTCGTGGACGGCTCGGGCGACGGCGACCTCGCGGCCTGGGCCGGTGCGCCGTTCGAGGTCGGCGACGGGCACGGCAACATGCTCTACCCGACCACCATGTTCCGCATCAACGGCGTCAACCCGGAGAAGGCCGGCCGCGCCTGGGAGCGGATCCCGGGCCTCATGGAGGAGGCCGAGAAGAGCGGCCGCCGCTTCCCCCGCAAGAAACCGATCGTGCGGCCGCAGCGCAACCCCATCGAGTGGCGGGCCAACCTCACGCAGATCAAGAACCCGGACGGCACGGCGGTGAGCGGCATCGACGCCCGCCAGCTCTCCTACGGCGAGATCGAAGGGCGCCGCCAGTGCTGGGACGTGTTCCGCTTCATCAAAGAGGTCACGCCGGGGTTCGAGGAGGCATACATCGTCGAGATCGCGCCGCAGATCGGCATCCGCGAGACGCGCCGCGTGCTCGGCGAGTACGTGCTCACGAAGGAGGACATCCTGGGCTGCCGCGACTTCGACGACGCGATCGGCGTGAACGGCTGGCCCGTGGAAGCGCACGTGCAGGGCGACGTGCAGTTCGTGTTCGCGCCCGCCGACTCGCGCGGCTACAACCAGATCCCCTATCGAATCATCGTGCCGCAGCGGATCGACAACCTGCTGGTCGCGGGCCGCTGCGCATCGATGTCGCACGAGGGACAGTCCTCCGCCCGGGTCACGGGCCCCTGTTTCGTCATGGGCCAGGCGGCGGGCACCGCCGCCGACCTCGCGCTCGCGACCAAGGTGGCGCCGCGGCACGTGGACGTGCGGGCGCTGCAGCGGCAGCTTCGGGCGGACGGCGCGTTCCTCGGCGACGGCGATCCGGGCGGCGCGGCATGACGCGCAGGCTCCGCAGCAACCTCCCGCCCGGGACGGCGTTGTGGGCGGGGCGGCGCGCGCAATGGCGCGCGCTCGGGCTCACCGACGAGGACATGGCGAAGCCGAAGATCGCCGTCGTGAACTCCTCGTCCGAGCTCTCGAGCTGCTTCAGCCATCTCGACGGCGTGGCGGCCGAGGTCAAGCGCGCCATCCGGGCCGCCGGCGGCCTGCCGTTCGAGATCCGCACGGCGGCGCCGAGCGACTTCATCACGAGCGCCGGGCGCCGCGGCGCCTACATCCTGCCGAGCCGCGACCTGATCGCCGCCGACATCGAGGTGCAGGTGGAAGGCGCGCTGCTCGACGGCATGGTGTGCCTCGCCTCGTGCGACAAGACCACGCCCGGTCAGCTCATGGCGGCCGGCCGGCTGAACATCCCCACCATCGTGGTGATCTGCGGCTACCAGCGAAGCGGCGAGTGGCGCGGCGAGCACGTGGACATCGAGGAGGTGTTCCTCAAGTCGGGCTACGTGGCCTCGGGCCGCGTCACCGTGGAGGAGCTCGCCGGCATGGCGGACGCCGCCGTGCGCAGCCCCGGCGTCTGCGCCGGCATGGGCACCGCGAACTCGATGCACACCGTCTGCGAAGCGCTCGGCATGGCGCTGCCCGGCAGCGCGCCCGTGGCCGCCCACAGCGACAAGATGCTCGCCCAGGCCCGCGCCGCGGGCGAGCGCATCGTGCAGATGGTCTGGGAGGACCTGAAGCCGCGCGACATCATCACCGCCGGCGCCATCCGCAACGCCGTGCTGCTGGTGCTCGCCCTGTCGGGCTCGATCAACTGCGTGAAGCACCTGCAGGCCATCGCCGTCGAAGCGGGCCTCGACGTCGACGTGTACGAGCTCTTCGCAGAGCATTGCGAGCGCATCCCGCTGCTCGCCGCCATCCGGCCGAACGGCCCCGGCCTCATCGAGGAGCTCGAGGCGGCCGGCGGCGCGCGGGCGGTGCTGAAGCGCCTCGAGCGCTTCCTCGACGGCGGCGCGCGCACGGTCACGGGCCGCACGCTCGCGGAGGAGCTGCGCGACGTGACGGTCGAGGACGAGCGCGTGATCCGCTCGCTGGAGAACCCGATTTCCACCCACCCTTCGATCGTCATCGTGCGCGGCAGCCTCCTGCCCGGCGGCGGCATCGTGCGGCTCGGCGGCACCGGGGAGCGCATGCTGTCGTTCCGCGGCCAGGCGAACGTCTTTCATTCGCGCGACGAGGCGCTCGCCGCGATCGCGGAAGGACGCGTGCGGCCCGGCGACGTGGTCGTGCTGCGCGGCCTCGGAGTCGTCGGCGGCCCCGGCATGGCGATGACGTCGGCCGTGGTGTTCGCGCTCGACGGCGCGAAGCTCCTCGACCGCGTGGCCGTGATCACGGAGGGGCAGCTCTCGGGCCTCGTGAACGCGGGTCTCGTCGTCGGCGAAGCGTCGCCAGAGGCCGCCGCCGGCGGGCCGCTGGCGCTCGTCGAGAACGGCGACGTCATCTCGATCGACGTGCGCGCGAAGACCGTCGATCTCGAAGTGCCCGAAAACGTGCTGGCGGAGCGGCGCAAGCACCCGCGTGCCTTCGGCGCACAGGGCGAGCGCGGCTGGCTCCGCGTGTATCAACGAACCGTCGCGCCGGTCCACGAGGGCGCGGTGCTCGGACGTTAATCACCTCTGGAAGAGAAGAAGGAAGGTCGTCCCCATCATGAACCCGCAAAGCCTCGAAGATCTGCTGAAGACGGTGAAGAGCCCGGTGGAGCTGCTGCGCAACTCGCAGATCGGGCCCTACGTCTACCCCGTCGTCCCCCGGGAATTCACCAACTGGCGGGACGAGCAGCGCGCCTGGCAGAAGACGTGCGTGCTCTTCGATCAGTCCTATCACATGACGGACATGTACATCGAGGGGCCGGACGCGCTGAAGCTCTTGTCGGACACGGGCATCAACAACTTCAAGGGCTTCGGCCCGAACAAGGCGAAGCAGTTCGTGGCCTGCAACTATGACGGCTACGTGATCGGCGACGCGGTGCTGTTCGGCCTCGAGCCGAACGTGTTCAGCCTCGTGGGCCGGCCGTCCGCGCACAACTGGGTGCAATACCACTGCGAGACCGGCGGGTACGACGCGAAGTGCGAGCGCGACGAGCGCGCCGCCGCGCGCCAGGGAGGCGGCCCGATCGTGCGCAAGGTGTACCGCTACCAGGTGCAGGGACCGAACGCGCCGCAGGTCATGCAGAAAGTGACCGGCAAGCCGGTGCCGGAGATCAAGTTCTTCCAGATGGGCGAGTTCGTCATCGCGGGCCGGCGCGTGCGCGCGCTGCGGCACGGCATGGTGGGACAGCCGGGCTGGGAGCTGTTCGGGCCGTGGGAGGATGGCGAGGCGGTCAAGGCCGCCATCGTCGCCGCCGGCGAGGAGTTCGGCCTGCGTCAGGTGGGCTCTCGGGCGTACTCGTCGAACACGCTCGAGTCCGGCTGGATCCCGTCGCCGATGCCCGCCGTGTACTCCGGCGAGAAGATGAAGCCCTATCGGCAGTGGCTGCCGGCCAAGGGCTACGAGGCCACCGCGTCGCTCGGCGGCAGCTTCTACTCGAACAACATCGAGGACTACTACCTCACGCCGTGGGAGCTCGGCTACGGCTCGCTCATCAACTTCGATCACGACTTCATCGGCCGCGAGGCGTTGCAGAAGCTCGCGAAGGAGCCGCACCGCAAGAAGGTGACGCTGCAGTGGAACGCCGACGATGCGGCGGCCATCATCGCCACGTTCTTCGATCCGAAGGGCACGGCGGGCAAGTACATCGACTTCCCGTCGGCGGTCTACTCCACCCTGCCGTACGACAAGGTCGTGAAGAACGGCAAGACGGTCGGGATCTCCACCTGGACGGGCTACAGCTACAACGAGCGCTCGATGCTGTCGCTCGCCATGGTGGACCCGGACGTGGCCGAGTTCGGCACGGAGGTGACGATCGTCTGGGGCGAGGAAGGCGGCGGCTCCTCGAAGCCGACGGTGGAGCGCCACAAGCAGATGGAGGCGCGCACGATCGTCTCTCCCGTGCCCTACTCCGAGGTGGCGCGCACGGCGTATCGCACGACTTGACGCCGATGGGGCGGGCGCCGCGGGACGGCCCGCGGCGCTCGCTCAGTTGCTCTTGGCGGGGCGACGCTCCGGCTTCTTGGCCTTACGCTGCCGGTTGAGCTCGTGCAGGTTGGCGATCTTGTCCGCCGTGGCCTGATCGTACGGCACGAACAGCACGAGCCGCAGCATCGGATACCCTTCGGGCACGTACGAGGAGTGCTCGAGCACGAGCCCGCCGAGCTGCGGGTGATAGACGACCGCCTCCGATCGCCCCACCACCTCGGGGCTGTTCCATAGACGCCGGAAGATTTCCGAGCTCTGCTCGAGGTCCGCGATGAGCTCCTCGAACGCGGGATCGTTCGGCACCTGGCTGTAATCCACCCGGAACTTGGCGAGCACGCGACGCGCCATCGTCTCGTACGCCACCGGGTCGTGCCGGTAGACCGGATCGTCCACGAGCAGCAGCTTGAGCAGGTTGCGCCGGTTCGGCGGCAGGGCGTCGTAGTCGCGGAACACCTTGGCGAGCTCGTTCCACGCGAGCACGTCCCAACGGGCCGTCTTCACGATCGCGGGCACCGCCAGCGCATCGATCAGGCGCAGCAGCGTGGGGCTCACGCCCTCCATCGGCCGCGGCAACGGCGGCGCCGGCCGGTGCTGCACGAGGGCGAACAGGTATTCGCGCTCGTCCGGCGACAACCGCAACGTGGTGCAGATGCGCTCCAGGACTTCGGCCGACACCTTGATTTGCCGGCCCTGCTCGAGCCACGTGTACCACGTGACGCTCACGCCCGCCAAAGCGGCCACGTCCTCACGACGCAGGCCGGGCGTGCGGCGGCGGTTGGGATCGGGCAAACCCATGTCCGCCGGCGACAGCCGGGCCCGGCAGCTCTTCAGGAACTCGGTGAGCTGTTGCCGATGAGTCTCTACTGCCACGGCTCGATTATAGGCCCCCGTCCAGTCGGCTCCGTGCGGCAGAAGAGGATGCGTCCCGCGGTATCCGCGTCGGACGTGACGTTCCGACTACGCCCCCGAAGGGTCGAGATTCGCGCCATACCCCCTTAAGCTCGCGCGACCGTTCTCGTAGTTTTCTTCCAACAATCCCAAAGCTGCGGAGCAGGTTCGGGACTTCGCCAGTGGCCTGTCACTGGCACGTGATCAACGGTTCGTAGTGTCGTATAAGGTCATGGAACAAGAAAGGTTATGATCACTGATAGCATATCAGACACTAGGCTATAGGTCCCGTTGCGCGCGGCGGGACCGTCCGCTAACGTGGCGCGGCCGTGGCCTTCGGCGGCAGTGGTGCAAAAATCCAACAACGCTCGCAGACCCTCAGGAGGCCCTCGCCATGCGCAGTCTCAAATCCACATCGGCGGTATTGCTGCTCGCCACAGCCTCGGCGGTGCTTCCAATCCCGAGCCGGGTGCTCGCCCAGGAAGGGGCTAATCTCGAGGAGATCTTCGTCACGGCCCGTCGGCGCGAAGAGGCCTTCCAGGACGTGCCGGTCACGATCACGGCGTTCACCGAGGAGGACATCCGCGCCGCGGGCATCGAGCGGCCGCAGGATTTCGTGTCGCTCACGCCGAACGTCACGCTCGTCGAGACGCAGAACCAGGGCACCTCGTTCCTCACCGTGCGCGGCATCTCACAGGCCCGCAACAGCGAGCCTTCCGTGGCCGTGCTGATCGACGGCGTGCTGATGTCGAATCCCGCGCAGTTCACCCAGGAGCTCTTCGACGTCCAGCAGATCGAGGTGCTCAAGGGCGCGCAGGGCGCCGTGTACGGACGCAACGCCATCGGCGGCGCCATCGTGATCACGACGCAGCAGCCGACGGACGAGTTCGAAGGGCGCTTCCGGCTCGGCTACGACTCGGGGCCCGGGGCGAAGGCGCAGATCATGGGCAGCGGGCCGCTCGGGCGTTCCGACACGCTGAAATATCACGCCGCCCTCTCCTGGTACGACACCGACGGCTGGATCGAGAACGTCTACCTGGGTGAGGAAGCCGATCCCTTCAAAGACGTGTCGGCGCGCGCGCGGCTGCTCTGGGAGCCGAACGACCGCTTCAGCGCCGACGCCCGCCTGTACGTGTCCGAGGTCGACACGCAGGCGCTCTACTTCAACATCGTCGGCACCGACCCGGTCACCAACCCGCTGGACGTCAACAACACGTCGTTACCGGTGCGCGTGAACAACCCCGGCGAGAACGGCCGCGACCTGTCGCAGCTCTCGTTGAAGCTCGACTACGAGACGGGCGCCGGCACGCTCACGTCGATCACGTCGTTCGACTCCATCGAGGAGATCCTGACGGGCGATCAGTTCGACTTCCTGCCCATCCAGGAATCGCTGTTCTACTTCCTGGGCACCGCCAACATACCGGATGCCGGGTTGCCGCTGCCTTTCCCCTACGGTCCCTGGGATTGGGCGCAGGCGCAGTTCCTCGACGTGGAGACGGTCAGCCAGGAGGTGCGCTTCACCTCGGACCCCGGCGAGCGGCTGCGCTGGATCGCGGGCGTGTACATGATCTCCACGGATCGCTTCATCTCCACCGGCAACATCGCCGACATGGGCGACGGCGCGTTCCCCGTGTTCCGCACGCCGCGCGACCCCGCGGAGTTCCCGCGGAGCTTCCAGCTCACGTTCCTCGCCGACAGCCAGGACAATTTCGCCTGGGCCGTGTTCGGCGAGCTGGCGTACGACATCGGCGACCGCACCGAGCTCGCGTTCGCGCTGCGCTACGACGAGGACACTCGGGAGCAGACCACCGAGACGCCGCCGGCCTACATTCCGCCGGCGCTCGCGGGCGCGCTCGAGACCGGGCAGGTGCGCAAGCACACCTGGGACGAATGGCAGCCGAGGCTCACGCTGCGCTATCAGCCCACGGACAACGTGACGCTGTTCGGCGGGTTCAGCCGCGGCTTCCGCAGCGGCGGCTTCAACCAGAGCGGCGTGGGGGCGGCCGGCGTGCCCGGCGTGCGCGACCTGTTCGACGCCGAGGTGGCGGACACGTGGGAGCTCGGCCTGAAGAGCCGGCTGGCCGACGACCGCGTGAACGTGAACTTCAGCGTGTTCGACACGGAGGCGGAAGGCTCGTACTTCTTCGTGTTCCTCGCGGAGAGCTCCACTCAGAACCTGGGCAGCCTCGACCGCGTGGACTACCAGGGCTTCGAGGTCGACGTCACCGCGCGGCTCGGCCGCTCGTTCGACCTCTTCTTCGGCTACGGTGCGACCGACAGCGAGATCAAGCAATCGCCGATTCCCGGCACCGTCGGCAACGAAGCGCCGCTCGTCTCCGAGAGCACGACCAACCTCGGCCTGCAATACCGCCGCCCGCTGGGCGGCCGCGGCTTGAGCTTCTTCGCCCGCGCCGACTATCAGCGCATCGGCGACACGTACTGGGAGCCCGAGAACATCACCGTGCGCAAGCCGGTGAACCTGCTCGACTGGCGCATCGGCATCGAAGGCGAATCCTGGTCGGTCATCGGCTGGCAGCGCAACTTCAACGACGTCCAGTACAACGCGGAGTTCTCGCCGGGCGGCTTCGTGTTCAAGGGCAAGCCGCGCCGCTGGGGCATCGACTTCGTGAAGGAGTTCTAGCGCCGTTCCGCGGTAAGATGAGCATCGAGCGGCGGGCCGCCCCCGCGGCGGCCGCGCCGCGCTCTTCGAAGGGGGACGAGCGATGGCTCCAGAGGAAACGCTCACCGCGGCCGACGTCACCCGTTGGCTCGCGCGCTACGAGGCGGCCTGGGAAGGCCGCGATCCCGACGCCGCGGCGGCCCTCTTCACGCCGGACGCGCTCTACCACGAGACGCCGTACGCGGAGCCCTTCCGCGGCCCGGACGGCGTGCGCGACTACTGGGCACGGGTCACGGCCGACCAGCGCGACGTCGACTTCTCCTTCGAGGTGGTGGCCGTCGCCGGCCGCACGGGCGTCGCGCGCTGGCACGCGGCGTTCGAGCTCGCCTCGAGCGGCGCGCCGGTGGAGCTCGACGGCGTGTTCCTGCTCGAGTTCGCCTCGAACGATCGAGTGAGGGTGCTGCGGGAATGGTGGCACGCACGCTGAAGACCGGCGCTCGTGCGGCGGCCGTCGCGTTCGCGGCGACGCTCGCGGCGGCGCCGGCCGCCGCCCAGACGGAACGCTCCTGGACCGTGCCGCGCACGCCCTGGGGCGACCCGGACCTGCGCGGCATGTGGCCCATCGATCACATGAACGGCACGCCGCTGCAGCGCCCGCCCGAGTTCGGCGAGCGGCGATACCTCACCGAGGAGGAGTACGTGCAGCGGGCCGAGCGGCTCCGCGCGCTGAACGCCCGCTACGATCAGGAGATCGCCAACAACAAGATGGGCATCGGCCACTGGGCCGAGATGGGCGAGCCGAACTGGCTCACGTCGCTCATCGTGGAGCCCGCCAACGGCCGGCTCCCCCCGCTCACGCCCGAGGGGGAGCGCCGGTCGGCCACGATGAAGAGCAGCTGGTCCGACATCCCGTTCGACAGCGTGGAGGACTTCAACGCGCTCGACCGCTGCATCACGCGCGGCATGCCGGCGTCGATGTTCCCGTTCATGTACAACAGCGGCATCCAGATCATGCAGTCGCCGGGCTACGTCGTCATCCGGCTCGAGCTCATTCACGAGACGCGAGTGATCCCGGTGGACGGGCGGCCGCCGCTCGCCCCCGAGATCGAGCACTGGATGGGCGAGTCGCGCGGGCGCTGGGAAGGCGACACGCTGGTGGTCGAGACCACCAACTTCAACGGCGAGACGCCCATGACGATCGTGGGCCCGGGCACCAAGCCGATCCCGACCAGCACCTCCATGCGGATCGTGGAGCGTTTCACGCGCACCTCGGAGGACACCATCGAGTACGAGATCGAGGTCGAGGATCCGGTCGTGCTGACCGCGCCGTGGAAGGCCGCGTACCCCTGGAAGCTCGATCCGGAGTACCAGTTCTTCGAGTACGCGTGCCACGAGGACAACTACACGATTCGCGACTTCATCACGACCTCGCGCTACGAGCGCGCGCAGCAGGCTCGCGAGCGCGCCCAGCAGACGCGCTGACGCGCGGGTGACGTGCGCGCGGCCCGCGAGGCGGCCGCGCTTCCAGATTCTGCGAGCACGTCCCACATCTTGTCCCGGCGCGCGGCCCCGTCGACGCAACCGGGGTGTCCGTGGTCGGGCTGGCACAATTCTTGGACCGCGCCCGCCGACCGACACGGGGGAACAGACCATGGCCACCGACAGCCTCGAAGCCGTCTACGTGCAGGAGCTCAAGGACCTGCACAACGGCAACGCCCAGATGAAAGCGGTCGTCCGCGAATTCCTGAAGAGCGCCTCGGACGAGAAGCTGCGGCAGATGCTCGAGACGAGCCTCGGCAAGATCGAGGCGCACAACGAGAGCCTCGCGCAGATCCTCGCGCGGCACGACGCGGAGGCCGGCGCGGAGCGCTGCAAAGGCATGGAAGGCCTCGTGCGCGAGGCGCGCGACCACGCGCTCGAGCGCCGCTACGCCGACGACGCCGTCCGCGACGCCGTGATCATCTCGCAGATGCAGCGCATGACGCATTACGGCATCGCGGGCTACGGCACCGCGATCGCGCTCGCGCGCGCGCTCGGCTTCAAGAGCGACGCGGCCGCGCTCGACGAGACGCTGGACGACGTGTACGACGGCGACCTGTATCTCTCGCACATCGCCGAGCGCAACGTGAACGAGCGCGCGGCGTAACGCGGACGCCGCGGACCCCGGCGCGCGGCCAGAATCGCGGCTGAAAGCCGCTCCCACCCGCTGCGTCCGACGGTGGGAGCGCCTTTCCGGGCGGACTCTTCGCCGCTAGGTCGCCTCGCCCGCTCGGCGGGCGAGGCGCGGGTGCGCGCGGCGGAAGTAGTCGATCAGCTCGAAGAGCGTGTGATCGCGGGCCGCGGACAGCACGCCGAGGTACAGCCCCGACCCGATGAGCAGCGTCGCCGCCGCTTCCGCCACGGGGTTCCAGGCCACGCCCTCGAGCAACGCCGCGGGCAGCCCCAGCGCCGCCCCGGCGAGCGCGACGTACGCGGCCACCTGCCCCGCGATGCGCAGCCGGCCGAGGTCCGGCAGCTGCCGGCCGAGGCAGTACAGCATGAGACCGAACACGGTGACGTTCACCACGCTCAGGGCCGACGCGAGGCCGAGCACGCCGAGCGGCCGGTACGCCGCCAGCGCGCAAACGACGTACACCACCGTGCCGAGCGGCATCACGAGCGCCGGAACGACCACGCGGTCGAGCGCGTAGAACGCGCTCGACAGGAGCGTGTTGACGCCCGAGAACGCGATGGACGCCGCGAGGCCCATGATCACGAGCGCCACGAGCGCGGTCATGTTCGCATCGAAGGCGCCGCGCTGGAACAGCACGGCGACGAGCGCGTCGCTCTCGAGCGCCACCCACCACAGGGGCGGCGCGAGCACGAGGAACGCGGCCGGAAGCCCGAACCGGTAGAGGCGCGCCATCTCGCGCCGGTTCTCGTCGGCGGCGAGCCTGGAGAGGCGGCTGAACAGGATCATGCGCACGCCCGAGAAGGTGGTGCGCTCGAGCGGCTCGAGCAGCCGGTAGCCCAGGCTCATGGCCGCGATGGCGCCCTCGCCGATCAGCGATGCGAGATAGTTGGCGAGAATGCCACGCGTTCGGACCAGCAAGCCGCTGCCCATCACGATGGCGGAGTTCGTGAAGATCCGCTTCTCCCACTCCGGGCGCACGAGGATGCGCGGCCGGTAGCGGTAGGGCACCCGCCACGCGAGCAGCGCGAACAGCACGGCCTGCCCCACCGTATGGCCCACCGGCAGCGCGTACTCGCCGATGAACGGGCCGGCCCCGAGGATGGCCACGAGATTGGCGCACGACGGCGCCACGCGGATGACCGAGATGCGCGTGTACGCCTCGTCGTGCTGCCACACGTACTCGTAAAAGGGCGTGAGGGCGGTCAGCACCAGGGCCGGCGCCATGATCCAGAAGTAGCGGCAGACGAGCTCCACGTCGGCGGGCTCGAAGCCCGGCAGGAGCAGCGAGAACAGCGGCTCGCTCGCGAGCGCGAGCACGAGCGCGACGGCGGCCGAGAGCAGAGCGACGATGGTCACGACCGAGGACGCGACCTCCGACGCCGTCTCGTAGCTCACCTTGCGCGCGCGCGTGAAGACCGGCAGGAAGTTCCTCCCGAGATAGTCGATGCACAGCACCATGAACAGGTTCGGCAGCTGCGCGGCCGCGTAGTAGGCGTCGAGCCGGCGCGTGAGCCCGAACAGCGCCGTGATGGCGATGCTGTTGAGCAAGCCGATGCCGATCGTGCCGAGCACGAGCGCATTCACGGAGAGCAGGCTGCGGGAGGACGTCACGGCGCGGCGCGTCTCATCGTCGACCACGAATGATCGGCACGCGGCCGAATCCGCCGAACGATCGTTCGCACGCTCATTGCCGACGCGAGAGCCGGCCGCTCGGGCGAGTCTACGGGCTGGGCGCGGGCCGCGGCGAGCGGGCTGCAACTCACGTGCCAGGGCTCCGCACGCCGCCCACGGCGCGGCGCGCGGGCCGCTGGGGCGGTGCCCATTCCAAAATTTGCAATCGGCGTCATGCGAGCGTCGCGTCCCTGGCGATCTTGCCCGCCGCCCACGCGATCACCGGGTGCAGCCGGGGCGGCGCGAGCTCGAAGGCGCCGTTCAGGTCCACCCACCGGTACTCGTGGTGTTCCGGCCGCCCGAGCTGCGGGTTGACGGGCAGGCGCAGCCGCTCCGCGGCCGTGCGGGCGAGGTAGTAGCGGGCCACCTTGTTGCGCGCATACGGGGCAGTCTCGGCGTAGTCCGTGCCCCAGTCGAAGGCGAGGTCGTCGATGCCGGTCTCCTCGCGCGTCTCGCGCACCGCGGCGGCGAACGGGTCCTCGCCGGGCTCGACGAGCCCTTTCGGGAAGTCCCAGTTCCGATAGGCGCGCAGCAGCAGGAACCGGAAACCGTCGGCCGTCTGCCGCACCACGACGACGCCGGCGGAGAGCGTCCTCGCCGTCATCGCCGGCGGTCGCGGTACGCGATTCGCTCGAGGATCATGAGCCACCTCCCGGCTCGGCGCGCGGCGTTGTACCGCAGAATATACCCCGGCCGGGCCCGGCCATCGTCGGGAGGTAAAGAGATGTCAGCGACCGGAGCGGACGGCGCCCGATGAACGCCGTCGGCCAGTTCTTCGATTCGCTCGCCCTGCCCTGGCGCATCCTCACGTTCATCGTCATCGCGGGCGTCACGCACCTGCTGGTGCTGCTGATCAAGCGGTACGCGCAGCGGTTCGCGCAGGGCAGCTACCTGCGCGTGCGCAAGCTGCAATCGCTGACCACGCTCGCCACCAGCGTCGTGGTCTTCGGGCTCTATTTCCTCATGATCGGCTTCATCCTGAGCGAGTTCGGCATCTCGCTCGCGGGCTACCTCGCGACGGCCTCGGTCGTGGGCCTCGCCGTGGGCTTCGGCTCCCAGGGCGTCGTGCAGGACGTGGTGACCGGTCTCACGCTGATCTTCTCCGATCTGATCGACGTGGGCGACCTCGTGGAGGTGTCGGGCCAGACGGGCGTGGTGCGCGGCATCACGATGCGCTTCGTGGAGCTCGAGAACGCGCTCGGCGGCATCGTGTACATCCCGAACCGCACGATCAGCAGCGTGATCAACTATCCGCGCGGCTACGTGCGCTGCCTGGTGGACGTGACGCTGCGCGGGGACGCCGGCCAGCGCGAGCGGATGCAGGGTGCGGCCACCAAGGCCATGCTGGCGTTCCACGAGCAGTTCCCCGGCCTCTCGACCACCGGCCCCTCGGTGGAGGGCCGCCGGCAGCTCGGCTCCGGCAAGGAGTTCCTGCGTCTCAAGTTCCGGATCTGGCCGAACACGGGCGGGCTCGTGGAAAGCACGTTCCGCGAGGAGCTCACGCAGACGCTCAGGACGATCGACCCCGACTATCAGAGCTGGATGGTGGCGGTCTCCTACGAGGTGGAGCAGCGCACCTTCCAGCCGGACACGCCGGTGTCGTGGCTGCTCCGCCCCAGGAGCGCCCAGCGGGAGCGGGGTTAAACGCCGGCCGGGTTTTGTGCGAACATCCTTCGCAGACAACCACGCAGAAGAACGGAGACAAAAGGCATGGGTTTCGCTCCCTCCAAGATGCGGCTCACGAGCCCCGCGTTCGCTCACCTCGCCCCCATCCCGAAGAAGCACACGGGGGAAGGCGAGGACGTGTCGCCGCCGCTCGCATGGTCCGACGTGCCGGCCGGCACGCGCTCGTTCGCGCTGGTGTGTCACGACCCCGACGCGCCGCTCGTGAAACCCGGCACGTACGGCTTCGTGCATTGGGTGCTCTACAACATTCCCGCGTCCGTCGATCGGCTGCCGGAGGCCGCGAGCGGCTTCACGGTGGGCGTCAACGACATGGGCAACCGCTCCTACAACGGCCCGATGCCGCCCGAGGGCCACGGCGTGCACCACTACTACTTCTGGCTGCTCGCGCTCAACCAGGAGACGAACCTCGAGGCCGGCCTCACGATGTGGCAGCTGTTCGAGAAGATCGAGCCGGCCGTCATCGGCATGAACCGGCTCGTGGGGACCTATTCGCGCGGCGGCTAGCCGGGGAGCGGCGAGCGCCATGCCGACGCGCCGAGAAGTCATGAAAGCAGGAGCAGCATCGAGCTTGTTGCTGGCGGGAGGCAGGGCGTTCGCCCAGGTTCCCGAGGACCTCACCGAGCTCACCATCGAGCAGGCGAGCCGGCTGATCCGCGCGGGCGCGGTCTCCCCGGTGGAGCTCACGCGCGCCTACCTCGCGGCCATCGAGAAACGCCAGCCGCAGGTGAATGCCTACATCACCGTGACGGCCGAGCTCGCCTTGCAGCAGGCGGCAGCCCTGGAAGCGGAGCTCGCGCAAGGCCGCTGGCGGGGCCCCCTGCACGGCGTGCCGGTGGCGCTCAAGGACAACATCGACACGGCCGGCATACTCACCAGCGCCGGCAGCGCCCTGTTCGCCGAGCGCGTGCCGCGCGAGGACGCCGAGGTCTATCGGCGGCTCAAGAACGCGGGCGCGGTGCTGCTCGGCAAGCTCAACATGCACGAGCTCGCCTACGGCGGCACGTCCGCGATCACGCATTTCGGTCCGGTCCACAATCCGTGGGACCTCGAGCGCATCCCCGGCGGCTCGTCCGGCGGGTCGGCCGCCGCCGTGGCGGCTCGCATGTGCGCCGCCGCGCTCGGCACCGACACCCTCGCTTCCATCCGCCAGCCGGCGGCCTACTGCGGGGTGGTGGGGCTCAAGCCGACGCACGGCCTCGCGAGCATCCGCGGCATCGTGCCCGTGGCGGAATCGTTGGATCACGTGGGGCCGCTGTGCCGCACGGTGGGCGACGCCTGCCTCGTGCTGCAGGCGATCGCGGGCTTCGATCCGCTCGACCCGGTGAGCGTGCGGGCGGAGGTGCCGGAGTACGCGAGCGCCCTGTATCGCCGCGTGGCGGGCTTGCGGATCGGGCTGCCGAGGCAGCCCTACTACGACGACCTCGATCCCGACATCGCATCGGCCGTGCAGGAGGCGCTGCGCGTCCTCGACGGCCTCGCCACGCGGGCGCGCGACGTCACGCTGCCGCCGCTGCCGGACTTCGGCGCACTGCTCGCCGAGGCCTACTGGTACCACGACGAGTACCTCGCGGATCCGGCGAAGCGCGCGCTCTACAACCCCGTCACGCTCGAGCGGCTCCTCGCCGCCGGGCAGGTGCCCACGGCCGCGTACTACGAAGCGCGCCGCACCCAGGCCCTCGCGCGCCATGCCATCGCGGCCGTGTTCGAGGAGGTGGACGTGCTCGTCACGCCGACCACGCCGCGGCTGCCGGAGGAGATCCGCAACGCGGAGAATCCGGCCACCGCCTCCGGCGCGGAGACGTCCGTGCGCAACACCTGGCCGTTCAACTGCTACGGCATCCCGACGGTCAGCGTGCCGTGCGGCTTCAGCGCCTCGGGGCTCCCCGTGGGGCTGCAGTTCTCCGGGCCGGCGCTCGGCGAGATCGGCGCGCTCGCGCTCGCCCACGCGTACGAGCAGGCCACGGCCTGGCACGAGCGGCGGCCGCCCATCGTGTGAGGCCATGCCGCACGTCATCGAGCCGGCCACGAGCAGCCGCGCGAAATGCCGCGGCTGCGGCCGCAAGATCGAGAAGGGGGAGCTGCGGTTCGGCGACCGCGAGCCCAGCATGTTCGGCGACGGCGAGATGACGCTGTGGTTCCACCCGCTGTGCGCCGCGTACAAGCGTCCCGAGCCCCTGCTCGAGACGATCGAGCGCGAGCGCGTCCCGGACGCCGACCGTCTCATCGCCGCCGCCAGGCTGGGCTTGGAGCACCGGCGCCTGCCGCGCCTGCACGGCGCCGAGCGCGCGCCCACGGGGCGCGCGCGCTGCCGGCACTGCCGCAACCTCATCGAGAAGGACACGTGGCGGATCCCGCTCGTCTTCTTCGAGGAAGCGCGCTTCGAGCCCTCGGGCTTCATCCACGCGGGCTGCGCCCGCGGCTATTTCGGCACCGCCGACGTGCTGGACCGCGTGCGCCAGTTCAGCCCGGACCTGACCGACGCCGACCTCGCAGACCTCGCCCGCGCGCTCGGCTAGCTCGCGGGAACGGCTTCCCGCGCCCGCGTCTTCGGCGTCCCCGCGGCGGCGTAGCCCGCACCGAGCGGCGGCGGAACGCTTCTTGCAGTGTCCGCCGTCCATTCGTCTACGCAAGCAAGGAGCGGACGAGCCATGGAAAGGATCGAGAAGACCGTGGACGTGAATTGCCCGGTGCGCACCGCGTACAACCAGTGGACCCAGTTCGAGGAGTTCCCCCTCTTCATGTCGGGCGTCAAGGAGGTCCGCCAGCTGGACGACACCCACGTGCACTGGCGGGCCGAGATCTGGGGCAGGGAGAAGGAATGGGACGCCGAGATCACCGAGCAGGTGCCCGACCAGTACATCGCCTGGCGTAGCACCTCGGGCGATGCGCCGAATGCCGGCGCAGTGCACTTCGAGCCGCTCGGCGCGGATCGCACGCGCGTGCGCCTCACGATGGAGTACGAGCCGCAAGGCGCCATCGAGAACATCGGCGATGCGCTCGGCGCGATGTCCTCGCGCGTGCAGGAGAGCGTCGAGGACTTCAAGCGCTTCATCGAGGGGCGCAGCGCCGAGGGCGGCGCCTGGCGCGGCGAGGTGCACGGGTCGCGACGCGAATCCTGACGCGCCACCGCATGCCGGGACCGCGCGCCCGGCGTGAATTCGCGCCCGGCTACTTCGGCCGGCCCGCGAAGCCCTGCGCCAGCATGTCGAGCGCGTAGATCGTCATCGCCGTGTTGCGGATGCCTTCCGGCGTGGTCCACGCCTTGCCGTCCGGCCCCACGGCGCCCATCTGCGGCACGTACAGCGTGCGCTTGTCCGGCCCCGAGAACGCCAGCGTGATCGGCCGTCGCGGCGTGGGGATCAGGCCCAGGCGCTCGCCGTCGCGCGAGAAGACGTGCACGCCGCGGTTCGCGGTGACGTAGAGGCGTCCCTCGGCGTCCACCGCCATGCCGTCGCCGCCGTCGTCGCCGTCCAGGGTGGCGAACACCCGCCGGTTGGTGGTCGTGCCGTCGGCGCGCACGTCGAACGCGAGCACCTCCGTCACGTTCGTCACGTAGAGCGTGCGCCCGTCCGGGCTCAGCATGATGCCGTTGGAGCGGATGTCCCCTTCCGCGACCGTGCTGATCCGGCCCTGCGCGTCGACGTAGTAGGCGCCGCCGACCGTGAAGTACGCGCCGCCCTTGCCGTCCGCGATGAGATCGTTCAGCCGGCCCAGCGGCCGCCCGTCGGGGAAGCTGTTGGCCAGCACCCGCCGCTCGGGCCAGACGATGGCCACGGCGGTGAGCTCCTTGCAGCCGGGCAGCTCGGGGTTCATCGGCTCCGTGCAGGTGCGCTCCACCGCGTAGACCCTGCCTTCGTTGTCGAGCGACACGGAGCCCGCGCCCCGCGTCTGCGAGAGGAACACGTGCTCGCGGCCGGCCGCGTCGAGCTTGCGGATCGTGTCCGTCTGCTCCTGCGCGAACAGGACGCCGCCGTCCGGCGTGCCGACGATGCCGTCGGCCGTCTCGAAATCGGCCCACACGATCCGCCAGGGCGTGCCGGCGGCGACGACGCCGGGGATGGCGGTGACGACGGCCTCGCGCTCGCCCGGCAGGAGCTGCTGCGCCGCGGCCCCGCCGGCCTGGGCGAGCGCGAGCGCGACGATCGGCAGGAGCATCTTCTCGTTCATCGGTCCCCCTTCGCACAACGTCGTGTGGCGCGCCCGCGCCGTGCGCGGGCGCCCCGCATGCGGGCCTCAGTCTATGCGGGGGGCTGCCACAATTCATCATTTTTGCGGCCCGCCCATGCCAGTTTCGGCGGGCAGCATGGCGGCATGACACGGAAGGAGCCGTCATGCTGAAGCGGTGCACGGATGTCGCCGTCGCGGGCGTCGCGCTGCTGCTGCTCGCACCCCTGCTGCTCGTCGTGGGCGCGCTCGTCAAGCTCGACGGCGGACCCGCGCTGTTCGTGCAGGAACGGCTCGGTCGCGGCCGGCGGCCGTTCCGCATCTACAAGCTCCGCACGATGCGCGACGGCGCCGTCACGCGCCTCGGACGCGTGCTCCGCGCGACGGGCGTCGACGAGCTGCCGCAGCTCGTGAACGTGCTGCGGGGCGACATGAGCCTCATCGGGCCGCGCCCCCTGACCGAGGCGGACGTCGTGCGCCTTGGCTGGCACGGGCCGTCGCACGCGGCGCGCTGGTCCGTGCGGCCCGGCATCACCGGCCTCGCGCAGCTGCATGCGGGCCGCGGCGCGCGCCAGTCGTGGTTCCTGGACGCACGCTACGTCCGCGACGGCGATCTCGGTCTCGACCTCGCCATCGCGGGGCTCTCGGTGGCCGTTGTCGCGCTCGGCAAGCGGCGGGTCCGCGCGTGGCTGCGCGAGCACCGGCGCCGTCTCGCCGCGCGCCGCGCCGCCTCGGCCGTCGCCGCGAGCCGGGCCCCGGCCGCGCGGCCCGCGCCCGGCTCGCCGCCGGCGGCATCCCCTACCCCGCGCCTCGCGGCGGCCTGGCCTTCGCGTGCAACGCCCAGTTGACGACCCAGAGCGCCACCCCGATGCCCATCAGCGCGCCCGCGATCCAGTACTGCCGCGGCTCCCGCCCCGCGAGCGGCGACGCGAGATACGCACACGAGACCACGCCCAGGAGCGGCAGCGCGGTCGGCGCGCGGTAGTGCGCGTGCGCGACGGGACGGCGCCGCAGCACGAGCACAGCGAGGTTCACGAGCGCGAACACGCACAGCAGCAGCAGCGCCGTCGTGCCGCCGAGGTCGCGCACGCCGCCCCAGCTCGCGAGCGCGATCACGAGCGCCGTCGTGAACAGGATCGCCACCCAGGGCGTGCGCCGGCCGGCGTGCACGGCGCCGAACGCGGGCGGGATGATGTCCTCGCGCGCGAGCCCGTACACGAGGCGCGAGGCCATCATCATGTTGATCAGCGCCGAGTTGCTCACGGCGAACATCGCGATCAGCGAGAACAGGCCGAGCGGGAACGAAGGCGCGCCCACGCGCACCACCTCGAGCAGGTCCTGGTCGCTCTCCGCCAGCACGTCGATCGGCACCAGGGCGGTGGCGAAGAACGCCACGGCCATGTAGAGCACGCCGGCCGCCGCGAGCCCGCCGAACACGGCGCGCGGAAAGATCCGCGGCGGATCGGTCGTCTCCTCCGCCATGTTGACCGAATCCTCGAAGCCGACCAGCGCGAAGAACGCGAGCGCGGCGCCGCTCACGACGAGCCCGAAAGGCGTGCCGTCCGCGTTGAACTCGAGCGCCCTGCCGGCGTCGCCCACGCCCCGGGCGAGCGCGAGCGCACCGGTCCCGACGACGATCAGGAGCCCGGCGAGCTCCACGCACGTGAGCACGATGTTGAGCTTCACGGACTCCGCCACGCCGCGCAGATTCACGGCGGCGAGCACGAGCAGAAAGGCGAGCGCCACGAGCAGCACCGGCAACGCCGCGAGTTCCTGGAAATATCCCGCGAAGCTGCGGCTCGCGGCGCCCGCGGAGGTGAGCCCGGAAGCCATCACCGCGAACGCCACCAGGAACGTGAGGAACGGCCGCCCGAAGGCCCGCTGCGTGTAGAGCGCCGCGCCCGCGGCCTGCGGGTACTTGCCCACCAGCTCCACGTAGGAGGCGGCCGTGCAGAATGCCACGAGGAAGGCGACGCCGAAGGCCAGCCACGCGGCACCGCCCACCGTGCCGGCGACGTCGCCGGTGAGGGCGTAGATACCGGTGCCGAGAATGTCTCCCAGCACGAATAAAAGCAGCAGCTTGGGGCCGATGGCGCGACGGAGCGCCGGTCGCTCTTTGCTCAAGTCACGCGCGCTCCGTCGCTATGATCGTCAGCCGGCGTGCCGCCACGCGTCTCTCCGATGCTGCGGGCGTGGCGGTATGATACCTGGCAAACACGCTCCGCCTCGCGCGCGTGCGCTTGTCCCCGTGGGGCTCGCGCCGAGCGAGCGCGGCCGGACCGCACGTCTCCGCCTGCCAACGACTGCGGGCTACGCAACGGCGCACCCGGCGCGCCGGGGCGTCGGCACGGGACGGGGCTGTGATACAGTGAAGCGGGCCTGCCGGAGCCCCGTGCTCCGAAGGCCCGCCGACGTCGAAAAGGGGGTAACGACCAATGCTTTCATGGAAGCCCGTGGCGCTGCTGGCGCTGGTCCTCGTGGGGGCCGCGGCAGCGCTCGGCCAGACGGCGGAGGAGCGCCGGGCCAAGCTGGCCGGCATGATTCCATCGCATCCCGGGCAGCTCGGGGCGCTCGCGCCGGAGAACCTGCGCAAGGAGCGCCCCAAGCCGCCGTTCGACCTCACCGGCACCTGGTTCGTCGACCTGAGCGAGGGCTTCGGCAACTTCCGCTTCGGGCCGCCGTATCCCGAGTTCATCGGGCAGGCCAAGGAGGACTTCGAGTACTCGCAGTCGCTGCCGCCGAGCGTCTCCTGGCGCGACGCCATCGGCCAGTGTTATCCGGCGGGTCTGCCGATGATCATGACGCGCGTGTGGCCCATCATGATGATCCAGCTGCCCACCGTGATCGTCATGGTGTCGAACTTCAACAACGAGTTCCGCCAAATCTTCCTGGATGGGCGCGAGTGGTCCGATCCCGATACCGTGGTCTACACCTACAACGGTGAATCGCACGGCCACTGGGAAGGCGACACGCTGGTCGTGGACACGCGCTACATCGAGACCTGGAACCACTATATCGATCGCGGCATCCCCATCTCCGAGGACTTCCGCGTGCAGGAGCGCATGCGGCTGCTCGAGGACGGCGAGGTGCTCGAGATCGAGTACATCATGACGGACCCGAACAACTGGATCGGGGAATGGCGCAGCACCAAGCGCTGGCTGCGCGTGGACTACACGGACATCGGCCAAGTGGACTGCCTGCCGGATCTGAACGACAACATCCCGAGCACGCAGGCCGGACGCGCCGGGCTCGAAGAATGATGTTGGGGAAGCGAATCATGAAGCTTGCACAAGCCTTTGCCATCGTGGGCATCCTGTCCGGCGTCGCGCTGTCGCCTGCGCCCTCCTCCGCCCATCACTCCACGGCCGCCTTCGATACCACCCGGGTGGTGAAGATCGAAGGCGAGATCAAGCAGTTCCGCTGGATCAATCCGCACGCCTCCATCAAGATCGAGGGCACGACCGAGGGCGAGGACCCGGACGGCCTCTGGACGGTGGAGATGACGGCGCCGAACGTGCTGATCAACCAGGGCTGGAAGCGCACCTCGGTGCGTCCCGGGGACAAGGTCACGATGTTCGTGAATCCGCTCCGCAACCCCGTCGAGCTCAACGACGGCAGCCAGGGCGGGCTCTACGTGGGCGTGATCCTCGCGGACGGCAGCTCGCTCGGCCGCGTCGACGGCAAGGGTCAGGGCAGCGACCAGTAGCGCCGGCTCGGCACCGCCGTTCTAGCCGCGCCCACGGCGATCTTCCGCGCCGCGACGACGGGTCGGTCCCCCACACGCTCGCGACGGCGCGTCACGCCGCGATCTTCAGCGCACATTCTCGCGGTGACGCCGAAGATCGCGTGCTGTGGCGTTCGCGCAGGGGCCCGTCCATGCAGACCCCCTTCCAGGAGCGGCGTGAATACGTCCCAGTAGCCTCGCGCGCGCATCCTGCGCGCGAGCGTCGTGGAAGGGGGTCTGCAGTCGTCAATCGCTGCGACAGCCTGCTAGCCCTGCTGCAGGAGCTCTTCGAAACGCAGGATGTCCTCGTTGCTCTCGATGCACTCGTACTCGCGGATCCGCTCGTTCGGCCGCAGCCGGAACGTCTCGTAGAGCCGCCACGGCTTGGTGAACACCTCCGGATCCTCCATGATCACCTCGTAAGTGATCGTGTCGTACGTGTCGCGCGTGAAGCGCTCCGTGACGTGCAGCTGGTCGCTGTGGATCGTGCCCACGCCCTGGAGCCAGGTCTTCTCGTTGAAGCCCACCACGTCCACCACGAACGTGTCGCCCTCCCAATGCCCGACGGAATCGCCGAGATACGTGGGCTCGATGTCCTCCGGATGTCCGCGCCCGTCCGTCGGGATGATGCGGAACGCATGGTGGATCTCGTAGAGGATGATCGTGCGGTCCGGGAGCTGCACGATCTCGAACGGCAGGGGCCGGAAGTTGATGCGCGGCACGCCCGTGAGCAGGCAGCGCGCCATCGGGTCGTCGATGCCGTCGCGCTCCAGATAGTACTGGCGCTGCGCCTCGGCCTCGGGCTTGTAGGGCGGCGGCTCGTTCGGCGGCAACGGTTTGCGGCCGGCCGCGGCGTCCGCCTCGCGCGCGGCCGCAACCGCCTCCTCCCCTTCGGCGAGCAGCAGCGCGCTCGTTGCGATCCAGATGCCGGACAGATCCGGCTTGCCGTCGGCGGTGCGCGGCACGGGCCTGGGCTCCGCGGAGCCGTCCGGCGTGCCGCCCGACTGCGCGTGCACGGCGGGGGCCGCGAGGGCGGCCAGCGCCGCCGCCAAAGACAGCGTGGAACGGATGCTCACGGCGCGCTCTCTCCGTCGATCAGCGGGCTCGATAATCGTCTCGTCCGCCGGTGCCCGCGGGCGGACCCGCGGCCAGCCGCGTGCCGTCGCCGAGCGTGACGTAGCGGGCCATGCCGAAGTTCGGGTCCGCTCGGGCACCCCAGCCGAACACCGTAACGGTGTCGCCGGGCTTCAGCGTGACGTCGCGCTTCCAGCCCTGCCGCACCAGCATGTTCGGCGGGTAGCCTTCGAAGCGCCAGCGGGTGACGGTGCCGTCCTCGCTCGTCACGTCGAGCGAGAAATGGACGTGCGGATTGGTCCACTCGACCTCGGTGACGGTCCCCGTGACCGTCACCTGCTTCTCGCCGTCGAACACCGCCGCGAACGAGTGGTGCGCGGCGGCCGGCAGGATCGGCAGCAGAGCCCCCGCGAGCACCAAGAGCACGCGTAAGCTCATGATTTTTCTCCCCTACAAGACAGATGTTGACGCATTATCGGAACGCGCCGCCGTGCATAGCAAGGAATGGAGCCGATAACCGGGCGGCTATAGCGGCGCGTCGCGGCTTGGGCCGCTCAGCGCAGGAAACCGACCGCGACGGCGAGCTCCGAGAAGCCGGGCCGGTCGGCCGTGTCGAAATCGATCCACTGGCGGCCGACGTTGGCGTCGAGGAACAGCCGCCGGCCGAACGCCCAGCGCACGCCCACGCGCAGCGCCGCGCTCATGTCCGTGTCCGTCTTGGTGGGCTGCACGGCGTCGCAGACGTAGCCCCACCACGGATGCCACCAGCAGAAGCCGACCGGCGCCCCTTCCGGGATGTTCGTGTCCACTGACGTCACGCCGAGCGCGAAGCTGGCGTACGGCGCGACGCGCCCGAAATCGCCGAAGTACCGCTTGGCGTGCGCCAGCAGGCTCGTCGCCTCGAGCTCGCCGTCGAGCCGCGTTCCGCCGGGCGCGAGCGGACCGTCCACCGCCACGTCCGCGAGGTAATCCACCTCGTGGAACGTGAATCGCGCACCCACCGTCCAGCGATCCGCGAACGCGTAGTCGAAGTTGAAGCCGAGGCCGGTGGCCGAATCCGTGCGCACGACGGTGCCGCCGTCGAACGGCGTGCTCTCGCCGTCGAGGTGCGGCACGACGATCGCGAACTCGTAGTCGCCCCGCGGCGTGCCTCCGGGCTCCTGCGCGGCGGCCCCTGTGGCCGCGCCGCAGAGCGCGGCCGTCGCGAGCCCAGGAACGATCGCTCGTGTGTCCATCCTGCCGCCCTCCGTCGTGGAGCACCGCCGCTGCAATTTCCACGCCACGCGCTTCCACTGGCGGACGGCCGCGGAAGCTGATTAACTCGAACGAGCAGCCAGCAAGCGCCCCGAAGGCGGCCGGCCGTGAGTGACGCGACCCCACGCGATCCGCACGCCCCCGTGCAACGCTCGGCCGAGTTCCGCTTCTACGCGGAGCTCAACGACTTCCTCCCGCCCGAGCGACGCAGGCGCGCCTTCACGCACACCTTCACCGGCAACCCCTCGGTCAAGGACACCATCGAAGCGCTCGGCGTGCCGCACACCGAGATCGATCTCGTTCTCGTGAACGGGCGGTCGGTCGGCTTCGAGCATCGGCTCGACGGCGGGGAGCGCGTGGCCGTCTATCCGACGTTCGAGCGGCTCGACGTGGCGCCCGCCACGCGGCTGCGCCCGCGCCCCTTGCGCGTGACGCGCTTCGTGCTCGACGTGCACCTCGGCACGCTGGCCCGCTATCTGCGGCTCGCGGGCTTCGACACCGTGTGGCGCAACGACCTCGACGACGACGAGATCATCGACCTGAGCCTGCGCGAGCGGCGCATCATCCTCACGCGCGACCGCGGCCTGCTGCGGCACGGACGCGTCACGCACGGCTACTGGCTGCGCGCTACCGACCCCCTCGAGCAGCTCGAGGAGGTAGTGCACGCGCTGCACCTCGGCGGCTCGCTCGCGCCGTTCGCCCGCTGCCTCGAGTGCAACGGGCTCATCGAGCCGGTGGAAGCCGCCGCGGTGGCGGCGCTGGTGCCGGCGGGCGTGTGGTCCGAGACGCGCCAATTCACCCGCTGCCGCGGCTGCGGGCGGGTGTACTGGGCGGGCTCCCATCAGCCGCGGCTCGAGGCCGTGCTCGAGCGCGCGCGGAATGCGGGCGCGGAACGGCGAGCGTGACGCCGGCCCGCCCGCAGCGTCACGGCGCGGGCTGCATGTTGCGGATGGCGGCGATCTTCCAGCGTCCGTCCTCGCGCACGAGCACCATCGTGGTCCGGTAATGCCGGTCCACGCCGTCGGTGCGGCCGACGATGTCGTAGGGCCCGTCCGCGATCGCCACGTCGTCCGTGAGGAAGCGCACGGTCTCGACGCGGATCGAGCGCCGGCCGCCCGTCTCGCGCGTGCTGGCGAGCGATCCTTCGACCACCGCTTCGCGCCCGAGGCGCAGGGCGCCGGAGGTCACCAGCTGATCGACGTCCTCGGTGAGCAGCGCGCGCAGCGCGGCCGCGTCGTTTTCCTCCCGCGTGCCGAGGTAGGCCGCCACCACCTCGCGGATCGCGGCCTCGTCCGCCGCGCGATCCGACGGCTGGGCCGATGCGGCGACGGCGAAGACGCCGCACGCGACCAGCACCGCCGAGAGCCGGGTCGTCCACATCGCACACCTCCTGCCGGCCTTTGAACGCTTCCGCCGTGATAGCACGGCCGTCGACCGTGCGCCAGCTAACGCAGCAGGTCGAGCAGCCGGCTGTACTTGATCACGAGCTCGCGGCCGCGGGGCAGCGCCCCGAGACCCTGCTCGTCGATCTCGTTGTAGACGACGAACAGGCCCGTGTTGGCGGACTGCAGCCACGAGAAGCGCAGGTTCACGGACGTCGCATCGCGCTGCGTCGAGTCGTTCCGCTGCGCGAGGAGCTGCAGCAGCATGCGCGGCGAGAACGAGTACGACACGCGCAGGCGCCACAGCCCCACCGTGAAATCGCCGTTCGCCACGGGCAGGTCGTAGTCGTTGTGGAAATAGGCGAGCTCCGAGCTGAACCTGTCGCCGATGCGGTAGCGCAGCGTGGGCTCGAGCGTCACGCGGTCGCCGCCGAAGCGGCCGCCCACGAACGTCTCGAGCTCGAAGTTGAACGGCGCCGAGCGGTCGCCCACATAGACGAGCTGCAGCTCGTCGTGGTGGTAGGTGCCGGGCTCGACGAACGTGCCGGGCACGATCTCGAAACGCTCCTGCACGCCCTCGGTGGTGAAATTGATGCCGCTGTGGAACTCGCGCCCGCTGCGGAACTCCCAGTGGGTGTCGAGGTGCAGGAAGCCGGTCTCCTGGAAGTCCTCGAAGTCCCAGTAGCCGCGATACACGACGTGGGGGCGAATCTCGAACAGGCTCCCCATCCGCGTCGGCCGCACGCGCCGGAAGATGCGTCCCTCGAGCTTGCGGTAGTCGCTGCGAGCGAGGAAGCCCACCTCGGGATTGAACGCGTCGCCCACCTCCGTGTAGCCCAGGCCGTAGGTCCAGTCCGCGTCGTTGTACTCGCCGGACACGGAGAACGCGTCGTCCCGGCCGGTCGCGCCCGGCGTGCGCGTCTCGGCCACCCAGCCCTGGATGAGCCCGTTGGCGCCCAGGCCCCAGCGGCCGTCGATCGCGTACGTCCGGTTCTCGTCGGCGAGCCCCGTGACGGCCGGGCACCGCTGCGGCAGCGGGCTCGGCGTGCCGGACGCCGGCAGGCACAGGCTGCCGTCGCCGGTGCGCTCCACGTACAGCAGGCCGATGGCCGAGCGGTTCGGATACTCGCGGCTCGCCCTCGCGACCGTGAAGTCGTTCGCGGGCGCGAGCCCCTCCACGCGCTCCGAGCTCATGCGCAGGAACCCCACGTTGTTGCGTGAGCCCACCTTGCCGGACAAGCGCACGCCGCCTTCGATCGGCACGGGCACGCCGTTCTCGATGCCGATGCGCCGGCTGAAGAAGAGCTCCGTCTCCTGCGGGTTGCCCACGGTGAACTGCCCCGCGTTCTCGAGAAAGAACGCGCGCTTCTCCGGGAAGAACAGGCTGAAGCGATCGAGGTTGATCTGCTGCTCGTCCACCTCCACCTGGGCGAAGTCGGTGTTGTAGGTGGCGTCGAGCGTCAGCGCCGGCGTGATCGAGTACTTGAGGTCGAAGCCGACCTCCTCGTCCGTTCGCCGCGCGGCCAGCGCGCCGCCTTCCTGCGACTTGCCGAGCGCATAGGGCGTGAGCTGCAGGTTGCGCTGCGCCGGCGGGCGGATGCCTTCGATCGAGCCCGCCTCCGAGACGCGGAACAGCGTGCGGTCCTGCGAGAGAGGCGCCCAGAACGCCACCTCGTTGTTGCGGCGAATCCGGCGCTCGAAGTTGAAGCCCCACGTCTGCTCGGGCTCGGTGCCGTAGCGCAGCGAGGTGAACGGGATCTCCATCTCCGCGCTCCAGCCGATGTCGGACACCGACGTGCGCACGCTCCAGGCCGCATCCCAGTTCGAGTTGAAGCCGCCCTCGCCGCCGGAGATCGCCTGTCCCTGGGTCTCGCGCACCACCTGGCCGTCGTACTCGATGCCGGCCGGATTCGTGCCGAAGACGAAACCGTTCTGCCGATCGAGCAGCCCGTCGATGAGCACGCGGAAGCTGTCGGTGTCCTCGAGCGAGGAATCCCGCCGGCTGTCGGTGGACACGATGCGCAGCGGCTCGTCGTCGTACGCGATCAGGCCGATGTAGAGCGCCCGCTCGGTGAATCCGACGTACACCTCCGTGCGCTGGCTCACCGGCTGCCCGGCGCGCGGCTGGATCTGCCAGAAATCGTCGATCGGCTCCACGCCTTCCCAGGCGGGGTCGCCGGCCACCTGGCCGTCGAGCGTGGGGGCCGCGGGGAGCGCGAACGCGCGCGCCACCGGACGCGCGGACGGCGGCGACGGCGCGGGCGCCTCGAGCCTGGGCTGCGCACGGGCGGCGCCCGCCAGCGCCGCGGCGAGCGCCACGCAGAGCGAGGCCGTCGAGCGGCGAACGGGACTGGAGCGAAGGAGTGAACGCAGACCGACGGACGGATCGGGCACTGACGCGCGGATCAAGCGGCGGGCTCCTTGTTGCTCGTTGTTGGCGGTCCGGCCCCCTTCTCGCAACGGCCACGCCGCTCGGCGGCCATTATGGCCGAACTTCGCGGCACTCGGTCAGGCGAGGAGCTCCGTTCGATTCGGGCCGGGCAACGGCGGCGGCGGGGCATCGCGCAACGCCTCGCGGGCCGCGGCGAGGCGTTGCGCCACCTCCCGCCGCCGCACGCGACGCGCCACGCCCTCGCGGGCGGGCACGCGCGATCCGCGAGCCGCGCGCGGCGTCGTCACTCGGGCGCCGCGCACTCGAAGTTGCGCTCGTCGTTCGGGTCGCCGCGGCCGCGATAGCGGGCCACCTGCGGGTGCGGGCACAGCGGACGCGTCATCACGACCTTGCCGTCCTGCTCCTTGCTCGCCACGATGCGCTCGGGCGCCTTGCCTTCCTCCACCCAGCCCGCGATCGCCGCCATGAAGTCCGCGCGGTCGGGGCCCGCGCCGCCGCGGCAGTGGCCCACGCCGGGCATCATGAACAGCCGCAGGTACTCGTCCGTGAACGCCTTGCCGTCGCCGCCCGTGGCCTTGGCCGCGTGCTCGACCACGTTGTCGTAGTAGTGGATCGTCTGCCGCGGCATCACGCCCGGGTCGTTCCAGCCGTGGTAGATGATCAGCTTGCCGCCGCGCGCCTTGAAGTCGCGCAGATCCGGGTCCACGGCGTTCAGCACGCCGTAGAGCTTGGCGTCCACGAGCTCGACGTCCGAGTCGAAATCGAACGTGCGCCAGTCCCAATTCGGGTTCTCGAACGTCATGCCGCCGATCACGGCGACGTCGATCGCGAACGGCTCCCGGCCGTTCATGATGAGCGCCCAGCCGGGGTTGTTCGGCTGCGGCCCCTCGCTGCCGGGCTCGAGGCCGGGGTAGATCTGCACGCCCGTGCGCGGGTTCACCGCGCCCTGGTAGATCTTCTCGAGCGCGTCGATCTGCTGCGGCGCGAGACATTGCTCCGTGCGCCCGGACTGGCACGCCAGCACGCTCGGGTCGAAGTCGCAGGTGCGCGGGTCGGTGAGGATGCCGTCCTTCACGCCGTCGTCGGCGTCGCACGCCTCGAGCACCGCGTTGCTCACGAGCGTGAGGTCGTCTCGCGTGAGCACGGCGCCCGGCGTCTTGAGCGTGGCGTGCGCCGTCCAGAGCTGGCCGATGTGCAGGTGCGTGAAGGTGTTCACCGGCGCGCCGGAGACGATGCCGTCGTAGTCCTCCGGGAAGCGCTGCGCCTCCATGAGGCCTTGGCGCCCGCCGGTGGAGCAGCCGTTGAAATACGAATACTCGGGGCCGTTGCCGTAGTGCGCCTCGATGACGGCTTTCGCCTTCACCGTCATCTCGTGAATGGCACGATAGCCGTAGTCGATCACGCGCTGGCGGTCGGAGAGCCACGCCGTGTCGCCCGCCTCGTGCCCGGTGTCCGTGGACGCCGACGCGTAGCCCGCGCGCACGGCCTCGGCCATGGCCGGATAGCTGATGATGCCGGCGAGGCCCCCGCCGCCCACGGCCTGGAAGCGGCCGTTCCAGCGCTCGCCTTCCGGCAGCCAGACCTCGAAGCGGATGGCCGGCGAGACGACGCCCGCCACGCGGCACATGGCGGGCACCTCTAGCGCGCGGCCCGCGCCCGGGCCCTGCGTGGGGCCGGGCGGCGTGAACGTGCCGGCCGGGACGCGCTCGGCCAGCGTGATGCGCGTGTCGGGCAGCTCGAGCCCGGTCAAGTCCTCGCACGCAGTGGCGCCCAGCGCGCCGGAAGCGCCGAGCAGCGCCGCCGCCCCGACCGCGCACGAAACCGTCGTCTTCTGCTGTGTCCTCATGGGTCCCCTTCCAAACCGGCCCCCTCTTCGAAGCATAGGAGAGTTCCGGCATCCATGTCATTCCTCGGCCGCGCCCCGCCGCTCCGCGGCGCGCGCTATCCCCAGACCTCGTGGGCCACCTCCACGATCCGGGAAAGCTTCGCCCACTGCTCGTCCTCGCCGAGCAGATTGCCCTCCTCGGTGGAGGCGAAGCCGCATTGGCAGGAGAGGCACAGGCGGTCCGGGTCCGCGAACCGCGCCGCCTCGTCGATGCGGCGCTTGATGTGGTCCTTGCTCTCGAGCGCCCCCCGCTTGGTCGTCACGATGCCGAGCACCGCGATCTTGTCCCGCGGCAGGAACCGCAGCACCTCGAAGCTCCCGGAACGCTCGTCGTCGTACTCGAGAAAGAGCCCGTGCACGCGCAGGCGGTTGAACAGC
Organism: Gammaproteobacteria bacterium; assembly: GCA_036563665.1. GTDB lineage: Bacteria > Pseudomonadota > Gammaproteobacteria > Steroidobacterales > Rariloculaceae > FEN-1219. Next base: position 63,074 of record DATCLY010000066.1, read on the forward strand.
ACGTCCTGCACGGCCTCGTAGCCGCCCTCGCCCATGAACGTGGAGCGGTAGTTGCCGCGGCAGAGGTGCACCGTCACGATCATGTCCGGCGGAGCGTCGGCGATCGCCTCGTTCACGAGGTCGGCGAAGCGCTCGGCGAGCCGCGCGGGATCGTCGCCGCGCTCGGCCATCTGCTGGCGATAGCGCGGATCGCACAGCATCGCGAGAAACACTTCGTCGAGCTGCAGGTAGCGGCAGCCCGCCGCCGCGAACGCCCGCACGGCGTCGCGGTAGGCGCGGCCGAGGTCCGCGAAGAGCTCCTCGCGATCCGGATACACCGACTCGTCGATCGGCAACGGCGCGGGCCGGCCGTAGAGCGCCGAAGGCGCGGGCAGCGTCATCTTGGGCGTGCGCCGCGTCCGCTCCCGGAGGAAACGGAAGTGCTCGATCATCGGGTGACCGGAAAAGCGGATCTTGCCCGCCACGCGCACGCCTTCGGCCCGGGTGGCCGCGCCCGCGAACGCGACGCCCGTTGGCAGCGCGTGCCGTGCGAGGCCGTCGAGGCCCCAGAGGAAGTCGAGGTGCCACCACGAGCGGCGCAGCTCCCCGTCCGTGACGGCCTCGAGCCCGGTGCGCTCCTGCGCCGCGATGACGCGCTCGATCTCCCGGTCCTCGATCTCCTCGAGCGCCGCGGCGCCGAGCGCGCCCGCCGCGTGCCGCGCCCGCGCCTCCTTGAGCGCGGCCGGACGCAGCAGGCTGCCGACGTGCTCGGCGCGGAAAGGCGGTCGGGTGCGTGCGCTCATCGCCCGCATGGTAACCGCCCCGGCCTCGCTTGACGCTCCCCGTTCGCGCTTCGACACTCGGACGACCTTCACCGTTGGAGAAGCCCATGAGCCAGGCCGTCGAAACGCTGCTCGACGACTACGACCGAGGCCGGCTGTCGCGGCGGGATCTCGTCCTCGCGCTGACCGCGCTCGGGGCGGCGGCGCGCGCCGCCGTGGCGCAGCGTCCGGTGCTCGCCGCCCGCACCCTGAACCACGTGAGCCTGATCGTCTCCGATCTGGAACGATCCACGGCGTTCTATCAGCGCCTGTTCGGTCTCGGCGTGAAGAGCCGGCAGGACGGCGGCATCAACCTCGCCGTGGGCGACGCGTTCCTCGGCATCTATCAGGGCAGGCCGGGAACCGCGGCGCGTATCGACCACTTCTGCTTCGGCCTCGAGGACTTCGACGCCGAGCGCACCCTGCGGGCGCTGGAGGCGGCGGGCGTTCGCGGCGAATCGCGCGTCCGCGACGGCGTCACCCAGGTCTACTGCACGGATCCGGACGGCCTGCGCGTGCAGCTGCAGGACGTGAGCTTCTGCGGCGGCGTCGGCCCGCTCGGCAACGAGTGCAGCGCGGCACCGTAGATGCAGGTCGAGCGGCGCGCCGAGGGCCGCCGCGAAGAGTCGCGGCTGGAAAGCCGCCCCACCTGGCGCTTGGGGGGCGGGAGCGCCTTTCCAGGCGCGACGCTTCGCGCCGGGCGCGCACGAACGGCCGGCCGCCGCAAAAGCGGCGGCCGGCGCTCGCGCTCGAGGCTAGACCAGGAAGCGGCCGGTGCTGACGCCGATCGACTCGACCTCGGCGCCGAGCAGGTCCGCCATTCCGAGCAGCAGGTTCGACGTCGGCGTGTCCTTCGGCGCCGCGATGTGCCGGTTGCCTTCCAGGCGACCGTTGGCACGGCCGAGCAGCAGCGCGGGCACGTTGTGCCGATCGTGCACCAGGCCGTTGCTCATGCCCGCGCCGAAGTAGATCAGCGTGGAGTCGAGCAGGTTGCCGTCGCCGTCCGGCGTGGCCCGCAGCTTGTCGCAGAACTCCGCGAGCTTGGCGGTGTGATACGTGTTGATCCGCGCGTACTGATCGAGGCTCTCCGGCGTGTTCTTGTGGTGCGACGTGGAGTGGTGCGGCTCCTTCACGCCGACGAAGGCGTAGCTGCGGCCGCTGCCCTCGTGGCCCACCATGAAGCTGAACACGCGCGTGATGTCGCCCTGGAACGCGAGATGGATCAGGTCGTACGTCACGGTCATGTGGGCGTCGAAGTCGTCCGGGATGCCCACCGGCGCGCCCGTGGCCGTGGCGATGGCGTGCGAGCGCGCCTCCATCTTCTCGAGCTGCTGCTCGACTCGACGGATGTTCGTGAGGTACTCGTCGAGGATGGCGTTGTCGCTCGCGCCCAGCATGCGCTCGAGCCGCTTCGTCTCGTGCAGGACGGAGTCGAGCATGCTCTTCTTCGCGCGCAGCCGCGCGAGACGCTGCTCGGGCGTGCCGGGATCGCCGAACATGCGCTCGAAGGTGACCTGCGGGTTCACCGAGACCGGCAGCGGGCTGAAGTCGTCGTACCACGCCATCGTGTTGAAGAACACGCACGGATATCCGTCGCACGCGCCGGCCGAGGTGCCCATGTCCTCGGTGCCGAGCTCGAGCGAGCGCAGCGGCGTGTCGCCGGCGATCGCGTCGGCAATGTACTGGTCGATCGACTTTTTGGACTGGATGAGATTGAAGTCACCGTTCCTGCCGATGGGCCCGGTGCCGTTCAGGAACGCGGCGCTGGCGCCCATGTGGATGCCGCCCATGTCCTTGTTGCCGTCCGGCGCCTTGAGCTGGCTGATCGTGGTGAGGTAGTCACGATGCCGCTCGAGCGGCTTCATGATGACGTTGAGCTCGAAGTCCTTCTTCCCGACCTTCTCGGGATGCCACATGCCCGGATAGATGCCGTTCGGCACGTAAATGGCGCCGAATCGGAGCCGCTCCCGCGCGGCGGTGAGAGACTGCGCGGTCGCCGCCGGCACCATGGCGTCCAGCAACGGCAGCGCGATGGCCACGCCCGCCCCCCTCAGAAACGTTCGGCGATTCAAATGTTTCTTCGTGACGAACATGCCTACTCTCCCCTTCTTTGCGCGATCGCCTCGGATGCGGGACCGTTCGTCCGCATCTGGAAAGGATAACTGTCAATAATCCCGAGCACTATAGCTTTCAGGCTGTAGTCGTGCTTGGCCGCATTTCTCACGATGGACCGGACCACGGCCATGTCCTGGGGGACGAGCCCCCGGCCCAGGGCATAGATCAGCATCTTCTCGGTGACCGTGCCGGCGAACAGCGTCGGGTCGCGCAGCAGCGCCTCCCGCAGGGCCACCGGGCCGTCCACGACGGTCCCGTCCGCCAGAACGCCCGTGGAATCGATCTCGAGGCCCTCGCGGGTGCGGTCGCGCCAGCTGCCGTCCACGTCGAAGTTCTCGAGCGCGAAACCCACCGGATCGATGAGGTTGTGACAGGCCGCACAGTTCGGATCCGCTCGGTGCCGCTCGAGCTGCTCCCGCACGGTGGACGGCCGATCCTTCGGGGCGCTCTCCTCGAGGGCCGGCACGCTCGCCGGCGGCGGCGGCGGTGGGTCGTTCCAGAACTCGCTGATGATGAACTTGCCGCGGATGATCGGCGACGTGCGGCTCGACGCCGAGGTCAGCGCGAGCAGGCTGCCGTGGCCGAAGAGCCCGAAGCGGTTCGGATCCGTGAGCTGCACCTTGCGGAAGCGCGAGCCGTACACCCCGCCGATGCCGTAGTGGCGCGCGAGCCGCTCGTTGACGAACGTGTAGTCCGCCGTCAGGAGTTCGTGCACGGGCCGGCCTTCACGCAGCACGTGCGCGAACAGGAGCTCCGTCTCCTTGCGGAATGCGTTGCGCAGGTTCGCGTCGAAGTCCGGGAACAGCAGGATGTCGGGCCTCGCGCGGCTCTCGAGGTTGCGCAGCTGCAGCCACTGGCCGACGAAGTTCTCGACCAGCGCATTGGAGCGCGGGTCGGCGAGCATCCGGTCCACCTGCGCCTCGAGCACGCTCGGCTCGCGCAGGCGGCCCTGCTCGGCGAGCTTGAGCAGCTCCTCGTCGGGAATGCTGGACCAGAGGAAGAACGACAGGCGCGACGCGAGCTCGATGTCGCTGATGGGATAGTCGGAGCCCGGCGGAACGTCCGGCGAGTCCGTTTCCACGCGGAACAGGAAGAACGGGCTCACCAGCGTGCGGGCCACGGCCGCCCGGATGCCGGCGTCGAAGTCGCCGCCCTCGGCGCGCGCCTGCTCGTAGAACGCCATGAGCTCGGCGATGTCGTCCTCCGTGACCGGCCGGCGGAACGCGCGCCGTCCGAGCTGGCTCAGGATCTCGCGGGCACAGGCCGGCTCCTCGGCCTCGCTCGCCGGCCGACACACGAAGAGCTTCGCGCGGCTCGGCGTCTCGCTCACGCCGGTGATGTTCAGCGGCCCTTCCACCACGCCGTCCTCGAGCCGCGGCATGCCGGACGGATTGTGCGCCTCGAGCGATGCGCGCAGGCCCGGCTCCCACGAGTTCTGCTCGCGCTCCACGCGCTCCTTCCAGGTGAAGATCACCTCGTGAGGACCCGCGGTGACGGGCACCGGCGGCGACGTCATCGCCGCGTGCACCACGTCCTGCGCCACGTTGATGCCTTCGGCCACCGACAGCTCGTGCAGCTCCTTGCCGCCGATTTCCGCCGTGTGGATGACCTCGCCGTCCAGGAGGATCAGGAACTCGTGCGGGCGGTCGTGCCCTTCCACGCCGAACAGGCCTTCCTCGACGCCGCGCACCAGACGACCCGCGAACACGTACTCGCCGTCGGCCGGGAACGTGTGCGTGACCTTGATGCCGCCGCGCGTGCCGAGCGGCATGCCTTCCAGGTGATAGTCCTGGGTCAGCTCGAACGGGATCCGGTATGCCGTGGAGGTGAGAGGCGCTTCGGGGTTGCCGACGGCCATGTCGGCGACGCGCAGCGCCACGGTCAGATACCGCTCGAGCAGCATCGGCGAAGTGCGCAGCACCTCGGCGATGTTGTCGAACCCGAAGTCGCCGCCGTCGCTCGGCAGGAGCTCGGCGAGGTTCGCCTCGACGCCGAGGAGATCACGCACCGCGTTGGCGTACTCCGCGCGATTGAGCCTGTGGACCGTCTTGTAGCCCGCGTACGGCCTCGCCGCCGCCGCGGCGTCCAGCGTCGTCGTGAGCGCCGTGAGAAACTCCTGGCGTTGCTCCGGATCGGGCTGCGGCTGGTCGCGCGGCGGCATCGCCCGCTGGGACAGCTTGCGGACCACCTCCTCCCAGATGCCGGGGTTTGCCGCCACGTCCTCGGGCGTGCGGCCCTCGAACGACAGGTCGGCCGTGAACTCCGCATCGTTGTGGCAGTCCACGCAGTACTGCCGAAGCATCGGCCAGTTCGCGTGCAGCTGCTGCTCCGGCGAGCGCCCCGCCCAGTACCAGGCGGCGCCTGCTGCGGCGGCAGCGACGCCCACACCCGCGACATAAACCCAAGCTCTCACTGCGGCCTGCCCTCCACGGCGTTCGCCTGCACGTTGCCGGCCATCAGCTCACGCAGCAACGCCGCCACCTCCTCCGGCTCGGCGCCCTGCGGCTCGCCCGCCAGCGCCCCTGAGGTCGGCGGTGGCGGCCGCGGCGGCATCCGCTCCGCCATTTGCAGCGGGGTAAGGCCTTCCGCGTTCTTGATCTGAAGATCCGCGCCGCCCTCGACCAGCACGCGGATGATATCGAGCTTGCCTTCCTTCGCCGCGAGGTGCAGCACCGAGTCGCCCTCGGGCGTCTTCGCGTTCGGATTCGCCCCGGCCTCGAGCAGCAGCTTCACGGCGTCCAGCGGATTGCGGTTCGCCGGCTCGCGGAACGGAGGCGCCGCGCCTTCGCGGATGTCGCCCGGGCCGCCGGCCATGCCGACGCCCTTGCCGCCGTTCATCGCCACCATGAGCGGCGTCTTGCCCACGTTGCTCGGGCCCATGCGCGGACCATCCTCGGCCGGCGAAGGCGTCCATTCGAGATTGGCGCCGTGGGCGATCATGAGCTTCATGCCCTCGACGTCGGCGGCGACGGACGACCGATAGAACGGCGTGGCGTTCGCGTACGTGTCGCAGCACATCGACGAATTGGTCATGCGGCCGACGAACGGCTTGTTCGGATCCGCGCCGGCCTCGAGCAGGATCCTGGTGAGGTCGAGCGCGGTGAGCTCGTTCGGATAGTCCACGCGCAGCCGCGAGCCGTCGCGCGCGCGCCAGTCCGTGGTGGCGTCGCGCATCTCGGTGACCCAGTACAGCGAGCCGTCGTTCGGATCGGCGCCGAGCTCGAGCAGCGTAGGCACCAGGTCGAAGTGATCGTTGACGATGGCAAGCATCATCGCGGTCACGCCGTCGCCGTTGGTGATGTTCAGGTCGGCGCCGCCCTCCACGAGCCGCCGCACGAGCGCCTCGTTGCCGTTGCGGGCCGCCCACATCACCGCGGTGAAGCCGCCGGTCGGGAAATCGGTGCGCGTGCTGCGCTTCTCGAGCTCCGAGACGCGCGCCTTCATGTTCGGATCGGCGCCCGCCGCGAGCAGCGCGTCGACCACGTCGAGGTGGCCTTCGGCCGTGGCCCACATCAGCGCCGTTTGATCCTGCAGCGACTCGGTGGCATTCGGATCGGCGCCCGCCTCGAGCAGCAGCTTCACCGCCTCCACGCTGCCGGCGCGCGATGCCGCCATCAGCGGCGTCTCGCCTTCGCGAGAAGACGCTTCGCGATCGGCGCCACCCTCGAGCAGCACCTTGATCATGGCCGCATCGCCGTAGCGGCTGGCCTGCAGCAGCGGCGTCACGCCGAAATCGTTGGCGACGTTCGGATCGGCGCCCGCCGCGAGCAGCGCTTTCGCCATCTCGACGTCGGAGTGGTACGCCGCCCAGAGCAGCGGAGTGGAGCCATCTTTCGCGATGGCGTTCGCGTCGGCGCCGGCGCCGATGAGCTCGCGAACGGTTGCGAGATCGCCGTCGCGGGCCGCCTCGACGACGCCCGCGGCGTTTGCCGCGTCGGCGAACCAGAACGTGGAGAACGACAGGCTGACCAGTGCGACTCCGAGCTTTGCCGGACCGCGCGAGACCCGTACATGCCGCGTGCGCATTCGAGATCTCCCCCTCGACACGACACGTTGAAGAGCGACTATGATCGTGACGCGGCGTCGGCGAAAACCGACTGTCGAATCACTTAGACCGAGAATAGCGCCAAGCCGGGGAACGCGCCAGCGGGATCTGCCGTAGGGGGACAGGGCACCCGGTCAGATCTGATACTATCGCCATATGTAACACCATATCGCGCCCGGCGGGACACCGATTCCTGCGCCCGCGACGGGGCCGAATTTGCGATGCTACCGCGCGTTGGTCGGCGCCGAGCGCGTGGCGAACGCGCTCACCCGACCTTACACTTGCGGGCGTTCTCAGGGGAGCGTGATATCCATGAAGAAAGACATGAGCTGCCGCCGCGGCATCGTGGCGGGCACCGCGCTGCTGCTCGCGGCGACCGCATCCGGTCAGGATCTGACCATCACCAACGGCCGCATCGTGGACGGCACCGGCCGCGTCATCGAGCGTGGCTCGGTGGTGGTGCGCGACGGCAGGATCGCCGCCGTGACGGCCGGCGCGCCCTCCTCCACCGCGGGCCGGACCATCGATGCGGGCGGCAAGACCGTCATGCCGGGCTTCATCGATGCGCACCGTCATCTCATCGAAGGCGACCCGCAACGTTGGCTCACGGACGTGGCGCCCACGCAGATGCGCGAGTTCATCGAGGCCGGCTTCACCACCGTGCTCTCCGCCGGCGATCCACCGCAGATCCTCGAAGCGCGCCGCATGCTGCAGAGCGGCGAGCTCGTGGGGCCGCGGCTCTTCGCGGGCACGTTCATCCCGCTCGCGGGGCCGACCGGCCCGCGGCCGCCCGGCGATCCGGCCCGCTCGGATGCTTCGCGCTCGGGCCGGCCGACGCAGGCCGCGCCCGCCGTCCCGCGCGAGCAGACCATCGCCGCCGTCGAGAACGCGGCGCGCGCGGGCTACGACTACCTCAAGAACGTGATCGTCGTGTCGCCGGGCGGCCCGGAGGTGGAGACGCTCAAGCTCGTGATCGAGGAAGGCAAGAAGCGCGGCCTGCCGACGATCACGCACGCCGTGAGCGTACAGGACACGCTGGCCGCCGTGGAGGCGGGCCCCGCCGTGCTCGTGCACACGCCGCACATCGGCCACCTGAACGACGACCCCGAGGCCGTGCGCAAGATCGTGAGCGCCCGCATCCCGATGACCTCCACGCTCGCGGTGTTCGCGCCGCACTTCGACGAGGACAATCGTCCGCTCTTCCGCGACGGCGAGCCGTTCCCGTGGAACACGCTGTCGAGCGCGGGCGACGGGCCGGTGAACGCGCGGCTGCTGTGGGAAGCCGGCATCGTGAGCTATGGGTACGGCACGGATACGCAGTGGCCGCCGAAGCAATCGCTCGCCGACGAGCTGCGCGCCCTGAGCCTCGTGTTCTCGCCGCGTGACATCGTCACGATCATCACCAAGAACGCGGCCAACTCCACGCTGAAGAGCGACGAGATCGGCACGCTCGAGCCGGGCAAGCTCGCGGACATCGTGATCGTCGACGGCGATCCGCTCGAGGACAGCGACGCGCTGCTGAACGTGGTCACCACGATCAAGGGCGGCGAGGTGCTGTTCGAGGCGCGGCGGTAAGCACGCCGCTGCGAAAGCCCGCTCCCACCGACGAGGTCGACCGGCCCCGGTGGGAGCGGCTTTCTTGCCGCGATTCTTGCGTCACCGCAAGCGGCGCGGCTCCGGTGACGGCGCGATCAGAAGCCGCCGCCGGTGCGGAAGCCGCCGCCGCCGAAGCCGCCTCCCCGGCGGAAGCCGCCGCCCCCGAAACCGCCGCCTTTCGGGAAATTCCAGCGGCCGCCGCCCGGCATGCGCCACGGGGACGGGAACGGCGCGCGCGGAAAGCGGCCGGTGCCGAACACGGGATCGGCGCCGATGCGGCGGTAGCGCTGCTGCTTGCGAATCGCCTCCCACACGTCGTTCGTGTCCACGACGCCGCCGAGGAACTGCTGCAGCACGAGCGCGATCACGGCGCCGTTCATGAACACCGAGTGCAGGTCGTCGTACTGGCTCTCCTTGAAACGCCGCCGCACCTCTTCGAGCCCGAGCAGCCGCTCACGCTGCGCCTGGTGCAGCCGGCGGTACTGGACGAGCTCGTCGCGAAGGCGCTCCCGCTCGTCCTCGAGCTCGTCGAGCTCCTCCACGAGCCGGTCGTCCTCCTCGCTGCGGGTGCGCGCGGCCCGCGCCCGCAGCGTCTGCAGGTCCTCGCGCTCGAAGGCCTCCGCCAGCACGCGCGCGGCGTCGTTCGAGTAATCGTCCTCGCCCGCTGCGAACCGGCCGCGCTTCTCGATGAGCGCATCGACGGCGGCCTGCTGCTGCTCGACGGCCTCGTCGAGCTCCTCGAGGCGCCGCTCCGCTTCGGCGAGCTCCCGCTGCCGCTCGGGGACGCCGGCGGCGGCCGCCGCGCGCTGCTCCATCTCGCGCAGGTCCTCGAGATTCGCGTTCGCGGCCTCGCGCATCCGCGCCGCGTGGGCTTCGAGCCGCTTCGGGATGTCCGTCAGGAGCGCGTAGTTGCGGCGCATCGTCTCGTAGCCGTTCGCGTGCGCCACCCAGCGGTCGAGCAGACGCGTGAGCGGCCAGGCGCGATAGCGCGGCGTGCCGAAACCCCGGCGCCAGAGATAGCTGAACACGGGGTCCGCCTCGTACGGCTTACCCTTCTCCAAGCGGTCCGCCTCGGCGGCCTTCGCCTTCGCCTCGGCCTGGTCGGCCACCGCGTCCGAAGCCTCGGCGGCCTCGAGCTCCGCCTGGTACTGCTCGTCCGCGGCGAGCTGCTGCTGCGCGGCCGCCTCCGCTGCGTCGAGCGCCTCGGCGGCGGCGTCCACCACGCGCTGCTGCTCGGCCCGCTCCCGCTCGCGCGCCTCGAGCTCGCGCTCGGCCTCGGCGATCTCCGCCGCCAGCGATTCCTGCGCGGCCTGGCGCGCCGACAGGATGTCGCGCACGCGGCGCTCCGTGTCGTCGAGCGCCTGCAGCAGCTCGCCGCTCTCGATCTCCTGCATGCGTATGCGCGCGAGGCGCGCGAAGATGCCGAGCTGTCGCTGGCGCACGTCGGCGAGCGCGGCGCCCGTGCGCTGGAATTGCGCATCGAGGGCTTCCGCCTCGCGGCGCATTTTCACGAGACTGTCGTCGATCGACGCGAGCGCGTCGCGGCCGCTCAGCACCACGCGAACCTCCTACCAGTCCGTGATCGCGGCGCCCGTCGTGGGGACGTCGTACTCGGGATCGAGCTCGCCGCGACGCTTCCGGCCCACGACGGCCTGCTGGATGATGCCGTCGTCGCGCTTGTCGCGAGCCACGCGCTGGAACGTTTCCTCGTCCACGCGCAGCCCCCAGCGCGACACGCGGTATGTGCGGCCGTCCTCCTCGTTCTCGATGGGCAAGGTGAGCCGCTCGCCGTCGGGGGTGACGGCCTCGACGATCAGATAGTAGTTCTGCGCCGCCTCGTTCGACTCGGGCACCCGCCACACGCCGGACAGCTCTCCCGGCCGCGAGACGATCCGGATGTCGTACTCGCGCTCGAGCCGCGCCGCGAGCTCGCGCAAGTCCCCCACGGCCGCACGCGCCTCGTCGAAGTCGCGCCGCCCGAGGGCCACCTCGCCTGCGGTCGCGAGCGCCGCCGCTTCGCGCAGCGCCTCGGGATCGTCGGTCACGTCCTCCACCCTCTGCTGCGCGGTCTCGAGCTCCGCGGGCAGCGCCTCGATCGCGCGCAGCTCGGGACCGCGCACGAGGAGCTGATAGCCGATCACCACGGCGGCGATCACCGCCGCCGCGCCGCCCACCCACTTGCCCCAGCGATTGCGCGTGACGTAGAGCACCGCGAGCGTGCGCCCGAGGCCCGGCTCGGGCGGCGTGTACACGAAGCGCTCCTCACGCAGGGCCCGCACGCCCTGCTCGAGCACGTCCTCGCTGACCTCGATGCCCTGGCTCGCGTAGATCTCGCGCAGGCGCTGCTTGAGCTGCCGCTCGCGCTCCTCGGCGTTGAGCTCGCGCGCCACGACGAGCTCCTGGTGGCGGAGCGTGTCCACCACGTCCATGGCCAGCATGAGCTCGTCGAGCGGCGCGGTGTCGCGACGTGCGGTCTCGGCGGCCATCGGGGAGCGACGCGCGCGGCGATCAGCTTCGCGCGGCGGCGGCCGGCGGCTCGAGCACGAGCGTCTCGCCCTGCTTCACCAGGCGCGCGATGCGCTGCTTGCCCGACTCGACGACGTCGCGGATCTCCTGCGCGTTGCGCGTGCTGAGCTCGCGCATCTCCGAGATGATCTCCCGCGAGCGCTCCTGATAGTTCACCACGGAGTCGACCAGCCGCTTCACCGCCTCCGCGCGGATGGTGGGCCCGTACCCCGCCTCGAGCGCCGCTTCCTGCACCTTGCCGCCGATGTCGGCGAGATCCTCGAGGCTGCGGCTCACGCCCTCTTTCATGGCCTCGAGCGTCTTCGTGCTCTCGTGCAGGCCGTGCAGCCCCGTGAACGACGCCGACAGCGCCGTGAGCACCGTCTCGTTCGTGCCGAAGAAGCTCACGGCCTGCTTGTACACGCGGTCCTTGGCGTTGGTGGTCTGCAGCAGGCGGGCCATGACCACTTCCGACGTGTTGTAGGACACCGTCATGTTGTCGGACAGGTCCTTGCAGATCTGATAGCGATCCTCGGCCTGCTGCAGCTCCCGGAGCCGCTCGTCGCGGGCGAGCTCGAGCCGCGCGCGCTCCACGGGATCGGCGTTGGCCGCGGCGTCGACGGCCTTGACGGCCTCCTCGAGGGCCGCCTTGTGCTTCTCGAGGCTCTCCTCGGCCTTCTCGAGCACCTGCAACGCCAGGATCTCCGCCTCCTTGAGCGCGCCGCGGAAGTCCTGATAGGCGTTCAGGATGATCTGCTCGCGCTCGATCTGCTCGCGCGTGTCCTCCGCGACGTCGAGATACTTCTCCTTGATCTTCTGGAAGCGCTCCGCGATGTCGCCGCGGGTAATCTTCATCCAGATGTTGTTGAGACGCTCCCAGGTGTCGATCTCGCCGTCCTCGATCTGCTCCACCATCCCCCGCGCGTCCTTGCGGATGCTGTCGAAGGCATCGGTGATCTCCGCGTAGCGCTCGCCGATCTGCATGCCGGCGACCTGCTCGCGCACCACCTGGTTGAAGAGCGACGTCTGGCTCAACGTGCGCGCGATCGCGACCACCTTCTCCTCGTCGAGATCGGAGACGCGGTTCAGCAGCGCGATGATCGGCGCCTCCTCGATGCGCTGCGGAACGAGACCGAGATCCCGGAGCTGGTTCATCGCCTTGTCGAGGTACTGCATGGGTGTGGCCATCTCGCGATCCCTCCTGCGATCGGGCGGCGTGGAACCAGTCGCCCGGGGAAAATCACGGAAGCGCCTCCGTGGCGGAGGCAGCCAGGCGCCTGTAGCCGTCGGCACGGCACCCGAAGCCAGCCTAAAGGCCCCGGCTGCCGCCGTCCAGGCGCCGGCCGCAGTGGGATTCGGGGCGCAGCGCATGGGCTGCATCGGGCCATCCCCCAGGCCGGCGGGGAGTGGACCGAATCTATGGCCCGCCGGTGGCGAACCTTCTATTCTTTTTGCATATGACGCATCGCCCGACAGGCCGCCTGCTCGTCGCCTGTGCGGCCGTGACGGGCCTCGCGGCCGCCGCATGGCTGACGCACCGCGCGGGGCTCTGGCCAGACCCCGGCGCCCGCCACTGGGCGCTCATCGACCGCTACTGCACCGAATGCCACAACGAGGTGGACCTCGCGGGCGGCGTGGCATTCGACGGCTCGACCCCCGATGCCGTGCCGCAGGAGGCCGCCACGTTCGAGGCCGCCATCCGCAAGCTTCGCGGCGGCCTCATGCCGCCGCCGGGCGGGCCGCGCCCCGAGCAGGACGAGGTCGACGCCTTCGTGACCTTCCTCGAGCGGTCGATCGACGAGCACGCCGCCGCAGCGCCGCGAGCCGGCCACGTCCCGATCCAGCGGCTGAACCGCGCCCAGTACGAGCACGCGGTCGAGGACCTGCTCGCCGTCGACATCGACGCCGAAAGCCTGTTGCCCGCGGAGGTGGAGGTCGACGGCTTCACCAACATCGCCGCCGCCCTGAGCGTCTCGCCCGCGTTCCTCGAGCAGTACTTGAGCGCCGCCCGCACGGTGGCCCGGCTCGCGGTGGGCGAGCCGGTGCCGAAGCTCTCGAGCGCCTATTTCCCGCCGCCGATCGGCGACCAGGACGACTACGTGGACGGCTTGCCGCCCGGCACGCGCGGCGGCACGCGCTTCACGCACACCTTCCCGGCCGACGGCGAGTACCGCATCACCATCACGGACCTGGACGTGGGCCTCTACCCGCGGTCGCTCGAGACCGAGCACACGCTGGTCGTGCTGGTGGATCGCGCGGAAGTCTTCCGCGAGAAGCTCGGCGGCCCGGAGGACCTCGAGCTCGTGGATCGCGGCGGAGCGCCGGCGCGCGCCGAGATCATGGAGCGCTTCGCCGACATTCCCGTGCACGTCACCGCCGGCCTGCACGAGGTGGTGGTCACGTTCATCGAGCGCTCGCAGGCCGCCACCGACGATTTCATCTACGGCTTCACGCCGTACGGCGGCTTCAGCTTCCAGGGCGAGCTGCGCGTGCCGCGCGTGATCGGCGGCATCAAGATCGAAGGGCCGATCCATACCACCGGCATATCGCGCACCGAGAGCCGCCGCAGGCTCTTCGTCTGCACGCCGGAGACGCCCGCCGACGAGCGCGCCTGCGCCGAGCGGATCGCCGCCAACCTCGCGCGGCGCGCGTTCCGGCGGCCCGTCACGCAGGAGGACATCGACCGGCTCATGCCGTTCTACGAGGAAGGCCGCAAGGGCCCGGGCGGCTTCGACGCGGGCGTCGAGCAGCTCGTCACGGCCGTGCTCGCGAGCCCGGACTTCCTCTACCGCATCGTCGAGCCGCCCGCCGGGGCGGGCGGGGAGCCCTTCCCGCTCGACGACCTCGAGCTCGCCTCGCGCCTCTCCTTCTTCCTCTGGAGCCGGGGCCCGGACGACGAGCTGCTCGCCGCGGCGGCGGCGGGCGAGCTCGGGGACGAGGAGGCGCTGGCCGCCCAGGTGCGCCGCATGCTGCGCGATCCGCGGGCGGAGACGCTCGTGACCGACTTCGCGCTCCGCTGGCTCAACCTCGACGAGCTCGACGCCGTGGACCCCGACGACCGGCTGTTCCCGTACTTCACGGACGTGCTGCGCGAGGACTTCGCCACGGAGATCGAGCTGTTCCTGCGCAGCATCCTGCTCGAGGACCGCAGCGTGCTCGAGCTGCTCACGGCCGATCATACGTTCCTGAACGAGCGGCTGGCGAAGCACTACGGCATCGAGGGCGTCCGCGGGCAGCAGTTCCGCCGCGTGACGCTCGCGGACGAGGCGCGCCACGGCCTGCTCGGCAAGGGGGCGGTGCTGCTGCGCACGTCGTACGGCGATCGCACGTCGCCCGTGCTGCGCGGCGCGGGGGTGCTCGACAAGCTCATGGGCACGCCGCCCGCCCCGCCGCCGCCGAACGTCGAAACGGATCTCTCGACGCCGGCGGGCGAGAAGCCGAAGACGCTGCGCGCGCGGCTCGAGTCGCATCGGGCGAACCCGAGCTGCAACGGCTGCCACGGCGTGATCGACCCCTACGGCCTCGCGCTCGAGAACTTCACCGTCGTCGGCCAGTGGCGGGACTTCGACCGGGAGGCCGGCGAGCCCATCGACCCGAGCACGGTGCTGCCGGGCGGCCGCGAGGTGAGCGGCCCGGTGGAGCTGCGCCAGGCGCTGCTGCGGCGGCCCGACCAGCTCGTGCTGGCGCTCACGCAGAAGCTCATGATGTACGCGCTCGCCCGCGAGCTCGAGTACTACGACATGCCGCAAGTGCGCGCCGTCGTGCGCCGCGCCGAGCGCGAGGACTACCGCTTCTCCGCCATCGTCACCGGCATCGTGCTGAGCGATGCGTTCCGCATGCAGGCGCCGGCGCACTCACCCGCCGGCGGCGCGACGACGGTGGCCGCGGCGCGCGCCGCAAGCGACTGATAATGGAGTGAGGCGATGTACCTGACGAAGAAGCATCTTTCCCGCAGGACCGTGCTCAAGGGGGCCGGCGTGGCGGTGGGGCTGCCCCTGCTCGACGCGATGATCCCGGCCGCCACCGCGCTCGCGAAGACGGCCGCGGCGCCGAAGCTGCGCACGGGCTTCTTCTACATCCCCCACGGCGCCATCATGTGGAACACCTCGCACGGGCCCGCCATGGATCACTGGACGCCGAGCGGCGCCGGGGCGGACTTCAAGCTGAGCCCGATCATGGAGCCGCTCGAGCCGTTCAAGCGGTACGTCGCCTCGTTCTCCAACCTCGAGAACAAGGCCAGCCAGAACTCCGTGCACGCGGTGAATCCCGCCACCTGGCTCTCGGGCGCGAAGCCCGACCTGCAAGCGCCGCGGGCCAGCATGACGACCACGATCGACCAGATCATCGCGGAGCACATCGGCCAGGACACGCCCCTGCCGTCCATCGAGGTGGCCTCGGAGACGACGATCCAGGTGGCCGCCTGCTCGGCCGGCAGCGGCGGCTGCTACTACAGCTCCACGCTGTCGTTCCGCAACGCCAACTCGCCGCTGCCCATGGAGTTCAACCCGCGCAAGGTGTTCGCGCAGCTCTTCGGCGAAGGCGACACGCCCGCGGAGCGCCAGGCCGTGGGCCGGCAGACGCGCAGCCTCCTCGATCTGATCTCCGACCGCACCAAGGAGCTGCAGCGGCACCTCGGGCCGAGCGACCGGCAGATCCTCGACGAGTATCTCGGCACCGTGCGCGAGATCGAACGGCGCATCGAGCGCGCGGAGCAGCGCGACCTCTCCGGCATCGAGGTGCCCGAGACGCCCGTCGGCGAGCTCGACGACTTCGACGAGCAGGTGAAGATCATGTTCGACCTGATCGCGCTCGCGTATCAGGCCGACCTCACGCGCGTGGCGTCGTACATCATGGTGGCCGAGGGCACCAACCGCACCTACAACCACATAGGCGTGTCCGACGCGTTCCATCCGCTGTCGCATCACGCGAACAACCTCGAGCGGCTGCACAAGCTCGTGCGCATCCAGCGCTATCACATGCAGCGCTTCGCGGACTTCGTGGGCAAGCTCGCCTCCATCCCGGACGGCGAGGGCTCGCTCCTCGATCACTCGCTCCTGATGTACGGCTCGAACATGAGCAACAGCGACCGGCACAACAACTACCCGCTGCCGAACATCCTCGTGGGCGGCGCCTGCGGCCGGCTCGCCGCCGGCAAGCACGTGGACCTGCCGGAGCACACGAGCCTGAGCAACCTGCTGCTCACCGTGCTGCAGAAAGCGGGCGTCGAGCGCGAGAGCTTCGCGGACAGCACCGGCCCCATCACGGAAGTTTGAGGGGCCGCGGCCGACAGCAGATGATCGCGCGCAGAGCGTTCCTCGGCGGCGCCCTCGCGGGCTGCGCCGGCGTCGCGCTCGGCTTCGCCCGCGGCGCACGCGGCGCTTCGCCGGCCGTCACGCCGCTGACGCGCGAGCTCGCGCTCCTGAGCCTCGCGAGCGGCAACGTGCTCGTCCACGCCGGGCGCGACGGCCATACGCTCGTCGACACGGGAGCCGCCGAGGACCGCGACGCCCTGCTCGCCGCGCTCGCGGAGCTGCCCGGCGCGGGCCGCGTGCAGACGGTGTTCAACACGCACTGGCACCCCGAGCAGGTGGGCTCGAACGAGACCTTCGGCCGCGCCGGCGCGCGCATCGTGGCGCATGCGAAGACCGCCGCGCGGCTCGCCGCCCGCTACTACCTGCGCGACGAAGACCGCTACCGCGACCCGCTGCCGAAGGAAGGACGCCCCACCGAGACGTTCTACGACACCGGTGAGACG
>DATCLY010000076.1:0-55759 GCA_036563665.1 Gammaproteobacteria bacterium
CCACAGTGCCCGCTTCACGGAGGGCAGCTAAACTGAAGCGTCGGACAACGGGAAGACGGCCTTCGCCGGACGCTTACATTGAAGCGGCGACGTAGCCGCGAGTAGATTGATCTGATCTTCCGGTGATCCGCAGCGGAATGCCCCCGTGCGTTTAGTCGCTCGTGCACCGTTTCCACGTCTTCGCACCAAGTCCGCGAGTTCCTGAATGTCGTAAATCGACCATCCACGCATGAGGAGAGCATGTTTGAGACGCGCCACTCGGCGGAAGATGCAGTTGCGCGGCCGAGCGTTGACATTTGCCGTCCCTTGAGCAACCGTGTGGGTTCTAATACATACTGGATGCATGCTCAGTATATTCAGCGAGTCCGAGCGAGCGTGGCTTGCACGGCGGGCGGCGACGCTTGCCAGGGAGACTGGGGAGCCGTTTCCGATTGCATGGTCGATGGCCGTTGCGGAGCTAACTAGGGCGAGGCTGAACCCGAAAGCTGATGTGGTCCCGATACATCCGAGGAAATCCAGGCGAACGACTCGGGATGAGTGATTTTGTTCACAAATCATCAGCGCAGGGGCTTCTTCGCTGTGGTTTTATGGACTGGTTCGTAGACGCAGCGAATCGATAACACGAGAGTTCTGGGCATGAGCGCTACAGCGGGGCCCGAGCCGAATCCGGTAGTAATCTTGGATGATCCGCTGCGTGAGGTGACTCGCAAGGCGAGAAGGAGCCTGCTCGTTGCCAGCGTTGCCGGTATCTTGGTCGTCAGCGCTGGTGTCGTTCCGCAAGAGATCGCTGCACTCGGTGTTACTCTGAGCGCGCCAGATCAGCGCAACGTACTTTGGGTGCTGATAGGCATCATCACGTACTTCATCTTTGCGTTCGTTTTATATGGCTGGACGGACTGGCTCGTCTGGCGTAAGAAGTGGCACGATTTCCAGAACGAGGTCGCGGTTGCGAGTGCGTCACTAACGATTGGAGACTATGAGCTCGCCCAGCACGACCAACTAGTTTACGGTATCCGAGACGCGGGCTGGCTGTATCGAGGGGCGCCGCCCGCGGCGCGGCTCCGGTGCGCCTTCGACTTCGTCGTCCCCCTTGTGGTCGCTCTGGTCTCAGTGGTCCTCCTAGCTTGTCACGCAGATTGGTGTGAGCCCACTAGCGAAGAAACGTCTACGTCTCTCGGGGTAGTGGCACACCCTGACTAAGGATCCCGCGCAATACTCCCTCACTCTCCGGATGAGCCGTGCGCTTCCAGCCTGCTTGATTAAGCCAGGACAGTCGGCTCGTCGCTATGTTGAACCGCGTACCAAATGCGAAAAATTGAATTCGGTACTCGATCTCCTGCACTCTTCCGCACGGCCATGGCGGCTTGGGAACTTGGGGCGACAACGAGAACAGGGGACGCTAGGTGCCGACGTAGTACGCTTGGATAGACCCCACGCGGGTGGGAGATGCACCGACGTTGATAAGGATCGGCGTACAGTACGCAGGAAAGGATGCCTGTATCGAGCTTTTGGTTGCCGACGGGGACACTCCGGAACGCGAAGCGGTCGCGCGGGAACTCCGGGAGCTCTCTGCAGCGACCGTGCCGATCGAGGCAGGCATGGAAGGCGAACCGCCATTTCACGCAGGACAGCAGTTCACGGCCGACGTGAAGCGGATAATGCAAAAGGTGAAGACGGCTCGAAACGAGCGCGCTTCGCGGATGGTCAAGCAGGTGGATCGAGACGCGGACGCGGGGCTGGGGACACGGCGGTCTCTACAAAACCGACCAGACGTGAAGTTAGCGCCTCGTACAATCGCTGCAGCAATGGACCTTCACGGATCTCCGTTGGTCTGCCAGCGCACTTGGACGAAGAGGCGATTTGAGCAAATAATTCGCCTGCAGGCGTTAGAAGCGCGTGACTTCCTGCGGAAGGCGGCGATTTGGGTGGCAAAATCGGTAAGTCTTTGAGCCTCAAGGCGGTGCAGCGGCCTGCAAAGCCGCGTACACCGGTTCGATTCCGGTCCTAGCCTCCAGCCGACCGAATTTTCCACCCGCCCTAAGCCACTGATCCTGCAAGCTTTTTGGCTGGCCGTGCCGCTGCACGTGGAACCGGGCTGGGCCTGAAAACCGGCTCGAATCGGCTCGTTCCGGTCCGTTCGGGTGGCAAGTGCCAGCAAATGCCCGGAAGGCGCAATCTCCTTGCCACGGTGTCCCGCGCGCGCGCCGACACCGTCGCCGTCGAGCCGTCCTAGTCGCTCGCTTGCAGACGCGCGGACGCGGCGCTCAAAGCGCCTTCGGCGCCGCGCCGGGCGCGCATTCCTCGCCACGCGAAGAACGCGCCGAGCGCCGCGAGCGTTGGCAGCAGCGGGTGCGCCGCGGCGAGCGCGAGCGGATCGTCGAACAGAATGACGGTGTGCCGGAGCGAGCGCTCGAACATCGGCCCGAGGATGAAGCCGATCAGGAACACGATGAACGGAAACTCGAGCTTGCGCATGAAATAGCCGAGCACCCCGAAGACGAGCGTGACGCCCACGCCGAACATCGAGCCGGCCGACACGTACGCGCCGGTCACGCAGAGGAGCGCGGTGGACGCGACGATCACGTGGCGCGGGATCGCGAGAAACAGCGCGAAGAAGCGCAGGCCGACGTTGCCGACGACGAGATTCGCGAAGTTCGCTAGCATCAGCGACGCGAACAGGCCGTAGATCACCTCCGGGTTCTCCTCGAACACGAACGGTCCCGGCGTAATCCCGTGGATCAGGAAGGCGCCGACCAGGAGCGCGGCCGTGGCGCTGCCCGGGATCCCGAGCGTGAGGAGCGGTATCAGGCTCGCGCCGATGACGGCGTTGTTGGCCGACTCGATCGCGGCGACGCCCTCGAGCTTGCCCGTGCCGAACGCCTCCGGCGTCCTCGATGCGCGCCGCTCGGCGCCGTACGCGAGGAACGCCGCGACCGACGCGCCGAGCCCGGGCAACGCGCCGACCGCGGTCCCGATCACGGAGCCGCGCAAGATCGCCCGCGTGCAGCCTTTCAGCTCCGCAAGGCTCAGCCGATCCTTCGCGCCGCCGGAGAGGCCGAGCGGGCGGGCGGCTTGCGGCGGCGGGCCGCGGAAGTACTCCTCGAGCTGCACGAGCACCTCGCCGAGCGCGAGCACGCCGATCGCGATCGCGACGAGCGGGAGCCCGTCCTGGAGCTCGAGCAAGCCGAACGTGAGCCGCTCGCCGCCGGTCTCGAGGTCGAGCCCGATCGTCGCGAGCAGCATGCCGAACGCGAGCGCGAAGACGCCCTTCAGAACCGAACGGCCGAGCAGGCTCGCGATGAACGCGAACGAGAAGATCAGCACGCCGAGGATCTCCGGCGGTCCCATCCGCAGCGCGAGGACCGTGAGCGGCGCCGCGGAAACGATCAGCACGAGGTCTGCGAACACGTCGCCCGCGACGGACGAGTAGAGCGACACCGACAGCGCCTTCCGCGGCTCGCCGCGTTTTGCGATCGGATGGCCGTCGAGCGCCGTCAGCGCGGAGGAGACCTCGCCCGGCGTGTTGATCAGGATCGACGTGATCGCGCCGCCGTACTCGCCGCCCTTGTGCACGCCGAGCAGGAAAGCGATCGCCGACAGCGGGCTCATCGTGTACGTCAGCGGCACGCCGATCGCGATCGCCATCGGTGCGCTCATGCCGGGGATCGCACCGACCACGATGCCGAGCGACACGCCGAGCACGATGAAGGCGATGTTGGCCGGTTCGAGCGCGGCGCCGACGCCGGCGAGGATCACGTCCATCGGGCGGTCACGTCGCTACGGCAACGGGAAGCCGAGCACCCGGTCGAACAGCAGCCACAGCGCGAGCGGAAACAGCACGGCCAGGCCGGCCGTCGCCTTCTTGCTCGCGCCCCCCAGCGCGGTGAAGCCCGCGACGAGGACGACGGCGCCGGCGAGATAGCCGAGAAGCTGCATCAGCACGAATGCTCCGGCGAGCACCGCGCCCGCGGCGAGCACGAACAGCCAGCTCGCTCGGTCGAGCGGCGCCGGCTCGTCCGTCTCCGGTGCGCGAACGAGCCGCGCGACGAGCAGCAGCAGCGCGGCGGCGGTCGCGAGGACCGCCGCGACGTACGGCATGAGCGCGGGAGGCAGATCGCCGAGCCCGACGTCCTGAGTGACCTGCCGCGGAATGATCACGAAGATCATCAGAAGGCCGAGCAGGCCCAGCACACCGGCGCTGATCAGGTCGGTCCGCCGCATCGCTTCACCGTCCTACTCGCCGATGCGGGCGACGGCGCGGGCTAGCGTCTCTGCCTCGCTGCGCAGCGCCGCCGTCACGTCGTCCGGGCCGAGGTAGTGCTCGGGGTACTTCAGGTCGTCGAGCAGCGTGCGCATCGCGGGCGAGCGGATCGCCTTCTCGAGCGCGGCCGAAAGGGGCTGCTTGATCTCCTCCGGCAGCCCCGGCGGCGCGGACACGACGAACACGGAGCACGAGGCGATGTCGTAGCCGAGCTCCCGCAACGTCGGCACGTCGGGCGACGTCGCGAGGCGTGCGTCCTCGGCCGACGCGAGCACGCGCATCTGCCCCGCGGCCACGTAATCGACGTGCGGCCCGCCCGAGAAGCCGAAGTCTGCGTGGCCGCCCAAGATCGCCTGCATCATCTCGCCGCCTCCCTGCACCGTGATCACCCGAAACTGGACGCCGGCGACTTTGGCGATGAAGTCGGCGACGATTCGCGTCAACGGCGATTGCGACGCGAACACCACGCGGTCGCCGCGGCGCGCGGCGGCGATCACGTCGTCGAGCGTCTCGTACGGCTTGCTCGTGCTCGTCACGAGCGCACACTGGCCCTTCGAGACGGACGCGAGATGCGTGAAGTCGTCGAGCGAGTAGCGCGTGACGGCGGGCATCAGGACCGGATTGCCGGAGTAGGCTTGCGAAATCGCCATGCCGAGCGTGTAGCCGTCCGGCTTGCTGCGCGTCAGGAACGTTGCCATCACGCCGCCGCCGG
Source organism: Gammaproteobacteria bacterium (assembly GCA_036563665.1). Classification (GTDB taxonomy): domain Bacteria; phylum Pseudomonadota; class Gammaproteobacteria; order Steroidobacterales; family Rariloculaceae; genus FEN-1219. Next base: position 4,974 of record DATCLY010000076.1, read on the forward strand.
CGCCCGACCGGTTGTGCACGACGACGGGTTGCCCGAGCGCCTCGCCGAGCGCTTTCGCGAGCACGCGGCCGAGCACGTCGGTGCTGCCGGCGGGCGTCGAGCCGATATACAGGTCGATCGCCTTCGTCGGATAGTCCGCGCCGGCGGGCAGCGACGCGGTTGCCAGCGCGCCGGCGGCGACCGCGGCCGCGACCGAGCGCCTTACGCTCGTTCTTCGTCTTCGGATCATCGCGGCTGACCGTCCCCGTCTGAGGCGGCCGGCCGCGCCGGTCCGAGCATCTCGCCCGCGAGCGCGCGCGACGGCACGCCGTCGACGCCGACGGGCACGTCGCCGACCAGCGTCACGCGATAGAGCTGCCGATCGAAATCGGTCTCGAAGACGTCCTCGGGCGCGAGGTGGGCGGTCGCGCGGTTGTCCCACATCGCGACGTCTCCGGCATTCCAGCGGAATCGGCAGACGAACTCGGGCCTTACGACGTGCTCCCACAGGAGCTCGAGGAGCTGCTGGCTCTCGCGAGCCGTCAGCCCGACGATCGAGCGCAGGAACGCCGGGCTCACGTACAACGCGCGCTCGCCGGTTTCCGGATGCACGCGCACGAGCGGATGCTCGCTCGAGAACCGTGTGCGATTCGTCTGCGCGAGCGCGTTGGCGGTGACCTTGCCGTAGCCGTGGATGCCGCGCAGGCCGTCGACGAACCGGCGCATCGTCGGCGAGAGCGCCTCGTAGGCCGCGACGAGGTTCGTGAACTGCGTGTCGCCGCCGTAAGGGGGCACCGTGACCGCACGCAGGATCGACACGGCAGGCGGATTGACGATCGTCGTGAGGTCGGTGTGCCAGCCGGTCCACGGTCGGATCGGATCCGGCTCGGCGTGGCTATGACGCTCGCGGCGCTTCGCGACGGAGTAGATCTCCGGGAAACCTTCCTCGTGGCCGTAGAGCACGTGGCCGATCGTGGGCTCGCCGAACGCACGCGCGAAGGCGACGTGCTGCGCGTGATCGAGATGCTGGTTACGGAAGAAGACGACCTTCCATTTCAGGAGGGCCGCGCGCACCGCCGCTACGATCTCGCGCGACGGCGGTTGCTTGAGATCGACGCCGAAGATCTCCGCACCGGTGAAGACCGTCATCGGCCGAACTTCGATCGTGCCCGGTGTTGCCCGCTCGTCGAGCGGCGACGCTGAAACCATGCCTTGCCTCCCCCTTAGGCATAGTGCGCTTCGGCTTTACAAGCCTTTCGGCGCTCTGCTATTAGCTCCGAAGAGTGAGGCGAAAGCGATTGCCGGGTCAAGCGCGGCGACGCTCGGGGAGCGGAGCGGCGCCCGGCGGCCCGGACGGCGCAAGTGAGGAACGCGTTCCATATGCAGCGGCAGCGAAAACCGGTCGTCATCCAGCCCCTGAATCCCGTCATCGGAGCGGAGCTGCACGGCTTCGATCTGAAGGAGGAGCTGACGGACGAGGACGTCGAGACCATCCGAGGCGCGCTGAACCGCTATGGGGTCGTTTTTTTCCGCGATCAGGACATCACGCCGGAGCAGCAGCTTCGCTTCGGCCGACGGTTCGGCGAGCTGCACGTGCACCCGACCGTCCGCGGCAAGCCGCGGGAGGAGTGGACCGAGCTTTTGCCCGTCCATGCGGACGAGCGCACGGCGCGCGTCGTCGGCGACAAGTGGCACACGGACGTGTCCTGCGACGAGAAGCCGCCGTACGCGAGCATCCTGCACCTGCACACGGTCCCGGAGACCGGCGGCGACACGCTCTTCTCGAGCATGTACGCGGCGTACGAGGCGTTGTCCGAGCCGATGAAGCGGTTTCTCGATCCGCTGACCGCGACCCACGACGGCGCTCCGAACTATGCGGACCGGGCGCGGCGCGATCCCGAGTCGGGCAGGCATCGGGTCGATCCGGTGGCGGTGCATCCGGTGATCGCGACGCACCCGTACACGGGGCGCAAGACGATCTACGTGAATTCGATCTTCACCGTGCGGATCAACGAGCTCGAGCCGGCGGAAAGCGACGCGGTGCTCGCGTTCCTTTTCGCCCACGTCGCACGTCCGGAGTTCCAGTGCCGCTTCCGCTGGCGGCGGAATTCGATCGCGTTCTGGGACAACCGCGCCGTGCAGCATTACGCCGTCTGGGATTATTACCCCGCCGTCCGGTCGGGGTACCGCGTGACGATTCGCGGCGACCGTCCGGCCAGGGCGTGACCGACTGCGAAATCGTCGTGATCGGCGCGGGCGCCGCGGGCCTCGCGGCGGCGGCCGAGCCCGATCGTCGCGGCCACGGCCGTGGCCGCGTTGCCGCTCGGCCTGCTCCAGGCGGGGCGGCTTATTATACGAGGCCGCAGGCCGGCTCGCGCGCTAGCGCCACTCCGCCCCGACCGGCGCGCCGACACGATGCGGCAGCGTCGGCTCCTGATCCGCGCGCAGCCGCATCCCGAGGGCGTTGTACATCGTCGTCACCATCAAGTAGTCGCCGACCAGCGCGGCGATCTCGACGACGCCGCGCGTCCCGAACTGCTCCAACGCGGCGGCGAACGTCTCCGGCCGGACCGTGGCTTCGCGAAAGAGCTCGCGCGTGAATGCGATCGCGACCGCGTCCCGCTCGTCGAGCTTCGACAGATCTCCGTCGTCGCGGATCGCGTCGAGCACGTCGTGGCCCGCGCCCGCGCGCTCGGCCGCCGCGCCGTGCACGACCCACTGGTACTGGCTGTTCATCTCGCGGCCCGTCGCCGCGATCACGATCTCGGCCGTCCGCGTGCCGAGCACGCCGCGCTGGCGCAGCGCGCTGTTCAGCTGCTGGATCGGCTCGGCGAGCTCCGGGCTGTTCAGCGTCATGCCGACCGGGCCGAGCGGCGCCGCGTCGCGATCGGCGCCGACCAGTCGATCGAAGATCTCCCTGCCGCGCGGATCGAGCTCGTCGCGCCGGAGCAGCCGGAATCGGTAATAGGACTCCTCGTGCACGTCCGCAGGCAGAGGCGGCCGCGGGCCGAGCGCGACGAACTCTCCCGGCCGGCCGCTCGGCGTGCCGACGCCCGGCACGTCCGGCAAAGCTTGCGGATCCCAGCCGGCCGGCGGCCGCTGGTCGACCGCACGTTGCAGGATGCCGGCCATCGCGCCGTACGTCAGCGCCATGATCGCGTCGAACGTTCGCTGGCGGCCGAGCCGCTCGACCATCGCCGCGAACGTCTCGGCATCGACGTGCCGGTTCCGAAAGAGCTGCCGGCCGAAGTCGATCAGCAGCGCGTCGTCGGGCGGCAGTCCGCCGACGTCCCCGTTCCATCGCACGGCCTCGATGACCGCGGGTGGCACACCTGCCAGCAACGCCGCGGGCTCATGCTCGCTCCACTCGTACGGCAGGTTGAGCTCGCGCGCGGTGACGAGGCGCGCGAGCTCCGCGAGCCGAGGGCCGAGCGGGCTCGCGCTCCGCAGGTAGGTCTCGATGCGGCCGAGCGCGGCCGCGGTCTCGGGACTGTGAAGCGCGATCGCCAGCGTGCCGCGAGGGGGCGTGCCGGTCGATGCGGCGAGCGCGTCGTAGATCTGCACGCCGGCCTCGTCGGCCATGTCCTCGCGCGTGAGGAACGGGAGACGGGAGCCCGACTCGGGATCGATCGCGGCGGGATCGTCCGCGATCGTAACGATCTCGGCGGGTCCCGGCGCGCTTTGGCCGAATGCGGTGGAGAAGCCGGCGGCCGAAACCGCGAGAAAGATGACGACCCGCATGGAGGCCTCCGGAGCCAACGGAACGGCTCGACCGGCCACGATTATCAGCAAGGATCGCCGCGCTCGCTACATCGGACGGACACCGCAACGAAGGAATCGCGAGATGTCCTCGCGCATGGAGAGGACGAGCTAGCGGTAATCGAGCGCGGGCGGGCGGTCACCGAGCAGCGGGCGGTACTCGAAATCGGCGCCGATGCGTTCCGCGTGCTCGGCCTTCGCGGCCGCGAGCAGGTCGGCGTCGACGTAGAGCTCGATTGCGGTGCGTGCGAGCGTCTTCGCGGCCACGAGCATGCCCTTCGCGCCGATGCTCGTGCCGCCGGCAGCGACGGCTTGCCACGAGTGCGCGGCGGTGCCCGGCACCCAGGTGGCGGTGTTCAGCGAGGCGGTCGGCACGGCCCAGCTCACGTCGCCCGCATCGGTAGAGACCGGATCGACGCGCCCGCTTCGATCGAACGGGCGAATCTCCGCGGCGGAAGCGAGCGGTGGCGAGTCCGGCGGCAGCGACTCGCGCAACCGCTCCGCGAACGCCTGCTCGGCCGGCGTGTAGTGAACGCCGCCAACGCGGCGCAGGTTCCGGTCCATCACGCTCGCTAGCGTGAGATTCGGCAGCACGGAATACACGCCGTTCACGATCTCGTGCTCGACCGTCGTGCCGGTGCCGAGCGCGGCGCCGTTCGCCGCATTCAGGATTCGCTCGAATACGGCGAACAGCTCCTGCGGATCCGGATGGCGCGCGTAGTAATAACTTTCCGCGAAATCGGGCACGACGTTCGGCGCGGCGCCGCCGCTCGTGATCGCGTAGTGGATGCGCGTCGAATCCGACACGTGCTCGCGGAGCAAGTTCACCATGTAGTTCATCGCCTCGACGCCGTCCAGCGCGGACCGACCGCGTTCCGGCGCGCGCGCCGCGTGCGACGACACGCCGCGGAAGCGAAACTTCGCCGACAGGTTGGCGAGCGTCGTCACCGGGCTCGCGTCGTTCTTGTCCGATGCGTGCCAGTGCAGCACCGCGTCCACGTCCGCGAAGAGGCCTTCGCGCACCATGTAGACCTTGCCGCCGCCGCCTTCCTCCGCCGGCGTGCCGTACACGCGGATCGTGCCGGCCGTGCCGGAAAGCTCGAGCCAGTCCTTGATCGCGACGGCCGCCGCGACCGATCCCGTGCCGAACAGATGGTGACCGCACGCGTGCCCGGCCGCACGATCGGGCAGCTCGCGGCGCTCGGGCACCGCGTCCTGGGTGATGCCGGGCAGCGCGTCGAACTCGGCAAGGATGCCGATCACGGGTTGCCCGGCGCCGTGCTCGGCGACGAACGCCGTCGGCATGCCGGCGACGCCAGCGGTGACTTCGAATCCGGCCGAGCGCAGCTCTTGTTGCAGCAACTCGCTGCTCGCGAATTCCTGGAATCCGACCTCGGCGAGCCCCCATATCGTCTGCGCGACATCGGCGTAGTGCGCTTGCTTGGCGTCGAGCGATGCGAGCACGCTCTCCAGGTGCTGCTGCGCGTCGACGCATGGCGCGAGCGCGACTAGACCGGCCGCGGCGCCGATCGAGTTTCGTAGGTTCATCGCACTCCCCCTGTACGGTCTGACCCTCGCCGGAAGGCGTTCTATGCTAACGCGTCTCCGATCGCTTGTGGCGCACCATCTCGCGCATTGCGTCGGCTGCTTTCGCTCCGTCGCTTGGGTTGATAAAGTTCTGATTGTGGCGATAGCGCGACGAACAAGAGGTCGCTTCGAGACCCATCCCGCTGCTCTCTGAGAAGCGCAGCTAAGCAATCGGACATCATCGAGTGCTGTGCTGTACGACGAAGGGGGAACCGCTTTGACCTCTGCTGCTGATCGGATCTCGCTCGAGCAGATCCTGAGGCCATATCTCGGCGTGGAGCGGCTACTGCGCGGCGCGGCGCTTGCGGCGCTGGTGCTCGCGCTGCCGGGCGCGGCCGCGGCGTCGCCCGAGGGCGAACGGCTGCTGAACGACGTCGCCGCCGCGATGGGCGGGCGCGACGCGATCCTCGCCGTCCGCACGCTGCAGGCCGACGGCTACGGCATGGAGGCCTACTTCTGGGGCGGCGGCAACATCACGGCCGACCGCGATGCGCCGCAGAAGTGGGCCGAGAATCCGAACTTCTCGTCGATCTGGGACTTCGAGAACGATCGCTATCGCACACAGTACCGCCACAACTTCCTCTTTCCGTTCGGCGGCACGTTCGGACACAGCTTCGCGGTGTCCTCGTGGGGCATCGACGGCGACGTGGGCTACACGGTCGGGCCGACGGGCGCCGCCGCGCGGCTCGCCGAGTGGACGCCGCACGGCGGCGCGTGGTTCCAGCCCGACGGCGCCGTGTTCCGCAGGTACGAGTCGCTCAGCCATCCGCTCGCGGCCGTACGCGCCGTGCTCGCGGGCCGCGCCGTGCCCGAGAACGTGCGGATCGAGGACGGCGCACCCGTCGTCGATCTCGTCATCGACGAAGGGTACGTCACGCTCGGCATCGAGCCGCAGACGATGCTGCCGCGCTGGGTGCGCTGGACGGCGCCGCATCAGAACTTGGGCGAGGTCGTCATCACGACGACGTTCGTCGGCTATCAGGATTTCGACGGCGTGCAGTTGCCGTTCGGGTGGTCGTCGCGGATCGACTGGCGCAACACGCTGATCCAGACGCGGCTCCTAGACGGCTACTACCTGAACTCGAGCAAGACGCCGGATATTGCGGCGCCGGCGGCCGTGCGCGAGCAGCCGCTGCCGCCGCCGGTGCCGGAAGCGGCGCCGATCACGGCCACGAAGATCGCCGACGGACTGTGGCATTTGAATCCGGGCGGTCACACGGTCATCGAGTTCGCGGACCATCTGGCGATCTTCGAGATGGGCGGCTCGACGGCGCAGGCGCGCGCCGCGATCGCGTTCGCGAACGGGCTCGTGCCGGGCAAGCCGCTCACGCACCTCATCGTCTCGCACCATCACTTCGATCACACGCTCGGGTTCAGAGCCGCCGTCGAGGCCGGGCTCACGGTGATCTCGCACTGGGGCAACGAGGAGATCCTGCGCGACATGGCCACGCGGCCCGCGCCGAGTTTCGCGGGTCTCGTGCCGAATCCGAACGGCGCGCCGCTGAAGTTCGTGCCCGTCCGCGGCCGGCTGCGACTCGAGGACGAGGCGATGACGCTCGACGTCTACGAGGTCGTCAAGCACAACCACATGGCGAACGCCGTGTTCGCGTACGCGCCGAAGAGCGGCACGTTCATCGAGGCCGATCTCGCGACGCCCGCGAATCAGTTCTCGTTCTGGGCCGAGGCCTACGAGGACAACCTCGAGCACTACGGGCTCGAGGTGAACGTCGTCTCGCCGAACCACGTGGCGCGGCCGATGACGCACGAGGAGACGCTTGCCTGGATCGCCGAGGGCGTGCCGCGCGCGCTCGCGCGCTGCGAGGAACTTCTTACGATCGGGCGCCCGATTCCGGGCTGTCCGCCATATATTTTCCGCGACTGGGACGGACGGGTAAGACGATGACGACGGTGCGATTCCTGGCGATGAGCGGGCTTGCGGTGGCCGTGGGCGCGACGCTCGCGCCGACGAAGGTCGAGGCGCAGACGCGCGCGCAGGAGAGGGCATGCGCGGCGCTCGCGTCGTGGTCGTCGGGGCCCGCGGATCTCACGATCACGGAGGCGCGCTTCTACGCCGATCGCACGGTGCCGGCCGGCCCCGGTCCCGGAGCCCCGATCACGCTGCCGCCGCACTGTCACGTCGCGGGCAGCTTCGAGCACCGCACGGGCGTCGACGACAAGGAGTACGCGATCGGCTTCGCGCTGAACCTGCCGGCAGAGTGGAACGGCCGCTTCCTGTTCCAGGGCGGCGGCGGGCTGAACGGCGCCGTGCGCGAGCCCGTCGGCGCGCAGGCGGCGGACGGGCGCAGCGCGCTCGAGCGCGGCTTCGCGGTCGCCTCCACGGACAGCGGCCACCAGGGCGCCGGCTTCGACGGCAGCTTCATGGTTGACCAGCAGGCGTTGCTGAACTTCCAGTTCCAGGCGAACGCGAAGACCACCGAGGTGGTGCTGCCGATGGTGGCGGCGTATTACGGCGAGGCGCCGCACCACAAGTACTTCGTCGGCTGCTCGACGGGCGGGCGCGAAGGCATGATCATGGCGCAGCGCTATCCGTTCCTCTTCGACGGCATCGTCTCAGGCGCGCCCGCGATGCGCACGACGGTCAGCAACCTGGCGCTGCGCTGGATCAGCCACCAGTACGTGCGGGCGAAGGTCGCAACGCCGCGCGACCCGTTCACGCCCGAGGAGGAGAAGCTCGTCATGGACTCGCTGCTCGAGCAGTGCGACGCGCTCGACGGCCAGGCAGACGGGCTCATCTTCAACCGCACGTCGTGCAACTTCGACCCGATGCAGCTCGCGTGCTCGGCGTTGCCGCGCGGCGCGCAATGCCTCCCCGACAACAAGGCCGAAGCGCTCGCGCGCGCGATGGCCGGGCCCGTCAATGCGGCCGGCCTGCCGGTCTACGTCTCGTATCCGTACGACACGGGGATCGACGACGCCGGCGGCCTGCCGGGCCTGCTGCTCGCGGGCGGCAGCCCGCCGATCGGCCCGAACGGCGCGGACCTTCAGGAGCTCAACGTCGACGCGGAGTTCCTCGACGCGATCAGCGCGAACGAGGCGCTCGGCAGCACGGCGACGTACTACAACCTCACGTCGTTCATCCTCAACGGCGGCAAGCAGATCTTCTATCACGGCGAGGCGGACCCGTGGTTCTCCGCGAACGACACGGTCCGCTACGTCGAGGAGCTCGGCAAGGCGAACGCCGCCGTGCGGCCGCTCGACGAGTACGCCCGCCTGTACCTCGTGCCCGGCATGGGTCACTGCCAGGGCGGGGAGCTCACGCCGGACTCGTTCGACCTGCTCACGCCGATCGTCGAGTGGGTCGAGAACGGCAGCGCACCGGGCGCCGTGACGGCGACGGGCCGCTCCATGCAGGGCCAGAGTCGGCCGCTCTGCCCGTATCCGAGCTACGCGCACTACACGGGCGGCGACGCGGCGGACGCGCGCAGCTACGAGTGCCGGACGCCGTAACGCTTTCGGCGTTGCTGGACGTAGCGAGCGGGATCGTCAATCGGGCAAGCTGAAGACGTAGAGGTTGTTGCCCAGGCTCGGTCTGAGCTCGGGCGTCAGCCGATTCGCACCCATCGCCGTCAGCGACGAGCCGGTGCTGACGGCGACGTACTGCTTGCCGCCTACGGCGAACGTCACGGGATAGCCGGACACCGGCGAGCCGAGGTTGATCTCCCAGAGGATCCGGCCCGTCTGCTGATCGAACGCCCTGAACCGGCCGTTCGTGTCGCCGCCGAACACGAGGCCGCCGGCCGTCGACAGCAGCGACATCATTGCGGCCCGCTGCTCGTACACCCAGAGCGTCTTGCCCGTCTCGACGGAAATCGCATGGATCGACCCGACGTTCGTGCCGTTCCCCGCGATCCGATTCGAGTTGCTCAAGCCGTACAGGGAGTCGGGGCTCGGGCGGCTCAACGTCGGCGTGGACGTCATGCACGTGTTCTGCAGCGGGAAGAACATCACGTTGCCGAGGGGACTCAGCGTGCCCGAAGGCCAGTTCTTGCCGCCGAGCGGCGTCGGGCAGATGTGGCGCTCCTGGCCCACTTCGACGAACAGCGCGTCCGGATTCACGGTGAACTCGCCCGTCGCTCCGTCGATGTGCTGCAGGACGTTCTGCTGCACCGTCGGCCGCGCCCAGAGGAACTCGCCCGTGGCCGCGTCGAGCGTGTAGACGATGCCGGTCTTGCCGGGAATGCCCGTGACGACCTTGCGCCGCTCGCCGCTGCGCAGACGCGGATTGATCCATGTGACCTCGGAGGGATCGGGCGAGACGGCCGTTTCGACGACGAGCCGCTCGAATGGATGATCGAGGTCCCAGTGATCGACGATGTGCTGGTAGTACCAGACGATCTCGCCGGTATCGACGTTCAGCGCGAGCGTCGAGTTGTGATAGAGGTAGCTCTTGTCGTTGCCGGCCAGCGCGAACTTCGGCGCCGGAGACGTCACGGACGTGCCGGCGAACACGAGGCGCAGCTCGGGGTCGTAGCTCGGCACGAGCCAGCTACCGACGTGCCAGCGCTCCTCGTCGGGCAGGTCGCCCCACGAGTCGCCGTTCGGCTCGCCGGGTGCTGCGATCGTGCGCCGCCGCCACAGCTCGCGGCCCGTGCGCGCGTCGTGCGCCATGATCACGCACGCGGCGGGGCTGCCCTCGGGCTCGCAGCCGCGGCCGGAGATGATCTTGCCGTCGGCGATGATCGGGCCGGACGTCTGCTGCGCGCCGCGCCGATAGTCGAACAGTTGCACTTCCCACTTGAGCTCGCCCGTGCGCGCATCGAGCGCGTAGAGATAGTCGTCGGAGCTCGTGTCGATCAGCGAGTCGCCATAGATCGCGAGATTGCGGTTGATCGACGGCACGGGGAAATACTCGCCGAGATCGCTCGGGAGCGGCCGCCGGTATTCCCATATGAGATCGCCGGTCGCCGCGTCGAACGCCTGCACGAGGTCGCTCGGATTCGGGAAGTACATGACGCCGTCGTAGACGAGCGGCGTGCCTTCCTGAATGCCGGGCCCGAGCGCCCGCGTCCAGACCATGCGCAGCGAGCCGACGTTGCTGTGGTCGATCTGATCGAGCGGGCTGTAGCCCCACGAATCGAGCGTGCGCCGCCACATGAGCCAGTCCGCCGGATCGGGGTTCTGCAGCATCGCGTCGGTGACGGGCGCGAAGGTGTCGGCGGGTTGGCCGTTCGCGGCCAGAGAAGCGAGCAACAAGGCGAGAGCGGAGGGTCGGCGAATGCGCATGGGAGTCCTCGGCGAACGACGGCGACGATTGTAATCGGGAGACGGCTACCTCCGCGCGCGCTTTGAGATTAGGCTTGGCCGCGTCGCCGGTCGATATCCGGGGGATCGATGCGAGCATCACTATTGACGTCGCGGCCGCAACTATTGCTGGCGCTTATGACAGGTATCGGCCTGCTCTCATTGTCGTCGTTGGCGCTCGGTCAAGGGGCGCCGGCACGGGGCGAGCTCACGGAGCAGCAGCGTCTGCGCGCGCAGAGCCCGGGCGGCCCGTTGACGCCGGGCGTCGCGCTGCCGAGCTGGCCGGAGCCGGTAAACCGGCTCGCGCGGAGCTCGCCCGTGACGGACGAGATGCTCACGAATCCGCCGCCGGGGGACTGGCTCAGTTGGCGCCGCACGCGCGACGGGCTCGGCTTCTCGCCGCTTCGGAGCATCGACAAACGCAACGTCGGCACGCTCCGCCTCGTGTGGTCGCTGTCGCTGCCCGCGGGGCCGAACACGGCGACGCCGCTCGTGCACGACGGCGTCATCTACGTGCACTCGTTCGGCGATCACGTGCACGCACTCGACGCCGCGACCGGCGACGAGCTCTGGCATTACGCCCGCACGCTGCCGAACACGTACCGGCCTACGGTCAAGCGCAACATGGCGCTCTATGGCGACAAGCTCTACGTCGGCACGTCGGACGTGCACGTCGTGGCGCTCGACGTGAAGACGGGCGCGGTCGTCTGGGACACCGAGGTCGCGGCCGAAGGCAGCGGTTTCGGCCTGAGCGGTGGGCCGCTCGTGGCGCGCGGCAAGGTCATGCAGGGCGTGAACGGTCAGGCCCCGGGCGGCGCCTATATCGTGGCGCTCGACGCGGAGACCGGCGAGGAGGCGTGGCGCTTCTACTCGATCGCGCGCCCCGGCGAGCCCGGCGGCGATAGCTGGAACGGGCTGCCGCTCGAGCAGCGCACGGGCGGGTCGGTGTGGACGGCCGGCAGCTACGATGCCGAGCGCAACCTAGCATTCTTCGGCCCTGCGCCGACCTACGACACGGGGCCGTTGCGGGATCCGGTCGCCAAGCCCGGCATCACGAACGACGCGCTCTACACGAACGCGACGATCGCGCTCGATCCGGACACGGGCAAGCTCGTGTGGTACTTCCAGCACGTGCCGAACGATCAGTGGGATTTCGACTGGGCGTTCGAGCGACAGATCGTCGAGCTGCCGGTGAACGGCCGCGCGCGTCGGGTGCTGCTGACGGCCGGCAAGGAAGCCGTGTACGACGCGCTCGACGTCGACGAGGACGGGCGTTATCTCTTTTCTCTCGACCTCGGTCTGCAGAACGTCATCACGGCCATCGATCCGCGCACGGGGGCGAAGACGATCGACCCGCGGCTCGTGCCGTCGCGCGAGCGGGCCATCGTCGTGTGCCCGCACGCGGGCGGCGCGAAGAGCTGGCTGCCAGGTGCGATCAATCCCGCGACGCGCGTGCTGTTCGTGCCGCTCGTCGAGTCGTGCATGGATCTCACGCCGGTGCCGCCTGATCAGCGCGGATCGCTCTCGACGGGCGTGCGCTGGACGATTCGCCCGCGGCCGGACAGCGACGGCCGCTACGGCCGAATTCAGGCCATCGATCTCGCGACGCGCGAGACGCTCTGGACGGCGCGGCAGCGCGCGCCGCAGACGACTGGCGTGCTCGCGACGGCGGGCGGACTCGTGTTCGCGGGCTCGCTCGATCGCGTGTTCGCCGCTTACGACGACGCGACGGGCGAAGTGCTCTGGCAGGCCAAGCTGAACGACGTGCCGAGCTCGTCGCCGATCAGCTATGCGGTCGACGGCAAGCAGTACGTCGCGATCACCGTCGGGCACGGCTCGGCACAGGCGCTGACGTTCCCGATGCTGACCCCCGAGATCGACTTGCCCGTCGTGCGCAGCGCCACGATCTGGGTGTTCGCGCTGCCGTGAATGGGCTGCATGAAGGAGACGGACGCATGCAAGGATTGACGGGCGCCGCGCTGACGGCGTTTGCTGCGCTCGTCGTGGGGCAACTGCGACGTGGACTACGCCCGTGAGCACATCGTGAGCCCGTACGGGTTCCCTACGGCGCGAGCCCACTACGAGGCGCTGCTCGCAGAGACGCGCCGCAAGGGCGGGCGTGGGAAGAGTACTTCGAGCAGGGAATGCAGCGGCCGGAGCGCGACGATATTTTCGGCTTCGAGTAGGAGAGAAGTGATGAGCATGAAGATGCCTCGCCGGGCCACCGGCCCATTTGTCACCGCTGCCGCGGCTGCGTTCGTCGCGTTCGCCGCCGATGCGCAACCGTCGCAGCTCGAGGCGAACAAGCGCATCGCCATCGAGTTTTACGACGCGGCCATCAACCGCAAGGACTTCGAGGCGGCGTCGCGGTACCTCGGCAGCTATTACAAGCAGCACAACCCGACGGCCGCCGATGGCGCCGAGGGGCTTCGAGCATTTATCGATTTTCTGAAGGCGCGCTATCCGAATCAGCGCGGCGAGATCAAGCGCGTGATTGCCGAAGGCGATCTCGTGGTGCTGCACGTGCACTCCACACGCGACGACGGCACGCCGGGCCGCGCGATCGTGGACATTTTCCGCGTCGAGAACGGCAAGGTCGTGGAGCACTGGGACGTCATCCAGGACATCCCGTCGCAGGCGGCGAATCAGAACGGCATGTTCTGAGGCGACGAGCTCGTCGGCGCGAGAAGTCGAAGGTCGACTGGTCGCCGGGCCGCTGCCAGGCGGCGCCAAGACGGTGGTGGCGAGCCGCGCCGCCTGCCAACGATCGAACGTGCTTCGCCCCGGGAGCTACGTCGTCACCGGAAGAGCCGCGAAGCCGAGCGTAGCTTCCGGGCGGGGTTGCGGCGGATTGCCGAGCGAGGGCTGCGCGAGGGCCACCACTCCGGCCGCCGTACCGGCGATGACGCGTACACCGTGCGCGATCGACCTGAAATCGACGATGGACATGGCGGCACCTCCCCCAGGTGTTATTGTTATCCATCGTAGCAATGGCCCGAGCGCTAGTCCCGCCCGGCCGCTGAAAATCGCCGAAGGAGGCGAGAAGGCCCCGGGCGCTTGCCGAAAAAGGCGGGGGGCTGGGGCTGCTCTGGCTGCTCTGGAAAGTTGGGGGAACATCGTATGCGTTGCGTGCTCTTGGTCGCGTTGGCCGTCGGCTGCCTTGCTTCGACGCTCGGCGAAGCGCAACCGGCCCGCCAAGACCGGCCGAACGTCGTGCTCATCATCACGGACGACATGGGCTGGGGGGATTTGAGCAGCTACGGAGCAACGGACATTCGAACGCCGAACCTCGACCGCCTCGCGAGCCAGGGCATCAGGCTCACGGACTTCTACGCGAACGGCCCCACGTGCTCACCGACGCGGGCAGGCCTGATCTCCGGGCGCTACCAGCAGCGCTTCGGCATCGAAGCGCCGCTCGCGAACGTCGCCCGAGCGGGCGACAGCGGCTTGCCCGCGACGGGCTACTCGCTGCCGCAGCTCTTGAAGAACCACGGCTATGCGACGGGGCTGATCGGCAAGTGGCATCTCGGCTACGTCCCCGAGAAGAGTCCGCGCGCGCACGGTTTCGACTACTTCTTCGGTTTGAAGAGCGGCTATCACGACTACTACACGCATCACGACGGCGAAGGCCAGCCCGATCTCTGGGAGAACGACGAGCCGATCGAGGTCGAGGGCTACACGACGGATCTCGTGACGGAGCGCGCCGCGCGGTTCATCGAGGAGCACAAGAACGGTCCGTTCTTCCTCGACGTCTCGTACACGGCGCCGCATTGGCCGTACCAGGTGCCCGGCAAGCCGTCCGTCGCGCCCGACAACGCGCGGCACGTCATGCCCACCGATGCCGAGACGAGCACGCGTGCCGAGTACGTGGCCATGGTCGAGCACCTCGATAGGCAGATCGGCGAGCTGCTCGCCGTCATCGATCGCGCCGGTATCGCCGACGAGACGATCGTGATCTTCACGAACGACAACGGCGGCGAGTGGCTCTCGAACAATGCGCCGTTCTTCGGCCGCAAGTGGACCGTGTACGAGGGCGGCATTCGCGTGCCCGCGATCGTGCGCTGGCCGGGCAGGATTCCGGCGGGCACGGTCTCGGATCAGGTCGGGATCACGATGGATCTGACGGCGTCGATCCTCGCGGCCACCGGCGCGCCGGTTCCCGCCGAGGCGCAGCTCGACGGCGTGAACCTCTTCCCCGTCTGGGAGGGCCGTGCGCCGGAGTTCGAGCGCACGCTGTTCTGGCGCTCCGGCAACGGTCCCGCCAAGCGCACCGCCGTGCGGCGCGGAGACTGGAAGTTGCTCGTCGACGGCCCGCACACGTACCTGTTCAATCTCCGTACCGATCTTTCGGAGCGCAACGATCTCGCGCGCGTGCGGCAGGACATCGCTCGCGAGCTCAGGCCGTTGATCACGGAGTGGGAAGCGATGGTCGATGCCGAGGCGGCCGCGTATCTGCGGTCGCGAGGAGGAAGCAGTGGACAGTAACCGGCTCGTCGGCGTTGCGCTCGGGCTCGCGCTCGCCGCGCAAGCGGCTTGCGCGCAAACGGGCTCCGCCGCGCTGATTCCGCATCCGAGCTGGGACTGCAGCATGCCGGAAGGAATCCCGGCGCCCGAGGCCGGAAGCCTCGTGTTCGAGATCGACATTCCGCTCGAGCGCGCTGCCGCGATCGGCCGCACGCCGTACGGCCAGAGGAGCGTCGCGATCGGGCTCGAGGGCTCCGTCGAAGGGCAGCGGCTCACGGGCACCGTGGCGCCGGGCGCGCTCGACTTCGAGCTCGTGCTCGCCAACGGCGTCATTGAGATCGAGCAGGCGCTCGTGCTGCAGGCGTCCGACGGCAGCTACATCTACGCGCGCAACGCGGGCACGGGGCCCGGCGCGCACGACGTGCGCGTCGTCATGGACTTCGAGGCGCCGAACGAGAGCGTCCACGCGTGGCTCAACGCCGGCAAGTTCGTCGCTCGCCGTACCCTGCGCGCGGCGGAGAAGTCGCTGCATCTCGCGGTCTACGACGTGTCGAGCGTCGCCGCCGGCGCCGGCATCCCGATCGCGAAGCCCGCGGACGCTCCGGCGCAGCCGTGGGGGTATCGCGCGAAGAGGGAAGGCGAGCAGCAAGGCGACGTGCTGATCACGGAGAACGTGACGCTCGCGCCGTCGCAGAGGGTGGGCATGAGCAAGCGCGGCGAGCGCAACATCATTCCGATCACGGGCGGCACCGTGAGGGGGCGCGTCAACGGCAAGGTGCTCATGGGCGGCGCGGACTATCAGCTGCTCGCGCCGCCGCCGGCGACGATCGACGCGCACTACCTCTGGGAGACGGACGACGGCGAGCTCGTCATCGTGCGCAACGGCGGTGGCTTCGGGGCGCTCGTGCCGACGTTCGAGGCGCGCGTCGACGGTCCGTACGCTTTCCTCAACGCGGGCCTGTACCTGAGCTCGAACCCGGACAGGGCAGATGGCGGCGTCGCGCTCACGTTCTACGAGAGTGTGAATCCTCGCTGATCGAGCAAACTCGACGAGGGGGTGCCAATGAGAGACCGACGTGCGTTCCTCAAGTCCCTCGCAGCAGCGGGAACCGCGTTGATCGCGCCTTCCGGCAAGCTATTCGGTCAGGAACGCGTCGTGAGGCTCGACGTCCCCGGCGGCGCGATCGACGTGCACCACCATTTCGTTCCCCCGGGCCATCGCGCCTACCCACGTCCCTGGTCGGTGGAGGACTCTCTCGAGCAGATGGAGCGGTTCGGCATCGGCGTGGCCATTCTGTCGATGACACAGAACGCAGACCTGCTCTACAACGGCACCGAGAGGGGGCGCACGGAAGTGCGGCGCGGCAACGACTACGGCGCCGAGCTCGTGCAGAAGTTTCCGAAGCAGTTCGGGCTCATGGGCGGCGTGCCGTTACCCGACCTCGACGGCTCTTTGAGGGAGATCGAGTACGCCTACGACACGCTGAAGGTGGACGCCATCGCCATCTACAGCAACGACAACCAGGGGCGCTGGCCGGGCGACCCGTATTTCGAGCCGATGTGGCAGGAATTGAATCGCCGCAACGCGATCGTCTACGTGCACCCGCTGGCGCCCAACTGTTGCGGCAACCTGAGCTACGGCGCCCCGGCGCCGATGCTCGAGTACGACTTCGACGTCACGCGCGCGGTCGCGAGCATCGTGCTCAATGGCGTGATGTTCCGCTACCCGAACATCCGCTTCATCACGGTCCATTCCGGCGGGACGGTGCCGATGCTGGCCGGGCGCATGAAGGACCGCGTGCCGGCGGCCGCGCAGCAGTACTTGTCGAACGGCCTGTATGCGGAGCTGCGCAAGTGGTACTACGACATCGCGCACGCGAGCTTCCCCTGGCCCATGGCCGCGATGCGAGCCTTCATGCCCGACACGCAGATCCTGTTCGGCACCGATTACTCGCCGGAGCCGATCGAGTCCACCGTCAACGAGCTGCCCGGGCTGGCGCTACCGAAAGAGTTCGAGCGTATGATGCTGCGCGGCAATGCCGAGCGGCTGTTCCCGCGCTTCAAGGTGTGACGTCAGTCGACCTCACGGCCGCTGCTGCACCCGAACGAATTGCTAGCATCACCACGTCCTCACCGCGATTCGGGAGACTCGAACATGATCGATTCGTTGCGCCTTTATGCCGTCGATCAGTTCGCGGACTCCGTGCGGAGCCGCTCGGCTTCGGCACACAGGCTGCCCATTTCGAAGTAGCGCTGCACGGTGGCTTCGTCGGTCTCGTAGGGGTGTTTCTCGCCCGGGGCGCGCGGCAGCTGCGCGATGCGTGCGCGGTCGTAGGCGCGGTCGAATTCCGTGTGGTTCGACATGAGTGCGGTCGCGCCGGCCGCGCGCGCAGCCTCGAGCATCTTCCGTTGGCTGTCGCGGTAGATCGCGAAGTTGCCGGCTTCTCGTGGGAAGTTGAACGCCGTGCCGCCGGCATAGGCCACCGTCAGCGTGCGACCGCCATCGCGCACCGGGAAAGATGTACGACAGCGTGCCGCGCGTGTGGCCGGGTGTCGCGATGACGTCGATCGTGGTGTCGCCGAGCGTGATTTTCATGCCGTCGGGCCCCACCGCGATGTCGCGCTTGGGGACACCGCCGCGGGCATTCTCGGGCCGCTGCAGCGTCACCTCCCAATCGGCCTCGCCCATCACGATCCTCGCGCCGTACCGGCTCTGCAGCAACGCGGCGCCCTGATCGTGATCGCCGTGCGCGTGGCTGATCAGGACGTACTCGATGTCGCGCGGGTGGAGGCCGAGCGCCGTGAGGCCATCGAGGATCTCGGGCTCGATCGCATAATCGAACAGCGTGTCGATGAGGATGATGCCTTCCGTCGTCGTCAACGCCCATGACGAGTGGATCTTGGTGCCGACGAAATAGAGATTGTCGAACACCTTGTACGGCGCGGCGTACCAGGCCGCCCGGTCCGGCGCGTCGCCGGGTCCCGTGGCCGGCGGCGGGCGCGGCGCGGCGTTCAGGTTGTCGGGCGCGACGCAGATCCGCAAGAAGGTCCCGGAGTGATCACGGCCCGCGGCTCGCTTCGCCGCCGCTACGAGCTCTTCGGGCGTACCGGACGCCGATGGTTGGGCCTGGAGACCCAGGGCGGCTGCCGCGGCGAAGGCGCCAACCGCGAAAAGGCGATATTGCATAACATTTCTCCTCGGGTGCGTATCATGCCAGCGCTGCCTACAGGCGATCGCGCGTCGGCGCTCCGTTGACGGTGCGAAGTAGGTTGCGCGGGTTCGCGTTCTGGAGCTCTGGCGGCAGCAGCGCGTCCGGGAAGTTCTGATAACAAATCGGTCGCGCGAAACGCAAAATGGCCGCCGTGCCGAGCCCGCGCCCGTCGAGGTGGCGACGACGCGCACGCCTTCGACGGCCGTCACGTCGGCGCGCGGCCGCCCGAGGAGCGCGCGCGATTCCTCGAGGTGATTGCGGCACGACGAGCGCCATGACCGCGAGCACTGGGAGCGAGCGTGTGGGGATTCGACGGACCGAGTGTTGCATGATGCTATGCCTCGCTGCGTTCGTCCGTTTGGGCAAGCCTGCAGCGCGACCGCTGCGGTCGCGCCGCCGATGCTACTTCGGGAAGTGGCGGCGCAACGTCCAGCCGCTGCCCGAGCACAAGCCGCAGTCGTCGCCGACGAACAATGCTTGCGCCTGTGCGTCGCCCTTGAGCTGCCACTCGAGCCAGGCCAAGGGCCCGCGGGCGAAGGGTCCGCCGTTCGGCATCTGGTACGTAGCCCCGTGGCCGACGTCCATGTTCGCGTTGATCGCCGTCAAGCGGAGCTTCTGAAGCGCCTCCCAGTCCTGCTCCGCATTCGGATAGGCGATATCGCTCTCGCCGCCGATGAAGTACGCGATCGGCGCGTGCATCTCCTCGAGTATCGAGCGCTTTAGCTCGTGCCGGTGCATGTATTGATCGTCGTCGGTCATCATGCCGCTGTTCAGCACTACGGTGGTCGTGACGCGAGGGTCGAGCGAGGCTCTGATGGCCTGCAAGCCGCCGCAGGAGTGCCCCATGACGGCCACCTTGTCGACGGCGACTCTGCCGAAGAACGGGCTGGCCTCGCGCTCGTTCTCCGCCGCAATCCACTCGAGCGCGTCGAGCATCTGGCTGTACCGGGTTTCGAAAGGCGGCCATTGCGCCGGATCGGCCCGCCGTTGCAGCCGCGGCGGCGGCGAATCGCGATAGGGGCCGATCGCCAATACGATGAAGCCGTGCGACGCGACCTCGGCCAGGAACTCCCGGTAGCCGAAGTTGCTGTTGACGCAAGAGCCGTTGCCCCAAAGCACGACGGGATAGCGGCCTCGGAGCTCTGCCGGCCGATAGATCGTGTGCGTGGGCAGACCGGCATCCGAGTACACGATGGCCGGCTCCGGACCCGAGCCGGCCGGGTCGGCAGCGAGCGCCGCCGCTGGCCATACCGCCCAGAGCAGCAGCGATAGCACTGCGCGTACCCGTTCACCCCTCGTGCCCGACATGGCGCTCCCCCCCCGGTTCAACCGCTCCGTCGCGCGCCGATGGATGCTGTCGTTTCGTTGGCAAGATTGTCAACGACCGGTAGCATCGCGGGGGCGCCCGGATCGCTATGGGCTGGAGCAATGTTCGGGGGGAAGCGATGAATACGCGGAAGATCGCCTCGGTTCTCGCCGTGGCTGTCGTCCTCGCCACGACGTCGGCCGCGACCTTCGGTCAACCGCCTGAGAATCGCGACGGTATTCCCGATACACCGGGCACGGGCGGATTCACGCCGCTCAAGGAAATCGATCCGGGGCTGCCCGACCACGTGGTTTACCGTCCGGCCGATCTCGCGAGCCTCGGCACCACGAAGCTCGGCGTGTACGTGTTCGGCAACGGCGCTTGCTCGAACGACGGCGCCAGCGCGCGATTGCATCTCTTGAACGTCGCCTCGCACGGCTACCTCGCGATCGCGCCCGGCGGCATCCACAACGGTCCCGGCAAGACCGAGGCGCCGCCGCGGCCCGCCAACGCGGACATGGCGAGTTACGCGCCGACGCGACCCGCGCAGCTCAAGGCCGCGATCGACTGGGCGCTCGCCGAGAACGAGCGGCCCGGCAGCCGCTACTACGGCCGCATCGATCCCGCGCAGATCGCGATCTCGGGTTTCAGCTGCGGCGGCATACAGGCGCTGACGATCGCGGGCGATCCGCGCGTGAAGACCGTCGTGATCATGAACAGCGGGCTGTTCGTGGAAGGCGAGACGCGCATGGCCGGCATGGTCGAGACGAAGAGCCGGCTCAAGGACCTGCATACGCCCACGCTGTACGTGCTCGGCGGACCCACGGACATTGCCTACGCGAACGGCATGGACGACTTCGAGCAGATCGATCACGTGCCGGTGGCTGTCGCGAACATCGACAAGGGCCACGGCGGCACTTATTGGGAGCCGAACGGCGGCGCGGCGGCCGAGGTCGTCATCGCGTGGCTCGACTGGCAGCTGCGCGGCAGCGCCGAGGCGTCTCGCGTGTTCGTCGGGCCGGACTGCGGGCTCTGCCGCGATCCGCGGTGGGACTACCGGAGCAAGGGGCTGTAGCTGACCGCTCGGCGCGGAGTTCGCCGCTGATCACTCGGTGATGTTCGGCGCCGCGATCGCCGCTGCAGCGTTCGGCGGCGTCGCCGGTTTGGAGCGGCGCCATGTGCCGCCTCGCGAATAGACTGCGCCCGCCCCGTGGAGAGAAAAACAATGGACGCGGATACTCGATCGCGCGTGCGTCAGGCCCGCGTGCTGCTCGGCGCGATTGCCGGTTGCAGCACCGGCGTGTCGGCGCTGCTGCTCTATACGAACGGCCTGTTCGTCGATGGTCTGAGCCGCGAGTTCGGGCTCACGCGCACGGAATACGGGTTCGGCGTGTTGCTCGCGACGATGGCGCTCGCGGTAGGCAACCCTCTCGCCGGATGGGCCGTCGATCGCTTCGGCGTGAAGCCGCCCGCGGTGCTCGGTCTCACGCTGCTGGCCGTAAGCTTCGCTGGGATGGGCGTCTTCGTGTCGTCCACCGCTACGTATGTCGCGCTGCAGGCGCTGCTGGCCTTCTTGGCCGTCGCATCCGGGCCGGTCGCGTTCGCGAAGCTCGTCGGCGGATCCTTCACTCGGCACCGCGGCATCGCGCTCGGAATCACGATGGCGGGGATCGGGCTCGCTGCGGCGATCGTTCCGCCACTGCTTTCGTCACTGATCGCCGAGCGCGGCTGGCGCGCAGGCTACTTCGCGCTGGCGGTGGTCCCGCTCGTGGGCGCCCTCGCGGTCGCTTTCCTCGTTCCGAACGGCAGCCTCGCAGCCGCGCGCCCCACGCCTGCGCAAGGCGCGGGCTCTGCGCGCAATACCGACGACAGGTGGCTCCGCTCACGCGCCTTTTGGTTCATGGCCGCGGCGTCGGCGGCCATGTCGCTGGCGTTCATGGGCCTGCTGCCGCACTTCGTACCGATGCTCATGGACGGGGGCCTCGACGCCGTGACGGCCGGCGGCGTCGCGGGAATCATCGGCCTCGCGGTGATCTCGAGCCGCCTGTTGATCGGCTACCTGCTCG
Organism: Gammaproteobacteria bacterium; assembly: GCA_036563665.1. Taxonomy (GTDB): domain Bacteria; phylum Pseudomonadota; class Gammaproteobacteria; order Steroidobacterales; family Rariloculaceae; genus FEN-1219. The sequence continues at coordinate 26,609 of DATCLY010000076.1, forward strand.
ATCGGCTGTTTGCGCCGCGCGTGGCGATCGGCGTCTGCCTCATGGCTGCCGCGGGGTGCGTGCTGTTCCTCACGCAAGGCGCCTCGGCAGCCCCGCTCACTGCCATCGCCCTTGGGTTTGCCGTGGGAGCCGAGCTCGACCTGCTGGGCTTTCTCGTCGCTCGCTACTTCGAGCTCGCGCAGTTCGGGCGCGTCTACGGCTGGCAATACGCGGTGTTCGTCTTTTCGTCAGGTGTAGGCCCGCTGTGGGTCGGTGCGGTGCGCGATGCGACGGGCAACTACGACCTCACGCTGACGCTGAGCTCGGCGGGATTGCTCGCGGCCTGCGTGATGTTTCTGCTGCTGCCGCGCTATCCCGACACGGCTGCGCCCGCTCGCTTGGTCTCGTCGAGCACGTCGGCCTAGTCATCGATCCGCGCGAATGCCGCGCCGCTCCTCGTGCTCGATCCACATGCCCTCGGTGCACTCGTACTCGAGCATGCGCGTGCCCGGCGGCGCGGCCTTGTAGTACTGCCGCACGGTCACGGGCCGCGTGTACATGACGGGGTCCGTGATCGTCACCTCGTTGACGAGCGCCGCGCCGCCGTCGATCGCGCGGATGCGCTCGACGACCTTCACGCGGTCGCTGTGCGGCACGGAGCCGAACGGAATCGCCTTGATGGCAATCGTGTCGACGACGAGCGTGTCGCCTTCCCAGCGGCCGATCGAGTGGCCGTTGCGCTGCGGGAACGGCCGGGCGGGGTGCTCCGCCTGGTCGAGGTGCACGCGCCGGACCTGCTGGTGCAGCTCCATGAGGATCGTCACTTGCTTGGGCTTCGCAATGATCTCGACGGGATAGCTCGCTCCGCCCAGCGCGAGCGACGGCATGCCCGGCGATTGGCAGAACTTGCCGGGGTCGTCCTCGATCGGGTCGTGGCTCGCGCGCCATTCGTCGACGATGCGCCGGCCTTCGGGCGTGAACGGCGGCTCGGCCGGGAAACGCTCGCTGCGCGTCGGGTCCGGCTCCCAGATTCCCTCGATCGGCCAGTCCTGGGCGGCCGCTCCGAGCGTCGCCGAGAGCAGCGCCGCGGCAGCCGCGAGCGCGCGAGCGCCTCGTTGCGTCATCGTCCGAACTCCGTGCCGTCGGCGAGCCTGATGGTCCACATGTACATCTCCGTCTTGCCGGCCGCGCTCGGATTGCCGATGCACGTGACGCGATCACCGACCTTGATGCGGTCGAAATCCCAGCCGCGGCGGAGCAGCAGGTTCACGCTGCTGAACTCGATGTCCCACACCGTGACACTGCCGTCGTCGGCCGCGACCTTGAGCCGCATCACCGAGTGCGGATTGCGCATGTCGACGTGCTCGATCTCGCCGCTGATCGCGAAGTCCGTGACGGTCGTGTCGAACGCGATCGGCGAGTGATGCGCAAGGCCGGTGCCCGAGACGAGCGGGAGCATGAGCGTAGCGGCCATCCTCGAGAGTCTGCTGTGCATGCCTCCTCCGCAACCGCCGACGGTCGCAAGCGCAGAGCTTATGTGGCCGCAGGCCGACACGGCAATAAGGCGGCGCAATAGCTGCCATCGCATATCGCGATGGAACGCAGCGCGGGCAAGCGCTGCGAGACGCATATACTGGCCCCGCGGAACCGCGTTCGGCCGTTCCCTCGGTTCTCGCGCGCGTTCGAACCCGGAAGGGGGAGCATCGAGATGAGCGTCCCAGTGGACAGCCCGCGTGGGCGCGTCGCGTTGATGGTTGCGCATTGCGCCGGCATGGTCGACCTCGTTGCGTTGTCGATCTGGGTCGCCGCATTGATTGCCCACTACGGTTTCGATCCCCAGCGAACAGGCGGGCTACCGACGCTCGTTCCTCGTGGGCGCCGTGCTCGCGAGCGTGACGCTCGCGCCCTGGATTCAGCGTCTGCGCGGCAGATGGGTCGCCGCGTTCGGGTTCGACGGCATGAGCTCGCGGTTGCGATCAACCGCCGTGAATCCCACCGCAACAGCTGCCGTACAGTCATATAGGGGGATGACATGCGTTTCATTGGTCGGCGACTGAACGCCGTCTCGTTCGTTTTGTCGCTGCTGCCGCTCGGAATCGCCTCGGCGCATCACTCCACGGCCGAGTTCGACTATTCGAAGGAGCTCACGATTCACGGCAAGGTGAAGGCGGTGCAGTGGACGAACCCGCACTCCTACATTCAGCTGCTCGTGCCGGGCGACGACGGACAACAGGTCGAGTGGTCGGTCGAGATCGGCTCGCCGAGCCTCAACATCAAGCTGGGCTGGCGGAAGAACAGCGTCGTCGCGGGCGACGAGGTCACGATGCTGCTGTCGCCGGCTCGCAACGGCACTCCGTACGGCACGCTACGCGTGCTGACGTTCGCGGACGGGCGCGAGCTCAAAGGCGTCGCGGCGCAGGTGGGGAGTCGCCCGGCGCCGGCACCGGTGCAGAGCCAGTGAGCGAGGGCGCCGATGCGTAGAACGTTGCTGCGCGATGCCGGTCGCAGCCGGCGCTCGCTTCGCCTCGCAGCCGTGCTCTCGGCGCTCGCGCTGACTGCCTGCGGCGCTCCCGCGGACACCGAAACGGTTCCGGCCGGCCCCGACGCGCTGCTCGGCGTCTGGGTCCCCGTCGCGGCTCCGGAGCGCCTGCTGACGGCGGCGGGTCAGCCGCCGCCGCTGAACGCGGAAGCGGCCGCGCTGCATGCTGCGCGGCTCGAGCGCCTCGCGGCCGGCGACACGTCGTTCGATCAGACCACGTGGTGCGCGAGCCCGGGCATGCCGCGCGTCATGACGATGCCGTATCCGTTCGAGATTCGCCGCGACGGCGACTTTCTCGCATTCATCCACGGCTGGTATCGCTGGTTCCGCGTCGTGAATCTCGCGGGCGTAGAGGTGGATCCGCCGCTACCGTTGACGGGCGGTTTCCCGGTCGGCCATTGGGAGGGCGATACGCTCGTGATCCGGAGCGTCGGCTTGTCCGACGTCGCCGTGCTCGACGCGTCGGGCCTGCCGCGCTCGGAGGAGATGGTGCTGACCGAGCGGCTGCGCGTGCTGCCCGACGGTCGTCTCGAAGACCGAATCACGATCGACGACCCCGAGACTTTCACGGAGCCGTGGGAGACGGTGCTCTATTTCCGGCGCGACGCCGCGCAGCGCGTGACGGACGACGTTTGCCCCGATCGCATCGCAGGCGGCGAGCCGGCCGTCCGCAAAAGAACTGCCGCCGGCGGCCTCGGGCAACGCGAGGCCGGCCCCGGCCGCGTCGCCGGCCGATACGGCGGGGGCCACGCCGCGGCTCGGCGGCATCTGGGAGCCGCGTACGTTCGGCTTCATGGTCCCCGAGGCGCCGCTGTCGGCGGCCGGCAAAGCGTTGGTCGATCGCAACGCCGCGGCCATGGTCGCGGGCAGCATCATGCACACGGCATGGACTTCGTGCCGGCCGGGCGCGATCTCCACGATGACGATGCCGCGCGAGAAGATCGTCGTGTTGCAATCGCCGGAGGAGGTGACGATCCTCTACGAGATGCCGCGCATGGTTCGCCGCGTGCGCATGAACGCCACGCATCCGCAGGATCTGCCGCCGAGCTACGTCGGCGACTCGATTGGCCGCTTCGAGGGCAACACGCTCGTGATCGACACCGTGGGCTTCAACGGCTACGGCGAGCTCGACGCGCGCGGCCAGCCGACGAGCCCGGCTTTGCATACGATCGAGCGCCTGACGCCGACGGCCGACGGCAGCGGCATCGAGATCGAGGTGACGATCGAGGATCCCGAGTACTACGAGGCGCCGTTCACGATCAAGCGGACGTGGAACAGAAGCACCGCGACGCATCCGCTCGAGTACGACTGCATGGAGAACCCTCGGGAGGAGGACTTCGAGAACGCCTATTACGTGCGCGACAGGTACCGCCCGACGTGCATGCGCGTGAAGGGCGAAGGCGCGGAGCTGTCGCGCGTCGTGTGCCGCCGTCGCGAGGAATGACGGTGCACGGCGCGAGCGCGTGACTCGCGTAGCCGACGGAGAAGGACGTGCAAAAGGCCAACATACTCGTCATCGGCGCCGGCATCGGCGGTCTCACGGCTGCGATCGCGCTCGGCCGGCGCGGGTTCCGTGTGAGCATGATCGAGCGCGACCCGGAGTGGAGTGTCTACGGCGTCGGCATCATCCAGCAATCGAACGTGATCCGCGCGATGCACATGCTCGGCATCCTGCAGGACTATCTCGACGCGGGTGTCGGCTTCGACTACGTCGACATCTTCGCGCCGGACGGCCGGCGTCTCGCGCGCGTTCCTTCGCCGAAGCTCGTCCCGGAGTATCCGGCGAACGTGGGAATCGGCCGCCGCGCGCTGCAGCGTGTTCTTGCGACTCGTGCGCGCGAGGCCGGCGCCGAGGTCAGGCTCGGCGTCGAAGCCACGCGGCTAGACGACGACGGCGACGGTGTGACGGTGCGATTCTCGGACGGCAGCACGGGCCGCTTCGATCTCGTCGTCGGCGCCGACGGCCTCTATTCGACGACGCGCACGATGTTGTTCCCCGACGCGAGCCAGCCCGAGTTCACGGGGCAGGGCGTGTGGCGCTACAACTTCCCGCGCGAGCCGGGGCTCGACGCTCTGCAGGCTTACGAAGGTCCGATCGGCATGGGCCTCGTGCCGCTCAGCAAGGAGACCATGTACCTCTACGTCGTGACGCCCGAGCCCGGCAACCCGCGCTACCGGCGCGAGGGCCTGGCGCAGGCGATGCGCGAGAAGCTCAAGAACGCGCCGCCGCGCATTGCCGCGCTCGCGGCCGGCATCACCGACGACGCGAGCGTGGTGTACAGGCCGCTCGAGTGGCTCTATCTCGACGGGCCGTGGCACAAGGGGCGCGTCGTGCTGCTCGGCGACGCGGTGCACGCCACGACGCCGCATCTCGGGCAGGGTGCCGGCATGGCCATCGAGGATGGTATCGTGCTCGCAGAGGAGCTCGCGCGCGAAGACACTCCGCAGGCCGCGTTCGCGGCGTGGCAGGCGCGCCGCGCCGAGCGTTGCCGCTACATCGTCGAGCAATCGAAGCTCATCGGCGACAGCCAGCTCGGCTTACGCCCGCCCGTGGATCAGAGCGCCGCGGTGCGCGGGATGTTCGAGATGATCGCGCGGCCCCTTTGAGCTGCCGCCGTTCTGGAGTTCATCGATGTCAACCGTTACCGACATTCGTTTCGTGGGCTACGGGGTGCCGGACCTGGCCGCGGAGCGCGCGTTCTACAAGGACAAGTGGGGCCTCGTCGAGACCGGCGAGCACGCGGGCCTGCTGTACTTCGCCGTCGACGGCAGCAGCGAGCCTTGCGCCGTGCGCCTGCGCGCCGCGGACTTGAGACGCATCGACGTCATCGAGCTAAAAGCGGCCGATCGCGCCGCGGTCGATGCATTGCACGCGCGAGTACTCGCCGCGGGCTGCCGCGAGATCTTCGCGCCGCGGGAGCTGGCGGGCCCGTTCGGCGGCTACGGCTTCCGCTTCTTCTCGCCGGACGGGCTGCCGTTCGGAATCTCCGCGGACGTCGCGCAACGAACGGCTCGCGAGGTCGGCGCGCTCGAGCCCGTGCCCGTGCGCATCAGCCACATCGTGCTGCATTCGCCGGACCATCAGGCGATGGTGCGCTTCTTCACGGACGTGCTCGGCTTTCGCGTGAGCGACTGGCTCGGCGATTTCATGTGTTTCCTGCGCTGCAACGAATGGCATCATCGCATCGCGCTGTTGCCGGGGCCGCCTTGCCTGAACCACGTTGCGTACGACATGGCGAGCCTCGACGCAATGATGCGCGGCGTCTCGCGCCTGCGCGCCGAGGGCATCGACGTGAAGTGGGGCCCCGGCCGCCACAAGGCCGGCAACAACACGTTCAGCTACTTCGTTACGCCGAACGGGTTCGCCGTCGAGTACACGGCCGAGCTCGAGCGCGTGGACGAGGCCACGTGGCAGCCGACGGTTTACAAGCCCGAGCAGGGCCTCATGGATCTCTGGGGCATCGGCGTCGGCGGGCCGCAGACGATGCCGCGGCCTGAGCCCGACGCGGGGCTTTTTCAGCCCGCCGAGGTCTGAGATGGCCCTGTTCCAGTACTTTCCGGACAACTACGTCTGGAATCTCGCCGTCAACATGGCGCTCGAAAGCGGCGGGCAGATCGGCGAGATCGAGGACATGTGCGGGCCGTTGCGCGAGGCGGCCGCGCGCGGCGAGGACGCAGGCACGGCCGAGTTCCTGGAGCAATGGGTCTGGATGGCGGACAAGCTGCTCGAGCTCGCGGCCGAGGACGAGGCGCGCGGGCGGCTCCTGTCCGCCTCGCGCAAAGGACAGCGCGCCGCGCTGTATCTCATCGTCGCCGAACGAATGCAGGGTCATGGGCATCCGCGGCGCGAAGCCACGTTCGCGCGCGCGCAGCAGGCGTTTCGCCACGCCGTCGAGATTGGCGGCGAGAACGCCGAACGCGTCGAGATTCCCTATGAGGGTACGTATCTGCCCGCACTGCTGACGCGGCCGCCGGGTGCCCGCGGCAGGCTGCCGTGCGTGCTCTACGTGAACGGCCTCGACAGCTGCAAGGAGCTTCTCTACTGGTCGTGGCTGCCGCGCGAGCTCGCGCGGCGCGGCATCGCCACGCTCAGCGTGGACCAGCCCGGCACGGGCGAGTCTCTGCGCCTGCTGGGGCTGCCGGCCACGGCCGCGAGCGAGCGCTGGGCCACGCCGTGCTACGAGTGGCTCGCGGCGCGCGACGACATCGACGCCAGCAGGATCGGCATGACGGGCATCTCGCTCGGCGGCTATTTCACTCCGCGCGCGATGGCCTTCGAGCCGCGCTTCGCGAGCGGCGCCGTCTGGGGCGCGAATCACGACTGGCACGAGGTGCAGTTGAAGCGCCTGAAGCGCGAGGGCGAGAACCCCGTGCCGCATTACTGGAGCCACGTGCAGTGGGTGTTCGGCGTGCGCGACCGCGACGAGTTCTTCGCGAAGGCGAAGGACATGTGCCTCGACGGCATCCTCGATCGCATCCGCGTGCCGTTTCTCGTTACGCACGGCGAGAAGGACCGGCAGATCCCGGTCGCCTACGCCCACCGCACGTACGAGCAGTTGATCAATTCGCCGCGGCGCGAGCTCAAGATCCTCACGGCACGCGAAGGCGGCGTGGAGCACGTCGGCGCCGACAACATGAGCTTCGCACGCGACTACATTGCCGACTGGTTCGCCGAGACGCTCGGTGGAGCCACGGACGGCCGTTATGAAGGTGCACCGACATGAGCAACGAGGAATTGCGCGCGCCGTTCCGGCGCATCGTCACGGGCCACGACGAGCATGGCCGCTCGGTGATTCTCGAAGACGGGCCGCCGCCGCGCGTCGCGCGCATCGGCGGCGAGCACGGGCCGCTGTTCTTCGAGGTGTGGAACACGCGCGAGACGCCCGCCCGCATCGACCGCGCCTCCGGCGAGCCGCCCGAGGAAGGCATCCAGCTCGCACCGCCGAAGAACGGCACGCGCATTCGCGTGCTCGAGGTGCCGCCCGAAGACCCGAGCATCGCGAAGCTCACACCGGAGCAGGCGCGCGCGCACTTCGCCGAAGTCGGCGCCGCCGAGGCGGCATCGCACCGCGGCAGCGGCTCGAGGCATCCGTTCATGCACCGCACCGAGACGATCGACTACGGCATCGTGCTCGAAGGCGAGCTCACGCTGATCATGGACGAGGGCGAGACCGTGGTGCGCGCCGGCGACATCGTGATCCAGCGCGGCACGAACCACGGCTGGGCGAATCGCGGCAAGGTGCCGTGCCGCATCGTCTTCGTCCTGATCGACGGCCGGTTCGACGCGGACCTCGCGCCATGAAGCTCGCGACGATTCACGACGGTACTCCGGACGGGCGGCTCGTCGTCGTCGCGCGCGATCTCGAGCACGTCGCGCCGGCCGACGGCGTCGCGCGGACGCTACAGGAGGCGCTGGAGCGCTGGGACGACGTGCAAAAGCCGCTGCGGGCGCTCTACGACGGCCTGAACGCCGGCACGGCGGCGAAAGCCGTCGCGAGCGCAAGCGTGCGCTTCATGGCGCCGCTGCCGCGCGCCTGGCAGTGGCTCGACGGCTCGGCCTTCCCCCAGCACGGCATCCTGATGGCAAAAGCGTTCGGGCGCGGGCCGTTCGAGAGCGAGTGGACGCTGATGTATCAGGGCATGTCGCATCTCTTCTACGGGCCCACGGACGACATCCCGTTCGTCACCGAAGCCGACGGCATCGACTTCGAAGGCGAGCTCGGCGTCATCACGGGCCCGGTGCCGATGGCGGCGAGCCGTGCCGAAGCCGCGGCCTCGATCCGTCTGGCCGTGCTGATCAACGACTGGTCGCTGCGCCGCTACGCGCCGATCGAGATGGCAACCGGCTTCGGTTGGATCCTCGCGAAGCCTGCCTGCGGCATGGCGCCGATCGCCGTCACCCCCGACGAGCTCGGCGTGGCGTGGCGCGACCACCGCATCGTCGCCACGCTGCACGTCGAGCGCAACGGCGAGCGCTTCGGCGCGGTGCCGACGACGGAGATGGAGCACGGGTTCGACGAGCTGATCGCGCATGCCGCGCGGACGCGGGCCTTGTGCGCCGGCACGCTGCTCGGCGGCGGCACGGTCTCGCACAGCCGCTACCGCGAGGTGGGCTCGTGCTGCATCAGCGAGCGGCGCGCGATCGAGATGATCGATCGCGACGGAGAGGCAAGGACGCCGTTCCTCGCGTTCGGCGAGCGCGTGCGGATGACGGCCGTTGCGGACGGTTCTAGCCTGTCGCTGTTCGGCGTGCTGGACCAACGCGTGGTCGGCCTGTCGCGTTGACCGTCTCGCGTGATCGCCACGATATTCCCGGGCACCGCGATACGCTCACGGTGCCTTCGCCGCGCCGCGGGCGCTCACGCGATCGAAGAACTCGAACATCGCAGGCCAGACCATCGGCACCATGGCGCCGTGGTCGCCGTCGACCTCGAGATACTCGACGTCGAAGCCGCCCGCGCGCAGAAATGCCGCTAGCGCGCGGCTGCCTGCCAGCGACGGCGTCGCGCCCGTGCCCTCGCTCACGAGCAGCGGTAGATCGCGGATCCGGTCGAACGGGTAGGTCTCGTTGTCGACGAACGGGCCGGACATCGGCGCGACCGCGCGCCAGCGCTCGGGATAGCGCGCTGCGAGGTGCCAGGCGCCGCCGCTGCCCATCGAGTGCCCTGCGAGGAACGTCCGCGAGCGATCCGCGCCGTACTCTTCGGTCACGATCTCGAGAACGGTGATGACCTCGAGCTCGCTCAGCGCGAGCTCGCGCCTGCGCTCGGCCGTGACGGCCGCCCTCTGCCGGGCGGCGGCCTCCGATTCGCCGAACACCGCCGGCAGGCGCAGCGGGTTGCCGTAGGCGCCGAGCGGCCTGAAGCCGAGCGGCGATACGACGATGTAGCCGTGCTTCTCGGCGAGCTGCGGGAGGAGCCCGCCCGCGATATCGAAGTAGGTGTTTTCGTCCGCGCCGGCGCCGTGCAAGAACAGGAGGATCGGCAGCGCGGCGCCTTGCCTCCAGCGCGTCGGCACGTAGAGCCGGTAAGGCATCCGCTCGCCGGTCGGCGCGAACAGGTAATCGCGATGCTGATCGCCCGTTGGCCTCCCGGGCTGCGCTGACGCGCCGCCATGCAGCAGCGTGAGCGACAGCAGCAGGACCGCCGCGCCGTGGACACTCATGCGTTTCATTTCGGACTCCGCGTCAGACGATACAGCAGCGCGACCAGGCCGAGCGTCAGCAGATCCGCGACCGCGACCATCGAGAAGCCCGCGGCGAAAGACCCGGTGAGGTCGCGCAGGAGCCCGAGCATCTGCGGACCGAAATAGCCGAAGAGCCCCGCGCCGAGGCTCACGATCCCCATCGCGTTCCCGGCCTCGCTGCGCGGCGCCAAGCTGCCCGCGAGCCCGTACAGCTGATTGGCGGCGGAGAAGCCGAAGCCGATCACGACCGCCGTGCCTACGCGAAACACGATCTCGTGCTCGATAGCGAGCGAAGCCGAAGCGCACGCGAGTATCACCAAGATCACTCCGAGCACGGCGAGCTTGTTGAAGCGATCGGCGAGCACGCCGACGACGAGGTTGAGCACGATCGCCGCGATGTAGCCCGTGCTCACGATCACGCCGGCCGCGGCCGCGTCGAGGTTGAAAATGCCCTCGGCCACGCTCGGCACGAAATAGGTGACCGTGAACTGGCCGAAGCCGCCGAGCCCGACCACGAGCGCGAGCAGCCAGACCACGGGCGAGCGAAACGCGCTGCGCTGCGCGCCGGCCTGCGGCGCCGCGGAAGACGGTGCGCCACGTTCGGCTGCGGCGGCGTCGGGCTCTGCGGCCGGGCGGTAGAACAGCCAGAACACCGTCGCGCCGAGCAGCGCCATGAACGCGTATCCCAGGATCGCGCTGCGCCAGCCGAGCTCGCCGACGAGCGCGCCGCCGAGCGGAGCCCCGACGACGGACGCCATCGCCGAGGTTGCGCCGAGCGCGCCCATCGTGCGGCCGCGCAGCGCGGGCGGCGCCGTGAGGGCGACGGCGATCAGCACGCTGACGAACGCGAAGCGGTAACCGAAGATCGTGAGCCCGCGCGAGGCGAGCGCCGACTCGAAGCTCGTGGCCTGGCCGAGCAGCACGCTGCCGATCGCAACCCCGAGCAGGCCGAGCGCGAGCACCCGCTTTTCGCCGAAACGCCGCGCGGTGACGCCGGCCGGCACGCTCAGCAGCATCGCGAACAAGCCATACAGCCCCGTGAAGAACCCGAGCTGCGTGAAGCTCATGCCGACGTCGCGCTGGATCGACGGCAACAGCGGCGCGAAGCCGAGATTGGAGAGCTGCAGGGTGAACATCGCGACGAGCGTGACGCCGAACGGCAGCAGCCAGAGCGGGCGCGGCGCAGCGGCGTCGACGGCGCTCATCGCGGCACTCGCTCGTCGAGGAACGCGGCCACGGCCGCGCGCGCCTCGGCCGGGTCCCACGCCCGGGCGTCGACGACGTCGGCCTCGATCGGCAGCGCCGGGATTCCCGCCTCCTCGAGCGCCCGCACGATGAAGCGCCGCCCGCTCGCCGAGGGCTTCATGCTGCGCGGGTGCAGCACGAGCGCGGCGTCGATCCGGTGGAGCCGCGCCTGCTCGACGATCCACTCCGCTGCCCACGGCGGATTGTGCAGATATTCGTTGAAGCTCGCCGTGCGGCTCGCGAGCGCTTCGATCGGGTCGTCGAAACCGTAGCGGATGTAACCGTCGGGCCCGAACGCGAGATACATCGACCAGACGAACACGGCGCCGTGCGAGGCCTCGAACGCGGTATAGAACTCGGTGTCGTGCCAGAGCCCGACACCCACCCACATCAGCCTGCGCCGTTCCTTAGGGCACGCGGCGATGCCGGCCGCGACGCGCTGCTCCACCTCGGCGAGGAACCGCCGCGCGTGGGCGAGCGCCCAATCCGTCCCGCGCACCCACTGCGTGGCCATCACGTTCGCGATCTGCTCCGTCATGCGCACCGGCGTCTGGGGCGCCTCGGCGATCAGCCGGCGCGCGGCGTCGAACAGCTCTTCCTGCTCGTTCACGCGCTCGAGCCGGTCGCGGAGCGCCGCCCGATCGAGCCGCCGCCCGGCGATCGACTCGAGCCGCTCGACGAGCCGCTCGAGCGTCGCGGCGACGAACCGGAGCCGCTGGGGCTCCACGAGCTCCCGCCAGCGATGGCGGCTCAGCTCCCACCAGCGCGGCGGCAGCTCGGTCGCGCCCGGATGATCGATCTCGAAGAGCTCGGCGCCGAGCTCCTCCGCCCAGAGCGAGAACACCCGGTGGATGCAGTCGCAGGTCAGACGCGCGCACAGCAGCCGCGGCGGCGGCAGCCCGCCCCAAGGGGCCTCGCCCGCGTGCGGGTAGCGCGTCGTGGCGAAACCGAGGCTGCAATAGCGGCAGAGCTGCTGCCGCAGGCCGTCGGCCGCCATCGCGTCGAGGAACGCCGGCGCTTGCCGCTTCGCCGCGACGAGCGACGACCACCACTGATTGCTCACGGCCGGGATCTCGAGCAGATCGAACAGCTCGAAGGGCACATCGGCCTGGACGAGCGCGTATGCGCGGCGCTCGTCGAACACGCGCCGGCGCAAGTCGGCGAACCACTGTTTCTGGAACGCCGCGGCGGCCGCCGTCGATTCGAGCTGCTTCTCAGCCACGGCGCGCCTCCCGGCGCCTGCCGACCTCGTCGAGCAGCCCGCGGATTCGCTCACGCTCCGCCGCGGTCGGCGGCGAGAACGGATCGCTCTCGAGCACCGCGTGCGGGATCGCGCGCCGCTCGAGCAGCGCGCGCAGGCGCGGGTAATCCCAGCCGAAGCTCGCGTCGTCCGGCGGCAGCGAGACCACGACGGCGTCGACGCCCCCGAGCGCGGCGTCGATCTTCGCCATCAGCGCCGCGACGGGCAGACGCGCGTCGATCGATTCGCGCCGGTAGTGCTCGGCGAGCGCCGCGACCGGGTCTCCCGCGGCGTCGACGTCGGGCCGCGCGGCGCCCGTGCCGATCGGGCTCGACTCCGCGACGACGACCGCGCCCTCGGCCTCCAGGGTCCGATGCAGCGCGGCGTCATCCACCGGGGCGCCGGCGAGCAGGATCCGCGCACCCGAGAGCGGCGGCCGCGCGGCCAGAGCCGCGCCGGCCTCGGCGGCGAGCCCGGCATAGCGCTCGGGATCGAGCTGCCAGAACGCGCCGAGCAGCGGCACGGCCTCCGCTCCGGTGAGGCGCGGCGCGTCGAGGCGCAGCGCGGCGAGACGCCGCGCCGCGGCGCGCGCGCGATTGGCGAGCGCGATCTGCGCGGACAGCTCGTCGGCGTCGGCCTTGCGGCCCGCGAGGCTCGCGAGCCTCTCGTGCAGGTCGCGCGCGCGCTCGCGGTCGTAGGCCGGCACCTCGGCGCCGCCCGATTGCAGCAGATCGAACAGCCAGACGGGGGGCAGGCGCGGGGCCGCGCCGAGGCGCGCGAGCTCGCGCAGATACAGGAAGCACTTGTAGTCGGCGTCCGACGTCCGGGGCAGCACGACGGCCGCGACGTTGGCGAGCCGCCCCGTCAAAGCGGCCTCGACGAGCTGGCGGTGGCGGCTCGGGAACAGATCCGCTTCGATCACGCGATCGGCGGCCGGCGTCGGCGCCGCGCTGCCGCGCGCGAGGACCGGCCGGAAGCCCGCGGCGCGAACGATCTCGACCGGCACCGACGGCCACGCGATCACGACGGCGTCGCGGTCGCTGTCGGCAGCGGAGCGGCTAGCCCCGCCGGCGCGGCCGAGCGCGCCGAACGGCGCCTCGAATCCGGCGGTCAGCTCGGCAATCGCGGCGCTCGCGCTCATCGCCTTCAGATGTTGCCGGCCGCGCGCAGCCGCTCGAGCTCGGCCGCGCTATAGCCGAGCCACTCGCCGTAGACGAGCGCGTTGTCCTGCCCGACCGCAGGCGCCGCCCGCGGCTCCGGCAGCGCCGCGCGCGAAAAGCGGATCGGCACGCCCGGCCCGATCACGTCGGCGACGCGGCCGAATTCCGGATGCTCGATCGGCACGGTCTCGCCGCGCGCGAGCACCCGCGGATCGCGCACGGCCGCGGCCGGCGAGCGCACCTCGGCGGCCGGCACGCCGTTTGCCTCGAACAACGGCACGAGCTCGGCCGTCGGCCGCTCGCGGGTGAACGCCTCGATCAAGGCATTGATCGCGTCCATGTTCGCGACCCGTGCGTCGCGCGTCGCGAAGCGCGGATCGCGCGCGAGCTCCGGACGGCCGATGGCCGCGAACACCCCGCGGGCGAACTGCTCGGTGGGCGCGCAGATCGCGAGATAACCGTCGGCCGACTCGAAAACACCGAACGGCGTGAGGCGCGGCACCATGCGCCCGGTGCGCTGCGGCAGACCGCACGCTTCGAGCAGATCGAACGGCTCCGCCGCGACCAGCGAGGTCAGCACGCCCAGCATCGATACGTCCACGTGCTGCCCGACGCCCGTGCTCTCGCGCTGGCGCAGCGCCGCGAGGATGCCGACCACGCCGAACACGGGCGCGAGCAGATCGGCGACCGGCACGCCGACGCGAACCGGCGGATCGGCCGGACCGCCCGACGTCATCATGAGCCCGCTCAGCGCCTGGATGATGGCGTCCATCGCCTTGCCCGTGCCGCTCGTCTGCCGATCGGCGCCGTAGCCCGAGATCGAGCAGTAGACGATGCGCGGATTCCAGGTGCGCGCGCGCTCGTACCCGATGCCGAGGCGATCGAGCGTGCCGGGGCTGAAGTTCTCGACCACGACGTCGGCCATCCGAACGAGATCGGCGAACACCTCGTCGGAGCCCGGCTGCTTGAGATTCAGCGTGACCGCGTACTTGCCGCGCAGCCGGTTCAATGCCGCCACCGACACGTCGTCGGGCGCAGTGCGCCCGAGCGAGACGCCGCGCCGCCCGATGAAGGGGGCGTTCTCGCGGCAGTGGTCGGGCGAGGCGGGATTCTCGATCTTGATCACGCGCGCGCCGAGGCCCGCGAGCAAGAAAGTCGCGAACGGCCCGGCCAGAGCCAGGGTTAGATCGAGCACCGTCAGGCCGGCGAGCGGAGCCCCCGGCGCGCTCGCGTCGTGATTGCCGCTCATGGTTTCCCCGGGTGAGTCTAGCGACGAGGGGCCGGGCAGGCTAAGACTTCGTCGTTCGTCGCGTTAGACGTGGCGCGTCTTTCCGGGCGGACGCGCAGCGCCGCGCGAGATCGACGAGCTCGCTCACGAGACGCGACGTGTTGCCGCTCTTCCACGCGAGCTCGATGGACACGGTCGGCGCCGGCAGCCCGTCGAGCGGCCGGGACGTCACCCCGGGCGGCAACAGCGCATCGATCGAGTCCGGCAACAGCGCGAACCCAACCCCCTCCTGCACGAGCTGCAGGTGGCCGAGCAGGTTGTCTGCGCTCGATACCGCGTGCATTCGGATCCGCGCTTCGCGATAGAGCTTCGCCGCCGCATCGTACAGCGCGGGCGCGAGCGCGCGCTCCATCGTGATGCAAGGCAGATCGTCGAGGCTCTGGACCGGGATGCGTTTGCGTCTCGCGAGCGGATGGTGGGACGGCAGCACGATGACGAGCTGCTCGCGCATGATCTCGACGCTTTCGAGCCCCGGGACCTCGAGGGGGCCGCGCACGAACGCGACGTCGAGGGCCCCCGATTGCAGGCCCGCGACGGAGTCGAGGGCGTACTTGCTGTGCAGGACGAGGCGTACGTCCGGCAGCCGCTCGGCGGCGAGCGCGCGAAGGGCCGGGACGATGCGCACGTCGGCGGACGGGAAGGTGCCGACCGCAACCTCGCCGGCACGGCCTGCGGCCGCCTGCTTCGCGAGCCGCCGCGAATGCTCGACGCGCGCGAGGATGTCCTTGGCTTGCTGCAGGAAGACCCGTCCCGCGTCGGTCAGCATCACGTGATGCCGGCTGCGGTCGAGCAGGGCCACGCCGACCGATTCCTCGAGCCGGCGGATCTGCTGGCTCAGCGAGGGCTGGGCCGTCCGCAGCCGCGCGGCCGCGCGCGTGAAGCTGAGCTCCTCCGCCACGGCCACGAAGTAACGCAGATGCCGCAGTTCCACGGCCGCAAGTGTAGCCAATCCAGTATTGGCGCATGCAAGATTCGCGGGCGTTCCCCCCCCCCACGCTCTGACGGCCCTCGCGTCAGCGCGCGACCAGGCTCGCTGAGCCTGCGGTGGCTCGGCGGTAACGTTCACCCCTTCCGGAGTTCGCGGCGCATCAGCACCCCGGGCAAGGTGACATCTTTCCGCAGCTCCATGTCCATCTCCCGAACGTGCTCGAATCCCAGCGCACGATAGAACGGCTCCGCGTTGCGACTGGAGTAGCACTCGAAAGTCCGCAAGCCGCGGGCGCGCGCATCGCGTTCGCAGACGGCGAAAATGGCGCGACCGATGCCGCATCGTGTCCACTCCGGATGGACAGCGAAGTGCCGTAGGTGCCCGACGCCGGGCTCGACTTCTGCGGTTCCCGGTCGTTCGGCCGTTTAGCCTCCGCAGCCGACCACGCGCCCGTTGGACAGCTCGGCCACATAGTACGTCCCGGAGCCGAGAAGAACGGGATCCGCCTTCGTCATCATTTCCAGCGCCGGGGCGAGCACCTGCTCGTCGTAAGACGCTGCCATGAGCTTCGGATAGGACGCGCGCAGCACCGCGCCGACGGCGTCGGCGTCGTCCAGTGTCGCGACCCTCACTTCGTAGTCCAAACGCATGACTCCACCCGCCGGGGCAAGGCGGCTGCCGCGAGCCAAGGTCGCCTTCATGAGCGCCTCGCGTCTGTCGGGACGGCTCGCGACAACAACGAATATCCTTCGCCCGGGTCAGCGAAGGAAATCCGACGCCCACCCGCTACGACGACACAGCCTGCTGCTTCAGTACGTCGACCTCACCGGCCGCGGCGATGAAGCGTCCCTGCTGGCGTTGCTCGATCAAGTGATCGAGCGAGACCCGGATTTCGCCGCCGCCCACGGGTTCGAGGCGTCGTTGTACGCCAACAGGCTGATCAACACCACCCGGGCTTCTATACGCTCATGAACATCCGCATGAACCCGACGAGGGATCCGGTGCTCGAGAAGCCGGAAGTCGTCGCCGTTCGCCGGCAGCTGACGGGTGGGTGATCCAATGTGCACCGGGTATTCGACAGTCGCCGAGCCGGTTTACCAGTTCATGAACGAACCGTCCGGCCGGCTGTTCATCAGCATGCCGGCGCGGTACTCGTCGTACTCTGCGATCTTCGTCAGCCGCTCGACGTCGACGACGACGCCGATTCCGGGCCGATCGTTCGGCCACATCTTGCCGTCCCGAAAATCGTAGACCTCCGGCAAGTACGGCCACGTGCGGGTGCCGTCGCCGAGCATCTCCATCAGCGCCGTGACCGACGTCGCCGTCAGGCAGTGCACGAGCGCGGCTTCCGAGATCGGTCCGGTAAAGTGCGGAATCAGGCCGACGTAGTGCGTCTCGGCGAGCGCGGCGATCTTCATGAGCTCGGTGATGCCGCCGACGTTCGGCAACGTCACGCGGGCGTAGTCGATCAGCTCGCGCTCGATGAGCCGGTTGATGTCCCACTTGTAGCCGAACTGCTCGCCGACCGCGATCGGCACGCGCGTGCGCGCGCGCACCCACTCGTAGGAATCGACGTTCTCGCTGCGGATCAGGTCCTCGCAGAAATACGGATGCAGCGGCTCGAGCAGCGTCGCGAGGTTGATCGCATCGGGCATGTCGAGCTCCGTGTGGAAATCGATCGCCCAGCCGCCGTCACCGGCGCCGCGGTGGATCTCCTCGCACTCCCTGTGCATGCGCCGGACGAGCTCGAAGCGGTCGACCACGCGTTGACGCGGATTGTCCGTCGCGTAGCGATAGGCCCTGAAGCCCGCCTCGCGGCACGCCCGCGCCGCGTCCTCGAGCGTGCCGCCGGGCGGGCGAGGGAAGAAGGGAAGACCGTAGAATAGCACTCGATATGATCGCGCGACCGGCCGCCGAGGAGTTGCCAGACCGGCACGTCGAGCGCCTTGCCCTTGAGGTCCCAGAGGGCGACGTCGAGCGCGCCGAGCGAGTGCAGCTTCTCGCGGCCGGCCGGATAGAAGTAGCCGCGCATCATGCGCTGCCAGTGGTGCTCGATCCTGAAGGGATCGAGACCGATCAGCATGCGCGCGCATTCCTCCATCGTCCGCGGCTCGCCGCCTTCGCCGATGCCCATGAGCCCCGATTCGGTCTCGATGATCACTACGTTCGTGGACTGGTTGACCATCGGCTGGCCGGTGCGACCCTGCGAGTCTCCGGAGTTGCTGTAGTAGTGGATGACCTTGATGCGGTCCTCGGGCAGCGCCGCCTCGAGCGCCGGCGGCATCCATGCGCTCGCGGCGGCTGCGCCAAGCCCGGTCAAGACGCTTCGTCGATCCCACAGCTCCTGTGTCATCGTTGGTCCCCCGTTGTTGGCCGCGTGGCTGCGCGTCCGCAGCGCCGTTCTAGTTCGTTCCGATATACGTGAACTCGAGCAGCGAGCCCGGGTGCTCGAGATCGGCCGTCGTCTCCCCGGTCGCGGTCAGCGTGCGTCCGAGGCTCGTCGTCACGACGTAGATGCGCAGTCCGTCCGGCGAGATCGCGAGATCCCGATAGCGATCCTGCGCCTTGAAATACGTGAGCGGCTGCGCGTCGACCGCGTCGAGCGGGATGCGGTAGATCGTGCCGCTCATGAGGGCCGTCACGAGAATCGACGGATTCCAGCCCGGAATGGCGGGCGACGCGTAGACGTCGAGCCCGCTGAGCGCCGCGGTGGCGTTACCGGATGCGCGGGCGTCGTGCGTGCTCGGGACCGTGAAGAACGTCTCGAGCGGCGGCACGAAGTCGGGCAGGTCGACTTCCGATTCCCTGATCTTCGGCACGGTGTCCGGGACGTTGCGGCTGTACGGCAGGTCGCGGCACGGCGTCGGCGATGATGCCGACCAGTTCGCGTAGGTGTAGTGCTGATCGTCCTTGAAACCCGCGATCAACGGCCACCCGTAGTTTCCGCCGGCGACGATGCGGTTCACCTCGTCGTCGGTGTCCTGGCCGTGCTCCGCGGCGTAGAGCACGCCGTCCGGCCCGAACGCCATGCCTTGCGGGTTGCGATGCCCATAACTGAAGACGTGGCTGCGCACACCGTTCAGCACCGGGTTGTCGTCCGGGATCGATCCGTCCTCGTTGATGCGAAGGATCTTGCCCTCGTAGCCGCGCCAGTCGCCTCGGGCGATATCCGCCGCTTCCGGCAACTCCTGCGAGCGGATCGGCTCGCAGTAGTACGCGAGGAAATTCGCGCCGTGATCGCCTCGGCTCGCGTAGAGCTTGCGGTCCGGACCGAAGACGATGCGGCTCGCGCCGTGATCCGGCCCGTGCGGGAGGTCGGTCAGGATGTCGACCGGCTGCTCGAGTCGCTGCGTTTCACGATCGAAGCTGTAGCGCCTGATCTTCGCGCGGCGCGCCTCTTCGGGTCCCGGATCGGCGTCGTACGTATACATCACGTAGACATGGTCGGATCCCTCGGGGAAATCGGGATGGAGCGCAAGGCCGAGCAGCCCGTCCT
The DNA here is from genome assembly GCA_036563665.1 of Gammaproteobacteria bacterium. Taxonomy (GTDB): domain Bacteria; phylum Pseudomonadota; class Gammaproteobacteria; order Steroidobacterales; family Rariloculaceae; genus FEN-1219. The sequence continues at coordinate 45,669 of DATCLY010000076.1, forward strand.
GGCCCAGCCGCTGATGGACCTCGTCGATCGTCGCGACGACGGTCCGCGTGCCGCTGGACGGATCGATCCGCAGGACTCGCTTGCCGACCCGTTCGGTAACCCAAAGGTACCCGTCGGCACCGTAGGTGACCTCCCACGGATCCTCGAGGCCGCTCGCGAGCACGCGCATCGTGAAGCGCTCCGCCGGCTCCGACCAGACGGCACGCGGATTGACGCCGGGTCCGGGGGCGATCTGCGCCGCAGCGGGCAACGACGCGGCGACGGAAGCGACGGTAATCAACGCGGGGTGGAGAAGCATGGCACGGAACATTCGGCTCACTTCAAAGGATGCATGCATGGCAGACGCGCTTACGGTTTATCATGGCGGCGGCGGCGCGAGCGCGCGGTCGATCGGGATCTCGGAACGTACGAAGGGGATGCCTGTGAATTCGAATCGCAGAGAATTGCTGACGGGACTTGCTGCGGGCGCGGCGATTCTGCCGTTCTTGCCGAGCGGAGCCAGCGCGCAGCAGGCGCCGGTCGAGCGCGACTGGTCGGGCAACAACCCTGTGCGCTATCCGGACCCCGACATCATCGCGCTCGAGCCGAGGTTTCGCCGCTACATGCTGTTCAACACGCCGCTCGTGCGGCTCCATACCGGCACGCTGTGGGCCGAAGGGCCCGCATGGAACGGCGTCGGCCGCTACCTGGTGTGGAGCGACATCCCGAACAATGCTCAGCTTCGCTTCATCGAGGACGACGGCCGCGTGACGACGTTCCGTTCGCCGTCGGGCTACAGCAACGGCAACACGTTCGACTTCAACGGTCGGCAGATCTCGTCCGAGCACGGCGGCCGTCGCGTCGTGCGCTACGAGGCCGACGGCTCGGTGACCGTGTTGGCCGACAGCTTCGACGGCAAGCGGCTCAACTCGCCGAACGATGTCGTCGTCCATCCGGACGGCAGCATCTGGTTCACGGATCCGACTTACGGCATCAACGGCAACTACGAAGGTTTCAGGGCGGAGTCGGAGCTCGATACCGCCGTGTACCGCATCGATGGCGACTCCGGACGGATCGAGATCGTCACCGACGAGGTCGTGCAGCCGAACGGGCTGTGCTTCTCGCCGGATTATTCGCTGCTCTACGTGGCCGACACCGGAGCCCGCGAGACGAGAGTCTGGGACGTCGACGGCAGGAGGCTGCGCAACGGACGTCAGTTCGTTCGTCTCGAGAACCCCGGCGGAGGTCCGGCAGCGGCGGACGGTATCCGTTGCGACGTCGACGGCAACATCTGGGCGGGTGCGGCGCCCGGCGTGCAGGTCATCGCGCCGGACGGCACGCCGATCGGCGCGATTCGGCTGCCCGAGATCTGCGCGAACGTCGCGTTCGGCGGCGCGCGACGCAACCGCCTGTTCATGACGGCGAGCCAGTCGCTTTATGCCGTCTACGTAGGCGTCGCGGGCGCGCATATCTGTTGAGGAAAAATCGGGGCCAGAGCCCGAACGGCGAAGGAAAATCGCGATTGGAGCCCGACTTCCTGCCTCAGTCCTCGAGGCCTTCGATCGGCGCGACGCCGCGGGGAAGGCCGGGAGCCGCCGTGCCCCGCAGCGCCTGCTGTGCTCCGGTGCGGATCAGCGCCGTCTCGGGAGGTCCCTGGAAGAAGGTGTAGCCTTCGCGTGTATCCTTCCACGCCAGCGGGCCTGCGAGGTACTTGCCGGCGGCCAGCGTCGCGTCCTTGATGCGCGTGACGAGCGCCTCGTAATCCGGGTTGCCCTGGGGCAGGCCGGTGAAGCTGCTGAGATCCGAGCTCGCGGCGAAAATCACGTCGACGCGCTCGAGCGCCGCGATCTCCTCGACGATCTCGACGCCCGCCGGGTTTTCGATCATCGCGACTATCATGATGTTGTCGTTGGCCCGCGGCCGGTAGTCGCGTCCCCACAGCGCGCCGTACTGCCCGCCGCCCTGGCTGCGCTTGCCGAGCGGCGGATACATCGCGAACGTGATCGCGTTCTCGATCTTCTCGATGGTGTCGACCATCGGGACGATCACGCCGAGCGCGCCGATGTCGACAGCCTTCTGGATGTCGCCCTCGGTCGCATCGGGTACCCGGATGAACGGAATCGCCGGGCCCGGGCATGCGCGGATCATCGTGGCGACCTCCGAATAGGTCAGCGGGCTGTGCTGCATCTCGATCCACAGGAAATCGAAGCCCGCGCTCGCCATCGCGCAATAGACGTTCACGTCGGCCGTGGTGACGGTTCCTCCCACGACCTGACCTCCTGCTTCGAGCTTCGCCTTGACCGTATTGAAGTACTCCTGTGCCGGCACGCCGGCCGAGAAAGTCATGAGAGCTATCACGGTAAGCGATACGAGGTATCTCGACGGAGCAGACCTTCTTGCTTTCATTGTCGCCGGCCTTCGAGTTGTGGAAGGATTGATAGGCATCCTACCATGCGTGCGAAGTGTCAACCGGGGGAAGAGGAGATGCAATCGCGATACTTCGCCGCTGCGGTGCACGGAGTCGGTTCATGAAGCTCGTGTTCGGAGCACCCTCGTGTTGGCTCGCACTGACGCTTTCGGCCGTCTCCATCGCGATGACCACGCCGGTTGCGGAGGGCCAGACGAAGGCTGCACCCTCGGTGCTGACCGGGGCGTACAGCGAAGAGCAGGCGACACACGGTCAGGCGCTCTACTACGCGCATTGCCTCTCGTGCCACGGCGAGGACCTGGCGGGCCTCGATCGGGCGCCGCCGCTCGCGGGGCCGCAGTTCGCCGGCGTCTGGGAAGGCGAGTCGCTATGGGCGCTCGCGGAGCGGATCGCTATGATGCCGCCGAGCCAGCCCGGCATGCTGTCGAGGGACGAGGCCGTCGCGATCCTGGCCTACATCCTCTGGTTCAACGGCTTGCCGATCGGCGACGCGCCGCTCAGCACGGAGCGGGGTGTCTTGACCGAGACGGCCTTTCACGCGCCGCCGCTCGGCGGCGAGTAGGCGCCGCGGTGCAGGGAGAATGGATTTGAGAACGACCGGAACGCTTCTGCGGGCCGCCGTATTCGGCGGAGCGATCGCGACGATGCTGAGCGTCGCGCGGGCGCAGCCTGCCGATGCGGTCGCCGGGCCGGATTGGCCGACGTACGGCGGCAACCTCGCGAGCCACCGTTATTCGCCGCTCGACCAGATCAACGCGGAGAACTTCAAGAATCTCAGGATCGCGTGGCGTTTCCGAACGGATTCTCTCGGTCCGCGCCCCGACACGCTGTATTCGGCGACGCCGCTCTACGTGAACGGCCTGCTGTACACGACGGCCGGGCAACGCCGCGCGGTCGTTGCGCTCGATCCCGCGACCGGCGAGCTCATCTGGATGCATCGCGAGGACGAAGGCGCTCGCGGCGAGGCGGCGCCGCGCCAGGGCGCCGGCCGCGGTGTGGCCTATTGGGCGAGCCCGGACGGATCCGCTCGGCGCATCGTCTACGTAACGCCGGGCTACCGGATGATCGCGCTCGACGCGATGACCGGACGACCGGTCGAATCGTTCGGCGACAAGGGCGTCGTCGATCTCAAGCTCGACTTCGACCAGGAGATCGACCTCGTGAGCTCGAACGTCGGGCTCAACGCGACGCCGCTGATCGTCGGAGACGTGATCGTCGTCGGGGCCGCCCATCGGCCGGCCGGCAGCATGGACTCGACGTGGGACGTGCGCGGATACGTGCGCGGGTACGACGTGCGCACGGGCAAGCGGCTGTGGATCTTCCATACGATTCCCCGGCGCGGCGAGTTCGGCTACGACACGTGGGAGGACGGCTCGGCCGAACGGAACGGAAACACCGGCGTCTGGGCGCAGATGAGCGCGGATCCCGAGCTCGGTCTCGTCTACCTGCCGGTCGAGATGCCGACCGCCGACTACAACGGCTTCAATCGTCCGGGCGACAACCTGTTCGGCGAATCGATCGTCGCGGTGGACGTAAAGACCGGTGAAAGGCGCTGGCACTATCAGACCGTGCATCACGGAATTTGGGACTACGATCTGCCGTGCGCGCCGATCCTGTTCGACATGGAGAAGGAGGGACGGGTCATCAAGGCGCTCGCGCAGCCGACGAAGTCCGCGTTCCTGTTCGTGCTGAACCGCGAGACGGGCGAGCCGATCTGGCCGATCGAGGAGCGTCCGGTGCCGCAGTCCGAGTCGCCGTACGAGAAGACGAGCCCGACGCAGCCGTTCCCGACATGGCCGCCGCCGTTCGATCGCCAGGGCATCTCGATCGACGACCTCAACGATCTGACCCCCGCGCTGCGCGCCGAGGCGGAGGAGCTCGTGAAGTCATACCGCCTTGGGCCGTTGTTCACGCCGCCGGCCGTCGACTCGCCGGATGGGCCGATCGGAACGTTGATGGTGCCGTCGGACGTCGGCGGCGCGAACTGGCCGGGCGGCGCGTTCGACCCGGAGACGAACCGCCTGTACATCCATTCGCACACGGCCGTGTTCACGCTGCGAAACATCCCCGCGGACCTCCGGCCGTTCGATCCGAGCCCGGCCGGCCGGACCGAGAGCGCGGCCGAGAATGGTCGCGGTGCCCCGCCGCGCGGGCTCGGCGCACCGGGCCTTTCACGCAGCCCCAATGCGGGGCCGGCAGGGTTGGGAGCCTCCGGCGGCGCGCTCGGCGCACGCAGGGGCGGCACGTTCCTTCAGGGCACGATTCCGTTGATCAAGCCGCCCTACGACCGCATCACGGCGTACGACATGAACACCGGCGAGATCCTGTGGCAGAAGCCTCATGGCACGACGCCGGACAATATCCGCAATCACCCGGCGCTCGCGGGGCTCGACGTCGACCGGCTCGGCTCGTACGGCCGAATCTTCATCGGCGTGCTCGTGACGAAGACGCTCGTGATCGCCGGCGAAGGGGGCGTGCATACGAACGAGGTGGGTGAAACCGTCGCGCTGCTTCGCGCGTACGACAAAGCCACCGGCGAGGACGTCGACGGGCGGATCGAGATGCCGGCAAGGCAAACCGGCTCGCCGATGACGTACATGCACGACGGCAGGCAGTACATCGTGCTTGCGGTCAGCCACGCCGGAGCCAACGCCGGCGGCGAGCTGATCGCGTACGCGCTGCCGTAAGAAGAACAGGGCTTCGAGAAGTCGACACCGAAAGCAACCAATCCATTCCGCGATCTTCCATGAAACATCGACCCGTCCTCGTGGCCGGCGGCGGCATCGGCGGGCTCGCCGTCGCGCTCACTCTGCATCAAATCGGGGTGCCGTGCGTCGTGCTGGAGGCCGTTTCGAATCTGAAGCCGCTCGGGCTCGGCATCAATCTCCAGCCGAACGCCGTGCGCGAGCTCTACGAGCTCGGCATCGGGCCCAAGATGCTCGACGAGATCGGCGTCCAGACGAAGGAGTGGGCGTTGGTCGGCTTGAACGGCAAGGACGTCTACAGCGAGCCCCGAGGTCTCCTCGCCGGCTACAAGTGGCCGCAGTATTCGGTGCATCGCGGCGAGCTGCAAATGCTGCTGTATCGCGCCGCCGTGGAGCGTCTCGGCCCCGATGCCGTTCGTACGGGGGCCAAGGTGACGGCGTATCGCAATCACGACGCCGAGCAAGGCGTGACAGTGCGAATCAGCACGGCGGACGGCCACCACGAGGAGCTCGAAGGCGCTCTGCTGATCGGAGCGGACGGGCTTCACTCCGCCGTGCGCGCTCAGATGTATCCGAACCAGCCGCCGATCAACTGGGGCGGCGCGATCATGTGGCGCGGAACGACGCCGGGCGTCCCGATTCGCACCGGCGCATCGTTCATCGGTCTAGGCACGCATCGTCATCGAGTCGTGTTCTATCCGATCTCGAGGCCCGATCCGACAACGGGCCTTGCGACGATCAACTGGATCGCCGAGATCACCGTCGACAACTCGGGCGGCTGGACCAACGGCGACTGGAACAGGAAAGTCGCAGTCGACGAGTTCATTCACCACTTCGAAGGCTGGGACTACGGATGGCTGGACGTTCCAGCGATGCTGCGCGGCGCGGCAGAGGTCTTCGAGTATCCGATGATCGACCGGGACCCGGTGCCGAGCTGGGTCGACGGCAACGTCGCGCTGCTCGGCGACGCGGCTCACGTGATGTATCCGACCGGCTCGAACGGCGCGACTCAGGCGATCATCGACGCGCGCGTGCTCGGCGCGGCGATGCTCGAGCACGGCGTGACGCACCGGGCGCTCCAAGCCTACGACGATCGGCTCTGCAAGGAGATCTCCGCGGTGGTGCTGCGCAATCGGGGAGCCGGGCCGTTCGGCCTGTTGAACATCCTCGACGAGCGCTGCGGCGGCGTCTTCGACGACATCGACGACGTGATACCGCCGGCGGAGCGCGAAGCGTTCATGAGCGGCTACAAGGCGGCGGCGGGATTCGCGAGGGACCAGCTGAACAGCGCGCCGCCGATCATTCCGCCGGGCGCGCGGATCGGCAGAGGTTGAACGGGTGCTGCGTCACTACGTCTTCTTGCGCTACCGCCCCGGTACGAGCGAGGAGCACATCACGGCGTTCTGCGAGCGCATGCGTGCGCTGCGCGGCTCGATCGAGCAGATCCGTCACCTCGAGATCGGCCGCGACGAGCTGCGCGACGCACGCAGCTGGGACGTCGTGCTGATCATGGCGTTCGATTCCGTCGACGCGCTGCGCGCCTACCAACGGCACCCGGCGCATCGGGCGGTGATGGCCTTCAACGACCCGTTCGTCTCGGACGTCGCGTCGGTCGACTTCACGAGCGACGCGCCGTAATCGTCGTGTCCCGTCGCCGCGGCGGAGCGAAAGACGACCCCCGTATCGGCTAGACGCCCTTGCTTTCGTGCTCCCAGTCCGGATCGCGGCACAGCCCGCAGGCGGCGCCGACGAGCTTGCGCGACGCTTCGGTGCTCCCGGAATCAGCGGCAAGAGAAGCTGTCGGCAGAATTGGGGTCCCCGCCGTCGTAGCGTGCCACCTGCGGATACGGGCAGAGCGGCCGCGTTACGCCCGGGAAGGCGCGGCCCGTCGCGATGATGCGGTCCGGCGCCCGGCCTTCCTCGACCCAGGCCTGGATCGCCGTCAGCATGTCGAAGGTGTCGGTCGCCTGTCCGCCGGCGCAGTGCGTCATCCCGGGCACGAAGAACATCCGTGCCCAGTCCTGCGGCCCCTCGTCGTCACGGGGCGTAATCTTCGCGTACCAGTCGATCAGCGCGCCGGCCGACATCCCCTGGTCGGACAGACCGTGGTAGATGATGAGCTTCCCGCCGCGCCCCGCGAATGTCGAGTGGAGCGTCGCGATCGCGTCGTTGATCGCCGCCGTCTCCGCCGTGAGGGCAACGTCGCGATCGAAATCGAACTCGAGCGGATCGAGGTCAGGGCGCGCCGGCGTCATCGCGAACAAGCGCAGCGTGTCGGCGCCGAGCGTCGCGTTCGCCGGCGGCCGGCCGTCGCTGCCGAGATGCATGGAGCGCCAAACGGGGTTTGCGATGCCCGTGTCGAACGTGAACGGGCCGTAGAGCGATTCGCCGCGCGAGTTTCGCGCGCCGCCGAAGATGTCCCGCAACGCGTCTACCTGCTCCTCCGCGAGACACTGTCCGCCGGCGTCGTTACGGGCCGTGCCGCACTGCAAGGACCCGGGGTCGAAGCTACAGGCCTCGAAGTCGTTGATCATGCCGTCGGCAAGGCCGTCGAGAGCATCGCACTCGGCCGTGACGGCGTCCGCGACGCCTCGGAGCTGCGCGTCTGTGAACGCGCGAGACAAGTCCGGCTTGCCGTCGGCGCCGATCGGAGCGATGCGGGTGACGGTCTGCAGGCTGTACACCTGGTTCACGGCGATCCGCGTCAGATTGAACGCGGGATCGCCTGCGACGACACCGTCGAACTCGAGCGGCAGCCGCTGCGCCGCGAGCAGCCCTTCGCGGCCGCCCGTCGAGCAGCCCACGAAATACGAGTACTCCGGCGCGCGCCCGTAGAACCGATTGACGATGTGCTTGGCCTCGTACGTCGTGCGTTGCACGGCGTGATAGGCGAAGTCGAGCTTCGCCTGCTGATCCACCGCGAAGCTCGCGTCGACTATGCTCCGGCCACGATGGCCACCGTCGGTGCTGACGACGGCGAACCCGCGCGCGAGCGCCGACGGCCCGCCCGAGACGTTGCCGACGGCCGGATTCAACGCGCCGTTCAGGCCGCCGCCGCCCTGGAACAGGAAGCGGCCGTTCCATTCGAGCGGCAGTCGCAGCTCGAAGCCGATCCCGAGAGAGACGCCCTCTATCGACGAGGGGCGCGCGTTCAGCGTGCCCCGGAACAGGCAATGTGCCGGCGCCGACTCATCGGCAGCCACCCATTCGGTCGTATCGACGCGGAAGGCTGGAACGTCGAGGAGGCCGAGCTTCGCGCATGCGCTTCGCGATTCGGCTTCGTCCGCGGCGGCGGGGCGGGCGGCGACCGTGCAGAGCCCTATGACGACGGCCGAGCTGGCGATGAGCTGACGCATGAGTGTCCTCGTCGAGTTCTAGAGGCCGGTGTCGCTGCTCGCGCGGCGTGGTGCCTGGAGGTGCCGACGCGAAGACCGTGCTCTTCTTGTGATTGGTCAAGTTTACCGCATGGCTGCCGGGGCAGGCCGAGAGTCGTCGTCTCTGCTCGGTTGCGCGCGCAAATCGGTCCCTATAGGCTCACATCTCCACTGAAGCGCCGGGGGCTCGTCGGCGGCTCAACGACAGCTCGACTATAAGAATGGGGGGAACCATGGCTCATCGCAGCGGGGCTTGGGATACGTCGTACGAGTGGAAAGCGGTTGCGTTGCTCGGTCTCGGATTCGGTCTCGTCGGCCTCGACCGATGGATCATCGCGCCGCTCTTCCCGTTCATCGCCGAGGATCTCGGGCTCGCCGACGGGGATATCGGCCGGCTCGCCGGCATACTCGGCGTGATGTGGGGCGTCTTCGCGATTTTCTCGGGGCGCCTTTCCGATCGCATCGGCCACCGCAAGGTGCTGATCCCCGCGATCATTCTGTTCTCGCTGATGTCCGGTCTATCGGGTGCCGTGCACGGGCTGATGTCGCTCGTGGTGATTCGCGCACTGATGGGCGCTATGGAGGGCACTTACTGCCCGACCAGCTTCACTGCGGTCGCGGCCGCATCGAAGCCGGAGCGCCGCGGCTTCAACCAAGGGCTGCAGCAGAGCGGATTCGCGCTGCTCGGCCTCGCGCTCGGGCCGATCATCGCGACGCAGCTCCTGAACGTCGTTCCGTCCTGGCGGTGGGTGTTCTGGATCGTCGCGGTGCCCGGCTTCGTGATCGGCGCGCTGCTGTTCTTCGTGCTGCGAGAGCCGAAGGACGCGCCTGCCGGAGCGCTGATCGGCGCGACCGACACCGATGCGCGCTGGCTCACCGTGCTCAAGACCCCGAACATCGTGATCTCGATGCTTGCGCTCTTGTGCGCGATGGCATGCGTGTTCGTGCTGAGCGCGATGGTGCCGGTTTATCTCGTGAACGCCGTCGGTCTCACCGCGACGCAGATGGGCGTCGTCACGTCCGCGATTGGCTTCGGCGGGTTCTTCGGCCAATTCGGCTGGCCTGGGCTCTCGGACTTCTTCGGCCGTAAGCCTCTCGCGATCCTCGGCTTCGTATCCGCGGCGCTGACCGTATGGTGGTTCTGGAACGTCGGCGCGAGCGTCCTCGGGCTGTTCGTGCCGTTGTTCCTGTGCTCATTCTTCTGCCTCGGCAACATCGCGCTGATCACCGGGCCGATCGCCACCGAGTCGGCGCCGCGCGGACTGATCTCGTCGGCAATCGGCATCGTAGTCGGCGCCGGGGAAATCTTCGGCGGCGGCGTGGCGCCGTATATCGCGGGCGGTATCGCCGACCGCTACGGCTTGCCGAGCGTGCTGTACGTCGCGCTGACCGGCGTCGTGCTCGGCGTCTTCGTGTGCGCGTTCCTGAAGGAGACCGCACCGCGGAAGCTGATCGTGGAGCCGGCGGAGACGTAGCGGCGCTTCAATGAATCAGAACCGATACTCTACGCCCGCCTGCACATTGCGGCCACGCGCATAGATGATCTCTGCGTAGCCGAGCGTCGCGAGTGACGCATTGCCCTGCACCGGGTAGAGCTCGTCGGTC
>DATCLY010000086.1:0-22111 GCA_036563665.1 Gammaproteobacteria bacterium
GCACACGCCCGTCATGCAGCAGTACCACGCCATCAAGGCGCGGTACCCCGACGTGCTGCTGTTCTATCGCATGGGGGATTTCTACGAGCTCTTCTACGACGACGCGCGGCGCATCTCGAAGCTGCTCGACATCGCGCTCACGCGCCGCGGCCAGTCCGCTGGCGAGCCGATCCCGATGGCGGGCGTGCCCGTGCACTCCGTGGACAGCTACCTCGCGCGGCTCGTGCGCCTCGGCGAATCCGTGGCGATCGCGGAGCAGGTGGGCGAGGCGTCCGGCAAGGGACCGATGGAGCGCGAGGTCGTGCGCGTGGTCACGCCGGGCACGCTCACGGACGCCGCGCTCCTCGACGACAAGGAGAGCCGGCTGCTCGCGGCCGTGGCCGTGGGCGACGGCCGGGGCCGCAAGGAGCCGCCGATCGGGCTCGCGTGGCTCGACCTCGCGGCCGGGCGGTTCTGCCTCATGGAGCTCGACGGCGCCGAGGCACTCGCGGCCGAGCTCGAGCGGCTGCGCCCGGCCGAGCTGCTCGTGGCGGAGACGGAGGAGCCGCCGCCGTGGCTCAAGCAGTCGAACGGCGTGCGCAGCCGCCCGCCGTGGCACTTCGACGCCGACACCGGCAAGCGGCTGCTCTGCGCCCATTTCGGCACGACGGATCTCACGGGGTTCGACGCCGAGGACATCCCGGCCGCGGTGGGCGCCGCAGGGTGCCTCCTGCAGTACGTGAAGGACACGCAGCGCAGCGAGCTGCCGCACATCCGCACGCTCACGCGCGAGCGGCGCGAGCAGGCGCTCATCATGGACGCGCAGACGCGTCGCAACCTCGAGATCGAGGCGAGCCTCGGGCCGCGCGCCGACTTCACGCTCGCGGCGCTGCTCGACCGCTGCGCCACGCCCATGGGCAGCCGCCTGCTGCGGCGCTGGCTCAACCGCCCGATCCGCGACCGCGCCGAGCTCGCGCAGCGCCAGGACGCCGTGGAGCTGCTGCGCGAGCGCGCCAACCTCGAGGCGCTGCACGAGATCCTCAGGGAGATCGGCGACCTCGAGCGCATCCTCACGCGCGTGGCGCTGCGCTCCGCGCGGCCGCGCGATCTCGCGCAGCTGCGCGACGGCCTCGCCCAGCTGCCGGCCGTGAAGGAGGCGCTCGCACCCGTCGGCGCCGAGCGGCTGCGCGCGCTCCTCGGCCGCTGCGGCGACCACGGGGCGGAGCACGAGCTGCTGCGCGCGGCGCTCGTCGAGACGCCGCCCGTGCTGCTGCGCGACGGCGACGTGATCGCGCCGGGCTACGACGCCGAGCTCGACGAGCTGCGCGAGATCAGCCGCGACGCCACGCGGTTCCTGAACGAGCTCGAGACGCGCGAGCGCGAGCGCACGGGCATCCAGAACCTCAAGGTGGGCTACAACCGCGTGCACGGCTTCTACATCGAGATCAGCCGTGCGGCGGCGCGCTCGGCGCCCGCGGACTTCATCCGCCGCCAGACGCTCAAGGGCGCCGAGCGCTTCATCACGCCGGAGCTCAAGGAATTCGAGGACAAGGTGCTCTCCGCCCGCGAGCGCGCGCTCGCGCGCGAGAAGCTCCTCTACGACGGGGTGCTCGACCGCCTCGCGGAAGGGCTCGCGGCGCTGCAGGCCACGGCCGAGAGCGTGGCCGAGATCGACGCGCTCGCGAACCTCGCCGAGCGAGCGGCCGCGCTCGGGCTCACGCGCCCGCAGCTCGTGGACTACCCGTGCCTGCGCTACCGCGCGGGCCGGCACCTGGGCGTGGAGCAGGCGTCGAGCGCGCCGTTCGTGCCGAACGACCTCGAGCTCGACGAGGCGCGGCGCATGCTGATCATCACCGGCCCGAACATGGGCGGGAAGTCCACGTACATGCGCCAGACCGCGCTCATCGTGATCCTCGCGCACGTCGGCAGCTTCGTGCCCGCGCAGGACGCGACGATCGGCCCCATCGACCGCATCTTCACCCGCATCGGCGCGGGCGACGACCTCACGGGCGGGCGCTCCACGTTCATGGTGGAGATGCACGAGACGGCGAACATCCTCAACAACGCCACGGCGTCGAGCCTCGTGCTCATGGACGAGGTGGGTCGCGGCACGAGCACGTTCGACGGCCTGTCGCTCGCCTGGGCCGCGGCGCGGCACATCGCGACGCGCATCGGCGCGTTCACGCTGTTCGCCACGCACTACTTCGAGCTCACGAGCCTGCCGCAGGACCTGCCGTCGGTGGCGAACGTGCATCTCGCGGCCGCCGAGCACGGCCGCGAGCTCATCTTCCTGCACAGCGTGAGGCCGGGCCCCGCGAACCAGAGCTACGGCCTGCACGTGGCCGAGCTCGCCGGCGTGCCGCGCGCGGTGGTGGAACGCGCCCGCGAGTATCTCGCGAAGCTCGAGCGGCACCAGCGCGCGATGACGCCGCCGACGCCGCAGGCGGAGCTCGCGCTCGAGCCGCCGGAGGAGCCGCCCGCGTTCGCGGACACGGAGCGCTTCGACCGCCTGGAGCGCCTGCGCGAGCGGCTCGCGGCGCTCGACCCGGACGCGCTCTCGCCCCGCGAGGCGCACGCGGTGCTCTACGAGCTCAAGGGCCTCGCCGAGGAATAGCAGAGCGCGCGCAGCGCCGCCCAACGCAGCCGGTGGCAGCGGCTTTCGAGCCGCGATCTTGCGGCGAACGAAGAATCGCGCCTGGAAAGGCGCTCCCACAGGCTTCGTTTCACGCCGCCGCGAGAGTCCAGCTGCGCGCCTACGCGGAAGGGCCGGGTGGGAGCGGCTTTCCGGCCGCGATCTTCACGGCCGCCTCCTCTTCGTGGGCGAAGCGGCCGGTGCGCAGGAAGCACAGCGTCTGCTGCGCCACCTCCGGCGACCACAGCATCGACGTGTGGGTGACGTGCAGCACGAGGTGATCCGTCGCGCCCGGCAGCCGCGTCTCCGCCACCGCTACCGTTCCGTCGTTCGGCTCCGGCAGGCGGCAGACGAGCCGCCCGAACCCGAGGCCCACGTCGCCGGCGATGATGCCGAGCTCCCGGGGACCCCGCCATTCGCGGCAGCCGCCGGATTCGAGGAGCTCCAGCATGCACTTGCCGAGCAGCGTGCGGCCGAGGCCGTACGCCGCGAGCGCGCGCCCCGCGCAGCAGCCGGTGAACGGCGACCCGAGCGCGACCACGCGGCCGGGACGCGCGGGTGGGAAGCGCTCGAGCATGTGGCGGATCAGCACGCCGCCGAGGCTGTGGCCCACGAGGTGCACGGTGTCCTCGGGCAGCGCGTCCACGAGCTCGGCGAGGCGCGCCGCGTTCGCGTCTAGCCCCTCGCTCACGGTGCGGTAGCGGAAGCAGCGCGCCGGCAAGCCGGCGGCCGCGAGCCGGCGGCGCAGGATCGCGGTTTCCGTGCCGGGCATCCAGAGCCCGTGCACGACGACGGCCGCGGCGCTCATGGGCGCAGCGCCTCGAGCGCTTCGCGGTTGGTCCACGAGGCGACCTTCGCGATCGCCTCCTCGAGCGGCAGCCACGCGTAGCGCACGTGCTCGCGCGGATCGATCGTCACCGGCACGGGCGCCGGCACCTCGAGATAGAAGCGGTGCTCCACGTTCGCTTGGACCTCGGGCGCGTAGCGTTTGCGCCAGGCGGGCAGGATCGGGAACGAGCGGCTCACGCGGGCGTCCCGCAGCCCCGCCGGATCGAGGCCGGTCTCCTCGCGTACCTCGCGTGCGGCGCCGTCGGCGGGCGCCTCGCCCCAGCGCAGCGTGCCCGTCACGGACTGCCAGAAGCCCGCGGGCTCCACGCGCTCCAGCAGCAGGCACTCGAGCGCGGGCGTGTGGATCACCACCAGCACGGACTCGGGGCGCCGCGGCCGCACGCTCGCGCCCCCGCGGTCAGCCGCGCGGCGCCTCCGACCCGCGGAGCCGAATGCCGAGCTCGCGCAGCTGCGCCGGATCGGCCGCGCTCGGCGCGCCCGTCATGAGGTCGCTCGCGTTCTGCGTCTTCGGGAACGCGATGACCTCGCGGATGTTGTCCGCGCCCGCCATCAGCATCACGAGCCGGTCGAGGCCGAACGCGATGCCGCCGTGGGGCGGCGCGCCGTACTCGAGCGCCTGCAGCAGGAAGCCGAACTTCGCCTCGGCCGCCTCGCGCGTGATGCCGAGCAGGTCGAACATCGTGTACTGCATCTCGAGCGTGTGGATACGAATGGAGCCGCCGCCCACCTCGTAGCCGTTCAGCACGAAGTCGTAGGCGCGGGCACGCGCGAGCTCGGGCGCCGCGCGCAGCTCCTCGGGCGTCATGTCCTGCGGCGCCGTGAACGGGTGGTGCACGTAGGTCCAGCCGCCGCCGGGCAGGGGCTCGAGCAGCGGAAAGTCCACCACCCAGAGCGGCCGGAAGCCCGTCGCCACGAGCCCGCGGTCGTGGCCGAGCACGTTGCGCAGCGTCCCCAGCGACTCGTTCACCACGGCCTTCTTGTCGGCACCGAAGAACACGAGATCGCCGTCGACCGCGCCCGTGCGCGCGAGCACGCCCTCGATGGCCGCGTCCGTCAGGAACTTCAAGATCGGGCTCTGCAGGCCGTCGCGGCCCGCCGCGCGGTCGTTCACCTTGATGTAGGCGAGCCCCTTCGCGCCGTGCTTCGCGACGAGCGCCGTGTAGTCGTCGATCTGTTTGCGCGTGAGGTCGCCGCCGCCGGGCACCCGCAGCGCCGCGATGCGGCTCGCCGGGTCCTCGGCGGGCGCGGCGAACACCTTGAAGTCCACGCCCTTGAACAGATCCGCCACCTCGACGAGCTCGAGCGGATTGCGCAGATCCGGCTTGTCGACGCCGTAGCGCTCGAGCGCCTCCTCGTAGCGGATGCGGGGGAACGGATCGGGCAGCTCGACGCCCAGCACGTTGCGGAAGCAGTCCCGCAGCATCGCTTCCATGAGATGCAGGATCTCGTCCTCGGACATGAACGAGGTCTCGATGTCGAGCTGCGTGAACTCCGGCTGCCGGTCCGCGCGCAGGTCCTCGTCGCGGAAACACTTCACGATCTGGTAGTACCGGTCGAAGCCGGAGATCATGAGGATCTGCTTCAGGAGCTGCGGCGACTGCGGCAGCGCGAAGAAGTTGCCGGGCTGCGTGCGGCTCGGCACGAGGTAGTCGCGCGCGCCTTCCGGCGTGGGCCGCGTGAGCACCGGCGTCTCGATGTCGATGAAGCCGATCTCGTCGAGGAACCGGCGCAGCGTCCGCGTGACGTTGTGACGCAGCCTGATGTTGCGCTGCATCTGCTCGCGGCGCAGGTCGAGATAGCGGTAGCGGAGCCTGAGCTCCTCGCTGACGGGCTCGTCGTGATGGAACGGCGGCGTCTTCGACTTGTTGAGCACCGTGAGCCGCTGCGCCAGCACCTCCACCTCGCCGGTGGCGAGGGCCGGGTTCGCGGTGCCCGGCGGGCGCTCGCGCACGCGCCCCTCCACCTCGATCACGTACTCGCTGCGCAGACGCTCGGCTTCCGCGAAAGTCTCCGGCGCGTCGGGGTCGAACACCACCTGCAGAAGACCTTCGCGGTCGCGGAGGTCGATGAAGATCACGCCGCCGTGATCGCGGCGGCGGTGCACCCAGCCGGCGACGTTGACGGTTTGACCGATGAGCGATCGGTCCACCTGCCCGCAGTAATGGCTGCGCATGGCTTCACCCTGGCGGCCTGGGCCCTACGCGGACCTAAGCGATTGATAGATAAAGGAAGCGACGAAAGACGGCGGATGTTACGGGGAAGACCCCGAGCGTGCAAGCCGCGGCGCCGCCTGCTGGGAAGGATGCACCGGATGCCACTGCGGCACCACCACGCCCAGCGAGATGATCATCTTGAGCGCGTCCTCCACCGACATGTCGAGCTCGATGATGCTCTCGCGCGGCACGAACAGGATGAACCCCGAGGTGGGGTTCGGCGTGGTCGGCAGGAAGACGCTCACGACCGTCTCCCGGGTCTTCTCCTGCACCTCCCGCAGGTTATCGGACGTGAGGAACGCCAAGCTGTACATGCCGGGGTGCGGATAGGGAATGAGCACCACCTTCTTGAACGAGGTGCTCGAGTCGCTGAACACCACCTCCGCGAAGCGCTTGAACCCGCCGTAGACCGAGCGCACGAACGGGATGCGGTCGAGCAGCGCCTCGTACCAGCCCACGAGCCGCCGGCCGATCAGGTTCGCGGCGAAGATGCCCGTGACGAGCAGGATGAGGAACACGAGGATCGCCCCGAGGCCCGGGATCCGGAACCCGAGCAGCTCCTCGGGGCGGTAGGGCGGCGGCAGCAGGAACAGCATCCGATCCATGAGGTCCAGCAGGAACTTCAGGATCAGGATGGTGGCGCCGACCGGCACCCACACGAGCAGGCCGGCGACGAGGTAGCGACGGAGCCGGCCCACGGGGTTGATCATGGCGGCGCCCGGCCCCTTATCCCGCTGGCGCCCGGCCCGCGCGCTGCGGCGGGCGGGCGCGGGCGGCCCCGGTCCCGCGGCTCGCGACGCCCCGGGGAGGCGCGGCCTCCCGGCGGGAACGCGCGATGGGACGGGGCAGGGAATGCATGGCGCTCAGGTCGCGGCGGCCGCCGTCTTGCCGCTGTCCGACTTCTTGGCCGAGGTGTCCTTCGACTCCGACTTCGAGCCCTTGTCCGAGCCCCCGGAGTCGCCCTTCGGGCCGTCGCCGCTGTCCACGAGGTTGCGCTTCTTCTCCTTGTCGGACTTGAAGTCCGTTTCGTACCAGCCGCCGCCCTTCAGGCGGAACACCGGCGCCGACACGAGCCGCTTCAGGGACGGCTTCTGGCATTCCGGACAGCCCTCGAGGGGCGGATCGCTGATCTTCTGCAAGGCTTCGAGCGTATGGCCGCAGGCATCACATCGGTACTCGTAAATCGGCATATGCAACTCTCGTGCTCAAGCGACGGCCGTACTGTTGGAGCGAACCGCCGGAAATTCAAGGGCGTATCTCCCAACCGGGCGAGCCGAAGATCGCGGCTTGAAAGCCGCTCCCACCGGGAATGGTCAGGTGACCGCGAATGGCCAGGTGACCGCGAATGGCCAAGTGACCGCGAATGGCCAGGTGGGAGCGGCTTTCCAGCCGCGACTCTTCGTTTGGGCCGAGGCCCCGGGCGGCCGGGCGGCTCAGGCCGCCTTGGCCGCCTCGCTCTTCACGAAGTCGAGCATGCCGTTCGACTCCGTGACCCGGATGGTGTCGCCCGGCCCGAAATCGCCGCGCAGGATACGCTGCGCGAGCGGGTTCTCCAACTGCTGCTGGATCTGCCGCTTGAGCGGGCGCGCGCCGTACACGGGGTCGTAGCCCGCCTCCGCGAGATGGTCGCGGGCGGCGTCGTCCAGCACGAGCCCGATGTCGCGGTCCGCCAGGCGCTTGCGCAGGTACTCGATCTGGATGTCCACGATCCGGCGGATGTGCTCCGCCTCGAGCGGCCGGAACACCACCACGTCGTCGATGCGGTTGATGAACTCCGGGCGGAAGTGCTGGCTCACGATGGTCATGACCTCAGCCTTCATGCGCGGGTAGTTCTCCGCGCCCGCGAGCTCCTGGATGCGCTGGCTGCCCAGGTTCGAGGTCATCACGATGACCGTGTTGCGGAAGTCCACCGTGCGGCCCTGGCCGTCCGTGAGCCGGCCGTCGTCGAGCACCTGCAGCAGCACGTTGAACACGTCCGGGTGGGCCTTCTCCACCTCGTCGAGCAGGATCACCGAGTAGGGCCTGCGCCGCACGGCCTCGGTCAGATAACCGCCTTCCTCGTAGCCCACGTAGCCCGGCGGCGCGCCGATCAGCCGGGCCACGGAGTGCTTCTCCATGAACTCGGACATGTCGATGCGGACCATGGCCTCCTCGGTGTCGAACAGGAACGCGGCGAGCGCCTTGGTGAGCTCCGTCTTGCCGACGCCCGTGGGCCCGAGGAACAGGAACGAGCCGTTGGGCCGGTTCGGGTCCGAGAGCCCCGCCCGCGCCCGGCGGATGGCGTTTGCCACGGCCTCGAGCGCCTCGCGCTGGCCGACCACGCGCTGCTCGAGGAACTGCTCCATGCGCAAGAGCTTGTCCTTCTCGCTCTCGAGCATCTTCGCGACCGGGATGCCGGTCCACTTCGACACGACCTCGGCCACCTCCTCGTCGGTGACCTTGTTACGCAGCAGTCTGTGGGAGCCCTCGCGCTCGCCCTTGAGCACCTGCTCGAGCCGCCGCTCGAGCTCGGGGATGCGCCCGTACTGCAGCTCCGCCATGCGGCCGAGATCGGCCGCGCGGCGCGCCTGCTCGAGCTCGAGCTTCGCCCGCTCGAGCTCCTCCTTCACGTGCGCCTCGCCCTGCACGGCGGCCTTCTCGCTCTTCCAGATCTCCTCGAGCTCGGAGTACTCCTTCTCGACGCGCTGGATCTGCGCCTCGAGGTCGGCGAGCCGCTTCTTCGACGCCTCGTCCGTCTCCTTCTTGAGCGCCTCGCGCTCGATCTTGAGCTGGATGAGCCGCCGGTCGAGGCGGTCGAGCTCCTCGGGCTTGCTGTCCATCTCCATGCGGATGCGCGAGGCCGCCTCGTCGATGAGGTCGATGGCCTTGTCCGGCAGCTTCCGGTCGCTGATGTAGCGGTGCGAGAGCGTGGCCGCCGCGACGATGGCGGGATCGGTGATCTCCACCTTGTGGTGCAGCTCGTAGCGCTCCTTCAAGCCGCGCAGGATGGCGATCGCGTCCTCGACGGTAGGCTCGTCGATCAGCACCTTCTGGAAGCGCCGCTCGAGCGCCGCGTCCTTCTCGACGTACTTGCGGTACTCGTCGAGCGTGGTGGCGCCCACGCAGTGCAGCTCGCCGCGGGCGAGCGCGGGCTTCAGCATGTTGCCCGCGTCCATGGCGCCTTCCGCCTTGCCGGCGCCCACCATCGTGTGCAGCTCGTCGATGAACAGGATGATCTGGCCTTCCTGCTTGGCGAGATCGTTCAGCACGGCCTTGAGGCGCTCCTCGAACTCGCCGCGGAACTTGGCGCCCGCGATGAGCGCGCCCATGTCGAGCGCGAGCACGCGCTTGTTCTTCAGGCCTTCCGGCACCTGGCCGTTCACGATGCGCTGCGCGAGACCTTCGACGATCGCTGTCTTGCCGACGCCGGGCTCGCCGATCAGCACGGGGTTGTTCTTGGTGCGCCGCTGCAGCACCTGGATGGTGCGGCGGATCTCGTCGTCGCGGCCGATGACCGGGTCGAGCTTGCCCTGCTCGGCGCGCGCCGTGAGATCGATGGTGTACTTCTCCAGGGCCTGGCGGGTGTCCTCCGCGCTCTGGCTGTCCACCTTGGCGCCGCCGCGGATGTCGTCGATGGCCTTCTCCACGGCGCCCTTCACGGCGCCGGCGCGCTCGAGGATGCGGGCGAGCTCGCCGGGCGTCTGCAACGCCGCGAGCACGAACAGCTCGCTCGCGATGTAGGCGTCGCCGCGCTCCTGCGCGAGCTTGTCCGTGACGTTCAGGAGCTTCGCGAGCTCGTTCGAGATGTGCACCTCGCCCGGGGCGCCCCGAACGGTGGGCAGGCGGTCGAGCGCCTGGCCGAGCTGCGAGCGCAGCTGGTTGATGTTCACGCCTGCCTTGGTGAGCACGCCGCGGATCGAGCCACCTTCCTGGTCGAGCATCGCCGCCATGAGGTGGACCGGCTCGATGAACTGATGGTCGCGGCCGACCGCGAGCGACTGCGCGTCCTGGAGCGCGAGCTGGAACTGGTTGGTGAGCTTGTCCATCCGCATGGGCTTGCTTCCCTCGAGCGTGGTCTGTGCGCTGAAATGGGGCCGGCTGCCAGCATATCAACCGGGGCAACGCCCGATAGGCAGGTGGGAGGGGCTTCCCAGCCGCGATCCGCTACCCACCGAGCGAAGATCGCGCCTGGAAAGGCGCTCCCACAGGCTTCGTTCGCCCTTGCGGGAGCGAGTCTCTTGAGGCGCGCTTCTTCAGGGCTCGAGCCAGATCAGCGTCGCGAAGCGCCCCGTGGGGCCCTCACGGCGGTGCGAGAAGAACCGCTCGCGCTCGGTGTACGTGCAGAAGCCGCCCCCGTGGATCTCCGTGACCCCCGCGCCGGCGAGGCTTTGCCGCGCCAGCTCGTACAGGTCGGCCTGCCAGCGGCCGCGCGCATTCGGGGCGAAACAGCTCGCCGCCGCGGGATCCTGGGCCACGTACGCCGCCCGCACCTCCTCGCCCACCTCGAAGGCGTCCGGGCCGATGGCGGGCCCGAGCCACGCCAGGAGCTCGTCGGGCGGCACGCCCATGGCGTCCACGGCGGCCGGCAGCACGCCGGCGAGCAGCCCGCGCCAGCCGGCGTGGGCCACGCCCACGCGCCGTCCGGCGCGGTCGCAGAGCAGCACGGGGAGGCAGTCCGCCGTGAGCACGGCGCACACCACGCCGCGGCGGCCGGTCACGGCGCCGTCCGCCGGCGCCCGCTCGTCGGCATCGAGGTCCAGGACCCGCCGGCCGTGCACCTGCTCGAGCCAGACGGGCTCGGCGGGCAAGCCCGCGGCGGCGGCGAGACGGCGGCGGTTCTCCGCGACGGCGGCGGGGTCGTCGCCCACGTGCGTGCCCAGGTTGAGCCCCGCATAGCGCCCTACGCTCACACCGCCGCCGCGCTCGCTGACCCACGCGCGGACGCCCGGCGGCGCCGGCCAGCCGGGCCTGAAGCCCGCGGCCGGGGCGGCCGTGTCAGCGCCGTTCGGCGGCATCCTCGCGCAGCACCTCGAGCAGCTCCTCGAAATCGGGCGGCAGCGGGCTCTCGAACGCGAGTGCCTCGCCCGTGACCGGATGCTGCAATGCCAGCTGCGCCGCGTGCAACGCCTGGCGGGGGAACGTCTCGAGCACACGCCGCAGGGCGGGCGTGGGCTGCGGCGGGAAGCGCGGGCGGCCGCCGTATACGGGATCGCCCACGAGCGGCGCGCGGATGTGCGCCATGTGCACGCGGATCTGGTGCGTGCGGCCCGTCTCGAGCTCCACTTCGACGTAGGTGTGCGCCCGGAACCGCTCGAGCACGCGATAGCGTGTGCGCGCCGGCCGTCCCTGCTCGCTCACGGTCATCCTGGTGCGGTCGCGCCGGTGGCGGCCGATGGGCGCGTTCACGACGCCGCCCCCCGACAGCACGCCCTGGCACACCGCGCGGTAGCGGCGGCGCACCTCGCGCCGCTCGAGCGCCGCCACGAGCGCCTTCTGGCTCTCCGGCGTGCGGGCGACCACGAGCAGGCCCGTCGTGTCCTTGTCGAGGCGATGCACGAGCCCCGCCCGCGGCAGCGCGGCGAGCGCGGGCTCGAGGTGCAGCAGCGCGTTCTGGAGCGTGCCCGCGCGGTTGCCGGCGCCCGGATGAACGACGAGCCCGGCCGGCTTGTCGATGACGAGGAGCGCGTCGTCGCGGTGCACCACGCGCAGCGCGATCGGCTCTGGCGCCACCTCCACGGCGGGCTCCACTTCGGCGTCGAGCGCGATCTGCTCCCCGCCCTTGAGCCGCGCCTTGCCTTCGGCCCTGCGCCCGTCCAGCGTGAGCCGGCCGTCGTCGATCCACCCCTTGAGCCGGCTGCGCGAGAACTCCGGCAGCAGCGCCGCGGCGGCCTGGTCGAGCCGCGCCCCGGCCAGCTCGTCCGGAACCACGGCGCGCCGCGTTATGCGCTCCATTGCCCCTCGTCCGAGGCGGCCCGAAACTTTCCGCTATACTCCGGCGTCGAAACGCGAGTCGGTACGGCGGAGAGCGGCCGCCGGAAACCAGCGGAATGGTGAGTCACAGGTGTTCCGAGCGAGCAAAATCGCGGTCGTAGCGGCGCTGGCGGTGGCCGTCCTCGCGGGCTGCGGCCGGCGGGATACCGTCGTGCAGGACGCGGGTCCCGAGGCGCTCTACGAGCGAGGCTACGAGGCCATGCAGGCCTCGAACTACGCGGGCGCCATCGCCTATTTCACCCAGCTCGAGGCGCGCTACCCCTTCAGCAACGTGACGCGCCAGGCGCAGCTCGATCTGATCTACGTATATTACAAGAGCCAACAGTACGAGGAGGCCGTCGACGCGGCCGAGGAGTTCGAGCGCGAGAACCCCACGCACGAGCGCGTCGACTACTGCCTCTACATGAAGGGCCGCGTCTACTTCGATCAGGCGCCCAACATCCTCGAGCGGCTCTTCAAGGTGGACCTGACGGTCCGGCCGCCCAAGGACACGATGCTCTCGTTCGCGGCGTTCCAGGAGCTCCTCGAGCGGTTCCCGAACAGCCCCTACGCGGCCGACGCCCGGCAGCGCATGGTGTTCCTGCGCAACCGCCTCGCGGCGTACGAGAACCACGTGGCGCGCTACTACATCGAGCGCGGCGCCTACGTCGCCGCGGTGAATCGCGCCAAGTATGCGCTGGAGCACTACCCCGGCGCGCCGCAGCTCGAGGAGACGCTGCGGCTCATGATCACGGCGTATCAGGCGCTCGGCAAGCAGGACCTCGCGGCCGACGCGGGCCGGGTGCTCGCCGCCACGTTCGGCCCCGAGGCGGCGGTCGCCGCGGAAGACCGTTAGGATCGCGGCTGGAAAGCCGCTCCCACCAGCTTCGTTCACTGCTGTGGGAGCGGCTTTCCAGCCGCGACGCTTCGTTCGGCAGCGCCAAGATCGCGGCGGGAAACCCCTCTCACCTGGCGACTAGCCTTTCCCGGCGGTCTTGGGCGCTCAGTAGCCCGACGTGATGGGATAGCGCCAATCGCGGCCGAATGCGCGGCTGCTCACGCGCACGCCGGGCGGCGCCTGACGGCGCTTGTACTCGGCGCGCTTCACCATCTGCAGCACGCGCACCACCGTGTCGCGGTCGAAGCCGAGCTCCGCGATCTGATCCACCGAGTAGTCCTTCTCGATGAACGCCTCGAGGATCGGATCGAGCACGTCGTACGGCGGCAGCGAGTCCGTGTCCTTCTGCCCGTGCCGCAGCTCCGCGCTCGGCGGCCGCGTGAGCACGCGCTCCGGGATCACGGGCGAGAGCGAATTGCGGTAGCGCGCGAGGCGATACACCAGCGTCTTGGTGCAGTCCTTGAGCGGCGCGAAGCCGCCCGCCATGTCGCCGTAGAGCGTGGCGTAGCCGACGGCCATCTCGCTCTTGTTGCCGGTGGAGAGCAACATCTCGCCGAGCTTGTTGGAGATCGCCATCAGCAGGATGCCGCGTGCGCGCGCCTGGATGTTCTCCTCGGTGGCGTCCGCCGGCCGCCCCGCGAACACGTCCTTGAGCACGCCGAGCACGGCCTCGAACACCGGCTCGATCGAGAGCTCGTCGAGCCGCACGCCGAGCGTGCGCGCCTGCGTGGCGGCGTCCTCGCGGCTCATCGCGGACGTGTAGCGCGACGGCATCATGACCGCGTGCGCGCGATCGGCGCCGAGCGCGTCCACGGCGATCGCGAGCGTGAGCGCCGAGTCGACGCCGCCCGAGAGCCCGAGCACCACGCCGGGGAAGCCGTTCTTCTCGACGTAGTCGTGCGTGCCGAGCACGAGCGCGCGGTACACGCGCTCTTCCACCGACAACGGCTCTGCAACCGGGCCAGGCACGGGCTCGAGCCGGCCGTGGCGCGCCGCGAGCTCCACGACGTAGAGGCCTTCCTCGAACTGCGGCGCCCGGAACACCACCTTGCCCGCGGCGTCGATCGCGAGCGAGTCGCCGTCGAACACGAGCTCGTCCTGGCCGCCCACCATGTTGAGGTACAGCATCGGCACGCCGGTATCGCGCACGCGCGCGAGCAGCACCTGCTCGCGCACCCGCTGCTGGTGCACGTGGAACGGCGAGCCGTTGACCACGAGGATGACCTCGGCGCCTGCGGCCGCCGTGGAGCGGCAGGGCTCGGGCTCCCAGGCGTCCTCGCAGATCACGAGCCCGAGCTTGTGCCCCTTGAACTCGACGACGGTGGGGCCGTCGCCGGGGCGGAAGTAGCGCTTCTCGTCGAAGACCGCGTAATTCGGGAGCTGGCACTTGCGGTGGTTGGCGAGCACGCGGCCGTCGTGCATGAAAGCGGCGCTGTTGTAGATGATGTCGCCGTCGTACTCGGGGTAACCGAGATACACCGCGATGCCGGAGACGCCGTTCAGCACCCGGGCGAACGCCGCCTCCACGCGCGTGCGCAAGCCGCGATGGAACAGCAGATCTTCCGGCGGATAGCCCGACAGCGCGAGCTCCGGGAACAGCACGAGGTCGCACCCGAGCTCGTCGCGGGCCCGGGCGGCCGCCTGCAGCACTTTGTCGGTGTTGGCGTCGACCGCGCCGACGCGGGTGTTCAGCTGGGCGAGCGCAACCTTCACTCGAGCGCCTTGGCCATCGTGGCGCCCAGGTCCGCCAGCGAGCGCACCGTGGCGACGCCCGCGCGCTCGAGCGCCTTGTACTTCTCCGCCGCCGTGCCTTTGCCGCCGGAGATGATGGCGCCCGCATGCCCCATGCGCTTGCCGGGCGGCGCGGTGACGCCGGCGATGTAGGCCACCACGGGCTTCGTGACGTGCGCCGCGATGTACTCCGCGGCCGCCTCCTCGTCGGAGCCGCCGATCTCGCCCACCATGATGATGCCGCGGGTATCGGGGTCCTTCTCGAAGAGCTCGAGGCAGTCGATGAAGTTCATGCCGCGCACGGGATCGCCGCCGATGCCGACGCAGGTGCTCTGGCCGAGCCCGCACTGCGTGGTCTGGTGCACGGCCTCGTACGTGAGCGTGCCCGACCGCGACACGATGCCGATGGAGCCAGGCGTGTGGATCTGGCCGGGCATGATGCCGATCTTCGCGCCGCCCGGCGTGATGATGCCGGGGCAGTTCGGGCCGATCAGGCGGCAGTTGTAGTCCTTGAGCAGCGCCTTCGTGCGCACCATGTCGAGGACCGGGATGCCCTCGGTGATGCAGACCACGAGCTCGATGCCGGCGTCCGCCGCCTCGAGGATGGCGTCCGCGGCGAACGGCGCCGGCACGTAGATCATGCTCACGGTGGCGCCCGTGGCGGCCTTGGCCTCGGCCACGGTGTCGAACACCGGCAGCCCGAGGTGCTCGGTGCCGCCACGGCCCGGCGTTACGCCCGCGACCACCTTCGTGCCGTAGTCGAGGCACTGCTGGGTGTGGAACGTGCCCTGCTTGCCGGTGAGCCCCTGGCAGATGACCTTCGTGTTGGCGTCGACCAGGATGCTCATCGCGCACCTCCCGCGAGCGCGACGACCTTCGACGCCGCGTCCGTCAATCCGGCGGCGGGCGTGATGGCGAGCCCGCTGCCCGCGAGGAGCTCCCGCCCCCGCTCCACGTTCGTGCCTTCGAGGCGCACCACGACGGGCACCTTCACCCCTACCTCCTTCACGGCCGCGATGACGCCCTCGGCGATGAGGTCGCAGCGGACGATGCCGCCGAAGATGTTCACGAGAATCGCCTTCACCTTGGGGTTGCTGAGAATGATCTTGAACGCCTCCTCCACGCGCTCCTTCGTGGCGCCGCCGCCCACGTCGAGGAAGTTCGCGGGCTCGCCGCCGTGCAGCTTGATGAGGTCCATCGTGGCCATCGCGAGGCCGGCGCCGTTCACCATGCAGGCGATGTTGCCGTCGAGCGAGACGTAGTTGAGGTCGTGCTCGCGGGCGCGCCGCTCCTTCTCGTCCTCCTGGTTCGGGTCGCGCATCGCGGCGAGCTTCGGCTGCCGGTACAGCGCGTTGTCCTCCACGTTGATCTTCGCGTCGAGCGCCACCACGCGGCCCTCGGCGGTGACGATGAGCGGGTTGATCTCCACGAGGCTCGCGTCGCACTCGCGGAAGAGCTTCACGAGCTTGCGCAGGATGTCGCGGAACTGCTTCTGCTGCTCGGCGTCGAGCCCCAGGCCGAAGCCGAGCTTGCGGGCCTGATAGTCCTCGAGGCTGCTCGCGGGATGGAGCTTGAGCGTGAGGATCTTCTCGGGCGTCTTGGCGGCCACCTCCTCGATGTCCATGCCGCCCGCGGCGGAGGCCATGACGGCGATCCGCTCGGCGCTCCGGTCCACGAGCAGGCTCAGGTAGAGCTCGCGGGCGATGTTCGAGCCGGACTCGACGTAGACGCGGTCGACCGGCAGACCCTCCGGCCCGCTCTGGTGCGTGACGAGGCGCTTGCCGAGCATGGCCCTCGCGTGCTGGCGCACCTCCTCGAGCGAGCGGGCGAGCTTCACGCCGCCGGCCTTGCCGCGGCCGCCGGCGTGCACCTGCGCCTTCACCACCCAGAGCGACCCCCCGAGCGCCTTCGCGGCCTCCTCGGCCTCCTGCTCGGTAGCCGCCACGCGGCCTTGCGGGATGGGGATGCCGTACTCGGCGAACAGCGCTTTCGATTGATATTCGTGAAGATTCATCGCGGATTGCTTGGCCGTAAGGGACGCGGGGGTGCCGTATTCTCCATGAAAGCGCGAAGCGAGGTAAAGGCGCGGCCCGCCGCGGCGCGGGCTGCGCCGAGCGACGCCGATCACCAATCCGCCGCGCGCAATGGGCTAGAATCGCCGCCGCATGGCCGCCGCCGACACCCTCGCCGAACGCGCCGCGCCCGCCCGGCAGGACGCCTCGCACGCTGCGGCGGACGACTTCGCGTGGCGGGTGCTGATCCTGCTGAACCTGTTCCGGCTCGCCCTGAGCCTGGTGCTGTTCGGCGTCTACTCCTTCGCCACGGACCCGCGGATCGTCGGCGGCGCCGATCCGGCGCTCGCGTGGCGCGCGCTGGTGGGCCTGCTCGCCTTCGGCGTGATCTCCCTCGTGCTGCTGCACACCCGCTCGCCGGGCATCCGCTTCCAGACGTACTTCCAGTTCGCCGCGGACCTCGCGAGCCTCACGGTGCTCACGCACGCGAGCGGCGGCGTGGACAGCGGGCTCGCGGGCCTGCTGGTGGTGACGGTGGGTGCGCTGGCGCTGCTGGTGGAGGGACGGGAAGCGTTCCTGCTCGCCGCCGTGGCCGCGCTCACGCTGCTCGCGGAGCAGCTCTTCGCCGAGCTCCAGGGCCTCACCACCGTGCAGGAGTTCGTGCCGGCGGGCGTGCTCGGCGCCGTAATCTTCGTGATCACGGGCGTGGTGCAGCTCTTGCGCAAGCGGATCGTGGCCACGGAGCTGCTGGCCGAGCAGCGCGGCGTGGACCTGCGGAACCTCGTCGAGCTCAACGAGTACATCATCCAGCATCTGCGCGAGAGCATCGTGGTGGTGGACGGCGAGGACCGCGTGCGCCTGATCAACGCTTCCGCCTGCCAGCACCTCGGGGCGAGCACGGACGTGACCGGCCGCGAGCTCGCCACGATCTCGGAAGCCTTGGCCGAGCGCCTGCGCGCCTGGCGCGCGGACGCCTCCTTCGACCGGTGGACGAGCGCTTTCGCCGCCCGCGACGGCGCGACCACGATCCAGCCGCACTTCGCGCCGCTCGGCGCGGACCGCGAGGGCGGCGTGCTGATCTTTCTCGAGGACACGTCGCTCATCGAGGAGCGCGTGCAGCAGGTGAAGCTCGCGGCGCTGGGCCGCCTGAGCGCGAGCATCGCACACGAGATCCGCAACCCCATCGGCGCGATGAGCCATGCCGGACAGCTGCTCGCGGAATCGACGACGCTGTCGCCCGAGGACTTGCGGCTCACCGACATCATCCGCGTGAACGCGCAGCGCGTGAGCCAGATCGTCGAGAGCGTGCTCACGCTCTCGCGCCGCGGCAAGACGCGCCGCCAGCGCCTCAACCTCGCCGACTGGCTGGACGCGTTCGCCAGGGAGTACACGCAGACGCTCGATCTCTATGAAGGCGCCGTGACCGTGTCCGCGCCCGACCGGACGATCGAGGCGCCGATGGACCCCACCCACCTGCACCAGGTCGTGTGGAACCTGTGCGACAACGCCGTGAAGTACGCGAGCGCGGCGGCCGGGGCCATCTCGGTGGAGCTCTCCTGCGGCGTGCTCGAGACCTCGAACCGCCCCTACCTGGAGGTGGCGGACCGCGGCCCCGGCATCCCTCCGGAGCTGGCGGAGCAGGTCTTCGAGCCGTTTTTCACCGGGCAGCCGGGCGGCACCGGCCTCGGCCTCTATATTTCGAAGGAGCTGTGCGAGCGCAACGGCGCCACTTTGCGCTATCGTCCGCGCCCGGGGGGCGGCAGCGCCTTCCGGGTGATCTTTGCCGACCCCGACCGCTGGCTAGCGAGCGAAGAACCGCAATGAGACCGACCGCGCTCGTCGTCGACGACGAACCCGACATCTGCGAGCTGCTCTCGATCACGCTGGAGCGCATGGACGTGGCCGCGCGCTCCTGCGCCGACATCACCACGGCGAAGCGCATGCTGGAGGAGGGCGGCTTCGATCTGTGCCTGACCGACATGCGGCTGCCGGACGGGGACGGCCTGGAGCTGGTCGAGTGGATCCAGCGCGAGGCGCCCGGCACGCCGGTGGCGGTGATCACCGCACACGGCAGCGTGGAGACCGCGGTGCGCGCCCTCAAGGCGGGCGCGTTCGACTTCGTCTCGAAGCCGCTCGACCTGAACGACCTGCGCAAGCTGGTGACGGCGGCGCTAAAGCTCCGGCGCATCGCGCCGCCCCGCAGCGTGGCCGCCGAGGGGCTGATCGGCACGTCCCCGGCCATCGAGCGCGTGCGGAGCATGATCGCCAAGGTGGCGCGCAGCCAGGCGCCGGTGCACATCTGCGGCGAATCCGGCACCGGCAAGGAGCTCGTGGCCCGGATGATCCACGAGGCCGGGCCCCGGCGCGACGGCCCGTTCGTGCCGATCAACTGCGGCGCCATCCCCACCGAGCTCATGGAGAGCGAGTTCTTCGGCCACAAGAAGGGCAGCTTCACCGGGGCGGTGAGCGACAAGATTGGCCTCGTGCAGACCGCGGAGGGCGGCACGCTGTTCCTGGACGAGGTGGCCGACCTGCCGCTGCACATGCAGGTGAAGCTGCTGCGCGTGATCCAGGAGAAGACGATTCGCCCCGTGGGACAGGCCCACGAGGTGCCCGTGGACGTGCGCATCCTGAGCGCCACCCACCGGGACCTGAGCGAGGAGGTGGAGAAGGGCAAGTTCCGCGAGGACCTGTTCTATCGGATCAACGTGATCGAGCTGCGCGTGCCGCCGCTGCGCGAGCGCGGCGAGGACGTGCTGCTGCTCGCGCACCACACGCTCGAGCGCCTGGCGCAGGAGCAGGACGTGCCCGTGCCGCGCCTGACCAAGCGGGCGCAGGAGGCGCTGCTCGCCTACCGCTTCCCGGGCAACGTGCGGGAGCTCGAGAACATTCTGGAGCGGGCGCTGACGCTCTGCTCCGGGGACGAGATCGACGTGGACGACCTGCAGCTGCGGCCGGAGCCCGCGGCCGCCGAAGGCGCCGCGGCCGGGACCGCCGTTGCGGTGGCCGTGGGCGGCGATGCGCCGCTCGGCACCCAGCTCGAGGAGATCGAGCGCGACGCCATCATCAAGGCGCTGGAGCAGACGCGGTACAACAAGACGGCGGCGGCGAAGGTGCTGGGGATCAGCTTCCGGGCGCTGCGCTATCGGATCAAGAAGCTCGGGATCGAGTGACGCGGGGGGACGCGGGTGTCGCCGCGCGCCGACGCGGACGTGACAAAAATGGTCACTTTGTGACGCATATGGGCCTGGGCCGGGACCGTCCCCTCGGTGAATATGTTGCACGGGCCGGCTTTCCCCCAGGGTGGGCCCAGTGTGAACCGCGTCGTCGTGCCGTTTCTTACATAGTGCCAAACTCGTGGCACAGCGTTTGCAGTCCCCCAGGCAGACGCGTGCTTCAAATGCGTCACATCGAAACCGCTTAGAGGAGCTTATATGAAGAAGGTGCAACAGGGCTTCACGCTCATCGAGTTGATGATCGTGGTGGCCATCATTGGCATTCTCGCCGCGATCGCGATCCCGGCGTACCAGGACTACACGATTCGGGCGAAGGTCTCGGAGCCGATGACGTTCGCGGATGCGGCGAAGGTGTCGGTGGCCGAGTACTTCCAGTCGGTTGGTGCGATGCCGACCGGCCTTGGAACGGCCGGGATCAACGGGCAGACGACGTCCCAGTACATTGCCTCCGTGAGCTATCAGAACAACGGTAGCTATGTCGGGATTATCACGATCAACACGCGCAACCTTGGCGCTGGCGTGACTGGTAATCAGATCACCCTGACGGGCACCGGCAACACGAACGGCACCGTCAACTGGGACTGCACGGGTACGATTCAGACCAAGTACCTGCCGGCCAACTGCCGCAACTAAGCCGGCTCTCCTAGAGAACGGACGGGGGCGTAACTCTTGGGCTACGCCCCCGTCTCCATTTCTAGTAGACGTTACGCACACTCATGATAGTGCTCGCTCCACGGCTGCGATTGGCGTGTGCGTTGCTGCTCGGGCTCGCGTTCTGCGTGGCCGTCTACTATCCCGGCCTCCATGGCGACTTCATATTCGATGACCTGCCCAACATCACTCAGAACGGCCGTCTACAAGTAGACACGCTTTCCATCGCCGGACTGCGTCAGGCGGCGTTCTCCGCCGACTCCGGGATGTTGAGGCGTCCGGTGAGCATGTTGAGCTTCTGGCTCAACTATTACACGACGGGGCTCGACCCCTTCTATTTCAAGGTCACGAACCTGGCGATTCACCTGCTGAATGGTATTGCTCTGTTCTGGCTGACGACGCTCCTGCTCCAGGCCTTCGCCACGCTGCGATCTGCGCCGATCAGCGATTCCGATCGCCCCCGAATCGCCCTTCTGGTCGCGGCAATCTGGCTCGTGCACCCGTTGAACGTCACCAGCGTGCTTTATGTCGTGCAACGGATGGCGAGCTTGTCCACGACGTTCGTCATTCTCGGCCTGATCTGCTACATCCGTGGCCGCATGAAGCTCGCCCGCGGAGAAGCGGGTTTCCCGTTGATCCTTTTTGGCCTCGCCGTCTTCGGCGCACTAGCCACGTTCACGAAAGAAAATGGAGCACTGCTCCCGCTCTTCGTAGCAGTGATCGAAGTCACGTTGTTTCGCTTCGCAGGCGTCAGCGCGGCTACCCGGGTCAAAGTCAAGGCACTCGTGTTTGCCCCGATCGGCCTTGCTGCAGTTGCGGCTGGCGCGTTGCTCCTGACGCACGACGACTGGCTCGCGAATCAGTACCACGGCCGTGCATTCACGCCGTCCGAGCGCCTGATGACCGAGGCTCGGGTCCTCTGGCTCTACCTGCGCTGGGCGATCCTACCCAAGCCGAGCGACTTCGGTCTGTTCCACGACGATGTCCAAATCTCCAGAAGCTTGCTTGAGCCCGGCACGACGTGGCTTGCCATCGTCGGCATCGCTGCCGTGGTGATAGCAGCGGTACGCTACCGGAAAGAAGCGCCTCTCTTCGCTTTCGGCGTATTTTGGTACCTGGCGGGGCACGTCCTCGAGTCGTCCGTCATCGCCCTGGAGCTCGTTTTCGAGCATCGCAACTACCTGCCCATCTTCGGCCCCCTCCTGACGAGCGTGTATGCGCTCGTCCGGGCCATGCATCTGCTCCCCCGAGCTGCGCGGATCGCCGTACCGGGTGCCTTTATTCTCGCCGTATCCAGCATCACGTATGGCCGCGCGCACGATTGGGCCGACATCAATACCCTCAGAATGGCGCACGTCCGGTATCATCCGCTCTCGGCGCGGTCCAACTTCGAGGCTGGCGTGGCCCTTGCGACTACAGCGGCGGCAGACCAACTGTATGACGAGATCAAAGGGTACTTCGAGCGTGCCACATCCTTGGACAGGAATTCCGTCGACGGCCTGTTCGGCCTGATACTGCTCAACGCCAGTACTGGTCGCCCCGTCGACGAGCACGCGCTCGATCAACTGGGGCAACGCCTATCGAGCGTCCCGCTCAGATTCCCCATAGTCACACCATTCCGTTACTTGCTCGACTGGATGAGAACGGGCCCCGTAGTCTTGCCCCGTGACAGCGTCGTGAAGCTATTCGAAGCGACGCTGAGCAATCCGACGGCAGACACCCGCATCCGCTCTACGCTGTTCTCTCTGTTGAGTGCCTATCACTATGCCGTCTCCGGGGATATTCAAGAGGCTGTCGGGCTCGCCATTGCCGCAGTCGAGGAAAACCCGTCGGAACCGGCCCATCACCTCAGCTTGGCGGAGCTGGCGCTGACGCTCGGCAATTTCGAGCTTGCGAAGAGGGAGTTGGACGCCGTCAGGCTCAATGATCCCTTCGGGAGGTTTGCGCTGCAGGCTGAAGAC
>DATCLY010000087.1:0-4867 GCA_036563665.1 Gammaproteobacteria bacterium
CGTTCACGCTGTCCTGGTGGCCGACGAACTCCTGCGGCACGCCGTTGATCTCGGTGACCTGGAAGTCGGTCTGATGGATGTGGAAGGCGTGCAGCTCGCCGGAGGCGTTGAGGATGGTCCACTCCTCGACCGTGCCCGCCTCGATCGTCGCATCCACGCGGTTCGCGTCGTATTGCAGCGGGCCCGCGCCGGAGTCGATGTAGAAGATGGGGTCGGGGCCGTCCAGGAACGTGATCGTGCGCTGCTGCGCCACGGGCAGCGTGCGCAGGTCCTCCACCGGCGGGAACGCCTCGGGCGGCGGCAGCGGCGGCCCGGGAGTCTCGACGGCGTCCTGCGTGAACACCGTGGCGAGCACGTCCTCGCCGTAGCTGTCGCCCTCGGGCCCCGTGTCGAACGCGAGCGTGCGGAGCGAGAACTCGCCCATGTCCGTGCCGACCACCAGCACCTCGGAGCGCGCGCCCGGCGGCAGCAGGATCTCGCCCATCTCCACGAGCCGCGTGTGGCGATTGCCGTCGCGCGCGAGCTCCTGGAAGAGGTGCGCGTCGAGCACGATGCGGTAGTACATGTTCGCGCCGATGTTCGCGAACCGCCAGAACTGCACCTCCCCGGCCTCGAGCTCGATGCTCGGCTGCGTGAGGCCGTTCACCGTGCGGTTGGTGTCGGCGCTCGGGTCGATGTCGTCCGGCAACGTGCCGTCCGGCGTGATCTGGATGTCCTTGAGCAGGAACACGCGCTCGCGAATGCCCTGCAGCTCCGGGAACGGGTCGAGCACGCCGTCCACGATCAGCCCGCCCGAGAGCCCGCCCATCACCTGATGCTCGGCGAGGCCGTGCAGGTGGGCGTGATACCAGTAGAGGCCCGGGTTGTGGGTCTCCGGGATGTGGATGCGGTAGCTCGCCTGCGTGCCTGGCTCGATGCTGATCAGCACGTTGTCGGAGACGGTCGCGTCCGCGTTCACGCGCGGCGACACGTTCATGCCGTGATAGTGCTCGTTGGTGGGCTCGGCCGTCTCGTTGATGAGATCGAGATAGATCGTGTCGCCCGGCCGAACGCGGAGCAGCGGCGGCATGAACTCGCCGTCGTACACCAGCGTGTTCACGGTCTTGTCCGCCACCTGCACCAGCGCCTCGCCTACCACGAACGTGGTGCGCAGCTCGCCGTCGGCGCTCGCGAGCTCCGGCGGATTGGAGAAGGTCTCGGGCTGCGCGTCGGCGCTGTTGCAGGCGCCGAAGGCGCAGATCGCGCCGGCCGTCCAAGCGCCGTGGTGCAGGATGCGTGGGTTGCGTGGTTTCGCCATGGTCAGTTCCCTCCGCCGGTGAGCTCCCTCGCGGGCGCCCGTTCGTCCCCGCCGTCCGCGGGCGCCGCGATCGCGCGCAGATCCGCCGCGAGCCGCTCGGGACGCAGCGGCACGCTGAACAGGGCGGCGATCTCGGCCCGCGGCGTGAGCAGCGCCACGGCCGACGAGTGGTCCACGAGGTAGCCGCCCGCCGAGCGCTCGGTGGGCGCGTACTTCACCCGGAGCTGGCCGGCGAAGGCGGCGATCGCCTCGGCCGTGCCGGTCACGCCGACGAGGTCCTCGTCGAACGCCGCGACGTAGTCGGCCACTCGCTCCGGCGTGTCGCGCTCCGGGTCGATCGACACGAACACGGCGGCGACGTCGAGCGCGGGCGCCTCCTGCTCGAGCAGCGCCCGCGTGTCGCGCACCTGGGCGAGCGTCACGGGGCAGACGTCGGGGCAGTGCGTGTACCCGAACACGAGCAGCGTCCAGCGGCCTTCGAGGCGGTCGCGCGTGAACGGCTGCGAGTCGTGATCCACGAGCGTGAAGGGCTCGAGCGGCAGCGGCTCGGGCAGGTAGAAGCCGGGCGAGTCCCCGCCCGCGTGGGGCGCGTGCGCGCCGTGGCCCTCGTGCGCGTGCTGCCCGCGGGCGGCGAACGCGACGAGCGCCGCCATGAGGATCGTCGCCGTCTGCAGCGCTCGATTGCGCACGAAGCCTCCCTGCTCAGCCGGCGTGTCACCGGGCGCGCGGCGCGGCGGGCGCCGCGGGTCACCGAAGCGCATTCTCGGCCGGCCGGCCCGCCGCCGGCCATTGGCCAAAGGGGCAACACCGGCGCGCTCTCGGCAGGCCGGCCCCCGCGTCCCGCAGGGGCTCGGACCAAGGTCGCATGGACGGCGGCGCGCCGTTGCCGTCAACTGGGGAGCGGCCGTCGGGAGGGCTCATGCACGACCTTGCTCGATGGAAGTCCCTGCCGCTCGCGCTCGCGCAACGCTCGTTCGCCATCGCGGGCGCCGCAGCGAGCGCGCTCAAGCCGCGTTCCAAGAGCCGCTCCTACGAGATTCGCCTCATGGCGCCGCCGGCGTTCCTCGAGGCCTGCGACCTCACGCCGTTCAGCGATCCGTCGCTGGTCGAGGCGGGCGCGGACCCGCGCATCCCGTACGTCTCTTTGCGCGCACCCGCGGCGCCCGAAGGCGAGCAGCGCTTCTACGCATCGGCCCGCGCGTCCGACTTGCGCTTGGGGGTTGCGCGCATCGCGCTCGGCCGCAGCGACATCACCTGGGACGAGGCGCGCCGCATGTCCATCCTCAAGAGCAACTCCGACCGGTATCCGCTGCGAGTGGCCGAGGTGCAGGAATTCGGCGTGCTCGATCGCTCGGTGTGGCCGATGCTCTCGGGCGATGCGCCGAACGATCCCGAGCCGCGCGAGCGGTTCACGGGCGTAATCGACGATCGCCTCGCGCGCAGCCGCGACAAGGACATCTTCATCTACGTGCACGGCTATCGCGTGAACTTCGAGAATCCGCTGCTCGTGGCGGCGGAGCTCTGGCACTTCCTCGGCTACGAGGGCGTGTTCATCCCGTTCGCCTGGCCCGCGCACACCGGGCGCCTCGCCTACTTCGGCGACACGGAGTCCACGCACTACTCCGCGCCTTACCTGCGCGACTTCCTGGAGTACCTGGGGAGCGAAACCCAGGCGGAGGCCATCCACATCGTCGGCTACAGCGCGGGCACGCGCCTCGTCGCGGCCACGATCTACGAGCTCGCGCTGAAGAACCGTGAGCGCTCCGCCGAGGAGATCCGCCGGAGCCTGCGGATCGGCAACGTGGTGCTCGTCGCGAGCGACATCGATCGGGGCATCTTCAACAACTATCTGCACGACGGCCTGCTGCGCGTGCCGCAGCGCTTGACCGTGTACGAGTCGCCGGGGGACAAGGCGCTGCGGATGGCGCGCCGCGTGCTCGGCGCGGACCGGGTGGGGCAGCTCGAGCCGCTGGACGTGACGCCCGCGGCGGCGCAGTTCCTGCGCGAGACGGACCGCCTCGCCATCGTCGACGTGGAGGGCGTGGAAGGCTTCGACATCGGCAACGGCCACGGCTACTTCCGCGACAGCCCGCTCGTCAGCAGCGACCTCCTCGCCACGTTGCGTTACGACTTCGGGCCGGCGCAGCGCGGTCTCGCACGCGCCGAGGGCTCGCTGATCTGGACGTTCCCCGGCGACTATCTGCACAGGCTCGAGGCCTCCGTGTTCGCCGCGGACCCCGAGCTCGCCCGCCGCGCCCGCGCGCTCGAGGCGCAGGGCGGGTAGCGCGGGCAGTGGGCGCTTTCGCGATGAACCTCCCCGATCTCCTGCAGCACTACGGCTACGCGGCCGTGTTCGTGGGCACGTTCGTCGAAGGCGAGAGCATGGTCATGCTGGGCGGCTACGGCGCCCATCGCCACTATCTGCGGCTCGAGTGGGTGATCGCCGCGGCCTTCGCCGCGGCGCTCGCGAGCGATCAGCTCTATTACCGCCTCGGCCGCTGGCAGGGCGAGCGCATGCTCGCGCGCCCGCGGCGCTGGCACGCGCACCTCGCCCGCGCCACGCGGCTCGTCGAGCGGCACGGCGCGATCACCGTGCTCGCGATGCGATTTCTCTGGGGACTGCGGATCGCGCTGCCGTTCACGATCGGCATGAGCGGGATGTCGCCGCGGCGCTACCTCGCGCTCGACATCGCGTCCGCCGCGCTCTGGGCGTGCACGGTGGCGTCGCTCGGCTTCGGGGCGAGCCGCATCGCGGCCACGCTGATCGACGACCTGCATCGCCACGAGCACTGGATCGTCGCGGGGCTCGTGGCGGTTGCCGTCGTCGTGATCGTGCGGCGCTGGTGGCCGACGCCGGTCGGCGACTGAACGCCGCAGGACTGAGCTGCCGATACGCCCTGCAGCTTATCGATCCCCGGGATAACGGAGCGCGGCAGGCACGCCCCGACGGCGCACGCTGGTAAGATGGGCCTCGTGACCGCCAAGCTCGAGCTCAGCAACCCGCGGATGCCGGCGCTCGCACCGATCGAGGTGGACGCGCTTGCCGACACCGGCTCGGTGTTCCTCTGCATCGCGGAGCACGTGCGCCTGCAGCTCGAGCTCGACGTGCTCGAGCAGCGCGAGGTGAAGCTCGCGGACGGCTCTCGGGCGACGTATCCGTACGTCGGCCCGGTGATGCTGCGGTTCAAGAACCGCACTTGTTTCACCGGCGCGCTCGTGCTCGGCGACGAGGTGCTGCTCGGCGCCATTCCGCTCGAGGACATGGACCTCGTCGTGAACCCCCGCGACCGTTCGGTTGACGTGAATCCGCAGAGCCCGAACATGGCTTCGGGGATCGTGAAGCGCGCCGCGTGAGGCAGACGCCGCAGACGGCAAAGGCTTCAGCTTTCGTCACGCAATGAGTGGCCAGACGCAATCGTGCCCTCGGCCACACGCCGTGGTTCCCCGACGATCCCGAACGTCGATCAACCTCGTCGTGCGCGCGCTGCGCCGGTGGCCGACACCGGTCGGCGACTGGCGTGCAGCCGCCGACGCCATTTTGACTACTCTGGGTTGAGCTCGATCGGCGGC
>DATCLY010000088.1:0-57926 GCA_036563665.1 Gammaproteobacteria bacterium
AGCCGCGATTCTTGCGTTACCGCAGGCGGCGCGGCTCGCATGTGCCCCTTCCAGCACCGGCGTGAATACTTCCCTGTAGCCTCGCGCGCGCACGTCCTGTGCGCGAGCGTGCTGGAAGGGGCACATGCGATCCACGCCGCGTAACGTGCTCGCGGCGTCGAGCGACGTGAAGATCGCGGTCCGACGCGTCGTCGCGAGTGCGGGCGGCGTGGGAAGATCGCGGCTGGAAAGCCGCTCCCACCTGGCGAGCCTGGGGCGTCGCGGCTGACGAGTTGCGGCTAGCCTTCCTTGTAGACGCCGTAGCTCGCGAGGCGGCGGCGGCGCTGGGCCACCAGGTCGTCGAGCGACATGGCTTCGAGGTCCGAGAGCGCGGCCAGCAGCGCGTTCTTCACCGTCTCGGCCATGGCGGTCGGGTCGCGGTGCGCGCCGCCGAGCGGCTCGGGCACGACCTCGTCCACGAGGCCGAGCTTCTGCAGCCGCTCGGCGGTGATCCCCATCGTCTCCGCCGCGGTTTCCGCCTTGTCCGCGCTCTTCCACAGGATGCTGGCGCACCCTTCCGGCGAGATCACCGAGTAGATCGCGTACTGCAGCATCAGCACGCGGTCCGCCACGCCGATGGCGAGCGCGCCGCCCGAGCCGCCTTCTCCGATCACCACGCTCACGATGCGCGTGCGCAGCTGCGACATGACGAAGAGGTTCCGTGCGATCGCCTCGCTCTGGCCGCGCTCCTCGGCGCCCACGCCCGGATACGCCCCGGCCGTGTCGATGAGCGTGATGAGCGGCAGCTCGAACTTCTCGGCGAGGCGCATGAGGCGCAGCGCCTTGCGGTAGCCCTCGGGCCTGGCCATGCCGAAGTTGCGGTACACGCGCTCCTTCGCGTCGCGGCCCTTCTGGTGGCCGATGAGCACCACGGGCCGGCCCGACAGCCGCGCGAGCCCTCCCACCAGGGAGTGGTCGTCGGCGTACATGCGGTCGCCGTGCAGCTCCTGGAAATCCGTGAAGCAGCGCTGGACGTAATCGAGCGTGTACGGCCGCTGTGGGTGACGCGCGAGCTGCGCGATCTGCCACGCGGTGAGATTCGAGAAGATGCTCCGGGTGAGCGTCTCGCTCTTCTTCTTCAGCCGCTCGATTTCTTCGCTGATGTTGAGCTCCGAATCGTCGCCCACGAACTTCAGCGCGTCGATTCTTGCCTCGAGCTCTGCGATCGGCTGCTCGAAATCGAGGAATTTCAAATCCATATGTGCCCGGTGCCGGTGACGCCCGGCACCTTAACCTTTACGTCTCGAAGCTGACAAGTAGCGGGCTCGCGAAACGCGGCGCGTTTCGCCTCGTTACGCGACCTGCATCACACGAAGTGCTTCGGGTAGTGGATGGAGAAGCGCTCCTCGCCGAGGAGCCGCGTGAGCCGGTCGCGGAGCTCGCGCGTGGGCCGCACCGCCCACGAGGCGCCGAGCGTGAGCGACGCCTCGGCGAGCCGGTTCCGGTAGTGGACGGAGACGAGACACTTCCCGTTGCGGAACGGCTGCAGCGTCTGCTTCAGGAGCGGCACGAACTCCGTGCCGAGATCCTCCGCGCTCCAGTAGATCTTGATGCGGCTCGCATGCTCCTCGATGGCCTGATCCACCGTGCGCACCCTGCGGGCCATGAGGCGCCAGGCGGACAGGAACTCGTCGTAGCGCAGCTGCCCGTCGACGACGAGCACGGCGTGCTTGGTGAGCAAATGCTTGCACTGCGCGTACACGTCGTCGAACAGCGTGACCTCCACGCGCTCGGTGTTGTCGTCGAGCAGCACGGAGAGCCGGCTGCCCCGCCGGCGGATGTCCATGACCACGCCCGCGAGAACGACGTCCCTGCGCGCCGCGTAGAACGCGCCTTCCGCCGGCGGCGGCCCGAGGACGTTCGCGATCGGGCCGTGGGTGAACGCGCGGCAGTGGCCCGCGAACTCGTCGAACGGATGGCCCGTGAGATAGAGCCCCAAGCTCTCGCGCTCGGCCTCGAGCTTCTCCCGCTTGGTCCACTCGCGCAGCGGCGTGACCACGAGCTCGAGCCCGTCGTCGGCGTCGTCGTCGCCGCCGAAGAGCCCCGCCTGCCCGACGGCGCGCGCTTGCGCCGCGCGCTCCGCGAGCGCGAGCGCGTCCGGGATCGCCGCGAGCAGCGTCGCCCGGTTCATGCCGAGCCCGTCGAGCGCGCCCGCGCGCGCGAGCGCCTCGAGCACCCGGCGGTTGATCTTCTGGTGATCCACGCGCTTGCAGAGGTCGAGCAGGCTGCGGTACGGGCCCCGTGCCTCGCGCTCGGCGATGATCGCCTCCACGGCGCTCTGCCCCACGCCCTTGATGGCGCCGAGCCCGTAGCTGATCCGCTTCGGCCCCGCGGCCGTGAACTCGAACGCCGAGGTGTTCACGTTCGGCGGCTCGAGCGCGATGCCGAGCTCCTTGCAGTCGTCCTTGAGCACCACGAGCTTGTCGGTGTTGTCCATGTCCGCCGTCATCACGGCGGCCATGAACGCCTCGGGGTAGTGGGCCTTGAGCCAGGCCGTCTGGTAGGCGATGAGCGCGTACGCCACCGAGTGCGACTTGTTGAAGCCGTAGCCCGCGAACTTCTCCATGAGGTCGAAGATGTGCGAGGCGGTGCCGGCGTCCACGCCGCGCTGCGTGGCGCCCTCGAGGAACACCGCGCGCTGCTTCGCCATCTCCTCCGGCTTCTTCTTGCCCATGGCGCGCCGCAGCAGGTCGGCGCCGCCCAGCGTGTAGCCCGCGAGCACCTGCGCGATCTGCATGACCTGCTCCTGGTACAGGATCACGCCGTAGGTCGGCTTGAGCGTGCCCTCGAGCGTCGGATGCAGGTAGTCGATGGACCCGGCCTGGCGGCCGTGCTTGCGGTTGATGAACTCCTCCACCATGCCCGACTGCAGCGGCCCGGGCCGGAAGAGCGCGAGGATGGCCACGACGTCCTCGAAGCGGTCGGGCTGCAGGCGCTTCAGGAGGTCGCGCATGCCGCGCGACTCGAGCTGGAACACGGCCGTGGTCCGGCAGCTCTTCAGCAGCTCGTAGGTCTTCGGGTCGTCGAGCGGGATCGCGTCGATGTCGATGCGCGGGCCGTCGCCCGCGTTCACGGTGGCGACGGCCTTGTCGATGATCGTGAGCGTCTTGAGCCCCAGGAAATCGAACTTGACGAGGCCCATCGCCTCGACGTCGTCCTTGTCGAGCTGCGTGAGGGCGCCGCCGGATTCTTCCGCGAACAGCGGCATGAACTCGACCAGCGGCTCGGGCGCGATCACCACGCCGCCGGCGTGCGTGCCCACGTTGCGGGCCAGGCCCTCGAGCTTCTTCGCGAGGTCGATGAGCCCCCGGACCTCCTCGTCGGTCTCGTACGTCCTGCGCAGCTCCTCGTCCTCGGCGAGCGCCTTGTCGAGGGTGATGCCGATCTCGAACGGGATGAGCTTCGCGATCTTGTCCACGTGGCCGTACGGCATGCCGAGCACGCGCCCCACGTCGCGCACCACGGCGCGCGCCGCCATCGTGCCGTAGGTGACGATCTGCGAGACGCGGTCGCGCCCATAGCGCTCGGCCACGTAGTCGATCACGCGGTCGCGGCCCTCGATGCAGAAGTCCACGTCGAAGTCCGGCATGGACACGCGCTCGGGATTCAGGAACCGCTCGAACAGGAGGTCGTGCTCGATGGGATCGAGATTGGTGATGCCGAGCGAGTACGCGACGAGCGAGCCCGCGCCGGAGCCGCGGCCGGGGCCCACCGGGATGGCATGGTCGCGGGCCCACTGGATGAAGTCGGCCACGATGAGGAAGTAGCCCTCGAAGCCCATCTTGCAGATGACGTCGAGCTCGCGCTCGAGCCGCTCCCGATAGGCGGCCGGGTCCGCCTGGCGGGGACCGCGCTGCGCGAGCCGCTGCTCGAGGCCCTGCGCCGCCCGCCGGCGCAGGTGCGCCTGCACGTCGTCGTCCGACCCGACGGAGAAGCGCGGCAGGAACACGCGGCCGAGCTCGAGCTCGAACGAGCAGCGGGCCGCCACCTCCACCGTGTTCTCGAGGGCCTCGGGCAGATCGGCGAAGCGCTCCGCCATCTCGGCGGCGGACTTCAAGTACTGCTCCTCGGTGTAGTTGCGCGCCCGGCCGGGGTCGTCGAGCGTGGTTCCCTGCGCGATGCACACGCGCGCCTCGTGCGCCTCGAACTCCTCGGGCGTGAGGAAGCAGACGTCGTTCGTGGCGACCACGGGCGTGCCGGTCGCGGCCGCGAGCTGCACGGCCGCTTGGAGATAGTCGGCCTCGCCGCTGCGGCCCAAGCGCTGCAGCTCGATGTAGAACCGGTCGGGGAAGAGCGCGAGCCAGCGCTCGAGGAGCTCCGCCGCGCGCTCGCGGCGCGCGCCCGCGAGGGCTCGGCCGAGGTCTCCGTGCTGTCCGCCCGAGAGCGCGATGAGGCCCTCGAGCCGCTCCGGCGCGAGCCATTCGCTGAGCACCACGGCCCGCCCCGTGGCGCGGCCTTCGGCGTGCGCGCGGGTGAGCAGCGCCGAGAGCGCCTTGAAGCCCTGCGCGTTGCAGCAGAGGAGCGTGAGGCGGCTCGGCTCGCGGTCGTCCGGCGACTCCGCGAGCGCCACGTCCGCGCCCACGATGGGCTTCACGCCGCGCGCCACGGCGGCCTTGTAGAACTTCACGAGCGCGCCGACGTTGCCCTGATCCGTGACCGCCACGGCCGGCATGCCGAGGCTCGCGACGCGCTCGACGAGCGCATCCACGCGCACCACGCTGTCCACGAGCGAATACTCGGTGTGTACGCGCAGATGCACGAACGCCGTCATCGTTGATCGCGGATCATACGACGAGATCGAGAACGGCCTCGGCGGCCAAGTCGTCGGCGCCGCGGCGCAGCTGCCGATGAATACCGGCGAACGCATCATACCAGCCGGGCTCGACCGGCGTGCCGTCCAGGAAGCGCTCCACGGCCGGCCCGAGCACGTCGGGCCGCACGCGCGCTTGCGCGAACTCGGGCACGAGCTCGCGGCCGGCGAGCAGGTTCGGCAGCGAAAAATGCTTGAGTCGGCGCACGCCGAGCCGCCGCACGAGCCAGTAGCTCGAGGCCGCCATGCGGTACGCCACGACCATCGGGCGCTTCAGCAGCAGCGCCTCGAGCGTGGCCGTGCCGGAGGCGGTGAGCACGACGTCGGCCGCGGCCATGACCTCGCGGGCGCGCCCCGTGACGAGGTGGGGCGTGACGGACTGCGCGAGCGCCCGCGTCGCCTCGGCGAACACGTGCCCCATGGCATCGTTCACGAGCGCGACGGCCACCTCGAGCGTCGGCCGTCGGCCGCGCAGCCACGCGGCCGTGGCGAGGAACGGTGCGGCGAGCCGGCTCACCTCCGTGCGCCGGCTGCCCGGCAGCACGGCGAGCAGCGGGGGCTCCGCGGGCAGACCGAGCGCCTCCCGCGCGGCCGCGCGGTCCACGGTGAGGGGGATCGCGTCGGCCAGCGGGTGGCCGATGAAGCGCGCGTCCACGCCGTGACGCTCGTAGAACGCCGGCTCGAACGGCAGCACGCACAGCACGCGGTCGACGGATCGGCGCACGGTCGCGACGCGGCCCTCGCGCGTGGCCCAGATCTGCGGGCTCACGTACTGGACGGTCTTCGCGCCGGCGGCCTTGAGGGCGGCCGCAACGCCCAGGTTGAAGTGCGAGGAGTCGACGCCGACGAAGACGTCGGGGCGCCGCTCGAGGAGGCGCGCGATGAGGTCGCGGCGCAGCTTGAGCAGCCGCGGCAGGTGCCGCAGGACCTCGGTGTAGCCCATCACCGAGAGGTCCTCGGTGCGATACCACGGGTCGCAGCCCGCCGCGATCATCTTGGGCCCGGCCACGCCGAAGCACTCGACGTCCGCGCGCCGCCGCAGCGCCGCGATGAGCCCGGCCGCGAGCTGATCGCCGGACGCCTCGCCGGCCGCGATCCCGATCTTGATCACGCGCCTGCTCACGCGCCTGCCTCCTTCCGGCGAGCGGCGCGCTGGAAGACCGCCGTTCGACGTGCGGCGCGATTGAAGACCGCCGCTTCACGTGCGGCGCAAGGGGCCTGTCTTGCATGGCCCCTTGCGGGGACGGCGTGAATCCGTCCCTGGAGCCTCGCGTGCGAGCCAACAGGGACGTATTCACGGCGGTCCTGGAAGCAGACTCTCGAGCCGCGTCGCCTGCGCGGACCGCAACGCTGCGTCTTCTTGTCGTCAGCGGGCGAGGCCGCGCGTGGCATTGCGCAAGGAGTCGAGGAACGGCAGAAGCTCGGGCTGCGTGGCCGCCCGTTGCTCGATCTCGGCGATGGCCTCCTCGAGCTTGAGCCCCATGCGATACACGAGGCGATACGCCTCGCGGATGTTGCGTATCTGCTCCGGCGTGAACCCGCGCCGTTTGAGCCCCTCGGCGTTGATGCCCCGCGGCGATATCGGCCGCCCCGACGCCGTCACGTACGCCGGCACGTCCATGGTCACGTAGCTGAACATGCCGAGCATGGCATGCGGCCCGATGCGGCAGAACTGGTGCACGGCCGTGAAGCCGCCGAGGACCGCGTAGTCGCCCACCACCACGTGCCCCGCGATCGACGCGTTGTTCGCGAAGATCGTGTGGTCGCCCACCACGCAATCGTGGGCGATGTGCGAGTACGCCATGATCCAGTTGTCGTTGCCGACCGTGGTCACGCCCTTGTCCTGGACCGTGCCGCGGTTGATGGTGGTGTACTCGCGGATCGTGTTGCGGTCGCCGATGACGAGCCGGGTCTCCTCGCCCTTGTACTTCTTGTCCTGCGGATCGTCGCCGATCGAGGCGAACTGGAAGATGTGGTTCTCCTCGCCGAGCACCGTAGGGCCCTTGATCACG
Organism: Gammaproteobacteria bacterium; assembly: GCA_036563665.1. GTDB lineage: Bacteria > Pseudomonadota > Gammaproteobacteria > Steroidobacterales > Rariloculaceae > FEN-1219. The sequence goes on from DATCLY010000088.1 coordinate 6,862, forward strand.
GCGTGCGCCTCGATGCGCGTGCCCCGCCCGATCTCCACGTACGGGCCGATCACGGCAAAAGGTCCCACGTGCACGTCCTCGTGCAGCTTCGCACGCGGGTCGATGACGGCGCGAGGATCGATCAAGCTTTCGGACCGTGGGCGAGCAGGAGCTCCGTTTCGACGGCGAGCTTGCCGTCCACCTCGGCGCGGCCCGTGAAGCACCATAGCTGGCGGCGGCGCTTCACGAGCTCCACCGTGAGCACGAGCCGGTCTCCCGGGCGAACCGGAATCTTGAAGCGTGCGTTCTCGATGCCCGCGAAGTAGAGGACGGACTTGCGCTCCTCCTCCGTGGCGCTCTCCCACGCGAGCACGCCGCCGGCCTGCGCCAGCGCCTCGATGATCAGCACGCCGGGCATCACGGGATAACCGGGGAAATGCCCCTGGAAGTACGCCTCGTTCGCGGTGACGTTCTTGATGGCGACGACCTTCTCTTTCGTCACCTGGAGCACGCGATCCACGAGCAGGAACGGAAAGCGATGCGGCAGACGCTGGAGAATGCCTTCGATTTGGAGCCCTGAACCTTCAGTCATCGCCGTCTTCTTTGCTCTCCGTTCGCTGCAAAAGCGCCTCGAGCCTGCGCTCCGCCGCACGCAGCCGGCTCGCGAGCGCGTCCAGCTGGCCGAAGCGCGCGGCGTTCCTCCGCCACGCGCGTGATTCTTCCGCCGGCAGCGCGCCCGAGTACGTGCCGGGCCGGTCGATCGAGCGCAGCACCAGGCTGCGGACCGTGAGCACCACGTCATCGCAGATCTCGAGGTGATTGATCACCCCGGCGCCGCCCGCGATCATACACCGCCTGCCGATCCGCGTGCTGCCCGCGATGCCCACCATCGACGCCATGATGGTGTGATCGCCCACCTGCACGTTGTGGCCGATCTGCACGAGGTTGTCGATCTTCACGCCGTTGCCGATGCGCGTGTCGTCGATGGTGCCGCGATCGATGCAGGTGTTGGCGCCGATCTCGACGTCGTCGCCGATCACGACCGAGCCCACCTGCGGGATCTTCACCCACTCGCCGCGATCGAGGGCGAAGCCGAAACCGTCCGCGCCGATCACCGCGCCCGCGTGCAGCAGGCAGCGGGCCCCGACGCGCACGCGGTCGTAGACCGTGACGCGGGACACGAGGCGCGTGTCCGGCCCGATCTCCACGTCCTCGCCCACCACCGAGCCCGGGCCGATCACGACGCGCTCGCCGAGCCGGGCGCGCGCGCCCACCACGGCGCCGGGGCCGACGTGCGCGGACGGCGGCACCACCGCGTCCGCGGCCACCACGGCCGCCGCGTGCACGCCCGGCTCCGCCGCGGGCGGCGGATGCAGGCGCGCGGCGATGCGCGCGTACGTGGCGTAAGGGTTGGGCGTGACGAGGGCCGGCACGGGACACTCGTCGCGATGGCGAGGCTCGAGGATGACGGCGCCCGCGCGCGTCTTCGCGAGCTCGCCGCGGAAGGCCGGGTTGGCCAGGAACGCGATCTGGTCGGGGCCCGCGCCGCCGAGCGTGCCCACCGCCACGACCACGCGATCCCCGTCGCCGGCGAGCTCGCAGCCGAACTCCGCCGCGAGCTCGCGCAACGTTGCCATCGTCAGGCGGCCCGGCGGCCGCTCACCGCGAGGAGCCGCTGCCGGAACGTGAAGTGGTAGCGGGCTGCTTCTGCAGCGCCTCGAGCACCTCCCCCGTGATGTCGATGGCGTCGCTGAAGTAGAGCGCGTCGGCCACCACGAGGTCGTACTTCTGGTCGCGGGCGTACTGCTGCACCTGCTGGAGCAGCAGGCGGTTCAGCTTGCCGCGCTCCTCGTTCAGGCGAATGTTCCAATCCTCGATGGCCTCGTTCTGCGCGCGTTGCAGATCGCGCTGGCCGTCGCGAATTTGCCGCTCGAGGTTCAGGCGCTCCTCCTCGCCCATGACGGAGGAGTCGCGGCGGAACGTCTCCTGCTTCTGTTGCAGCTCCCGCTCCATGGCCTGCAGCTCACGCTGTCGCGGCGCGAACTCGTCCTGCAGCGCCGCCGTCATGGCCTTCGCCTGGGGAGACTCCTCGAGCAGCCGGACGACGTTGACAACGCCGATCTTCAAGCCGCTTTGCGCGTCCGCCGTGCCGAGTGCGACGGTCGAAAGTGCCACGGCAAGCGCTGCCGACGCGAGGAACCGCGCGCGAATCGTGCTCGGTTTTCCTGATTTGATCGCCATCATCGGTCAGGTTTCCTGGAAACTCCGGATTGGTGATGGGAGAAGACGGACGGCCCGAACGTCTCAGAACGCGTTGCCGATGGAAAACTGGAAGCGCTCCACCTCGTCGCCGAAGAAGCGGTCGGTCTCGTCGTCCTCGTTCAACGGGACGGCGTAGCTGAATCTTAGCAGCCCGAGGGGCGCCAGCCATTCGACGCCGATGCCGACCGAGCGCTTTAACCTATCATAGTCGAAATCGTACTCGATGGGATCGCCGAGCTTGTCGAAGAATTTGACGCCGCGCGTGGAGAAGACTCCGCCCATGTCGTAGAAAATCGAGATGCGGGTGGAGTTGCCGATTTTTTCCGGCGTTGGAACGATCAGCTCGAACTGATTGGTCACCAACATATTGCCGCCGTACGGATTCCCGCGGTCGTCGACCGGCCCGAGCGTGCTCTCCTTGAAGCCCCTCACGGAGCCGGGACCGCCGCCGAAGAACTGCCTGTACGGCGGCAAGGCCGTCGTCTCGCCCATGGCGTCGCCGAAGGCGAGGTCGCTGTTGATGCGGAAACGCCACCGCCCGGGCAGGCGGAAATACTTGGTGAAGTCCAGCGACGCGACGTAATACTCCACCTCGCTGCCGGGCACCGTCGCGTTGAGGATGGCCGCGACGCGCGTGCCCGCGTCGGGGAAGAGCGTGGCGTTGCGGGAGTCGTAGATCCAGCCGGTGGAGAGCTCGAGGCTCTTCACCTGCGTCCCGAAAACGTCGGAAGTCACCTGGAAAGGGTTGCCGTTCGCCTGCACCCAGTCGCGCGCCTGCTGCGAGCTGTAGAAGCCCGTCAGGAGCTCCGCGTCCTGGTACACGAAGCCGAACCGCACCGTCTGATACTCGCTGACGAGGTAGCCCCACGTGAGGCCGGCCGACAGCGTCTCGGTGGAGAAATCCGACGACACCGACGTGAACTGCGTGATGTCCTGGTACTGGAACGAGATCGTGCGCGACAGGCCGTTGATCGTGCGGTACGGGTCGGTGAAGTCGAGGCTGTACACCTTGTGGTATTCGCCGCCCCGCAGATCGAGCGCCACGCGGTTGCCGGTGCCCATGAAGTTCGAGTGGATGAAGTTGCCGCCGAGCGTGATGCCGTACGCCTCGGAGAACCCGAGGCTGCCGCCGAACTGACCGGGCAGGCCTTCCTCGATCTCGAAATCCACGTCCACGAGGTCGGGGCTGCCCGGCACGGGCGTGGTCTCGTACTCCACGGATTCCACGTACGGCAGCCGCTGCAGCAGCACCTTCGAGCGCTCCACCAGCGCGTTCGAGAGATACCCCCCTTCCATCTGCCGCATCTCGCGGCGGAACACCTCGTCGTTCACGTTGTCGGCGCCGTTGAAGTTGATGCGGCGCACGTAGACGCGGTTGCGCGGGTCGACGAAGAAGGTGACGTCGACTTCCTTGGTTTCCTCGTTGAGCTCGGGGAAGGAGCGGATCTCGGCGAAGGCATAGCCGTCCTGGCCGAGCCGCAAGCTCATGAGCTCCTCGGTGAGCGACAGCTGCCGCTGCGAGAAGATTTGCCCCGGCTGCACCTGGATCAGCGCGCGCAGCTGGTCCTCCGGCACCACCATATCGCCCGCGAGCCTCACGTCCCTGATGGTGTAGAGGTCTCCTTCCGTGATGCTGATGGTGATGAAGATGTCCCGCTTGTCGGGCGAGATCGAGACGCGCACGTCGTCCCACCGGAAGTCGGCGTAACCGCGGTCCATGTAGAACGAGCGCAGGGTCTCGAGGTCGCCTTCGAGCGCCTCCTTGGAGTAGCGGTTGTTGTCCCGCAGGAAGGAGAGAAAGCCGCCGGTGGAGAGCTGGAAGTTGTCGAGGATCTCTTCGTCGCTGAACGCCGTGTTGCCGACGATGTTGATCTGGCGGATCCTCGCCCGGTCGCCTTCCTCGATCTCGATGGACACGCGCACGCGGTTGTCCTCGAGGGGCTCCACCTTCGGCGTGACCTTGGCGGCGTACTTGCCCTGGCTGAAGTACTGCTCCGTGAGCGCCTGCGTCACCTCGTCGAGCACGGACTGGTCGAAGATCTTGCCGCGCGTGAGGCCGGCGTCGGTCAGCACCTCCTGCAGGTTCTCGGTCTTGATGTCCTTGTTGCCGCTGAAGGTGAATTCCTCGATGGACGGCCGCTCGAGCACGGCGATCACGAGCGTGTCGCGATCACGGCGAAGCTCCACGTCCTGGAAGAAGCCGGTCTGGAACAACGCCCTGATCGCCTCCCGGACGCGCTGCTCGTCCACGACGTCGCCGATGTTGATGGGCAGGTAGTTGTAGACCGTTCCTTCGGAGATGCGCTGCGCGCCTTCCACGCGGAAATCGCGCACGACGAACGGCTGGAACGCGGCGTTGGCCGCACCGCAGGCGCCGAGGCAAACAACCAGGAAAGCGCTCTTCAGGCGCGCCGTCCGACTCATGAGCCGAAGATTCTGCTTAGATCGTTGTAGAAGACGAACGTCATCAGCACGATCAGCAAGAGCACGCCGACCTGCTGGCCCAATACCATAGCACGCTCGGAAAGCGGCGAGCCCTTGAGCCACTCGGCCACCTGGTAGACGATCTGCCCGCCGTCCAGCACGGGCACGGGCAGCAGGTTGATGATGCCGAGCGAGAGGCTCACCACGGCCAGGAAGCTCAGGAACGCCGCGATGCCGGCGGCCGCGCTGTCGCCCGCGTACTCCGCGATCGTGATGGGGCCGGAAATGTTCTTCACCGACACATCGCCGATCACCATGCGGCCGAGCATGCGCACCGTGAGCGCGCTCATCTCCCACGTGCGGACAACCGCGTTCGGCAACGCCTCGATCGGGTCGTAACGCTGCTCCGCGGCATACCGCTCGACGACCTCGGGCGGGAACTGGTTCACGCGCCACGCGCCGATGCGGCCGATGGTCTGCCCGTCCTCTTCAACGGAGTCGATCGTGAGCGGCAGCGTGAGACGCTTTCCGTCCCGCTCGACGGTGATCTGCACCGTCTCGCCGGGACGCTCGCGCACGAACTCGACCCACTGATCCCAGGCGCGGATCTCGACGTCGTCGGCCTGGACCACGCGGTCGCCCGCCCGGATGCCGGCACGATCGGCCGCCTGACCCGGCGTGACGTCGGAGACGATCGGCGGCAGCAGCGGCCCGGGGCGCAGCCCCAGCCCGGTGAAGAGCGCGGCCGGCTCCGTGAGCTCCGCCTCCCGCCCGCGCACGTCGAGCTCCACGAGCCGGGTGCGGCCGTCGGCGCCGCGCACGGTGAGATCGATGCGGCCGTCGGCGAGCAGCTCGTCGAGGAACGCAAGGGTGGCGTGCTCCCAGGTGGCGGTGGCACGCCCGCCCACCGTCTCGATCTCGTCGTCGGGCATGAGGCCCGCCTTGGCCGCGATCGAGCCTTCCGCGACGTCGCCCACGATGGGCTTCAAGCCCGGCACGCCCGTCACGAACATGAGCCAGAACGCGGCGATCGCGAACAGGAAGTTGAAGCCGGGGCCCGCGAGCAGCACGAGGATGCGATGGGGAACGGGGCGGCGGTTGAACGCGCGGTGCACTTCCGCGGCAGGAACCGGCGCCTCGCGCTCGTCGAGCATCTTGACGTAGCCGCCGAGCGGAATGGCCGAGATCCAGTATTCCACTCGGTCGGCGTCCTTGCCGTGCCAGCGCAACAGTGGCCGGCCGAAGCCGATGGAGAACCTGAGCACCTTGAAGCCGAGCCGGCGGGCCACCCAGAAGTGGCCGAACTCGTGCACGGCGACGAGCACACCGATCGCCACCACGAACGCCAGCACGGACTGCACGAGATCCATCATCGGCTGAAATTCCCTGAGCGCCTGCTCCCCCCGATTTCCCCCGGCCTTGCGGCTCTTGACATTCTAGCGTGGCTGCCGCGCTGCGGGCGCGCAACACGCCTTTCACAAAGACACCGGCGACCCGCCGCGGGTTCCCGTGCGGGCCGATCGCCGCGGCGCGCCCTCAGCCGCGCAGGCCGAGCACGCGCAAGCCCAGCGTGAACACGGGGATCGCCGCCGTGAGGCTGTCGATCCGGTCCAGCACCCCTCCGTGGCCTGGAAGCAACGTGCCGCTGTCTTTGAGTCCCACGTTGCGCTTGAAAAGGCTCACGTTCAGATCGCCCAGCACGGACACCGCGGCGGCCACCACGCACACGAGCACCAGGGGGCCCGCAGGCAAGCCGAGCGGCCACGAGGCGGCGGCGGCCACGAGCGCGGCGGCCGCGAGGCCGCCGGCCACGCCCTCCCACGTTTTCCCGGGGCTCACGGCGGGTGCTAGCTTCACCCGGCCGAGCGAGCGCCCGACGAAATATGCGCCGATGTCGGCCGCCCACACGATCGCGAGGGCGAGCAACGTGAGCCAGTGGCCGTCGGGCTCCAGGCGGTGCAGATACGCGAGCAGGTACCACGGCGGCAGCAACGTCACGAAGCCGGCCAGCACGGCGGCGGCCGTCCCGTAGGTGCGCGGATATGTGACGACGGCGCCGAGCGCGAGCGCCCACCAGGCGAGCGCGACCAGGAGGGCGGCGACGACCACGGCCGCCGGCATGGGCCAGAGCGCCGGCAGCAGCAGGCAGGTCATGAGCCCCACGAACAGGAGCCTTCGGCCGCCCGCGAGCTGCGCGAACTGCGCCCACTCCCAGGCGCCCGCGAGCCACAGCACGCCGAACAGCGCGAGCACGCCCGCGGTCGGGAGCAGCAGCACCCCGGCGACTACCGCCGCGCCGAGCACGAGGGCGGTGACGATGCGCTGCGCTAGCAACCCACGGCCTCGATCTGTTCCCCGGTGCGCCCGAAGCGGCGCTGGCGATGGGCATAGAACTCTAACGCCCGGCGCAGCTCCGCGGCCGTGAAGTCCGGCCACAGCACATCGGAGAAGAAGACCTCGGCGTAAGCGATGTCCCAGAGCAGAAAGTTGCTGATGCGCTTCTCGCCGCCGGTGCGGATCAGCAGATCCACCGGCGGGAAATGCGCGGTCTGCAGGGCCGCGGCGAACGTCTGCTCGTCGATCGTGGCGGGATCGAGCAGACCGGCGGCGGCCCGCGTGGCGAGCGTGCGGGCGGCCTGCACGACGTCCCAGCGGCCGCCGTAGGCCACCGCGACGACGAGATCCATGCGCTCGTTGGCCCGCGTTCGCTCCTCGGCGGCCCGCGCGGCGTCGCGCAGCTTCGGGTTCAGGGCCGCGAGGTCGCCGATGAATTTCAGGCGAATGCCGTTCGCATCGAGCTCGGCCACCTCGCGCTCGAGCGCGTCCACGAACAGCGACATGAGCCCCCGCACCTCGTCGGCCGGGCGGCGCCAGTTCTCGCTGGAGAACGCGAACAGCGTGAGCGTGCGGATGCCGGCCTCGGCACATGCCTCCACCGTGGCCCGGACCGGCTTGATGCCGGCCTGGTGACCCGCCTGGCGCGGCAGCGCGCGGCGCCGCGCCCACCGTCCGTTGCCGTCCATGATGATGGCGACGTGGCGAGGCAGGGTGGCCTGGGCTTTCGACTGCGCCGGGTTCGCGGCCATGGAGGCGAAGGAGCGGCGGCTCAAAATTCCATGATCTCGGCTTCCTTCTCCTTGAGAAGGGCGTCGACCTGGGCGATGTAGCGATCCGTCAGCTTCTGAATCTCCTCATGGGCGCGACGGTCGTCGTCCTCGCTGATGAGCTTTTCCTTCAGCAAATCCTTGATGTCGCTCAAGGCGTCGCGGCGCACGTTGCGAATGGCTACACGCCCGCCCTCCGCCTCCTGGCGCACCACGCGGACCAGCTCCTTGCGGCGCTGCTCCGTCATCGGCGGCAGCGGCACGCGGATCACGTTGCCCGCGGTGACCGGCGTGAGGCCCAGGTCGGAGTTCAGGATCGCCTTCTCGACGACCGGCACCATCGACTTCTCCCACGGCGTCACCGTGAGCGTGCGGGCGTCTTCCACGCCCACGTTCGCACACTGATTCACCGGCACCTTGGTGCCGTAGTACTCCACCAGCACGTGCTCGAGCAACGCCGAGTTCGCGCGGCCCGTGCGCAGCCGCTTGAACTCCTCCTTGAGCGACTCGATGCATTTCTGCATGCGGTGCTCGGCGTCCTTCTTGACGTCGTTGATCATAGGGCGGTGCCGGTCGGTGACAGGTGATTGCCCACCCGGGTGCCCAGCGTCTCGCCGCGCACGATGCGCACGAGATCGCCTTCGTTGTTCAGATTGAACACGATGAGCGGCAGATCGTTCTCGCGGCACATCACGATGGCGGTCGTGTCCATCACCCGCAGCTTCTCGGAGATGACCTGATCGAACGACACGGAACGGTAGCGCTTCGCGCTCGGGTCCTTCATGGGGTCGGCCGAGTAGATTCCGTCCACCTTGGTGGCCTTGATCAGCACGTCGGCGCCGATCTCGATGGCCCGCAGGCTCGCCGCCGTGTCGGTGGTGAAGAACGGGTTGCCGGTGCCCGCGGCGAAGATGCACACGCGGCCCTTCTCGAGGTGGCGGACGGCGCGGCGGCGGATGTAGTCCTCGCACACCTCGTGGATCTGCAGCGCGGACATCACCCGCGCCACCACGCCCCGGCGCTCGAGGGCATCCTGCAGAGCGAGCGCGTTGATCACCGTGGCGAGCATGCCCATGTGATCCGCGGTAACGCGATCCATGCCGGCCTCGGCGAGGCCCGCCCCGCGGAAGATGTTGCCGCCGCCGATGACGAGGCCCACCTGGACGCCCAAGTCCACGACCTCCGCGATCTCGCCGGCGATGCGCTTGATGACGACGGGGTCGATGCCGTACTGCTGGGAGCCGAGCAGCGCCTCGCCGCTCAGCTTCAGGAGAATGCGCCGGTACGGCGGCGACCCTTGAGCCATGAACCCTCGCAACGACCCCGTTTGAAAGGGGCGCGCGCCAAGCGCGCGCCCCGACCGCGTAGATTAGCGGCTCTGCCGGGCCTGCGCCATGACCTCGGAGACGAAGTCCGTCGCCTCTTTCTCGATGCCTTCGCCCACGCCGTACCGGACGAAACGCTTCACGCGCGCGCCCGCGGACTTGAGCAGATCGCGCACGCGCTTGTCGGGATCCTTCACGAACGGCTGGCCGAGCAGCGTGACCTCGTCGAGGTGCTTCCTGAGCCGCCCTTCCACCATCTTCGCGACGATCTCGGGGGGCTTGCCTTCCTGGGCGGCCTGGGCGGTGAGGATCTCCCGCTCCTTCGCCACCTCGTCGGCCGGCACGTCCTCGGGCGAGACGTAGCGGGGCGAGGTGGCGGCCACCTGCATGGCGATGTCCCGCGCGAGGTCGGCGTCGCCGCCCTCGAGCTCCACCAGCACGCCGATCCGGCCCATGTGGATGTAGGAGGCGACGTTGCCGCTCCCTTCGAACCGGGCGAAGCGCCGCACGGTGATGTTCTCGCCCACCTTCGCCACGAGCTCCCGGCGAACCTCCTCGAGCGTCTTGCCGTCCGCCTGCGCGGCCAGCAGGGCGGGCACGTCGGCCGCGTCGCTCGCGAGGGCGACGCCCGCGGCGAGCTCCGCGAAGTCCTTGAAGTTCTGGTCCTTCGCGACGAAGTCCGTCTCCGAGTTCACCTCGATGAGGACGTGGCGCCCGTCGGCGCTCTTGACGACCACCGTTCCCTCGGCGGCCACCCGCGAGGCCTTCTTGTCGGCCTTGGCCTGGCCGGCCTTGCGCAGCAGCTCCACGGCGCGGTCGAGATCGCCGCCCGCCTCCTCGAGCGCCCGCTTGCAGTCCATCATCCCCGCGCCCGTCCGCTCGCGGAGCTCTTTGACCATTGCCGGTTTCACGTCCATCCCGGATCCCCTCGCTTGTCTCGTGCCGTGGGTGCCGCCGCGGGTCAAGCCTGCGCCTCGGTCTCGGCCGCCTCGGCCGAGCCGGCGTCGCCGCCCTCGCCTCCTTCGGCCTGCGCCCCGCCGGCGCTCTCGCCCTCCTCGGCCCGCTCCACGGCGCGGCGCGGCTTCGCGCTCACCTTGGCCACGCGGCTGCGCTTCTTCTGCTGCCCCTTGCGGCCGCGCTGCTGCTCCACCTTCGGCCGCCCTTCCTCGTCGAGCTCGACGAACTCGTCCTCGCCCACCGGCACCTCGGGCACGGAAGCCTTGCCGGCGAGCACGGCGTCCGCGATGCCCTCGGCGTAGAGCTGGATGGCCCGCATGGCGTCGTCGTTGCCCGGGATCGGATAATCCACGCCCTCGGGCGAGCAGTTGGTATCGACCACGGCCACCACGGGGATGCCGAGCTTGCGCGCCTCGCGCACGGCGATCTCCTCGTGGCCCACGTCGATCACGAACACGGCGTCGGGCAGCGCGTCCATTTCCTTGATGCCGCCGAGCGCCCGCTCGAGCTTCTCCTTCTCGCGGACGAGGCGCAGCCGCTCCTTCTTGGTGAAGTCGCTGCTGCCGCCGCCCGCCTCCGTGATCTCCTCGAGCTCCCGCAGGCGCTTGATCGACTGGCGGATGGTCTTGAAGTTCGTGAGCATGCCGCCGAGCCACCGCTGGCTCACGTACGGCATGCCACAGCGCTGCGCCTGCTCGGCGATGGCCTGGCGGGCGGCCCGCTTCGAGCCCACGAACAGGATGCGCCCCCCGTCGGCCACGAGGCGCCGGACGAACTCGGTCGCCTCCAGATACATCGGGAGGGTCTTTTCGAGATTGATAATGTGTATTTTGTTGCGCTCGCCGAAGATGTAGGGGGCCATCTTCGGGTTCCAGAAGCGGGTTTGGTGGCCGAAATGCACGCCCGCTTCCAGCATCCGGCGCATGGTGACGTCGGCCATGGAAGTACCTCTTGGGTTGATCCTCCACGCGCCCCGCCGGCGACCCCTTGCGGGGCACCCGGCCGACGGTTGTCGGCGCGTGTGTGGCGTTAATAAAGCCGCGAAAAAAATCGCGCCTCGAAAGGCGCTCTTACGGTCCGCGGACGGGCCGCCCGAGGAACGTTCGTTGATCGGGCGGCGCGCGCTTTATACCATAGCGACTTTGCAGCAACAATGTCGAGCGGTCCCGCCGGGACGCGGGTCGCTGTCCGCCGGCCCCATTCGACTCACGCTCGGCACACCCCGATGACGATCACGATCAAGACGCCTGAAGAGCAGGAGAAGATGCGTGTTGCCGGCCGGCTGGCGGCGCAGGTGCTCGACATGATCGGCGAGTACGTGCGCCCCGGGGTGTCCACGGGCGAGCTCGACCGCATCTGTCACGACTACATCGTGAACGAGCTCGACGCGATCCCGGCGCCGCTCAACTACCGGGGCTTCCCGAAGTCCATCTGCACCTCGGTGAACCACGTGGTTTGCCACGGGATACCCGGCGACCGGGTGCTCAAGAACGGGGACATCCTCAACATCGACGTCACGGTCATCAAGGACGGCTTTCACGGCGACACGAGCCGCATGTTCTTCGTCGGCCAGCCCTCCGTCATCGCCGAGCGGCTCACGCGGGTCTGCTACGAGGGCATGTGGCGGGGCATCCGCGCCATCAAGCCGGGCGCGCGGCTCGGCGACGTGGGGCACGCCGTGCAGAGCTACGTGGAGCAGCACCGCTTCTCGGTGGTGCGCGAGTACTGCGGCCACGGCATCGGCCGGATGTTCCACGAGGACCCGCAGGTGCTCCACTACGGGCGACCGGGCACGGGCATCGAGCTCGTGCCGGGCATGACGATCACGGTGGAGCCGATGGTGAACGCCGGCAAGCGCGACGTGAAGCTCCTGTCGGACGGCTGGACCGTGGTCACGAAGGATCACTCGTTGTCCGCGCAGTGGGAGCACACCGTGCTCGTGACCGAGGACGGTTACGAGGTGCTGACGCTGGGAGCGGCCGACAGGCCGTCCTGACCGACGTGGCCACCCTCGCCGAGCAGGACCGGGCCGCGACCGCCGCGCCGCTCGACCGCTCCGCGCTGGCGCAGCAGCTCGCCGCCGGCGACGGGCAGGTGTCGGTCTACCGCGAGGTGCTCAAGGCCGCGAGCGAGAGCCAGCGGCAGCGCTTCCTGCAGAACGAGCCCGTCGAGAACCTCGTGCGCGAGCGCGCCGCGGTGGTCGATCAGCTCATCGTGTCCGCCTGGCAGCACTACGCGCCCGAGCTCGTGGAGCGCGTCGACCTCGTGGCCGTGGGCGGCTACGGGCGCGGGGAGCTGCACCCCCAGTCCGACATCGACCTCCTCGTGCTGCTCGACGGCGCGTTGGGCGACGCGGACGAGGCCGTGGGGCGCTTCCTCACGTTCCTGTGGGACATCGGCCTCGAGGTGGGGCACGCCGTGCGCACGCTCGACGAGTGCGAGCAGGAGGCGCGCCGCGACGTCACGGTGCTCACCACCCTCATGGAGACGCGGCTCCTCGCCGGGCCCGGCAAGTCGTTCGCCGAGTTGCCGCGGCGCATCGGGCCCGATCGCATGTGGAGCTCGGCGGATTTCTTCCGCGCCAAGGTGGACGAGCAGATCGCCCGCCACCATCGCTATCACGACACGGCCTACAACCTCGAGCCCAACGTCAAAGGCAGCCCCGGGGGCTTACGCGACATCCAGACGATCTTCTGGATCGCGCGCCGCCACTTGGGGATCCAGAAGCTCGAGGAGCTCGTGCAGCACGACTACCTCACCGAGGGGCAGCTCCGCATCCTGCTCACCGGGCAGGCGTTCCTGTGGAAGATCCGCTTCGGGCTGCATCTGCTCACGGGCCGGCGCGAGGACCGGCTGCTGTTCGACCATCAGGTGAAGCTCGCGCAGATGCTCGGCTACGAGGACGCGAGCTTCACGCTCGCCGTCGAGCAGCTCATGCAGCGCTACTACCGCACGGTCATGGAGCTCTCGCGGCTCAACGAGATGCTGCTGCAGCTCTTCGAGGAGGCCATCCTGCTCGACAAGAGCGAGCCGCCCGTGCCGCTCGGCGCGCGCTTCCAAAGCCGCAACGGCTATCTCGAGGCCGTCGACGAGCAGGTGTTCGTTCGCGAGCCCTCGGCGCTGCTCGAGATCTTCCTGCTGCTCGAGCAGAACCTCGACCTGAAGGGCGTGAGCGCCCGCACGATCGCGCTCATCAAGCAGCACCTCTGGCTCATCGACGAGGAGTTCCGGCAGAACCCGCGCCACCATCGGCTGTTCCTCGACATCCTGCGGGCGCCGCAGGGCGTGACGCGCACGTTGAAGCGCATGAACACCTACGGGGTGCTCGGGCTCTACATTCCCGCGTTCGGCCGCATCGTGGGGCGCATGCAGTACGACCTCTTCCACGCCTACACCGTGGACGCGCACACGCTGTTCGTCGTGGAGAACCTGCGGCGGCTGTCGCTGCCCCGCTTCGACCACGAGCTGCCGCACGTCAGCGCCGTCATGCAGAGCCTCGAGAAGCCGGAGATCGCCTACCTCGCGGGGCTCTTCCACGACATCGCCAAGGGCCGCGGCGGCGATCACTCGCTGCTCGGCGCAGTGGACGCCGAGGCCTTCTGCCTCGAGCACGGCATGAGCCGCTACGACGCGCGGCTCGTGGCCTGGCTCGTGCAGCATCATCTGCTGTTGTCGCTCACGGCGCAGAAGAAGGACTTGAACGACCCCAGCGTCATCAACGACTTCGCGCGCACCGTGGGCGACGAGACGCACCTCGACTACCTCTACGTGCTGACCGTCGCCGACGTGCGCGGCACCAACCCGAAGCTCTGGAACTCGTGGAAGGACAAGCTGTTCTTCGAGCTCTACCAGGCCACCAAGCGGGCGCTGCGGCGCGGGCTCTCCGACCCCATCGACAAGGAGGAGCTCATCACCGAGAAGCAGGCCCGCGCCGAGCAGCTCCTCGCGCACGAGGGCGTGGTCGCGGCCGAGCGCGCACGAGTCTGGCAGCACTTCGGTGAGGAGTACTTCCTGCGCCACCGTCCCGAGGAGATCGCCTGGCACACGCGCGTGCTCGCGGAGCAGGCCGATCCCACGGCCACCATCGTGGACGTCAACGAGATCATCGCGGGCGGCCTCACGGCGGTCATGGTGTACGCGCCCGAGGAGACCCGCTCGTTCGTACGCTCCACGGCCGTGCTGGACGAGCTCGGGCTCACGATCGTGGACGCGCGCATCGTGCCGCTCCCGGAGGGGCGCAGCCTCGACACCTACGGCGTGCTCGAGAGCGACGGCAGCCCCATCACCGACCGCCGGCGGCTCGCCGACATCCGTAACCGGCTGCTCAAGGCGCTGACGGCGGGGGACGCCGGCTCGCTCAAGGTGACCCGGCGCGCACCGCGCCAGGTGCGCATGTTCTCGACGCCGGTGCAGATCGCGATCTCGCGCGACCCCGTGAACGAGCGCACGGTCATCGAGCTCGTGGCGGGCGACCGGCCGGGGCTCCTGTTCCAGGTGGCCAAGGTGTTCGAGCGGCACGGCGTGGAGCTGCAGAACGCGAAGATCGCGACGATCGGCGAGCGGGCGGAGGACGTGTTCTTCGTGACCGCGGGACGGCGCCCGCTCGACGAGCGGCAGTCGGAGGAGCTCGGCGCGGCATTACGCGAAGCGCTGTCCGACGGCGGCGGAGCCGCCTAGGAGCGTCGGGCACGGCTCGAACGAGAGTCGCGCCTGGAAAGGCGCTCCCACCCGGCCTTCGACCGCAGCCTGTGGGAGCGGCTTTCCAGCCGCGATGCAGGCGTATCGATCAGGAGCAAGGCAATGACGGACTTGAAGTCGGTGATCGAAGCAGCGTGGGAGCGGCGCGCGGAGCTCGCCCCCGGAAAGGCGTCCGGCGAGGTGCAGGAGGCGATCGAGGAGTGCATCGCCGGGCTCGACGCGGGCAGATTCCGGGTGGCGGAGCCCCGCGACGGCGGCTGGGTGGTGAACGAGTGGCTCAAGAAGGCGGTGCTGCTGTCGTTCCGGGTGAACGACAACCGCGTGGTGGAAGCCGGGCACACGCGCTTCTTCGACAAGGTGCCGCTGAAGTACGCGGGCTACGACGAGGACGCGTTCAGGCGCTCGGGCACGCGCGTGGTGCCGGACGCCGTGGTGCGCCGCGGCGCGTTCGTGGCGCGCGACGTGGTGCTCATGCCGTCGTTCGTCAACATCGGCGCCTACGTGGACGAGGGCACGATGATCGACACCTGGGCCACGGTGGGGAGCTGCGCGCAGATCGGCAAGCGCGTGCACCTCTCGGGCGGCGCGGGCATCGGCGGCGTGCTGGAGCCGCTCCAGGCCTCGCCCACGATCATCGAGGACGACTGCTTCATCGGCGCGCGCTCCGAGATCGTCGAAGGCGTCGTGGTGGGCCGGGGCTCCGTCATCGCCATGGGCGTGTACATCGGCAAGAGCACGCGCATCTACGATCGCGAGACGGGCGAGATCCTGTACGGCCGCGTGCCCCCGGGCTCGGTGGTGGTGAGCGGTAACCTGCCGTCGCCGGACGGCAAGTACAGCCTCTACTGCGCCGTGATCGTGAAGAAGGTCGACGAGAAGACCCGCGCCAAGACGAGCCTGAACGAGCTGCTGCGGCTGTGACGGCGACGTAGCCGAGCGAAGAGGTCGCGCCTGAAAGGCGCTCCCACCCGGTTACTGCGCATTGCCATCGAACGGCCCTGTGGGAGCGGCTTTCGAGCCGCGACTCTTCGCCGCCGAGAGAGACGCCATGACGCCGACCGCGAAGGCCCGCCTGCAGATCCACTTCTGCGTGCTCCTCTGGGGCTTCACGGCCATTCTCGGCAAGCTCATCACGCTGCCGGCAATGCCCATCGTGTGGTGGCGCATGCTGCTCGTGGTGGCCGCGCTCGGGCTCGTTCCCGCCGTGTGGCGCGGGCTCAAGGCCATGCCCGCCCGGCTCGCGGCGGCCTACGCCGGCATCGGCGTGCTGGTGGCGCTCCATTGGCTCACGTTCTACGGCGCCGTCAAGCTCGCGAACGCGTCCGTCGCCGCCACCTGCATCGCGCTCGCGACGGCCTTCACCGCGCTCGTGGAGCCGCGGCTCGCGGGCGGGCGATTCTCCCTGCGGGACCTCGCGCTCGGCATCGCGGTCGTGCCCGGCGTGGCGCTCGTGGTCGGCGGCGTGCCGCAGGGCATGCGGTGGGGCATCGCCGTGGGCGTGCTGTCCGCGCTGCTCGTGGCCGTGTTCGGCTCGCTCAACAAGCGCCTCGTGGCGCGCGCGGACGCGCTCACCGTGACCGCGCTCGAGCTCGGCGCGGGCGCGGCCGTGCTGACGGTGCTCGGGCCGCTCATACCGCTCGCCTCCCCGGCGTTCGCGGAGCGGCCGTTCGTGCTGCCCGGCCCCCACGACGCCCTGCTGCTCGTGGCGCTCGCGTACGGCTGCACGCTGCTGCCGTTCGCGCTGTCGTTCGTGGCGCTCCGTCACATGAGCGCGTTCGCGGCGCAGCTCGCCGTGAACCTCGAGCCCGTGTACGCCATCCTGCTCGCCATCCCGCTGCTCGGCGAGCAGCGCGAGCTCGAGCCCGCGTTCTACGCCGGTGTGGCCATCATCCTGACCGTCGTCTTCGTGCATCCGCTCGTCGCGAGGCGGACTTACCGCGGCCATCCCGAGGTGCTGGCAACGGCGGAGGCGAAGCAGATCGTCGACTGAGCCCCGCGTGCCGCGGGTGCCCGCCGCTCAACCGAACCGGCCGGTGATGTAGTCCTCGGTGAGCTTGTGGCGGGGGTTCGTGAAGATCTCGTCGGTGGCCCCGACCTCGATGAGCCTGCCCAGGTGGAAGTAGGCCGTGCGCTGCGACACGCGCGCCGCCTGCTGCATCGAGTGGGTGACGATGACGATCGCGTACTGCTGCTTGAGCTCGTCGATCAGGTCCTCGATGCGGGCCGTCGCGATGGGGTCGAGCGCCGAGCACGGCTCGTCCATGAGGATCACCTCCGGGCTCACGGCGATCGTGCGCGCGATGCAGAGCCGTTGCTGCTGGCCGCCGGAGAGGCCGGTGCCCGGCTCCTCGAGCCGGTCCTTCACCTCGTCCCAGAGCCCCGCGCGCTCGAGGCTCGTCTGCACGATCTCGTCGAGCGCGGTGCGGTCCACGGCGAGCCCGTGGATGCGCGGGCCGTAGGCCACGTTGTCGTAGATCGACTTCGGGAACGGGTTCGGCTTCTGGAACACCATGCCGACGCGCGCGCGCAGCATGACGACGTCCACGTGGCGCGAGTAGATGTCCTCGCCGTCGAGCGTGATCTGCCCCGAGATGCGCGCGGACTCGATGGTGTCGTTCATGCGGTTCAGGCAACGCAGGAACGTGGACTTGCCGCAGCCGGAGGGGCCGATGAGCGCGATGACCTCGTTGCCGCCGATGTCGAGGTTCACGTTCTGGATCGCGTGCTTGTCGCCGTAATAGACGTTCACGTTGCGGGCGCTGATGACCGGATTCGCGGTGGTGTAGTCGCCCACCGTCCGGTACGTGGGCGCCGCCGGTTGGGGTGCGGCGGCCGCGGCGGCGCTCCCGGACGCGGTCTCGGCATGGGCTTCGGACACGTCGTGACTCTTCTTGCGCAGGGCGAAGCTCATGAGTCTACTCCATGCGTCGCGCGCGTCGCTCTTCCCATTTGCCTGTGGGAGCGGCTTCCCAGTCGCGATTCCTTCGTTCGACACCGTGAAGATCGCGGCTCGAAAGCCGCTCCCACAGCGGCAAGAGTGCGCATCGCCTAATACCTCCGCTCGAAACGCTTGCGCAGCAGGATCGCCGCGCCGTTCATCACCAGCAGGAACGCGAGCAGCACCAGGATCGCCGCCGACGTGCGCTCCACGAACGCCCGCTCGGGGCTGTCGGCCCACAGGAACACCTGGATCGGCAACGCCGTGGCCGGCTCGAACGGATGCGTGGGCGTGTCCACGATGAACGCCACCATGCCGATCATGAGCAGCGGCGCGGACTCGCCGAGCGCCCGCGCCATGCCGATGATGGTGCCCGTCAGCATGCCCGGCAGCGCGAGCGGCAGCACGTGGTGCAGCACCATTTGCATCTTCGACGCGCCGAGCCCGAGCGCCGCCTCGCGAATGGACGGCGGCACGGCGGCGAGCGCCGCGCGAGACGCGATGATGATCACGGGCAGCGTCATGAGCGAGAGCACGAGCCCGCCCACGATGGGCGCCGATCGCGGCAGGCCGAGCACGTTGATGAAGAGCGCGAGCCCGAGCAGCCCGTACACGATCGACGGCACGGCGGCCAGGTTGTTGATGTTCACCTCGATCAAGTCCGTCCAGCGATTGCGGGGCGCGAACTCCTCGAGATAGATCGCGGTCGCCACACCCAGCGGGAAGGACAGGATCAGCGTCACGAGCAGCGTGAAGAACGACCCCACCGTCGCGCTCCAGATGCCGGCCACTTCGGGGTCGCGCGAATCGCCGGACGTGAAGAGGTAGCGGTTGAACTTGAGATCCACGCGCCCGTCCGCCTCGAGCCGCTCGAGCCACGCGAGCTGCCGGTCGCTCAGGGGCCGCTCCGTTTCCGGCGCCGAGCGGTCGACGTGCCCCTTCACGAGCATGTCCACGTCGTCGTCCGCGAGCAGCCACAGCCGCTGCGTGGTGCCGATGAGGCTCGGATCGCGCAGCACCGCCTCGCGCAGCTCGAGGTCCGCCGCGGGGCTCAGGAGCGCGTACAGCGCGCGGCGGTCCGCGCGCGATTGAGCTTCCGGGAACAGCGCCTCGAGCGCCCGGCGGGCGAGCGCCTGGTAGTTGGCCGTGCGCAGCGCCTCGGGGTCGCGACGGCCGGCGGGATCGATCGTCTCCTCGTCGAACGCGACGTCGAGCAGGACGCGCGTCTGCACGAAGGCCGTGTAGCCGGTGGCGATGAGCGTGGCGAAGAAGAACGCGAGGAACGCGAGACCGAGCAGCAGCGCGCCGAGCCCGGCCCAACGGAACATGCGCTCGCGCCGGTAGCGCCGCTCGAGCCCGCGCGCGACCGCGTCTTTGATGGAGCGATGCCCGGCGTTAGTCATATTGCTCTCGATAGCGCCGCACGACCCGCAGCGCGATCACGTTGAGCAGCAACGTGACCAGGAACAGCACGAGCCCGAGCGCGAACGCGGCGAGCGTCTTCGCGCTGTCGAACTCCTGGTCCCCCACGAGCAGCGTCACGATCTGCACCGTGACCGTGGTCACGGCCTCGAAAGGATTGGCCGTGAGGTTGGCGGCGAGGCCCGCCGCCATGACCACGATCATCGTCTCGCCTACGGCCCGCGACACGGCGAGCAGCACGGCGCCGACGATGCCGGGGAGCGCCGCCGGCAGCACGACGTGCTTGATCGTCTCCGAGCGCGTGGCGCCCAGGCCGTACGAGCCGTCGCGCAGCGACTGCGGCACGGCGTTGATCACGTCGTCGGAGAGCGACGACACGAACGGGATGATCATCACGCCCATGACGAGGCCCGCGCCGAGCGCGCTCTCCGACGCTACGTCCAGGCCGAGGCGCTCGCCGACGTCGCGCAGGAACGGCCCCACCGTGAGCGCCGCGAAATAGCCGTACACCACCGTCGGGATGCCCGCCAGGATCTCGAGCAGCGGCTTCGCATAGATGCGCAGGCGCCGGCTCGCGTACTCCGACAGATAGATCGCGGACATGAGCCCCACCGGCACGGCCACGAGCATCGCGATGCCCGAGATCAGCAGAGTGCCCGTGAACAGCGGCACCGCGCCGAACGCGCCGGAGGAGCCCACCTGGTCCTCGCGGATGGCGGTCTGCGGGCTCCAGCTCAGGCCGAACAGGAAGTCGAGCGGCGAGACGCGCTGGAAGAACCGCAGCGCCTCGAACAGCACCGACAGAAAGATGCCGAGCGTCGTCAGGATCGCCACGAGGGAGGCGGCGATCAGCAGATATTCCATGGTGCGCTCGACACGGTTGCGCGCCCGGAACGCGGGGCTCACGCGCCGCATGCCGATCGCGAACGCCCCGAGGCCGATCACGAGCAGCACGCCCGCGAGCAGGTAGCGGCTCACGGCGCGCAACTCCGCGTAGCGCTCCGCCGCCGCGCGGACCGGCTCGCTCGGATCGGCTCCCACGAAGCGGCCGGCGGCCAGGTTGCGCACGTCGTTGTAGACGAGCCCGAGCTGCTCCTCCGGCAGCTCCTTGAGCTCCTGCGGCAACCCGCCGACGACGAGCGCGCGCAGCACCGCGGGCTCCACGGCGAGCCACAAGGCGAGCACGGCGAGCGCGGGCAGGGCCACCCACAGCGCGACGTAGCCGCCGTGGTACCCCGGCAAGGAGTGGAACGAGCGCGGCGGCGCGCCCACCGCGAGCAGCATGGCCCGCTGCCGCCCCATGTAATAGGAGAAGGCCACGAGCCCGATGAGCGCGATTAGCAGCGTCGTCGACGTCACGGCTCGCGATCAGGACGACACGGTGAAGACGAGGCTCGGCGGCAAGGTCACTCCTGCGTGACGAGCTCGAGCGGCTCGAGATCGCGCACCGCGGCGAGCACCGCCGCGCGTTCCCGCTCCGGCAGCGGGATCAGCCCCAGATCGGACAGGTAGCCGAACTCGCCCGCGGCCGCTTCGCTCGTGAACTCCTGCACGTACTCGGGAATGCCGGGGATGAAACCGACGTGCGCCTTCTTCACGTAGAAGTACAGCGGGCGTGCCACGGGGTAGCGGCCGTCGGCGATGGTGTCGAACGCCGGCGCGACGCCGTCCACCTTCGCGGCGCGGAGCTTGTCGGAGTTCTGCTCGAGGAAGCTGTAGCCGAAGATGCCGAGCGCAGCGGGATTCCCCGCGAGCTTCTGCACGATCAGGTTGTCGTTCTCGCCCGCCTCGACGTACGCGCCGTCCTCGCGGATCGTGTGGCAGGCCGCGAGGTACGCGTCGCGCTCCAGCGCCGCGATCCACGGGAACGACTTGCAGCCGCCCTCCATGGCGAGCTCGAGGAACGCGTCGCGCGTCCCGGACGTGGGCGGCGGACCGAGCACCTCGATGCGCACCGGCGGCAGCGCCGGATCGATGTCGGACCAGCGCCGGTACGGGTTCGGCACGAGCGCCTCGCCGCCGCCCGGGTCGGGCACGTGCTTCGCGAGCGCGAGATAGACGTGCCGCAGCGACAGGTCGAGCGGCTCCGCGGACCGCGAGCCCGCGAGCACGATGCCGTCGAAGCCGATCTTCACCTCCACGATCTCCCGCACGCCGTTGCTCTGGCAGCGGCGCACCTCCGAGGCCGTGATGCGGCGCGAGGAGTTCGCGATGTCGGGGTGCTGCACGCCGATGCCGTTGCAGAAGAGCGCGAGCCCCCCGCCGCTGCCGGTGGCCTCCACCTTCGGCGTGCGGAACGGGGTCGTCCGGCCGAAGCGCTCGGCCACCACGGTGGCGAAGGGATACACCGTCGAGGAGCCGACGATGCTGATATAGTCGCGGGCGGCCTGAGCGCCGGCGTCGCAGCCGCTCAGCACGGCGGCGGTGCCGGCGAGCGCCAGCGCCGCGACGATGCCGGGGAAGCGGTTGCGATCGGCTCGCCGGTTCATGGCCTCCGTCGTCTGCGGGCCCTGCGGGGGGCGGCGGGAGTCGACATCTTCGGCGCACAGGCTAGCGGCCGAATGTTAAGGAATTGTTGCAGATGGACACGCTCGAGCTCGCCCAGGCCCTGATCCGCCGGCCCTCCGTCACGCCGGACGACGCGGGCTGCCAGGAGCTCATCGCCTCGGTGCTCGCGGCGGGCGGCTTCGACGCGGAGCGCCTGCCGTTCGGGCGGGTGACGAACCTCTGGGCCCGCCGCGGCCGGGGCAGCCCGATGCTGGTCTTCGCGGGCCACACGGACGTCGTCCCGCCCGGGCCGGCCGAGCAGTGGCACGCGGAGCCGTTCGCGGCGACCGTGGTGGACGGCCGGCTCGTGGGGCGGGGCGCCGCGGACATGAAGGGCAGCCTCGCGGCCATGATCTGCGCCTGCCTCGAGTTCGCCGCCCGGCACCCCGACCACCCGGGCTCGCTCGGCCTGCTGATCACCAGCGACGAGGAAGGCGCGGCCGACGACGGCACGCGCATGGTGATGCAGACGCTCGCGGCGCGCGGCGAGCGCTTCGAGTACTGCGTGGTGGGCGAGCCGTCGAGCGGCGAGCGGCTCGGCGACACGATCCGCATCGGCCGGCGCGGCAGCCTGACCGGGTTCCTGACGATCCGCGGCGAGCAGGGCCACGTGGCGTACCCGCTCGCGGCCGAGAACCCGATGCACGCGTTCGCCCGCTTCGTGCAGGAGATCACCCGCGAGCCCATCGACCGGGGCAACGAGGCGTTTCCGCCCACGACGTTCCAGATGGTCAACGTGCACAGCGACGCGGGCGCGCCCAACGTCGTGCCCGGCGAGCTCAAGGCGCGGTTCAACCTGCGCTACTCCACGGAGTGGACGCACGAGGCGCTCGCGCGCCACGTCGAAGGGATCCTTAAGCGGCTCGGCATCGACTACGAGGTCCGCTGGCGCGTGGCCGGCGAGCCGTTCCTCACGAAGCCGGGCAAGCTCACCGCAGTGGTGTCCGAGGCGATCGCCGCGGAGACCGGCGTGACGCCCGAGCTCTCGACCAGCGGCGGCACGTCCGACGGCCGCTTCATCGCGCCGTACGGCGTGGACGTCGTCGAGTTCGGCCCGCTCAACAAGACCATCCACCAGGTCAACGAGGAGATCGAGGTCGCCGACCTCGACCGCCTCAAGCGCATCTACCTCCGCATCGCCGAGCGCCTGCTGCTGCCGTAGCAAGCCAGCCAGGTGGGAGCGGCTTTCCAGCCGCGATCTTCCTCTGTGGGAGCGGCTTTCTAGCCGCGATTCTCGCGTCACCGCAGGCGGCGCGGCTTGCGTATGCCCCTTCCAGGACCGCTGTGAATACATCCCTGTACGCTCGCGCGCGCGCGTCCCTGCGCGCGAGCGTCCTGGAAGGGGCATACGCAATCCACGCCGCGAAGCGTTTGCGCGGGTTTTGGCGTCTTGAAGATCGCGGCTGGAAAGCCGCTCCCACCTGACTGGGCGGCGCTTATGCGGCGACGCGGCGCCAGTTGGCGGTGACGGCGAGGGCGGCGAGCGCGACGAACCAGATGGCGACCCAGGCGGGCATGCTGAGCCCCAAGAACGACCAGTCGATGTTGGCGCACTCGCCCGAGCCCGTGAACACCATCTTGAGCTCTTCCATGAGCGGGAACACCTCGCGGATGTAGTCGAGGCCGGGGCCGCAGGCCGGCACCTTGTCCGGCGGCAGATTCTGCAGGCGCACGTGCCAGCCCGCCACGCCGGCGCCTGTGAGCGCGACGAGCGCCCCGAGCAGGCCGTACGCCCGCGCGCCGAGCCCCGCAGGGGCGTGCAGCGCCGCCACCAGGAACACGCCGCCCGTCGCGATCATGACCATGCGCTGGTAGATGCAGAGCGGGCACGGCTCGTAGCCCTGCACGTGCTGTGCGAACAGCGCGTACCCCATCAGCGCGGCGACGATCGCCACGCCGGCCGCGTTCCACAACCGCCGTTGCTTGCGCGAGTGAATCACCCTTCCTCCTGCCTGGCCCGGCGCTCGATGTGCGCCTCCATGTTCTCGACGCCGGTGTAGCGGATGTCCTTGCCGTGCACCATGAAGATCACGTACTCGCAGATGTTCTTCGCGTGGTCGCCGATGCGCTCGAGCGCGCGCGCGATCCAGGTGGTGTCCATCTCGCGCGAGATCAGCCGCGGGTCTTCCATCATGTACGTGACGCCCTGGCGGTAGATCAGCTCGTACTCCTCGTCCACCACGTCGTCAGCCTTCACCACCGCGAGCGCGCCCTTGGCATCGAGCCGCGCGAACGCGTCCAGCGCCCCCCGCACCATGCTCTTCACGTGGCGCGCGAGATTGCGCAGCTCGCGGTAGTTCGTGGCCGGCCGCTCCACGGTGGCGAGCCGCGCGGCCAGCACGCCGATCTTCTCCGCCTCGTCGCCGATGCGCTCGAGATCCGTGATGGTCTTGATGATGGCGATGATGAGCCGCAGGTCGCTGGCGGTGGGCGCCCGGGTGGCGAGGATGCGGCTGCACTCCTCGTCGATGGCCACCTCCATGCGGTTGACCTTGGCGTCGTTCTCCGCGACCTCGAGCCCGAGCTTGCTGTCGCCTTCCACGAGCGCCCGCATGGCGCGATCGAGCTGCTCCTCGACGAGCCCGCCCATCGCGAGCACGGAGTTGCGGACGCGCTCGAGGTCTTCGTTGAAGCGCCGCGAGATGTGATGGCCGAACTCTTCGACTTCCATGGCGGGCACCTCGTCCCCCATCCCCCGCGAAAGCCGCGGGATTATACGCCTACCGCCCCCGCCCTCGACGGCACGGCGCGGGTGGCGACGCGCTCGGGCGGAAAGTGACATCGGAACGTGCTCCCTTCGCCCTCGCGGCTCTCGATCGTGAGCCGCCCGCCATGGCGCTGGAGCGCGTGCTTCACGATCGCGAGGCCGAGCCCGGTGCCGCCGGTGGCCCGCGAGCGTCCGGGGTCCACGCGATAGAAGCGCTCGGTCACCCTCGGGATCTGCTCCTCCGGGATGCCGATGCCCGTGTCCTTCACCTCGAACACCGCCTCGTCGCCCTCCATCCGCCAGATCACGTCCACGCGACCCGGCGGCGGCGTGAAGCGCACCGCGTTGCTGATCAGATTGTGAAAGATCGAGTGCAGCTCCTGCTCGCTGCCGAGGAGCGCCGCGTCGGTCTCGAGCGCGAGCACGACCTCGGGCGCGTTGGGGCGCGCCTGGAACTCCTTCACCATCGGCTCGAGCAGCCCGGCCACGGGCACGAACTCGTGCGGCGCCTCGCCCTCGGCCGACTCGAGCCGCGTGAGCTCGATGAGATCGCGCAGGATGCGGGTCATGCGCTCGGCCTGCCGCCGCATCTCGGCGAGCGGCGCCCGCCAGGCCTCCGGCACCTCGTCGTCCTCGGCCAGCGTGTCGAGATAGCCGCCGATCACCGTGAGCGGCGAGCGCAGCTCGTGCGAGGCGTTGGCCACGAAGTCGCGCCGCGTGCGCTCGATCTTCATCTCGCGGGTGGCGTCGCGCACGATGGCGAGACGCTGGTCCTTGCCGTACGGGATGATCTGCACGGAGAGCCAGCCGGATTCGTCCCGCGGCGACGGCACCGTGATGCCTTCGCCGTGCGGCGCGGCGAGATACGCCACGAAATCCGGATGGCGCAGCAGGTTGTCGATGCGCTGGCCCATGTCCGTGGCCGGATTCAGGCCGAGCAGACGCGTCGCCGCCGGGTTGCACCACAGGATCTCGTGCTGGGCGTTGAGGATGATGCCGCCGTCGGACAGCGCGTCGGTGCTCTCGCGCACCTCGCGCAGCAGCCGCTGGTACTTCTTCTTGCGGTTACGCGCCTTGGCGCGGATCTTGTCCACCCGCGCGTAGAGCTCGGGCCAGAGCCCGGCCGTGCGAAACAGCGCCGGCCTCGGGCCGCCCGCGAGGTAACGGTCGAACCGATACAGATGCCGCAGCAGGTGCGCCGTGTAGACACCGAGCGCCGCGGCGAGCCACCAGCCCGTGCCGCCGAGCCAGAGCCCGAGCAGGAGGCCGGCGATGATCCAGGCGGCGAGATATGCGAGTTGCGATGCCCAGCGATTTGGCAACGTTACGCCTGACGTGAGAACCGGTAGCCCGCTCCGCGGACGGTGATCACGAGTTTATCGTACTCGTACGGCTCGAGGGCCTTGCGGAGCCGCCGGATGTGGACATCCACGGTGCGCTCCTCGACGTAGACGTTGCCGCCCCACACGCGATCGAGCAGCTGCGCCCGGCTGTAGACGCGCTCGGGATGCTGCATGAAGAACTCGAGCAGCCGGTACTCGGTGGGACCGAGCGAGATCTCCTCGCCGCGGACGGTGACGCGATGAGCCGCGCGATCGAGCACGAGCTCGCCGGCCGTGAGCACCTCCTCGCCGCTCTCGCCCGCGCGGCGCAGCGCCGCGCGGATCCGCGCGAGCAGCTCCCTCGGCGAGAAAGGCTTCACGACGTAGTCGTCGGCGCCGCCCTCGAGCCCCGCCACACGGTCGCTCTCGGCGGCCCGCGCGGTGAGCATGATGACCGGGATGGCGCGCGTCTCGGGGTCGCGCTTGAGCTGTCGCGTGAGCTCGAGCCCGCTCACGTCCGGCAGCATCCAGTCCATCAGCACGAGGTCGGGGCGGGCGTTGGCGATCGCCGCCCGCGCCTCGCGGCCGTTGGCGGCCGGCGCCACCTCGTAGCCCGCACGTCCGAGATTGAAGGCGAGCATCTCGTAGATCGGGCGTTCGTCCTCGACGACGAGGATTCTCTGCGCCATGGCGGTCCCTGCGGCTCCGTCGACGGGCGACATTAGATGCCGCGATTATTACAAGGGCGTTACGTCGATTCCCCGCCCCGCTTGCCCCACGCGCCGGCGCCCCTGAGGTACACCGGCAGCGCCTCCTCCGGCGGCGTGTGACGGCCGGCCGCGAGATCCCGCTCGGCGCGCGGCAGCAGGTCGCGCGCCGCGGGCCGCAGGTCCTGCCAGACGCGCGAGGCTCGCGCGGTCACGGCCGCGAGCGCCGCCGCGTGCGCGGCGAAGCCGTCGCCGACGGCGGCCCAGGCGCCGCCCGCTGGCGGCTCGACGGCCTCGGGCGGCCCGAGCCGCTCCTCCCCCCGCGGCGCGGCCACGCCGTCCTCGATGGCGTAGGCCGCCCAGTACACCTCGCCCATGTGCGCGTCCACGCAGGTCAGGGCCGCTTCCACGCCGCCCTCGCGCCACGCGCGCTGCGCCAGCGCCGCCAGGCTCGAGACGGGCAGCAGCGGCAGCCGGGCCGCGAGCCCGAGCCCCTGCGCCACGGCCGCCGCGATGCGCAGCCCCGTGAACGAGCCCGGGCCCCGGCCGAAGGCCACCGCATCGAGCGCGCGCGGCTCGAGGCCCGCCTCGCGGAGCAGCTCGTCCACGAGCGGCAGCACGAGGGCCTGCTGCGCCCGCGGCGAATGAATCGTCCGCTCCGCCACGCGGCCGTCCACGGCGAGCGCCACGGAGCCGACGGCGCTCGAGAGCTCGATCGCGAGCAGCTTCACCGCGCCACCGCCTGCGCCTCGCCGGCGGGCGCGAGCGTGGCCGCGAACGCGAGGGCCTCGTCCGCCTCCTCGATCAGCGGCATGCGCGGGAGGCTGTCGAGGAACACGCGGCCGTAGGGCCGCGTGCGCAGACGCGGGTCGCCGATGACGACGAGGCCGCGGTCGTCGAAGTCGCGGATGAGGCGCCCGACCCCCTGCTTCAGGGCGAGCACGGCCTGCGGGAGCTGCAGCTCGCGGAACGCATCCCCTCCGGAGCGGCGGATGGCCGCCACCCGCGCCTGCACGAGCGGGTCGTTCGGCACCGCGAACGGCAGCTTGTCGATCGCCACGAGCCGCAGCGCCGGTCCCCGCACGTCCACGCCTTGCCAGAAGCTGCCGGTGCCGAGCAGCACGGCGTTGCCGGCGCGGCGGAACGCCGCGAGCAGCTCGCTGCGCGGCCCGGCGCCTTGCACCAGGACCGGCCCGGGCGCGTCCCGGTGGCGCAGCCACTCGTGGGCGCGGTTGAGCGCCCGGAAGCTCGTGAACAGCAGGAACGCGCCGCCGCCGGCCGCCTCCACGAGCGGCCACACCTCGGCCATGAGGCGCTCGACGTGCGAGTCGTCGGCGGGCTCGGGCAGCCCCTGGGGGACGAAGAGCCTGGCGTTGCGGGCGTAGTCGAACGGGCTCGCGAGCACCTCGGTCACCGCGCGCTCGAGCCCGATGCGCGCGAGGAAGTGCGAGAAATCGTCGCCCACGGCGAGCGTAGCCGAGGTGAACACCCAGGCGCCTCCCTGCGCCTCGATGCGCTGCGCGAGCGCGCCGCCGACGTCGAGCGGCGTCCAGTGCGCGGCGATGGAGCGAGGGCCCACGTCGAACCAGCGCAGGCCGTCCTCGTCGTCGGCGAACACGGCGCGCAGGCGCGCGAGGCTCTCCGCGCACCGCTCGGCGCAGCGCTTCAGGCCTTCGCTCGCATCGCCGACCGCCTGGAGCTGCGCCGCGAGCGCCTCGAGCGCGTCGCGGCAGTCGGGCAGCGCCTCGCGCAAGGGAGGCGGCGCGGCGAACCACGGCAGGCGTCCGGCCGGCGCCGAGTCGGCCCGCGCGCGGGCGCCCGCGGCCGCGCGCAGCAGCGCGTCCGCGCCGGGCTGGAGCGCCGCGCACAAGCCTGCGACGCGCGCCTCCGCGAACACGTCGCGCGCGAGCCCCTCGAGCTCCCGCGTGGTGAGCGACACGCCGAAGAACTGCTGCGCGATGTCGGGCAGCAGATGCGCCTCGTCCACGACCACGATGTCGGCCTGCGGCAGCAGCTCGCCGAAGCCGCTCTCCTTGAGGGCGAGATCGGCGAGCAGCAGGTGGTGGTTCACGATGACGATCTGGGCCTGCTGCGCGGCGCGGCGCGCCGCGGCCACGAAGCAGTCGTCGAGCTTCGGGCAGCGTCCGCCGAGGCAGTTGTCCACGGTGGAGGTGATCAGCGGCCGCAGCGCATGCTCCTCGGACAGGTCGCCGAGCTCGGTGAGGTCGCCGCTCGGGCTCGCGCGGCCCCACTCGGCCACGGCGGTCAGGGCGGCCACGGTGTCCGCATCTCGCAGGCCGTCGCCGAGCGCGAGCTCGAGCCGATGCCGACAGAGATAGTTGCCGCGTCCCTTGAGCAGCGCGACGCTGGCCGGGCGGCCGATGGCCTTGCCGAGCAGCGGGAGATCGCGGGCGAAGAGCTGATCCTGCAGGGTCTTCGTGCCGGTGGACACGATGGCCCGCCTGCCGGACAGCAGCACGGGCACGAGGTACGCGAACGTCTTGCCGATCCCCGTGCCCGCCTCGATGGCGCAGTGACCGGCGCCGCCGAGGGCCGCCCACACGATCTCCGCCATGCGCTGCTGCGCGGCCCGGAACGTGAAGCCGGGCAGCCGCGCCGCCAGCGCGCCGTTCGGGCCGAGCACGTCCGCAACCGGAATCATCGGCGCACTATAGCCAACCGCCGCCAGGCGCCGCCAAGCGAAGAATCGCCGCCGGATGACCAGGTGGGAGCGCCTTTCCAGGCGCGATTCTCCGCTAGACGATGCAGCGGATCGCGCCTGGAAAGGCGCTCCCACCTGCCTACCGGCCGTCCCCTTGCACCACGGCGCGAAACCGCAGGAAGCCCTTGGCGCCCGGTGCGAGCGTGCCGGGCAACCGCCAGCGGATATGCGTGTAATCGCCGGCCTCCGCGGGGCGCCGCATGCCGCCGCCCGCCGGCGCGGTGAGCTCCTCCGGCGCGCCGAACGTGCGCCCGCCGTCCGCCGAGTACGACGCCACGGCGCCCGGGCCTACCGCCGTGCCGGGCACGTAGCGCACGCCGTCCGGCAGCGGCTGCGTGATGCGCACGTCGCTCGCGGGCGCGCCGCCCACGTTCTCGAACGAGACGGTGTACAGGAGCTCGTCGCCGGCCGCGAGAGCGCCCGTCACCGGCTCGAGGACCGGAGCGCTCGCGCCCTCCTCGCCGTCCGCCGCTGCGGCGACCAGCCGCTCCACGCGCACCGCGAGCGCGAGCGTCGGCCGCGGGGGCCGCGGCTCCGCGGCCCTGTCCGTTCCCTGCGCGCCCGCGCCCGCGGCCACCGCCGCGGCGAGCGCGAGCAGCGCGCGTGCAGCCCATTCGGCCGTCCCTCTCAAGCCTCCTCCGCCGCTTTCCGGACGCCCGGCCTGCGACCACTCGGGCGAGCACGTTATACTGACCGCCCGAGAACCAACCGGTCTATTCGACAAAATCTGATGACGACGCGACTGAAGGCGCTCGGCGACTGGGTCGCCGAGGCGGCGCAACTCACTCAAGCCAAACGTGTTCACTGGTGTGACGGGAGCGAGGCCGAGTACCGCTCTCTCGTGCAGCAGATGCTGGCCGACGGCACGCTGCACGAGCTCAATCAGGAGGCCTATCCCAACTGCTACCTCCACCGCTCCGATCCCCAGGACGTCGCCCGCGTCGAGCATCTGACCTTCGTCTGCACCCGTAACAAGGACGACGCGGGGCCGAACAACAACTGGCGAGACCCCGAGGAGGCCAAGCGGCTCATGACCGATTGCTTCCGGGGCGCCATGCGGGATCGCACGATGTACGTGATCCCGTACTGCATGGGACCGATCGACTCGCCCTATGCGCGCTGCGGCGTCGAGATCACGGACAGCCCCTACGTCGTGGCCAACATGCACATCATGACGCGCATGGGCAAGCAGGCGCTCGAGCGCATCGAGCGCGACGGCACGTTCGTGAAGGGCCTGCACTCGATCGGCGAGCTCGACCCCGAGCGGCGCTACATCATGCACTTCCCCGAGGAGCTCACGATCATGAGCTTCGGCTCGGGCTACGGCGGCAACGCCCTGCTCGGCAAGAAGTGCCACGCGCTGCGCATCGCGAGCTGGCAGGCCCGCGACGAGGGCTGGCTCGCGGAGCACATGCTGATCGTGGGCGTGGAGAACCCGGCCGGCGAGACCCACTACCTCGCCTGCGCCTTCCCCTCCGCGTGCGGCAAGACCAACCTCGCCATGCTGATCCCGCCCGAGAGCCACAAGGGCTGGAAGGTGTGGACGCTGGGCGACGACATCGCCTGGATGCACCTGGGCAGCGACGGGCGGCTGCGCGCCATCAACCCGGAGGCCGGTTACTTCGGCGTGGTGCCGGGCACCAACCGCAAGACCAACCGCAACGCGTTCGACATGATCACCTCGAACACGATCTTCACGAACGTGGCGGTCACGGCCGACAACCAGCCGTGGTGGGAGGAGAAAGGCGAAGGCGTGCCGGTCATCGACTGGCAGGGCCGGGCGTACGAGCCGGGCAACGGCCCCGCCGCCCATCCGAACTCGCGGTTCACCGTGTCGGCGAAGCAGAACCCGAGCTACTCCGAGCTCGCCGAGGCGCCGGACGGCGTGCCCATCTCGGCGCTCGTGTTCGGCGGGCGCCGCCGCGAGCTCGCCCCGCTCGTGTACCAGGCGAAGAGCTGGGCACACGGCGTGCTGGTGGGCGCGAGCGTGGCGTCGGAGACCACGGCAGCGGCCACGGGCAAGGTGGGCGTGGTGCGCCGCGACCCGATGGCCATGAAGCCCTTCTGCGGCTACAACTTCGGCGACTACTGGGCGCACTGGCTCACCTTCGAGCAGCGGTCGCAGCGGCTGCCGAAGATCTTCCACGTGAACTGGTTCCGGCGCGATTCCGCCGGCAAGTTCCTCTGGCCCGGTTACGGCGAGAACCTGCGCGTGCTGCGCTGGATCATCGACCGCTGCGAGAACCGCGTCGACGCCGTCGAGTCGCCGATCGGCTACCTGCCGCGGCCGGAGGACATCGACATCAGCGGGCTCGACGTGTCGAACGACACGCTGCGGCAGCTCCTGGCCGTCGACCCGGCGCAATGGCGCACCGAGATGCAGGAGTTCGGCGGCTACCTCCAGCAGTTCGGCGACCGCCTGCCCGCCGGCCTGCGCGAGGAGCACACCAAGGTCCTGCGCGCGCTCGGGTAAGCAGACAATCTGTGGGAGCGGCTTTCCAGCCGCGACCTCCATCTGTGGGAGCGGCTTTCCAGCCGCGACTCTTCGTTCGGCGACGCTTCCGATACCGGCT
This sequence comes from Gammaproteobacteria bacterium, assembly GCA_036563665.1. Lineage (GTDB taxonomy): Bacteria > Pseudomonadota > Gammaproteobacteria > Steroidobacterales > Rariloculaceae > FEN-1219. The sequence goes on from DATCLY010000088.1 coordinate 38,549, forward strand.
GGAAAGCCGCTCCCACCTGGTGATTTCGCCCCGCCAGGAGAGTCGAGCTCCTGCGCGGTGGATCCTGGGCCGCCGCTATTCCTCGACGACGTAGTGCACGGCGAGCGCCGTGCCCGGCTGCGCGACCCGGCCGAGGCCGATGACGCCCTCGCCCGTGAGCTGCGTGCTGTCGCGGCGAATGAAGATCTCCTCGCCCGAGTCCGTGTGCACGAACGTGCCGTTCGTGCTCTCGTCCACGAGCGTGAACTTGTCGCGGCTCGCCTCCACGCGCGCATGCAGCCGCGAGATCAAATTGCCCTTTACGACGAGGTCGTTGTCCTCGGCCCGCCCGAGCGTGGCCACCTTGCGGCCTTCGCCCAGCGTAATCTCGCGGCCCTGATAGCGCAGCGACAGCCGCTTGGGACGCTCGCGCTTCTTGCCGATCGTCACCGTGGGCAGCATGCTCGTCGCCTCGTCGGGCTGCCACAGCACCTCGTAGAGCACCACCTCGTCGGCCTTGCCGCGCACCGTGGCGATGTCGATCTGCCGGGCAGCGGCCTGCCACTCGGCCGACATGCGCTGCACGGTGGAGAGCGTGGTGATGATCTGCTTGGCCTTGGCCTGGCTCGTCATGCGGTTCGCCACATGGACGGCGGAGCCGAAGATGTCGCGCTGCTCCTGCACGACGGGGCCGAAGTGGCACCCGATGCGGATGGCGACGTGGCCATGGTCGTGCGCGAGGCTTCGGTCCGCGCCGATGCGCTCCTGCATCCGGCGCGCCGCGTTCATGGCGTCGTCGGGCGTGGGGAAGGTGGCCATGACCTCGTCGCCCATCGTCTTGATGACGGTGCCGCGGTGGTTCTCGGTGGCCTCCCGCATGATGTCCAGGCAGCGGGCGACCATCTCGCGAGCCTTGATGTCGCCGAGCTGCTCGTACAGCTGCGTACTGCCCACCACGTCGGCGAACAGTATCGCGACCTCGACATCTCTACCCATGGCGTCCTTCTGTCCTACCAGATTCGGAGCCGGGGCCGATTATACTCCAACGTACAGGAACTTAGCTCCGATTCGCACCCTGCTTATCGGCCGCTCCCCGACAACCTGTAGGGACGGCCCGCGCCGCCCGGCCGGGGCGGGAAAAGGGGCCGGCGGCCCGCCCCGAGGGGCCCGCTCCGGCCACCCTGGACCCGGTCCAGCCTGCCGGCGGGCGGCCGGCCCGCCGGAGCGCCGTGGCGCTACTTCTCGGCGACGATGTAGGCCACCCAGGCCAGGTCCGGCACCCCCGTGGCGGACTCGGTGAAGATGCCGTTGCCCTCGCCTTCCTCGTCCTCGCCTTCCCAGTAGACGCGCACCTTTTTGAAGCCCGCCTCCTCGAGCAGCTCCCGGAGCTCGGGCAACGTCCATAGCCGCCAGTCGTAGCTGAAGGCCCGCTTGATCTTCGAGCCGTCGGGGAACTTGAAGTGGATGTGGCAGACGATGCGCCCGGTCACGGGCTCGAACTCGGCCTGGTCCCAGATGTACGTGAAGCCGTCGTGCTTGGTCTTCTCCTTCTGCACGTCCTGGGCCTCGGGCCCGCCGAAGGCGTCGAGGAAGAACAGGCCGTCGGGGACGAGCGCGTCCCGCACTCGCTTGAAGTACGCGCGCATGACGTCGCGCGTCTTGAAGCAGAAGTAGCTGAAGTTGAAAGCGGCCACGATGTCCACCGGCTCGGTGGTCACCGTGCGCACGTCCTCGTTGAGCAGCTTGACCCGCGCCCGGTCGCGCTGCTTGAGCCGCCGCACGCGATGGCGGCGCCCCCATTCGAGCACCTCGGGGTCGATGTCCACGCCGATGGCATGGCGGCCGCGGCCGCTGCGGACCCACTCGCAGGCCGCGCTCGCCGTGCCGCAGAAGTCCTCCCGGAAGCTCACCGGCTCGCGGCCGCGCAGCTCGCGAAACGTGTTCGCGAGGAACTCGCATTCGACGTCGACCGCCTGGACGGACTGCTCGTAGAGCTCGTAGATGTCGGCCTGCTCGGCCATGGTGCGGGCTTGCTTCTTCTTGGGAGTGGCGGCCACTCGAATCACCTCGGTGCATGAATCGCGGCCCGCCATTGTAGCGGCATCGTGCGCGCGGCCGCATGCCGCGACGCGTCACGCGGCAGCGGCCGCACAACCGTGCTCGTCGCGCGCGAAGCTCGCGATCAGCTGGCGCAATGCGTGCAGGCCCTGCTCGCCCGGCGGCAGCGCGCCGAGCGCGCGACGCCAGCGCCGGGCGCCGGGCCGTCCCGCGTAGAGGCCCATCACGTGGCGCGTCATCGCCTTGAGCGGCGTGCCGGCTGCGAGCTCGTCCGCGACGTACGCGAGATACGCTTCCGCGGCCCGCGCCCGCATGGCGGGACGCGAGCGGCCGCTCGCGGCGCACTCGGGGCACGCGCCGAACAGGCGCTCGTCGAGCTCGCGCATGAGCCAGGGATCGTCGTAGGCGGCGCGTCCCAGCATCACGCCGTCCACGTGCGCGAGCTGCGCGGCCGCCGACGCGGCGTCCCTGAGACCGCCGTTGATGATCACCTCGAGCTCGGGGAAGTCGCGCTTCAAGCGGTGCACGCGCGCGTAGTCGAGCGGCGGTATCTCGCGGTTCTCCTTCGGACTCAGGCCTTTGAGCCACGCCTTGCGCGCGTGCACGATGACGGTTCGGCAGCCGGCCGCGGCGAGGCCCGCCACGAACGCGGCGAGATACTCGTAGCTGTCGCGGTCGTCCACGCCGAGGCGCGTCTTCACGGTCACCGGCACGCGCACGGCGGCGCGCATGGCGGCCACGCAGTCCGCCACGCGCTGCGGCTCGAGCATCAGCGCCGCGCCGAAGCAGCCCGCCTGCACGCGGTCGCTCGGGCAGCCCACGTTCAAGTTGATCTCGTCGTAGCCTTCCGCCTCGCCGGCCCGGGCGGCCGCCGCGAGCTCCGCGGGCTTCGACCCGCCGAGCTGGAGCGCGACCGGGTGCTCGGCCGGGTGGAACGCGAGCAGTCGGCGGCGATCGCCCCGCAGCACGGCCTGCGCGGTGACCATCTCGGTGTAGAGCCGCGCGTGCGGCGCGAGCAGCCTGAGGAAATAGCGGCAATGCCGATCCGTGCGCTCCATCATGGGCGCCACGCAGAGGACGCGTCCGCCCGAGTGGGCTCGGCCGCTCGGCTGTCGTCGTGCTGCGTCTTCCATTGGAATCGGCTCCTGCCGGGGGCCGAGCAATGTAGCACGGGCGGCGGCGGGAGGCCGCCCGCGCGGGCCGACGGCGCGGCGGGCGAGCCGGCTTCCGGCGCCCGCTCAGCAGCCTGCGACCGTTTCCCGGATCAGGTGATCCACGACCGCGCGGTTCGCCTCCTGCTCCGTGGCCCCGTCCTCGAGCGCCTGCGCCCGGCAGGCGAGCTGCCGATGGGCGCTCGTGCCGCGCGCGAGGATCGTGCGCGCGTGCTCGGCCTCGGCCACGCAGCCGAGCGCCTCGGCGTCCTCGCGCACGAGCTCGAGCAGCTCCTCGAGGAGCTGCGGGAACGGAATGATGCGGCCGCGGCCGAGATCGAGCAGTCCGCGGTCGAAGCTGTAGCGCATCGCGCGCCAGCGGTTCTCGCGGATCAGGAGCGCCGAGTACTCGCGCCAGCGCTGGTTGGCGCAGCGCAGGCGATACAGCATCCGCAGCGACGCCACGATCAGCGCCGCGATGGCGAGCGCGTCCTCGACGTCGGTGCAGACGTCCATGATGCGCACCTCGAGCGTGGGGTAACGCGCGCTCGGGCGCAGGTCCCACCAGATCTTGCTGCCGTCCTCGATGATGCCGGCGTCGACCAGGAGATTGACGTGCCGCTGATACTCCGCGTAGCTCGCGAAGCGCTCCGGCAGGCCCGTGCGCGGCAGCGCGTCGAAGATGGTGAGCCGATAGGACTTGAGCCCCGTGTCCGCCCCTTTCCAGAAGGGCGAGGAGCACGACAGCGCGAGCAGGTGCGGCAGGAAATAGCTGAACTGGTTGTGCAGGTCGATGCGCAGGTCCGGGTCCTCGATGCCGACGTGCACGTGCATGCCGCAGATCAGGAGCCGCCTCGCCGCGGCCTGCATCTCCTCCGACAGCGCGTGATAGCGCGAACGCTCCGTGTGCTTCTGCTGCGTCCACTCGGCGAACGGATGCGTGGAAGCCGCGATGGGGGCGAGGCCGTGCGCCGCCGCCACGTCCGCCACCGCGCGGCGCAGCGGCTTCAGGCTCGCGCGCGCCTCGCGGATGCTGCTGCAGATGCGCGTGCCGATCTCGATCTGCGAGCGCAGGAACTCGGGCTTCACCTGCTGATCCTCGATGCGCGCCGCGCACTCCTCTATCAACGACGCCGGCATCTTGGCCACGAGATCTCGGCTCTCGCGATCGACGAGCAGGTATTCCTCCTCGATGCCGATCGTGAACGAAGGTGCGCGCATCACCGCCTCCCCGCTACTCGAGCCGCCGGTACAGCCGCGCGTCCGCGAGCAGCGCGCCGAGCGCGGTCGCGAGCCGCTCCGCCCACGCCTCCTGGCCCGCCTCGTCGCGGATCAGGTCCTGCCGGATCTCGATGCTCGCGTGTGCGAGCCCGAGCGCCTCGGCGTGGTGGTCCATCGTGTAGTCCGCCGAATGGCGGCCTGAGTACGGCTCGTTGTCGCCCACCACGAGCTCGCGGTCGCGCCGCAGCCGCTCGAGCAGCGGGATCGCGAGGCGCGGGTCCTTGTCCCACAGCACGCCCACGTGCCACGGCCGCGCCACGCCGTAGAGGCGCGGCGTGAAGCTGTGCACCGCCAGCAGCACCGGCACCTCGCGGCCGTGCGACAGCGCTTCCAACCGGCGGCGGATGGTGCGGTGGTAGGGGTGGAAGAGCGCGGCCGCGCGCTCGGCCTTCGCCTGCGGCCCGAGGCCCAGGTTGCCCGGCACGAGCACGCCGTCGCTGATCGCGGGGAAGGCGCTCGGGTCCTCGAGCGCCCGGTTCACGTCCACGACGAGCCGCGAGTAGCCGGCGAGCACCGCGTCGGCCCCGAGCGCCTCCGCCAGCCGGCGAGCCACGCCGGCCGCGCCGATGTCCCAGGCGATGTGGTCCTCGAGCCGCTGCGCGGGCACGCCGAGCGAGCCGAGCGCGCGCGGGATGCGGTTCTGCGCGTGGTCGCAGACGATCACCACCGGCCCCGTGCGGTGCGTGAGCGGGCGGGCGGCGATGTGCTCGTAAGGCGGCGGCTCGTCCGGTGCGAGCAGCGCCCCGGCGGCGGTGTGGGGCTCGGCGCTCATGGGAACACAAGGATCGCCGCTGGAAAGCCGCTCCCACGAGCTTCGTTCCCCGACCACGTCGCAAGGCCGGGTGGGAGCGCCTTTCCAGGCGCGATCTCCTTTCGCGGATCAGCGCCCGGCGCGCCTGCGGATCGGGAGCTCGGACACGGGCTGGGGCACCGCCACGAAGAAGCCCTGCGCGTACGACACGCCGAGCGCGCCCAGCCGCTCGAGCACCGCGCGACTCTCCACGCGCTCCGCGATGGTCTCCACGCGGAGCGCCTTGGCCATGCGTGCGATGGCTTCCACGACGCTCTCGTCCGCGGCATCCCTGGTCACGTTGCGGATGAACTGACCATCGATTTTGACATAGTCCACCGGCAAGTTCTTGAGATAGGTCAGCGAGGACAAGCCGGTGCCGAAGTCGTCCAGCGAGAACCGGCACCCGCGCTCCTTCAGCGCCCGCATGAAGCGCACCACCTGCTCGAGGCTCGCGATGGCCGCGGTCTCCGTGATCTCGAAGCACAGCGCCCCGGGCGGCACGGCGTGCGCCGCCAGCTGGTCCAGCACGAAGTCGAGGAAGCGCGCGTCGTTCAGCGTGGTGCCCGAGAGGTTCACGGCCAGCGTGTACGGCTCGCCGCCGTTCTCCTCGCGGTACACCAGCGTCTCGAGCGTCTGGCTGATCACCCAGCGGTCCAGCCCCTGCATGAGGTTGTAACGCTCGGCGGCGGGGATGAACGCGTCCGGCGCCACGATCTTGCCCTGCTCGTCCCGCAAGCGGAGCAGCAGCTCGTAGTGCGGCACCACGCCGCTGCGCGGCACGGTGGGCACGATGGGCTGATAGAAGAGCTCGAAGCGCTCCGCCTCGAGCGCCCGCTTGATGCGGGCCACCCACTGCATCTCCTGGTGGCGCTCGGCCGCGTCGCCTTCCTCGTACACGTGGATGCGGTTCCTGCCGCGATCCTTCGCGACGTAACAGGCTACGTCCGCGGCGCTCATGAGCGCGGCGACGCTCTCGGTGTCGGCCGTGACGGGGGCGACGCCGATGCTCGTGCCCACCTGCAAGGCGCTGTCGCGCCAGGTGAAGCGGAAACGCGCCACCGCCTCGCGCAGCCCTTCGGCCACCTCGACGGCGCGCTCGGTGGTGCAGTTGTAGAGGAGCAGCGCGAACTCGTCGCCGCCGAGGCGCGCGATGACGTCGCTCGTGCGCACGTGGTCGCGCAGCAGGCCGCCGAGCTGCCGCAGGAGCTGATCGCCCGCCGCGTGACCGCAAGTGTCGTTGATGACCTTGAACTGATCGAGGTCCATGAAGAGCAGCGCGTGCCGCGACTCCGGATCCGTGCGCACGGCCTGCACGGCCGCGGACAGCCGTTCCTCGAACTCGCGCCGGTTGATCAGGCCCGTGAGCGCGTCGTGGCTCGCGTAGTACGCGAGCTTGCGGTGCAGCTGCCGCTCGCGGCTCACGTCGTGGAACACCATCACCGCGCCCACCACGCGGCCGCTCGTGTCGAGGATGGGTGCCGCGGAATCCTGGATCGCCACGATGGTGCCGTCGCGCGCCTCGAGGACGATGTCGTCCGCGAGGGTGGCCACGCGCGACTCGCGCAGGCAGCGCAGCACCGACGGCTCCACGCGCTCGCCGCTCGTCTCGCGCGCGAGCACGATCACCTCCTCGATGCGCCGCCCGCGCGCCTCGCGGCACTCCCAGCCCGTGAGCTGCTCCGCCACGGGGTTCAGATACTCGACGCAGCCGTTCTCGTCCGTGGTGAGCACGGCGTCGCCGATCGAGCGCAGCGTGACCTGGGCGCGCTCCTTCTCGCGGAAGAGCTCCCGCTCCGCCGCCTTGCGCTCCGTGACGTCGGTGATCGTGCCTTCGAAGTAGAGCACGCGCCCATCGGCGTCCGTCACCGCGCGCGAGTTCTCCACCACGTCGATGACGCGCCCGTCCTTGCGCCGCAGCCGATACTCGAAATTGCGCACGCGGCCGCGGGCGGTGAGCTCGGCCACGAGGCGCTCGCGTTCCTTCGGCTCCACGAAGAGCTCCGCGAAACTGCGGCCGCAGAGCTCCTCCGCCGCGTCGAACCCGAGCATCTTCACGAGCGCGGGATTCGCGGAGCGGATCTCGCCGGCCGGCGTGGCGTCGAAGACGCCGTCCACCACGTTGTCGAAGAGCTCGCGGAAGCGCGCCTCGCTCTCGCGAAGCCCGGCCTCGTCCTCCTTGCGGCGGATGGCGATCCCGGCGAGCTGCACGAGGCGCGTGACGAGGTCGAGCTCCTCGGTGAGCGGCGTGCGCGCCGTGCGGAAGTACAGCGCGAGCGTGCCGTGGATGCGGTCCCCCGCCGTCACGATGGGCGTGGAGCAGCAGGCGCGGATCTCGTTCGCGAGCAGCGCGTCCCCGAGCTCCGCCCACTCCGCGTCCGTCGCGATGTCGCGCACCACCACCTGTCGCCCGAGCGACGCAGCCGCGCCGCACGGGCTCGAGCGCAGGCTCACGGGCACCGCGGCGAGCGCCTCGGCCACGGCCGGCGGCAGGCCGCAGCCCGCCGCGAGCGAGAGCCGCAGCGAAGCGCGGTCGAGCAGCATGAGCGCGCATGCCACGTCTGGGTGCAGCTGCTCGACGAGACGCACCACGGCCTGCAGCGTGCGCTCGAGCGGCGCGTTCGCGGCCACCGCTTCGAGCACGCGGCGCTCGCCGTAAGCGAGCGTGTCCGCCCGGCGCCGCGCCGTGATGTCGATGATGCTCGCGCGAATGAGCCGCCGCCCCGAGGACGGCAGCCGGATCAGGCGCACCTCGCAGGGGATGTCGTGGCCCTCGGCGTCGCGGTGCGTCCACTCGAACACCGGGCGCCCGCCCCTGAGCGCGCGGGCGATGTGGCCACGCGCCGGGCCGAACGACGGCAGCCCGTCGGACTGCACCTCGGGGCTGATCTCCCGCAAGCCCACCGTGAGGAGCTGCTCGCGCGTCATTTTAAAGAGCTTCGCGGCGTTCTCGTTCGCGTCCACGAAACGGTTCTCGTCCACGTCGAGCACGACGATCGCCTCGGGCGCGTTCTCGACGAGCGCGCGGTAGCGGGCCTCGCTCTCGCGCAGCGCCTGCTCGTTGCGCAGGCGGTCGGTGACGTCGCGCATGCAGAGCACGAAACAGTGCCCGGCGGAGAGCTGCGTCTTCGCCACCGTCATCTCGGCCGCGAACACGCGCCCGTCCGCACGCCGCGCCTCCACGACCTCCGGCGCGAGGTCGACGAACGTATCCTCCGCGCGCTCGGCGCGCGCTTCGAGGGCGGCCGGCGCGGGCTCGAGCGCCGGGATGAAGTCGTCGATCGACCGCCCCGCCAGCTCCTCGGTGGTGGCCCCGAACACGCGCCCGGCGGCCGAGTTGCCCGACAGCACGACGCCGTCGGCGGCGACGGTGAGGATCGGGTCGCGGACGCTGTCGAGGATCGCGTCGAGGCCCGCCTCCTCGTACGGCGCCCGCGCGAACGCCTCGGCCGCATGGGAGAGGAGCGCGTCGGAGAGCAGCGGGTCCTCGAGGTCGGGAACCGTGGCGGCGAAGTCCGCCTCGCTCAGCAGGCGCTTGAGTCGGTCACGGCCTTCGGGCTCGGCGAGCGCCGCAGCGATCTTGCGTTTGAGCCCCTCTCGCGCCATTCCCGAAACCGTTTTGCATGCGAAAGCTCCGAGCGGAGCCGGACGCGGGATTATCGAGAGCGCGCCGCCTCGGCCGCTGTGACCGAGGCCGCACAACACGGGAACGGCGCGAGACGTGCCCTACTCGGGCTCTTCCGCCGGCAGCACGGAGATCGCCTCGCCGCGCTGGTCGGTGCGGCGTTCCGCCTCGACGGGCGGCGTGCGCTTGACGGCCCGGGTGCCCTGCGCCTCGGCGGGCTTGGCCGCGCCGGTGCGGATCGGCACGAGCAGGCTCGCGCTCTGCCGGCGGCCGTCCTCGTCCGCGTCGGCGATCACGGTGAGCTCGTGGGTGCCTTCGGTGCGCGGCGTGACCGTCACGGTCCAGACGATGGGGCCGGCCTCCGGCGGCTCCGCGTAGCGGGCGAGCGCGGGCGAGGCCACGGCGAGGTCTGCGCTCGGCCGCGCTTCCACCGCGATGTCCGTGAGCCCCGGCGCCACGCCGATCGTGATCTCCACGTCGACGGGCACGCCGGGCTGGACGTCGCCCGCGAGCGCGTAGTCGAGGGTGATGGGTCCGGTGGGCTTGCCGGGCGACGCCCGCCGCCAGGCGTCGTCCCGCGGCGGCTCGTCGCGGGCGCCGCTGCGGCCGTCGCGTTGCACCGTCGTGGTGCCGGATGCGTCGGCGCCCGTCGCCGGCTCGGCCGACGCGCCGGGCTCGCGCTCGCCCTCCGCGCCCGGCTGCGCGCACGCCGCGAGCGCGAGCGTGAGCGCCGCGAGCCAGCCGGCGGCGCCCCGGCCCCGCGCGCTCACGGCCCGGTGATCGTCACGTCCATGCACGTGCGCCCGATCGGCGGGTGTTCGGGATCGTCGGACTCGTTCGTGTTGGTCCATTCGTACACCTCCAGCACGTAGTCGCCGGCGGTCAAGGGCCAGGAAAAGCTCTCCCTGCACTCCCGCGGCGCGTCCGCCGAGCAGCTCGCGCTGGGGGCGCACTGCCCGAGCGGCGTGCCGGGCTGGGCCGGGCAGTCCGGCAGCGCGACGGGCCCTCTCTGGTGCAGCACCATGTCGGGATCCGCCGCCTTGCCCGGCTCGAGGTCGTCCGGCAGCTCGGCCGTCACGGCCGTGAACGTGTGCCGACCGTCCCGCTGCGCCCTGAACCTCAGGAACTGGCGCGAGCCCAGCTTGTTGACGGCCCCGGTGCGGCTGCTCTCGAACTCGTTGGTGCTGCAGACGCGCACGGCGGGGCCGCCCACCTCGATCTTGCGGTACACGGGCAGCACGTCTTCATTGGACCCGCCGGGGTTGGGCGGCGTGCCCGCGTTGTCCTCGCCCGTGCCGTAGTCGTCGACGACGGGCTCGATGTTGTGCGCGTCCACGATGCGGTCCACGGCATCGCGCTCGGCGGCCGTGGCGAGCGCGGCCTTGAGGCCGCTGATGAACGAGAAGATGCTCGTCAGGGCGCTCGTCTCGCGCTGGTGGCCGACGAGCACCGTGTAGACGGGCCCGAAGCCGAGCGGCAGCGTGTCCACGTCCGTGTCCTGCTCCGCGTCGAAGAGGTCGTACAGGATCTCCTGGACCGACTCCTCGCTGTACCACCCCACGTCGCGCGTGAAGCGCGGCCGGCCGCGCTCGATGTCGAACGCGAAGCCCTGGGCCTGCCCCACGCCGCCGGCGTCGCGGTAGACCGGATCGCCGGTGACCATTGCGGACAGCGCGTTGCCCCAGCCTTCGCCGAACGCCACGCGCAGGTCGAGCCGATCGCCGAGCGAGTGCGGTCCCCCGATGCTGTCCGAGCGGGCGAAGTGGTGCTCGAAGTAGTGGCCCCACTCGTGGACGATCACGTGGCGATCGTACTCGTCGGTATCGTTGTCGGCTGCGCCGACGAGGTAGATGCCGACGCCGGGCACGAACAGGCTCGAGGGAATGCGGCCGGTGGCCGGATCGAACTCGTCCACGGTCGGCGCGTTGTTCGGGCTCCAGTGCACCCGGAGCGGCGGGAAGACGATGGCGGGGTCGGCCGTGAGCACGAACTGCGTGGCGTCGTAGAGCGTGTCGAGGATCGCGAACGGCGCCGCGGAGCGGGCGCCGGTGTACGCCGCCGCCGTTGCGTCCCACCCCGACGGCGCGTGCAGGTTCCGCGTGACGTCCGTGCTCCCGGTGTTGAACAGGGTGCCCTCGACCACCCACAGCGCGTCCTCCTGCGCGTTGTTCCGCACCTGGATGTCCCAGCCCGGCGGGCCGGCGCGCACCGACTCGGCGCGCGCGCGGACGATGACATCGGTGTTGGCGGGCGCCGCGAACGAGTAACGGCCGGCGGCGTCCGTCGTCGTGGTGGCGATGATGCTGTCACCGCTCACGAGCTCGACGACGACCTCTCGCGCGGGCCGCGCCTCGGTGGCCTCGTAGCTCAGGCGCACGCGCGGGCTCGCGGCCACCGGCACGAAGTCGTACGTGACGGTACCGCTCACCATCACCGTCCCCGCCGGGCGCGTCTCGGGCGACGGGCTCGCCTCTGCCGCGCCGCCCCCGCCCCCTCCGCCGCCGCCACCGCAACCTGACACGATCGCCGCCAGGATCACGGCCGGCCCGCCAATCCCTCGGAAACCGCGCGGCATCTCCATAGGCTTCACCGTCCTTGGCCGTGAAGATCGCGGCTCGAAAGCCGCTCCTATCGGGCATCGTACCTTGGCGCGCCCGCGCCGGTTCTAAGTGGCGCCAAAGTGCGACAGGCTTACCAGTACACTCGACCGGAGCTGGTACACTCCGGGCTCCGATTATGTCACTTCGCAATCGATGACCCGCAAGACGATCCTCGTGACGGGCGGCGCCGGCTACATCGGCTCGCACGTAGTGCGCCAGCTCGGCGAAGCGGGCGAGCAGGTGGTCACGCTCGACAACCTGTCCACCGGCTTCCGCCAGGCGGTGCTGCACGGCGAGCTCGTCGTCGGCGATACCGGCGACCGGGCATGTCTCGAGCGCATTTTCTCGCGTTATGACATCGACACCGTGATGCACTTCGCGGCGCACACGGTGGTGCCGGAGTCGGTGGCAAACCCGCTGAAGTACTACGCCAACAACACCTGCTCGAGCCGCACGCTGCTCGAGGCGAGCGTGGCCGCGGGCGTGCGCTATTTCGTGTTCTCCTCCACGGCGGCCGTCTACGGTATTCCCCCGGGTGGCATCGCCTCGGAGGATTCCCCCACGGCGCCGATCAACCCGTACGGCACCTCCAAGCTCATGACCGAGTGGATGCTGCGCGACGTGGCCGCCGCCACCGGCCTCCGCTACGTGGCGCTGCGCTACTTCAACGTGGCGGGCTCCGATCCAGAAGGGCGGATCGGCCAGTCCACGCCGAACGCCACGCTCCTCACGAAGGTGGCCTGCGAGGTGGTCGTCGGCAAGCGCCCCTACCTGCAGATCTTCGGCACCGACTACGACACGCCGGACGGCACCGGCGTGCGGGATTACATTCACGTGGAAGACCTGGCCGACGCCCACCTGAAGGCGCTCGCCTACTTGCGCGGAGGCGGAGAATCCACGACATTGAATTGCGGGTACGGCCGCGGTTACAGCGTCCGCGAGCTCATCCGCGCGGTCGAGGAGGTCGCGGGCCACGCGATCGAGAAGAAAGAAGCGCCGCGCCGGCCGGGAGATCCACCGACCCTGGTCGCGGAAGCCGTCAGAATACGGGACGTGCTCGGTTGGGTCCCCCGCCACGACGATCTGCGACAGATCGTGTCGAGCTCGCTCGCCTGGGAGCGCAAGCTCGCAGCCGGGGTTTGGAGCGGTTGATCCGCGCCGACTCGAAATGAACGACGCCGGATGAAGCTAGGTCGCCCTCGCACACTGCTCGGTCTCGTGCTCTTCGGGCTCGCGGTCGTGACCCTGCCGCTCCTGATCGCGGTGGGCCATGCCGTGATGAAGCTCGAGCAGCTCGCCGACGAGGCCGAGCTCGTCGTGAGCCGCAGCCAGACGGCCACGCTGGAGAACCAGCGCCTCGCGAGCCAGCTCAACGACATGGAGCGCAACGCGCGGCAGTACCTCCAGGTCGTGCAGAACGACGAGCTGCTCACGCTGTACACCGACGCTCAGAACGGCTTCCAGAAGAGCCTGGCCGTGCTGCGCACGCTGCCGCAGGACGAGTCCATCACGGCACATCTCGAACAGCTCGCAGAGGACGTGAAGTCGGTAGAGGCGCTGGTATGGGCCGGTCCCGCGGAGGGCGCGACCGAGCAGGTCGTAGACCTCTTCCGGCGCATGAACGCCTCCGCGCGCGAGGTCTCGCAGGGCATGCGGCTCATTCTCAACGAGGAGCTGAACGAGCTGCAGGCGAACACGCGCGCGGCGCAGCAGACGCTCGCCTGGCAGTCGGCGGCCCTGCTGCCCGGCACCGTGGTGCTGGTGCTGTTCTTCCTGGTGCTCGTGGGCCGTCCCATGCGGCAGGTGGACCGCGCCATCCGCAATCTCGGCGAAGGCGACTTCTCGCAGCCCATCCGCGTGAGCGGCCCGCGCGACATCGAGACGCTCGGCCTGAAGCTCGAGTGGCTGCGCGAGCGCCTGCGCGAGTCCACCGAGGAGAAGAACAAGTTCCTGCGCCACATGTCGCACGAGCTCAAGACGCCGCTCGCCAACATCCGCGAGGGCACCGAGCTCCTGCTCGACGGCTCCGTGGGCCCGCTCGATCACCAGCAGCAGGAAGTGACGGGCATCCTGCGCGAGAACGGGATCAAGCTGCAGAAGCTCATCGAGAACCTGCTCACGTTCAGCGCGTGGCAGACGAAGACCGGCTCGCTCGAGCTCACCGAGTTCGAGTTGAAGCCGATGGTCTTCGGCGTGGTGAGCCAGCACCGGCTCGCGATCTCCAACAAGAAGATCAAGCTCAAGCTCAACGTGAGCCCGATCCGCGTGCGGGCGGACGAGGGGAAGCTCAAGCTAGTGCTCGACAACCTCGTGTCCAACGCCATCAAGTTCACGCCGGACGGCGGCACGATCCAGATCGACGCCGGCATGCAGGGCCAGGAGCTCGTCATCGACGTGGCCGACTCCGGCCCCGGCGTGCACCCCGACGACGGCGACCGGATCTTCGAGGCGTTCTACCAGGGACGCCGGCCCCAGGGCGGCCCCGTGGGCGGCACGGGCATAGGCCTCTCCGTGGTCTCCGAGTGCGTGCAGGCCCACGGCGGCACCGTCGAGCTCCTGCGGGGCGACGACATCAAGACGCGACAGCCGCGGGCGGCGGCGCTTCCCGGCGCGCACTTCCAGGTGCGGCTGCCGCTGCGGCGTGCGGCCGACAAGCCGGCGCTGCAGGTCGTCAATGGCTGACGGCACCAAAGCAGGCCCGGCCGTGGCCCTCGTGGCGAGCGTGCTCGCGGGCTGCACCACGGCCGGCTTCCTCGGCCGCGGAGGCAATTCCGACCCGCCGAGCGCCGCCGTGCCGCGCGAGTTCCAGGCGGACGGCCTCGCGATCTACCTGCAGACGATGCGCGATCTGATCGAAGGCGACGCGGTGGTGAAAGCGGACGTGTTCATGGCCGCCGAGACGGCGGCGCTGTACTCGCCCACCACCACGAACCGGCTGAACTACGCGCTCGCCCTCGGCACGCCAGGGCATCCGAAGTCGAACCCGGAGGAAGCGCAAAAGCTGCTTTCCGCGCTGCTCGCCGAGCAGAGCCTGCTCCCGGAGGAACGCGTTCTGGCGACCATCCACTTGAAAGATGTCGAGCAAAGGCTGATGCTCGACGCCGAGGCACGACGCCAGCAAGAGGAAGCGCAGCTCGCCATCGCTGAAAGCAACGCCCGCAGCGCGGAGCGCCTCCAAGCCACGCTGGAAGAGAACCGACGGCTCCGCCGGGAGCTCGAGGAAGCACAACAGAAGCTCGATGCCATCACGAATATCGAGCGATCGATTCGAGAGCGAGAGAATGGTGCAAATTAACCGCAGACTGGCCTACCAGCAGCAGCAGACGGTCCGTGGGCGCATCCTGTTGGTCGACGACGACCCGGGGCTCCTGCGGCTGCTGTCCATCCGGCTCCGCGCCGAGCAGTACGAGGTAGAAGCAGTGGAAAGCGCGGCCGCGGCGCTCGCCGCCCTGCCCCGCTTCCGTCCCGATCTCGTGATCACGGACCTCCGCATGGAGAACATGGACGGCATCGGGCTGCTCAAGGAGATCCAACGCCAGCGCCCCGGCCTGTGCGTGCTGCTGCTCACGGCGCACGGCACGATCCCCGATGCGGTGGAAGCCACCCAGAGCGGCGCGTTCGGCTTCCTGACCAAGCCCGTGGACAAGCAGCAGCTCCTCGACTACGTGGAGCGCGCGATGAAGATCTCCGGCCTCTCCCACACGGACGAGGACTGGAGCTCCGAGATCATCACCCGCAGCCCCGCCATGCAGGAGTGTCTCCAGCAGGCCCGCATGGTGGCGGCCACCGACACGCGCGTGCTGATCACGGGCGAGTCGGGCACGGGCAAGGAGCTGCTGGCGCGGGCCATTCACCGCGCGAGCAATCGCAAGAACAACGCCTTCGTGGCGATCAACTGCTCGGCGATGCCCGAGAACCTGCTCGAGTCCGAGCTCTTCGGCCACGAGAAGGGCGCGTTCACGGGTGCCCACCGCAGCCACAAGGGCCTGTTCCAGGCCGCGCACAACGGCACGTTGCTGCTCGACGAGATCGGCGACATGCCGATGCGCCTGCAGGTGAAGCTGCTGCGCGTGCTTCAGGAGGAGCAGGTGCGGCCGGTCGGCGCCACCGAGGCCGTTCCGGTGAACACCCGGGTGATCTCGGCCACGCATCAGGACCTCAAGGACCTGATGATCAAGGGCGCGTTCCGCGAGGACCTCTACTACCGGCTGAACGTGGTGAACATCCACCTGCCGCCGCTGCGGGAGCGGCGCGAGGACATCCCGTTGCTCGTGGAGCACTTCCTCGTGCAGATCGCGGCCGAGTCGGGCCGCGAGCGCAAGGTGTACGCGCCCGAGGCCGTGGAGCTGCTCGTGGCGAGCAACTGGCCCGGCAACATCCGCCAGCTCTACAACGTGGTTCGGCAGAACGTGGCGCTGTCGCCCACCCGCATCATCTCGGCGGAGCAGGTACGCAGCGCTTTGGGCGAGCAGGCGAACTCGCTGCCGTCGTTCTCCGAAGCGCGCGACGAGTTCACGCGCAACTACCTCTCGCAGCTGCTGCAGATCACGGGCGGCAACGTGAGCCAGGCGGCGCGGCTCGCGAAGCGCAACCGCACGGACTTCTACAAGCTGCTCGGGCGGCACCAGCTCAATCCGGAGCAGTTCAAGGAAGGGCGGAACAGCTAGCCTTTAATTAATGGATCGCGGCTGGAAAGCCGCTCCCACAGGGAAAGCCGCTCCCACAGGGAAGGCCGCTCCGACAGGGAAGGCCGCTCCGACAGGGGAAAGCCGCTCCCACCTGCTCACTCCGGGCGGGAGCGCCTGTCCGGGCGCGATCTGCGCTTCTACCCCGACGCCGTGTCCGCCGGCTGCGTCGAGTCGAACCGGATGTCGTACTTCTGCAGCAGGTCGTAGAGCGTCGGGCGCGTGATCCCGAGCAGCTCCGCCGCGCGCGAGATGTTGCCGGAGGTCCGCGACAGCGCCTGCTTGATGGCGAGCGTCTCCGCCTGCTGGCGCACCGCGCGAAGGTTCAGCGTCTGCGGGTTGCCGGGCGGCGCCAGCCCGAGGTCCTCGGCGGTCACGAGCTTGCCCTCGGCCATGATGACCGCCGCCTTGATCTTGTTCTCCATCTCGCGCACGTTGCCCGGCCAGTCGTAGGCGTCGATGGCGTCGTGCGCGTCCTGCGAGAACCCCTTGATGGGCCGCCCCTGCTGCTTGGCGAACTTGGCGAGCAGGTGCTGCGCGAGCGGGATTCGTCCGCCGTGACGGGCCCTTAGCGGCGGAATCTCGATCGTGATCTCGCTGACGCGGTAGTAGAGGTCCTCGCGGAAGGCGCCCGCGGCCATCGCCTGCTTCAGGTTCTTGTTGGTGGCGCACACCACCCGCACGTCCACGGGGATCTCCGTGCGGCCGCCGATGCGTTCGACCACGCGCTCCTGCAGGAAGCGCAGCAGCTTCGCCTGCAGCGCGAGCGGCATGTCGCCGATCTCGTCGAGGAACAGCGTGCCGCGGTTCGCGACCTCGATCTTGCCGGGCGTCTGGCGCACCGCGCCGGTGAAGGCCCCCTTCTCGAAGCCGAAGAGCTCCGACTCGAGCAGCGTCTCGGGAATGGCCGCGCAGTTGATGGCGACGAAAGGCTCGCTGGCGCGCGGCGACAGCGCGTGCAGCGCGCGCGCGAGCAGCTCCTTGCCGGTGCCCGACTCCCCTTGCAGCAGCGTGGTGGCGTTGGTGGGCGCCACCTTCTCGATGGTGCGGCACACCTTCAGCATCGGCTCGCTGACGGCGATCACGCCGTCGAGCGGCGACCGGCCGTTGCCCATCAGGAGGCGGCGGTTTTCCGCTTCCAGATCATAGATATGGAACGCACGCTTCACGATGAGCTGCAACGTGTCGACGTCCACCGGCTTCTGGTAGAAGTCGTACGCGCCGTAGCCCACGGCCTTGACGGCGTTGCTCTGATCGCCGTGCCCGGTGACCACCACGACCTTGGTGAAGGGGGCGAGCTGCAGGATCTCGCGCAGCGTCGCGAAGCCCTCCTCGACGCCGCTGTCGTCCGGCGGGAGCCCCAGATCCTGCAGCACGACCGGGGGCTCGTGGCGGCGGAGCTCGGCGATGGCGGAGGCACGGTCCACCGCGGCGAGGACCTCGTAGTCCTCGAAGCACCAACGCAGCTGGCTTTGAATGCCGGGATCGTCCTCGACGATGAGGAGCTTGCGAGTGGGCGTGGTCACGGTGGCCGATGGTGCCACAACTCGCCGCGAAAAGGTGTTGTGAGGCTCACAGAATCGGCGCCGCACGGCCCGAGCGCGCCGGCGAGCACCCGCGCCTCGGTGAACGAAGCCCGTGGGAGCGGCTTTTCAGCCGCGATCTCTCAGCGCCGCCGGACGAAGAGATCGCGGCTGAAAAGCCGCTCCCACCCTTCCGTCGGCTCAGGTGCCGTAAAACTCCGCGATCGCCGCGGCCACGTAATCGATCTGCTCGTCCGTGAGCTCGGCGTAGATCGGCAGCGCGATCACCGCCGCCGCGGCTTCGGTCGCCGTCGGAAAATCGCCGGCCGCGTGGCCGAGATAACGGAAGCACGCCTGCTCGTGCAGCGGCACGGGGTAGTAGATCTCGGTGCCCACGCCGCGCTCGGTGAGATGCGCTCGCAGCTCGTCGCGGCGCGCGGCGCGGATCACGTACTGGTTGAAGATGTGTCTGCAGCCCGGCACGCGGTAAGGCCTTTGGACGGCGTTCACCGTCTCGAGCCGCACGTCGTAGCGGGCGGCGTTCCGTTGCCGCGCCTCGGTCCAGCGGTCGAGATGGCGCAGCTTCACGAGCAGCACCGCCGCCTGCAGCTCGTCCAGCCGGAAGTTGCCGCCGATCAGCGCGTGGTAGTACTTCGGCTCCCCGCCGTGCACGCGCAGGATGCGCATGCGCGCCGCGAGCTCGGCGTCGTTCGTCACGCACATGCCGGCGTCGCCGAAGGCGCCGAGGTTCTTGCTCGGGAAGAACGAGAAGCAACCGATGTCGCCGATCGCCCCCGCGCGCCGGCCGTCCGCGAGCTCCGCGCCGATCGCCTGCGCCGCGTCTTCCACCACCCGCAGGCCGTGCCGCCGGGCGAGCGCCATGAGCGCGTCCATGTCGGCCATCTGCCCGTAGAGATGCACCGGGATGACGGCCTTCACGCGGCCGCCCGTCCTCCGGTTCACCAGGTGGTCGCCGCGTTGCTCGCACTGCGTGTCGATGAAATCCGCCACGGCGGACGGAGAAAGGTTGTAGGTGCGCGGATCGATGTCGCAGAACACCGGCCGAGCGCCGAGGCGCGCCACGACGCCCGCGGTGGCGAAGAAGGTGAACGGCGGCACGATGACCTCGTCGCCCGCCCCCACGTCGAGCGCCATGAGCGCGAGCAGCAGCGCGTCGGTGCCGGACGAGACGCCGATCCCGAACCGCGCGCCCGAGTAGGCGGCGATTCGGCGCTCGAGCTCGAGCACGTTCTCGCCCAGGATGAAGCGCTGGCTGTCGCAGACTGCGCGCATGGCGCGCTCGATCTCGTCGCGCAAAGGCGCGTACTGCGCGCGCAGATCGAGCAAAGGAACTTGCGTGCGGGATGTCACCGTGCCTCCGGGTTGCCGCCTGAGCCGTCGCACGCCGGCCTGGCGACCGGCGAAGGCGCCATAGCGTAGTGGAAAAACCGGCCGCGCGGAGACTCCCCGGCGCGTTTACGCGGGAAGTCGGACCCGTGAGGAGGGAAGAGAGGGCGACGCTGCCACACTCAGCGCCCAAGGAAACCGCCGCCGACAGACGGGACTACCCATGGCTTCCATCAAGTGTTGAGCTTGACAGCGCGCCCCCAAGACCTATTGGTGGGTGGCCCTCATGTTGTTCTGACCGGGAGGATACCCGGCGGGGGGCTGCCCGCCAAGGGCGGC
>DATCLY010000089.1:0-7487 GCA_036563665.1 Gammaproteobacteria bacterium
ATGCCGTACAGCCGCGAGCTCGCGAGCCGCGAAGCCCCGAGCGCAATCGCGATGCCCGCCACGACGCCCAGGCTCGCGAGCCACAGGCTGCGCTCCACGACCATGGACGCGACGCGCGCCGGCCGCGCGCCGAGCCGCCGCTCATGTCGACTGCACGAGCTTGCCGAGCGCCAGCGCGACCTGCGCCACGACCAGGGCGTCGAGCAGCCGCGCCCGGGGCGCCGCACCGGCCGTGCGCACGTTGAACGGCGCAACGGTCGCGCGGGTCGCACGCCAGGCCGCGAGCACGCTCAAGCCGGCCGCCGTGGCGACGCTGAGCAGGAACGCGAAGCCGAGCACGGTCCAGTCGATGCGGACCGCGTCGGCGCGCGGCAGCCGGTCTGCCGCGAGCGCCACGAGCGCGTCGCTGCCCCAAGCCGCGAGCACGAGAGTCGCCGCGTTCGCCGCCGCCTCTGCCGCTGCAGGTCGCTGAAGTTGGGCTCCGAGAGGTTGTTGCTGATCCTGCCGCTCTCGTTGACCTGCAGCACGCGCACGATGCGCTCGGGCTCGGGGTACGGCAGCGGCTCGAGCAGCACGCCGTTCACGACGCTGAAGATGAGCGTGCAGGCGCCGATGCCGAGCGCGAGCGTGGCGACGACCACGCCGCTGAATGCCGGATAGCGCAGGACGTGCCGCGCCGCCTGTCGAATACCGCTCATCGTGATCACCCCGTGCTTGCCACGATCGCTTCCGCTTCGCGCACGCAGGGCAAGGCCGGCTCCTCCGTGACCCGCCCGCGCAACGGCTCGAGCAACCGGCGAGCCTCCGCCGACCGGCCGCTCGCCACGTACCAGCGGCCGAGCCGCGTCGCGGCGCGCAGCGCGAGCAGCCACGCGCCTTGCGCCGCGGCGACGTCCACCGCCGCTCGCAGGTGCCGTTCCGCCTGGTTCGGAGGCGTTCCCTCGCCGGCCGCCTGCTCGAGCGCGACCTCGCCCTGCAGCCGTTCGATCTCGGCGTCCGCCAGCCGGTCGCCATTGCGCTCCGCGATCTCCTTCGCCGCCCGAAGACTGCGCCGCGCGTCGTCGAGCAGATTCGCGGCGAGCTCGACCTCCGCGAGCAGCGCGAGCAACACCGGCTGAAACAGCTCCGATCCCGTGGACCGCGCGGCCGCGATACCGGCGCGCAGCGCCTCGAGCCCCTGCTCCGGCGAGCCGAGCTGCGCGAGCGCCCAGCCGTCGAGCGCGGTGAGCCAGCCGAGCATCAACGCGAAATCGTGCTCCCGCGCCAGCGCGATGCCGGCCGCCGCGTTGCGACGCAACGCCGCGACGTCGCCCCGCTCCCGGTGCACGAACGACGCGAACGCGAAGGCGAGCGCGAGCGTGAACGGGTGAGCCAGGGAATGCGCGAGCGCGAGGGCCTCGTCGGCGCGCCGGGCGGCCGTGGCCGTGCGGCCCGCGACCACGGCGGCGCGCGCGGCGAAGAGCAGCGCGCAGACGCCAGGATCGTGGTCGCCGTATCCGGCGGCCATTGCCGCGTGCTGCTCGGCGTCGTAGATGGCCATGCCGGCGAGCGCGTGCCGTTCCACGGCGGCGATGTCGCCTTCCGAGAGCGCCGTCGCCCACAGCGCGTGGTGCGCCTGCAGCCGCAGCCCGTGATCGTCTAGCTCGGCCGTCATCGCGACCAGCTCGTCGGCGAGCTCCCGCGCCGGGCCCATCGATCCGCGGCCGAGATAGAAGAGCCACAGCCCCCAGAGCACGGGAAACGTCTGGGCGTCGCTCGTGAGCGCCTGGCAGGCCTGACGGGCGCGGGCGAAGCACTCCTCCACCTCGCGCGCGCCGAAGCCGCGAACCGCCATCAATGCTCCGCCCAGCGCGATACGGATCGAGACCTCGAGCTCGTCGCGCTCGCGCCCCGGCGGAAGCCCTCGGAGCAGGACCAGGGCGCGCCGCAAGCGGCCCTCCGCCTCGCGGTTCGCGGCGCGCCGGCGGTCGGTCTCCGCCGCGTGGCGCGCGTAGCGGATCGCACGACGCAAATCGCGCGCGCGATCGAAGTGCCAGGCCAGGTCCGCGGCGATCTCCGGCGCCCGTTCCCCGTACGCGCGCTCGAGGCGCGTGCCGATGAGGCGATGCAGCTCGGCGCGCCGGGCAGTCGACAAGCGCTCCCGCAGCGTCTCCCGATAGAGCGCGTGCAGGAATTCGAAGCCGAGCGCGGTGGTGCCGTCGGGCCATTCGATCGGCGTCGTCTCGCGGATGAACCAGTGGCGGCGCGCGAGGTCGCGCAGCGGCTGCTCGACCGCGGCCACGTCGTCCGAGCCCACCCCGGCGGCCACGGCCGCCGCCGAGCAGACGCCGGTGACGAGGCTCGCCACCTCGAGCAGCGTGCGTTCGCGCTCGCCGAGCGCCTCGACGCGCAGCTCGATCATGCGCCGCACGTCCTCCGGCACCGGCAGCGCCTCGCCCAGGTCCTGCCGCACCTCCCAGCCGCCTTCCCCCTCGTGCAGCACGCCCCTGCTCACGAGCTCGCCCAGCACATTCACGACGAACAGCGGATTGCCCTCCGTGTGCCGGTGCACGAGCGCGGCCAGCCGCTCGAGGTCGTCCCGCGCCCCGGCGACGGGCGCGAAGCGCTGCAGCACATAGTCGCGCACGGCGACCGCGTCGAGCCGGTCGAGCGCGATCTCGCGACACATCCCCTTCATGCGCAGATCGCACGCCACGGCCTGCAGCCGCGACAGCGTCGCCACGGGGTCCTGCGTGCGATACGTGACGAGCAACAGCACGCGTGCGCGCTGCGAGCGACGGGCGAAGGCCGCGAGCCAATCGAGCGTCGCGAGATCGCTCCAGTGCAGGTCCTCGATGCACAGGGCCAGCGGCCCCGCGGCCGCGAGCGCGTCGAGGCAGTCGTTCAGCTCGCGCAACATTCGCGGCGGCGTCGCGCCGGCGATCTGCCGATCGAGCGTGCGCTGCTCCGCGCGCGTCTGGAGGGCGGGCAGATGCGCGAGCCACGTCGGCGCATAGCGGCGCAACGCGGCGGCGACCTCGCCGCTCGCGGAACCTTGCGCCAGCCTCGTGAGCGCCTCGAGCAACGGCTGATAGGCCTCGCCCGTTCCATGCCGCTCCACGCATTCGGCCGACCCGAGGCGAATGCCGTGCGCTGCGAGCTCGCGAGCGAATGCCTGCACGAGGGCGGTCTTGCCGATGCCGGGCTCGCCCGTGACGAGCACGACCGAGCGCTCGCCCCGCTCGGCGTCGCGCAGCGCGGCGCGCAACGTTTGCAGGGCGTGCTCGCGTCCCACGAGCGAGGTCGACGCCGCCGCGTGTGCCGGCGAGCGATCGCGCGCGGTCGGCGCGACGGCTGGCAGGAAGCGGTAGCCCCTACGGTGGAGCGTCTCGATGTAGCGCGGGCGGCGGGCGTCGTCCTTCAGCGCCTGCCGCAGCTCGCGGATGCAGGTGGCGAGCACGGCGTCGCTCACCACGGCGTTCGGCCAGACGGCGCGGAACGCCTCCTCTTTCGTCACCACGCGGCCGGCCTTGTCCGCGAGCAGGCGCAGCAACGCGAGCGACTTCGGCGTGATGCGCACCTCGCGGCCGCCGCACGTGAGCCCCTGCACGGGATCGAGACGGTACCGGCCGAAGCGAATCTCTTCCCCGCCCGACACTCGGCCCCCCGCGCCGTGAAGGTCTCAGAGCGATCTCAGAACAATCTTATGACTCCCGCCCCGGCGAAGCATAGCGTCTGCAACCGGCACGCGAGGCGGCACCTGCACGCCGCGTGCCTCGTGAACGGGAGGTTGCCATGCACGCATCGAGAACATTCGCGGCCGGCGCTCTGGCCGCGGCACTGCTCGTCCCGCCGGTGTCGTCCGGCGACGTGGTCACCGACTGGAACGTCACCATGCTCGCCACGCTCGAGGGCCAGAACCCCTTCGCGCAGTCGCGCTTCGCGGCGATCACGCAGCTCGCCGTATTCGAGGCCGTGAACGCCATCGAGCGCGACTACTATCCGTACCTCGGCACGATCGAGGCGCCGCGGCACGCGTCCGCCGAAGCGGCGGCGGCGGTCGCGGCCCACGACGTGCTCGTGCACTACTTCCCGGGCAGCGCCGGCGCGCTCGACGCGGCCCTCGACGCGTCGCTCGCGCAGGTGCTGCCCGGCGCCGGAAAGAACGAAGGCATCGCGGTGGGCCGCGCGGCGGCGGCCGCGATGATCGAGCACCGCGGCAACGACGGCGGGACCGCCGCCCCGCAGTTCCACGTGCCGGGCCCCCCGACGCCCGGCGAGTGGCAAGCGACCGTGGGGTGTCCGCCCGCGGGCGGCGTGCTCGTCCACTGGCAGGACGTGGCGCCGTTCGGCATCGATTCCGCGCGGCAGTTCCGCTCGCCACGGCCGCCCGGGCTGCGCAGCGCGCAGTACGCGAAGGACTACAACGAGGTGAAGCGGGTGGGGGCCAAGAACAGCACCGCGCGCCCGCAGGACCGCGCCGACGTGGCCGTGTTCTACAACGCCGCCCTCGCGCCCCTGATCTGGAACTCCGTCGCGCGGCAGCTCGTGGCGAGCCGCGGCACCTCGCTCGCGCACAACGCCCGCGCCTTCGCGCTCCTCAACATGGCGATGAGCGACGGGCTCGTGTCGGTGATGGAGACGAAGTACCACTACGATTTCTGGCGGCCCGAGACGGCGATACCCGCGGGCGATCAGGACGGCAATCCCAGGACCAGCGCCGATCCGACGTTCGAGCCGTTCATCCCCACGCCGTGCTTCCCGAGCTACGGCTCCGCGCACGCGGTCGCGAGCTACGCGGCCCGTAGCGTGCTCGAGCAGATGTTCGGCCACGCCCCGGTGCACGTGACGCTGTCCACGCCGGCGATGCCGGGCGTCGAGCTCACGTACCGGCGGCTGCGCGACATCACGGACGACATCGACGACGCACGCGTGTACGGCGGCATCCACTTCCGGTTCGACCAGCGGGCCGGCGCCGAGCAGGGCATGGACATCGGCCGGTTCGTCGTGCGGCACAATCTGCAGCGACGGTTGCCCGCGGGGCACGGCGCCGGCTGCTGGCCGGGCGGATACGGCCACCATGATCGTCGCTGCCGCGACGACTGAATCGCCGGGTTGGTCGACGTCCTCGGTGCGGCGCGGGGCTGCCGGCAGCACGGCGCCGTCGTCATGCGGGCTCGTGTGCGACCAGAGGCTCAGCCGCGATCAGAGGCTCAGCACGTAGTCGGGCCGGGACGGGTCGTTCGGAGCGTCGAGGCCGGGGCGCGGCAAAGGGCCGAGGTACGGGCGCGCGGGGCCCTCGTACAGGTCCTTGTGGAGCAGGCTCAGCTCCCAGCTCAGCGGCAGCGTGCGGTCCACATTGAGATCGCCGGCGTTGTTCGCGTGCGTGTGCACGATCTCGAAGTCGCGCCGCAGCAGCGCGACTTGCGCGTTGAACACCGGCGCGCAGACGTCGGTGTCATGGAACTCGATGACGAGCCCGCTGAAGAGGTGCGCGCGCTCGGCGATGAACGGCAGGATGCGGTACTCGGATCCTTCGATGTCGATCTTCGCGAAGATCGAATGCGGCTCCGTGACGCCGGTGCGCGCGATGATCGTGCGAATGTCCGCGCTGTTGCGGTCGTCGTTGAACCACACGCGTTGCGGGAAGTGCCGCGCCCTGCCCCTGAAGAAACGAAAGTAGTCGAGCGACCGGCGCACCTTGCGAAAGGTCTTGTTGATGCGTCGCGGGCGCAGCGTGAGCGCCCGAATCGACAAGGCGAGCGTGTCCCGCACGGCGGCCTTCGCGAACAGCCGCGGGCCTACCGTGTGATCGTACGCGTGTAACGTCAGCCTGGGGTTCAGCGCGAGCGCCGCGCGCTCGAAAGTCCAATCCATCGACAGGCCGAACGACAGCAGGACCGACGCGCGCTCGAGCGCCACGAGCGGCACCACGTATCCGCCGTCGTGAGCGTTGCCGAGGCGGCGCAGGTTCGGGCATTCGGCCGGCCGAAGCGCGGCAGTATCGATACGTGGCATGACGGGCATTGCGCAACGGGGCGGTGAGGTGTCGACCGAGTCAGGCCGCATTATGCCGGGGAAACGTTCAGGGAGCGCGAACAAAGCCTCGGGCGACGTCGACGCGCGACCCGCCGCACGAACCGCCTCGTACGCACCGTCGCGGGCGCATTGCCCGGCTGCACCACGGCCCCTCGCATGGCCGCATCCGTTCCAGGGACTCGAGCTCCGTTGCCCAGGCACGGCGAGCTTACCCTATTCCTCGCCTTCTCGCCGTGCGCGGGCCCCGCGGTATCGCGGGCCGCGGCTGCCAGGTGCACCCGCGCCGAGCACGCGCCGGCGCCGCCGACCGTCGCGCGCCCACCCCGCGCCGGCGGCGCGCACGGCGAGCTCGAGGGCGGAGACGCGGGGCGAATTCCTCAATGCAAGGGCTCTATATCGGGCGCCGCGCTCCCGCCGATCCCACGCGCGGCGTCAGGCTCGCGCCGTCTCGCGCATCGCCCGCTCGATTCGTCGTAGCGCCTCGAGCGCGCCCAACGGCACCGGCACCACGCCGTCGGGTTCCATTCCCGCCTCGGGATTGATCCGCACGAGCGTTGCACCGAGCTGCTCGGCGATTCGCTCGCCGGCGTAGCGAATGGCGGCCACTGCCGTGCCGGCCCCGCACTCGACGATCAGCACGCGCCGCCCGCGCACGGCCTCGAGCCATGCGATGAATCGCTCGCGCTGCGCGCGCGTGACGTTCGGGATCCACCGGTCGTCGGCGAACATCAGGATGTTCGGCCGAGCGAGCGCGCCGCACCGCCCGCAGCGCGGCAGCTCGCCCACCGCGCGAAACGACGCCATGTCGATGTCGAGATCGTGCGGCGGCGCGGGCCAGGTCTCCTCGCAGCACGGCGCCGTGCACTGCAGCCGGTGAATGCTGCCGTGCTGCTCGACGACGCGCTGCTTTGGGAAGCCCGCCGCGAAGAACTGCCCGTCCACGTTGGAGGTCAGCACGAAGCCGCCCGCCGGCATTCGGTCGCACCAGCTCTTCAGGATGGTGTAGCCCGCGTGCGGCCGGGTTCGTCGGTAGAGCTGCAGCCGGTGGCCGTAGAAGGCCCAGGCGAGCGCCGGGTCGGTGTCGAACCAGCGCGGCTGCGCCATGTCCTCGAACGACAGGCCGAGTCTCTCGAGCGGCGGATAGGCGCGCCAGAAGCCGCGGGGGCTGCGGAAGTCGGGCAGCCCCGAGTCGACGCCGAGGCCCGCGCCGGCCGTCACGAGCAGCGCCTCGGCTTCGACGACGAGCTGCGCGGCGCGACGAACGACGTCTTGTGCGAGGAGCCCGGACATGGCGCGGGACGAAGTCTACCGTAGAGGAGCCCGGGACCCCGCCCAAAAAAAACGGCGGGCCGAAGCCCGCCGCGTGAAAGGACCGAGGTCCGAGCGATCAGAACGCCATCGTCAGGCCCACGTAAGCGCTTCGGCCGAGAATGTCGTAGAACTGCGGGTTCGTGCTGAACGCGTTCCGG
>DATCLY010000015.1:0-91142 GCA_036563665.1 Gammaproteobacteria bacterium
AGCTGGCGCAGACCGCCGGCGTAGCCAGGGTCGCTACCCGACTCGCCGAGCTTGGGATCACCGAGGAGCTGCCGAATCTCGAGGCGCTGCGCAACGAGTTCGCGCCTCGTGCCCCGCTGCAACCCAGCGTTCAGGTCGAATTGCCAACACTTGCCGCGTACGACCGTTTGGTCGGGTGCCGCCCATGAGCGCGACACGTCCTTCGGCTGACGCCGCTCGCCTGCCGCTCATGTTGACGGAGTTACGCTTGCCAACGATAAAAAGACTGTGGGCCGATCTTGCTGCCCAGTCCGATCATGAGGGATGGCGGGCTGAGCGATTGCTGTCAGCACTCTTCGAGCATGAGATGGCAGAGCGCGAGACTCGACGCCTAGCCCGTCATCGAGCGGAGTCCGGCCTGCCGCCGGACAAGTCACTCGACAGTTTCGATTTCGCCGCCGTGCCCACCGTCCCTCGGGCTCATGTCGCCGCACTCGTCGAAGGTGACGGTTGGCTCGAACGAGGGGCCAATGTGCTGCTGTTCGGCCCGCCTGGTGTTGGCAAATCTCATCTCATCGCCGCCATCGGTCATGGTTTGATCGATCGCGGCTGGCGCGTGCTATTCGCTCGCACAAGCGAACTCGTCCAGCGGCTGCAGGCTGCACGACGCGATCTGCGTTTGCCCGCGGAGCTCTCCAAGCTCGATCGCTTTGACCTGTTGATCCTCGACGACTTCAGCTACGTTCGCCGCGACCAAGCAGAAAGTAGCGTCCTGTTCGAGCTGATCTCCGAGCGTTACGAGCGCAAGAGCATCGCCATTACCGCAAATCAGCCATTCTCGGCGTGGGACCAAGTGTTCCCAGAGGCTGCGATGACCGTGGCCGCCGTCGATCGGCTCGTCCACCACTCAGCGATCTTCGAGTTGAACGTAGAGAGTTACCGCCGTAAGGCCGCCGCTGAACGAAAGACGATGGATAAGGCAGCAGTCAGCAAGGCGAGGAAGTAGCGTTTGGGTCCCTATCCACACCGGCCAAGATAATTGTCGTCGGCCGGCCAGCATAGTTGACGCCGAACACTTGAGGCCGAGTCGACGGCGCGCCATTAGGGTGGCTCAGATATCTATCACACCCGAGCGGCCACAGAGACGAGCATCCATTCCCGACGAGCCAACGCGCTCTCTTATGACGCGAACAACGTGAATAAAGGGCCTCGCTACAGGGCGCATGGAACAGCGTACCCCAGAGATTCTGTCGAGAATGCTGGGCGTTAGCCTTGCAACCGCCCAGCTGCCGCTGATCATAGATGCCGCGCAAGTCGCTGAGCTCCTGCGCTGTACCAAGAGCCACGTCGAAGCACTTGCCGAACGAGGCAGGCTGCCCGCGACTAAGTACGGCAGAGGTTGGATCTTCGTAACCGCGCAGGTGATTCAATGCGTGCTCGAGGAATGCGCCGCAAATCTTTCCAGAGAGCGTGATAGTTCACAGTGCTCTGATCCAGTGCCTAAGCTGAACAAGGCGGAGGCGGCAACGTCTCAGTCTCCTTCGAGCAGCCGGACGTCGCATACCTCCGCCCTGACTCTCGACCGTTCGGTCACGCTCCGACCGCGTGGTCGTCCGCGCCGACAACTCCCGGAGGAGGTAACTCTCCCTCACGGCGGGGCGATCGGCCTCTCGGCCGGTCAGCCGAGAAAGTCCGCTAGTTCCGAGCCGCGCAGGCTCAGGTAGCGCTCTCGAGTGCGGGAATTGCGCATTCCTGCTGCACGCGCCAGTTGCTCCGTGGTAAGGGGAACCGGGGCCGTCAACACCCAGCGGCAGACAGCTTCATGGCGAGTATCATGGAAGTGCAAGTCAGTCGATCCCGCTTCTGCGAACACGCGTCTGAAGCGTCGGGAGAGGTCGCTCGAGGTCTTCGCCAACACTTTTGGATCGAGAGATCCATCCCAGAATGGCAGCAGCCGCCCGTCTTTGCGGACTTGCTCGAGCGCCGGCCAAGATGCCTGAAGAAGTGCGCGAGCTTCTGTATTGAGCGGGACTACGCGCCGGTCGCCGTTCTTGGTCCGCCCAAGAAAGATCGATCGCTGCTCCAGGGAAATCTGATCGATCGTGAGAGTGTAGATCTCGCGCATGCGCATAGCCGTCCGCAAGGCGAGCTGGAACATCAAACATAGCCCTTCCGCCTCAGCCCGCTCTTCCAGCGTCTTTGCTGCGTCTCGCTTGGTTCGCAGCCTTTCGACGATGCGTTGCTCCTCATCGGGGTCGATGCGTCGGTTGCGCTCCACATCCACGGGGACGTCCTTCCCCTGCTCTGCAAGCTCCTCTATCGTGTGGTCGTCGTAGCCCGAGTACCCGTGCGGCAAGAGAGCCAGCGGATTTGAACTCAGCCAGTGAGGACGGGTTCCCGTAACCCATTGAAAGACCCGAGACAGCGCCGATTTCTTCTTCCGAATCGTGCCCGGCGCAAGCGCCTTCCCCTTCATCGCCTTTATCCACGCTTCGGCCCAGTCGTAGTTGACCGTCGAGAGCAGCTGTGCGCCGATTTCCTGGACAATCGTGTCGAGCAGCGCGCCAGTGGCCGGGCGCACAGATTGAATCGCGCGATACGCTTGAATCGCCTTCGCGATAGTGACCGCTTCCTTGCGTTCGGTCCGCTGCATCCAAATGGGGATCTGGCCCTTGTCGAGTTCCGCCAACCCTCGTGCTGCAACTCGTTCGGCTTCCTCGCGGGTTGAGAATGTCGCGTAGAACGGCGATTTCAGCAGGCGGTGCTTGATCCGGAGCTCAAAGCTCCGCCCGCCGTTTCGCGTCCGAATGAGATAAGGCATGTGCTGCATCTCCCATCGTTGTGAGGTGGATGCAGGCGTCTAGAAACGCGTTTTACCCGTGCGGCGAACCGGACGGTTTGCAACGGCATTTGTGCCGAAATCGGGTGGTATTTGCCACCCGAACGAACCGAGACGAGCCGTTTTGAGCCGGTTTTCAGACCCGGCACGGCGCTTCGCGCAACGGCACGTTTACGCCGAAAACTCGCTGGAATCAGTGGCTTGAGCGGAGTGGCAAAATCGGCGGGTTGGAGGCTAGGACCGGAATCGAACCGGTGTACGCGGCTTTGCAGGCCGCTGCATCACCACTCTGCCACCTAGCCGCAGAGACTCTGCGGGCCGCAATTTAGCACACTGGAGCCGCCCTTGGGGCGGACCCGCTAGAACGCGCTCTCCCCAGTCAGCGCGCGGCCGACCACCAGCTGGTGGATCGACTCGGTGCCCTCGTAGGTCACCACGCTCTCGAGGTTCAGCATGTGGCGCATGGCGGCGTGCGCCGTCGTGATGCCCGCGGCGCCCAGGAGATCCCGGCAGTCCCGCGCGATGTCGAGCGCCGCCCGCACGTTGTTCCACTTGGCGAGCGACACCTGTGCCGGCGTGGCCGCCCCGGCATCCTCGAGCTGCGCGAGCCGATAGGCCATGAGCTCCGCCGCCGTGAGCTTGCGGGCCGCGTCCGCGAGGCGCGCCTGCACGAGCTGCGTCTGCGTGAGGGTCTTGCCGAAGAGCCGCCGCGTGGCCGCGTAGTCGAGCGCCTCCGCCAGGCACGCGCGGGCCGCGCCCACGGCGCCCCAGGCGATGCCGAAGCGCGCGCCCTCGAGGCAGTGCAGCGCCGCCTTGAGCCCGTTCGCCCCCGGCAAGCGGCTCGACTCCGGAACCCGCACGTCCGCGAGGAAGAGCTCGGCCGTGTCGGAAGCGCGCAGCGACAGCTTGTCGCCGATGGCGCGCGTCTCGAACCCGGGCGTGCCGCGCTCGACGAGGAAGCCGCTCACGCCCTCCTCCGTGCGCGCCCACACCACCGCCACGTCGGCCAGCGTGCCGTTCGTGATCCAGCACTTGCTGCCGTCGATCCACCAGTCCCCGTTCCGCTGCACGGCGCGCGTGCGCATGCCGGCCGGGTCCGAGCCGCCGTGCGGCTCGGTCAGGCCGAAGCAGCCGATCGCGCGGCCCTGCGCGAGCGCCGGGAGCCAGCGCGCCTTTTGCTCGTCCGAGCCGAAGGCGTCGATCGCGCCCATCACGAGGCTGCTCTGCACCGAGACGAAGCTCCGCAGGCTGCTGTCGCCCCGCTCGAGCTCGCGACAGATGAGGCCGTACGAGGTGGCATTGAGTCCCGCGCAGCCGTAGCCCTGCAGAGTGGCGCCGAGCAGGCCCAGCTCGGCGAGCCGCGGCACGAGCTCCGCCGGGAAGCGGTGCGCGGCGAAGGCGGGGCCGATGATCGGCAGCACCTCCGCGTCGACGAAGCGCGCCACGGTGTCCCGCACGAGCCGCTCCTCGTCCGTGAGGAGCGCGTCCACCGCGTAGAGATCGAGGGGGTCCGCGCTCATGGCGCTACCGGCGGCGCGCCGCCCGAGCGCGGGCGGGGTCGAGGGCGCGCGGCGGCCGGTGCGCCCCCCGGCGGCCGCCGCGACGCTGTGACGATTACGGGTTGTTCAGCTCTTCGGCTACCCAGAAGCGCGTACCCGAAACGTCCGCATGGGCCATGAGCCCTTTGTCAGTCTGCTGGAAAATGGCGATGCCGTCGATGAAGCTCGACCGGACGGCCACGCCGTCCTGCCCCGCCGCGGCTTGCGCCGTGGCGCTCGAGTCCCATCCGCCGCGCACGAAGCGATTGAAGTGCGCCTCGGTCTCGAACAGGATCACCATGCTGAAGCGCTGCGCGCCGATGCCGAGGCCCAGGCCGCCGGTGCCCATGCGCATGTAGGTGCGCTGGCCGGTCTGCTTGTTCACCGCCACGCCCGTGCCGCCGCCGCCCGAGGCCAGCAGGAAACCGGCCTTGGTGGCCGTGAACGCCGCATAGCCGGCCGCCCGGTCGTACAGCTCCTTCGCGCTCGGGTTCGCCTTGAGCACCTCGTCGAGCGCCTTCTGGGCGGCGGCGTCTATCTCTTGGCGCCTCGCGGCGCGGTCGTCCGACTGCGCGAGCGCCACCCCGCACGCCAACACCATCGCGATCGCGGCCAGAAAGGATCGTTGCATGGATATCTCCATCGCTTTGCGTTGCCGATCAAACACACTCAGCGTCTCGGCCGCGGCCACGTCAAGTCGTCACCGCGTAACCGGCGAGCTGATAGCCGGTCAGCACGAACCCCGCGCACATGAGCGCCACGTTCGTCGCGAAAGCGTGCTTCAAGAAGCTTCCCTGGGCACGCCACGCCGTGAACAGAATCAGCATGGCGGAGAGCGCGAGCAGCTGCCCCACCTCCACGCCCACGTTGAATGCCAGCATGTTGGCGACCAGGCCGTCGGGCGACAACGCGATGTCCTGCAGCTTGGTGGCCAGGCCGAAGCCGTGGAAGAAGCCGAACACCAGCACGGCCGCCTTCGTGTTCGGCTCCACCCCCAGGTACCGGAAACCGCCGACGTTCTCGAACGCCTTGTAGACCACCGACAGCCCGATCACCGCGTCCACGAGATACGGGTTCACGTGGAACCCGCCGAGCACGCCGAGCAGCAGCGTGGTGCTGTGGCCCACGGCGAACAGCGTGACGTAGAGCGCCACGTCCTTGAGCCGGTAGAGGAAGAAGATGACGCCCGCCAGGAAGAGCAGATGGTCGTAGCCGGTGACCATGTGCTTCGCGCCGAGATAGAGGTACGGCCCGATCTGCGGTCCCGTCGCGCGCAGAAGGAACTCCTGGTCGTCGCCCGAGATGCCGTGGCCGAAGGCGGCCACGCTCCACAGGGCGGCGAGGCCGAAGACGGCCGGCAGCAGCGAGCGAGCCCGGCAGCGATGCAGCGTCAAAGGACCCCCACGTCCGTCGGTTGGCGCGCATTGTAACACCGCGGCCGCGCACGATTTCGGGGTACGAGCAGACTTCGCTCGGCGGCGCCCCACGCCTCGCCTTCCCGCCGGGCCTGCGCTAAGGTGCCGCTGTGAGCGGCACCAGCGAAGCGGCGCGCATGTCGGGCGGCGAAGCGCTCGTTCGCGCCGCCATGGCGAACGGCATCACCACCCTCTTCGGGCTCCCGGGCGCACAGATCTATCCCCTCTTCGACGCCGCGCAGCGCCTCGGCCTGCGCCTCGTGGTCCCGCGGCACGAGCAGACGGCGGGCTACATGGCGCTCGGCGCCGCGAAGGCCACGGGCCTGCCCGCGGCGTTCGCGGTGGTCCCCGGCCCCGGCGTGCTCAATGCCGCCGCGGCGCTCTGCACGGCGCGGGGCACCTGCTCGCCCGTCGTCGCGCTCGTCGGCCAGGTGCCCTCGAGCTATCTCGGCAAGGGGCGCGGCCACCTGCACGAGCTGCCCGACCAGCGCGCCACGCTCGCGAGCTTCCTCAAGGACGCGCTGCGCGCGCCGAGCGCGGCCGAGGCGTCCGCCGTGGTCAATCGCGCGTTCCGAACGGCGCGGAGCGGCCGGCCCGGCCCCGTGGCCGTCGAGATGTGCTGGGACGACATGGCGATCACGATGCCAGCCACGATCGAGCCGCCGGCACCGCTCGATCCGCCGCCCGAGCCCGATCCCGATGCCGTCGAGGCCGCGGCGGCCCTGATCGCGGCCGCGCGCAAGCCCATGATCATGTGCGGCGCGGGCGCGCAGCACGCGGCCGCGGAGGTGCAGGCGCTCGCGGAGCTGCTGTGCGCGCCCGTCACGGCGTTCCGCAGCGGCCGCGGCGTGGTGCCCGAGGATCATCCGCTCGGCGTCGCCGCGGTGGCCGCGCGCGAGCTCTGGGACGACGTCGATCTGCTGATCGGCGTGGGCAGCCGCCTCGAGATGCCGTACGGGCGCTGGGGCGACATGATGCGCTACGCCCCGGAGCCGCAGGACGGCCGCAAGCTCGTGCGCATCGACATCGATCCCGCGGAGATGACGCGCTTTCGCCCGCACGTCGGCATCGTGGCCGACGCGGCCGTCGCATGCCGGCAGCTCGTGGAGCGGCTCGAGCGCCGCGTCGATCCGGACCGCAACCGCGTCGCCGAGATCGCCGCCGCGAAAGCGACGGCCGCGCGCCTCATCGAGCGCATCCAGCCGCAGGCCGAGTATCTGCGCGTGATTCGCGCAGCCGTGCCGCGCGACGGGTTCCTCGTGCCCGAGGTGTCGCAGGTCGGCTTCACCTCGTACACCGGCGCCTACCCGGTGCTTGCCCCACGCACGTATGTCACCGAGGGCCACCAGGGCACGCTCGGCTTCGGCTTCCCCACCGCGCTCGGCGTGAAGGTCGCCTGCCCGGAACGCGTGGTCGTGTCCGTGACGGGGGACGGCGGGTTCGCGTTCGCGCTCGCGGAGCTCGCGACGGCCGCGCAGTACCGCATCGCGACCGTCACGCTGCTCTTCAACAACGGCGCGTACGCCAACGTGCTCCGCGACCAGCAGACGCTGTTCGAAGGGCGCGTGGCGGGCGCGCTGCTCGAGAATCCCGACTTCGTGCGGCTCGCCGAGAGCTTCGGCGTGGCCGCGCGGCGCGTGCGCACGCCGGCGGAGCTCGCGCCCGCGCTGGACGCCGCGCTCGCGTCCGACGCCCCCGCGCTCATCGAGATCGCGCTCGAGCGCGGCAGCGAAACCTCTCCCTGGCCGCTCATCCACATGCCGCGGCGGCCCTCCGCAGTGCTCTGAAGCGCAGCGATGGAGCTCCTGCTCTGGCTCGAGCGAACCGCGCCCGGCGTGTGGCTGCGCGAGTCGCCGTCGATCTTCGCCTTCCCCACCGTGCTGTTCCTGCACACGCTGGGGCTCGCGCTGCTGGTCGGCGTGAACGCGACGCTCGATCTGTGGGTGCTCAAGTACCGCCTGCGCGTCGCCCCCGCCACGCTCACGCGCCTCGCGCAGCTCATGTGGCTCGGCTTCGGCGTCAACGCCGTCTCCGGCGTGTGGCTGCTGCTCGCCTATCCCGCCAAGGCGCTCACGAATCCGGTCTTCTACGGGAAGCTCGTGCTCATCGCGCTGGCGATCGTCGCGTTCGA
Source organism: Gammaproteobacteria bacterium (assembly GCA_036563665.1). Classification (GTDB taxonomy): domain Bacteria; phylum Pseudomonadota; class Gammaproteobacteria; order Steroidobacterales; family Rariloculaceae; genus FEN-1219. The sequence continues at coordinate 7,903 of DATCLY010000015.1, forward strand.
CCGCTTGAGGCCCCACGTCGTGGCTGCCACCCCGGGCGCCGCAGCCGCCGTCGGCCCGCGCGCGCGCACGCTCGCGGCGCTGTCCTTGGGGCTCTGGGCCGTCGCGATCCTGGCGGGCCGGCTGCTCGCGTACACGCACACCATGCTCATGGCGGAAGAGGCGTTTCGATGAGCGAGCTCGTGGAGTGGATCGCCTCCACCCGCCTCTCGTGGGCGGTGAACAACTACGGCTGGATCTGGCCGACGGCCGAGACGCTGCACTTCTGCGCGCTCGCGCTGATCGCGGGCGCCGTGGGGATGCTCGACCTGCGGCTGCTGGGCGCGGTGAAGGGGCTGAGCCCCGCGCGGCTGAACGGGCTCGTGGGCTTCGGCTACCTCGGCCTGGCCGTCTCCGCGGCCACGGGCGTGCTGTTCATCGCCGGCGCTCCCGACCAGTACTTCTTCAACGCGGCGTTCCGCGTGAAGGTGGCCGCCCTGGCGCTGGCGGGCGTGAACGTGCTCGCGTTCCACGCGCTGGTCGCGCCGAAGCTCGCGGCGCTCGGGCCCGACGACGACGCGCCGCGCGCGGCGAAAGTCGTGGCGGCGCTGTCGCTCGCGCTGCTGATCGTGATCATGTGCGCGGGCCGCATGCTGACCTTCTTCCGGCCGCTATTCATCTGAGGAATCGCGGCTCGAAAGCCGCTCCCACGAGCTTCGTTCACCGTTGGGAGCGGCTTTCGAGCCGCGATCTTCCCTGCTCCCGTCCCCGATCGAAGACAGTGTCGCCGACCGGCAACGCCCGCGTCGCAAATCCGATTATCTCATCGCCAGGATTTTCTTGTATCATGCCCGGTGTCCCGGGGGCGTAGCTCGTGAGAAGCTCATACCCCCTTCATGCAGACTGATCAGCGTTACGCCCTCGGGACGCTCCCGCCTGCGCGGCGCGACGCCCCCTGGCGGCCACGCGCTGGCGCCACATGATGAAGCCCGTCACGAACAGCAGCGCCGGCACGAGCCCGAGCAGCGTCCACGCGATCCGCACCCCGAGGCCGCCGAACCGGCCGAAGTGCAGCTGCACCAGCGCGAGCAGCAGCGGCTCGCCCGGCCGCTCGAAGTCGTCCGGGTTCGAATCGAGGGCGTCGATGAACCTTTCGACGGGCTCGGGGAACGCGAAGTAGGCGGCGGTGGCCGCCCAGACCACGAGCAGCGCGCCGCACCAGAAACCGAGCGCGCTGTGCAGATGCCACGCGAACCGCCGCGTCCGGGACGGCGCGCGCACGTACAGGCTCTGCCGCCAGCGCCCGCGCCCGGGCCACCACAGCACCGCGCCCGACAGCGCGAGCGCGAGCACGAGCAGCCCGCCGATGCCGTTCACGCGCCGCCCCGAGGGGCCCGCGAGCAGATTGTCGTGCAGATCCACGAGCCACTCGACCACGCGCAGCGTCGGCGGAAACGTGGAGCCCAGGTCCGCCCGCGCGTACGGGTCGAACAATCGCTCGTGACGCTGGCCGTTGCGCTCGAGCGCCACGCGCACGGGGCGGTCCACGCTTTGCGGCTCGCGCACCTCGAGCACCACGTGGCCCGCGTACGCGGCCTGCACCGCCGCGTGCAGCTCGCCGCCCGAGAGGCGCTCGCCCGCCACCGCCACCGTGCGCGGCACGAGCCAGACGTTGAGCTCGCGGCGGAACACCACGGCGCTGCCGCTGACGCTGATCACGACGATGTAGACGCCGAGCACCAGCGCCACCCAGCTGTGCAGGGTGAGCAGGGCTTTTCGAAAAGGCACCGTCTGCGGGCGGTCTAGCCAGGCGCGCCACGCCCCGCCGCGGTTCGCCGCTCGCATCATGCGCTCGAGCCGTGAGCCAGGACGGTGCCCGAGTATACGCCGCGGCGCCGGCGGCGGGCTCGGGGCCCTGTCCCGCCCGCGCGCCGCCCTGCGACAACGTGTCGCATTCCGCCCTCGCCCCCCGCCTCCTACGCTTGGAACGCATCGGCTCTTCCCGAGCCGGTCAGGGAGGATTGGATGCGACGGCGAAGCGCGCTCGCGGCCGCGCTGCTCGCTGTGGGCCTGTCGTCGAGCGCGGGCGCGGAGCAGCCGCCGGCGGAGCGCCCGGCCGACGAGATCACGGTCATCGGCGAGCGCGACGCGGCGCTCACCGTGGACGACCTCGACGAGGCGCGCGCACGCCTCGCGCTGCGGCCGGGCGGCACCGCGCTCGTCGACGCCGCGAGCTACGCGGACCGCCGCGTCGGCACGTTGACCGACGCCCTGGGCTTCGCGCCCGGCGTGTTCGTGCAGCCGCGCTTCGGCGCAGAGGAGGCGCGCCTCTCGGTGCGCGGCTCGGGCCTGCAGCGCACGTTCCATCTGCGCGGCGTGCGCCTGCTGCAGGACGGCGTGCCCGTCACGCTCGCGGACGGCAGCGCGGACTTCCAGGCCATCGAGCCGCTAGCGGCGCGCTACGTGGAGGTGTATCGCGGCGCGAATGCGCTCGAGTACGGTGCGGCCGACTTGGGCGGCGCCATCAACTTCGTGTCGCCCACCGGACGCGATGGCGAGCGGCGAGTGCGCGTGGAAGGCGGCGCGTTCGGCTACCGTCGCGTGCACGCCGCCGGCGGCCTCGAAAGCGACGCGCGCGACGGGTTTCTGTCGCTCTCGGCCTTCGAGCAGGACGGCTTCCGCGACCACGCGCGGCAGGAGACGTACCGGCTGTTCGGCAACTACGGGTTTCGCCACTCGCCGCGGGCCGAGACGCGCGTCTATCTCACCCACGTGCGCACGCGCTCCGAGCTGCCCGGCAGCCTCACGGCCGCGGAGCTCGCGGCCGATCGGACGCGCGCGGCGCCCGACCACGTGACGAACGATCACCGCCGCGACTTCGACTTGACCCGCGTGAGCGCTCGCACGGCGCGAATACTCGACGGCGGCGCGCGCATCGACGCGTCGTTCTTCTACTCGCACAAGGACCTCGATCACCCGATCTTCCAGGTGCTGCGGCAGGAGAGCGCCGATTACGGGCTCGACTTGCGGTATCGCTCGGAGCGCGGCTCGGGCGAACGGCGCCGCGTGCTGCTCGCAGGCCTCTCGGCCGTGCGCGGCGAGCTCGACGACGATCGCTTCGTGAACGCGGGCGGGCGGCCCGGGGCGCGCGTCAACGCGCTCGCGCAGACGGCGTCGAGCGTGGCCGCGTTCGTCGAGCTCGAGCGCCACCTCGCGCCGGCGCTCGCGCTCGTCGCGGGCGGGCAGCTCGTCACGGCGCGGCGCGAGTCCAGGGACCGGCTCGTGACGGCATTCGACGAGAGCTTCGCGCGCAGCTACCGGCGCGTGAACCCGAAGCTCGGCGTGCGCTTCGAGGCGAGCGAAGCCGTGCAGCTCTTCGCCAACGTGAGCGGCAGCTTCGAGCCGCCGACGTTCGGTGAGCTGGCCGGCGGGCCGAACGTCACCCCCGTGGACACGCAGCGCGCGGTCACGGTCGAGACGGGCGCGCGCGTGGCCGGCGAGCGCGTGCAGGCGGACGTCGCCCTCTATCACGCGCGCGTGCACGGCGAGCTTTTGTCGCTCACCGACCTCGCGGGCGATCCGCTCGGCACCGTGAACGCGGATCGCACGCGGCATCGCGGCGCCGAGGCCGCCGTCACCTGGCGCGCCGCCGACGTCGTGACCGTGCGCGCCGCCTACTTGTGGAACGACTTCCGCTTCGACGGCGACGCGGTCTTCGGCGACAACCGGATCGCCGGGGTTCCGCCCCACGTGCTGCGCGCGGAGGCCCGGGTCGGCGGCCCGCGGCTCTACGCCGCGCCCGGCGTCGAGTGGGTCCCCGACGACTATCCCATCGACCACGCCGGCAGCCGACTCGCGCCGGGCTACACCGTCTGGGGCCTGCGAATCGGGGGACGGACGGCCTGGGGCGAATGGTTCGTGGACGGGCGCAACCTCGGCGACCGCGCCTACGTGGCTACGACGGGCGTGGTCGCGAACGCGGCGGGCGCGGACGTCCGGCAGCTCCTGCCGGGCGACGGCCGCGCGGTCTACGTCGGCTTCGACTGGCAGTTCGAATGACCTCGCCCGCGCATGCCACAATGTCGACCGTGATCCCGGCATCCGTTACGCCCTCGCCCGTCTCCGGCGACGACACCGAGTCCGTCGAGGCGCTGCGCCTGCTCTGTCGCCTGCGCGGCCTCGTCGTCACGGCGCAGATCGCCGTCATCGGGCTCGTGCACTTCGGGCTCGACATCCGGCTCCCGCTGCTGCCGCTCGCCGTGACCATCGCGCTGCTCGCCGCCTGGAACGGCATCGTGCTCGCCTCGTTGCGCCGTCCGCGCGCCGTGGGACCGCTCGAGGTATTCGCGAGCCTGGTCGTGGACGTGGCCGCCTTCACATCCGTGATCTATTTCACCGGCGGCCCGACCAATCCGTTCGTGTCGCTCTACCTCGTGCCGATCTCGCTCGCGGCCGCGTCGCTGCCGCCGCGCCCCTCCTGGGGCATCGTCGCCGCCTGCGGCATCGGCTACTCGCTGCTCTGGCTCGACCACGTGCCGCTGCCGTCCGTGCACGACCGCTTCGGCGGCGACTTCGACCTGCACCTCGCCGGCATGTGGATCAACTTCCTCGTGGCGGCGGCGGTCATCGTGCTGTTCGCGGGCCGCATGGCCCGGCTCCTGCGCGAGCGCGATCAGCAGCTCGCGGTCATGCGCGAGGAGGCGCTGCGCGACCAGCAGATCGTGGAGCTCGGCACGCTCGCGGCCGGCACGGCGCACGAGCTCAACACACCGTTGTCGACGCTCGCGATGCTCGTGGAGGAGCTCGAGGAGCAGACGAGCGACCCCGAGCAACGCGAGCGGCTCCGCGTCATGCAGGAGCAGATCGACGTCATCAACGGCCGGCTCAACGGCATCGCGCGCCGCGTGGGCGCGGAGCGCAGCGCCGGCGCGCGCCAGGCGAGCCTCGAGGAGTTCGTGGACGGGGTGATCGAGGAATGGCGCCGCATGCATCCCGAGGTCGTGGTGGAGTCGCACGTCGACCTCGAGCACCCCTCGCTCAGGATCGCGGCGGAGGCCACCATCGAGCACGCGATCCGCAACGTCCTCGAGAACGCGGCGCACGCGAGCCTCGCGAACGGCCGCCGCGAGGTCGGCATCGCGGTCACGAACCGCGGCGCGCGGCTGTCCATCGCCGTGGCCGACGCGGGCGCCGGCCTCGATCCTGAGCTCCGGGGCGAGCTGGGCCTCAAGATCGTTTCCACCAAGGAGCGCGGGCTCGGCGTGGGCCTCATGCTGTCGCGCGCGGCGCTGCAGCGCTTCGGCGGCAAGCTCGAGCTCAAGAGCCGCCCGGCAGGAGGCGTCGAGGCCGCCATCGAGCTGCCGCTCGACGAGCTGATCGCCGATGCCCGCTGACCGGCCGCGCACCGTCCTCGTGGTGGACGACGACGAGCGCTTCGCCGCCACGCTCGGCCGCTCGCTCGAACGGCGCGGGTTCGCGGTGCGGCTCGCGCACTCGGTGGAGCAGGCGCTCGCCGCGCTCGCGGAAGCGCCGCCCGAGGCGACCGTCGTGGATCTGCGAATCGGGGACGACGACGGCCTGTCGTTGATCCAGCCCCTGCGGCGCGCGGGGCCCGACATGCGGATCGTGGTGCTGACGGGCTACGCGAGCATCGCGACGGCGGTCAAGGCGGTGAAGCTCGGGGCCGACGACTATCTCGCGAAGCCCACCACGGCGGGCGCCGTGGCCGCGGCGCTCGGGCGCGGCGAAGGGACCGCGCGCGACGCGCCAGCCGCCGAACGGCCGATGTCCCCTCGCCGGCTCGAGTGGGAGCACATCCAGCGCGTGCTCGAGGAGCACGGCGGCAACGTGTCGGCCACGGCCCGCGCGCTGCAGATGCACCGGCGCACGCTGCAACGCAAGCTCGCCAAGCGGCCGGCGCCGGGCTGAGCGGCGCGCGCCGCGCGCGTCAGCCCGCCGCCGCGGCGGCAACCGCCGCCCGCTTGCGCTCGATGGCCTCGTGCAGCGTGTCGAACGACTTGACGAATCGGGCGATGCCGTCCGTCTCGAGCCGCTGGGTGATCTCCTCGAGGCTCACGCCCAGCGAGTTCAGCGCCTTGAGCATGGCGGCCGCGCGGTCGGCGCCCTCGGTCAGACGCGGGGCGGGATCGCCGTGGTCCGCGAACGCGAGCAGCGTCTGTTGAGGCATCGTGTTGATCGTCTCGGGCCCGATCAGCGCGTCCACGTACTTCACGTCGCTCTCGCGCGGATCCTTGGTGCTCGTGCTGGCCCACAGCAACCACTGCGGCCGCGCCCCCTGGGCCGCGAGGCGCGCGAAGCGCTTGCCGCCGAACACGTCGCGGTAGATCGCGTAGGCGCGCTTCGCGCTGGCGATGGCCACCTCGCCCCGCAGCGCCTTCGCCTCCTCGCGCCGCGGGCCCTGCTCGGCGATGAGCGTCTCGAGCCGCGGATCGACGGCCGTATCGATGCGGCTCAGGAAGAAGCTCGCGACGGAGGCGATCGAGTCCAGGGGCCGCCCGGCCGCCGCGGCCTGCTCCAGACCGTCGATGTAGGCGCCCGCCACCTCGCGGTAGCGCTCGAGCGAGAAGAGCAGCGTCACGTTGACGTTCACGCCGGCCGCAATGAGCCGCCGCAACGCCTCGAGCCCCGCCTCCGTGCCCGGCACCTTGAGCATCACGTTGCGCCGCCCGAGCGCGGCCCAGAGCCGCTGCGCCTCGGCGACCGTGCCTTCCGCGTCGTGCGCGAGCCGCGGCGACACCTCGAGGCTCACGAAGCCGTCCCGCCCCCCGCTCGCCTCGTACGTCGGCAGGAACAAGTCCGCCGCGGCGCCCAGATCCTCGAGCACGAGGGTTTCGTAGATCTCGCCGGCCGTGGCTCCGCGGGCCGCGAGGCGCCGAATGTCCTCGTCGTATTGATCGGTGCCCGCGATCGCCTGCTCGAAGATCGTGGGATTGGACGTGAGGCCGGATACGTGCAGCTCGGCGATGAGGCGCGCGAGCTCGCCCGAGCGGACGAGACGCCGCTCGATGTAGTCGAGCCACGCGCGCTGGCCGAGCTCCACGAGGCGTGCGAGCCGCTCGCCCGAGACCCTCGTTTCCGGCGTCGCTTGCGGATGGGTAGCTTCGTTCGTCGTCATGGTGCAGATACAGCGGGTGCGGCCCAGCTCGCGCCGGGCCGCGCGTCTCCTCGAATCGGTCTGCGTAAGTCTACTTGGTGGGACGAGAGTAGTCGCGGTCTACCGACGGGTCGAGCTCCTTGGCCCGCGCACGGCCCTGCTCCTCGGCCCGCTCCATCTCGCGCTCTTCCTGCTCGGAGCGCGGCGCCGCATCGGGCGCCGGCTTCTTGGCCGTCTTGCTGGCCGCCTCGTTGTACTCCCGCGCCGCCGTGCGGTTGCCTTCGCCTTCGTTCCGGTTGCCCATGGGAACCTCCTGTTCTGCGGGTGTCGGTGGGAGGAGCAAGGTTTGTGCCAGCGCGGGTGACGGCTCGCCGTGCGGCAGGCGCGCGGCCGGTGTGAATTCGCCGGAACCCTCGGGTACCCTGCGCGTCGAACCATCCGTCGGCCTCGCCTCGGGAGAACGCAATCGATGAAGTGTCCGATCGACGAGACGCCGCTCGTGATGACCGAGCGGCAGGGCATCGAGATCGACTATTGCCCGCGATGCCGCGGCGTGTGGCTCGATCGCGGCGAGCTCGACAAGCTCATCGAGCGTTCCCACGGCGGCCCGCCGCCCGACCGGCCGTTCGCTCGCGAACACGAGCGGCCGCGTCACTACGACGACGATGACGACGATGACGACGATTACCGCTTTCGCCGCCGCCGCAAGCGCGAGTCGTTCCTGAGCGAGCTCTTCGACTTCGACTGATCGCTCATCGGGTCCCGCGGGCCGCACGTCGTCCGGCGGCCCGTGAGCCCGCGCCCCACACCTCGATCCTCGCCAACCGTCTCGGCATGCGTCGGAGCGCGTGCGCAAGACGCGTTCGCGCCTGCGAAAAAAATAATCGAAGCGGTACCGCCAGAAGACCGCATCGTCACCGCCCGTTCATTACGCTGCCCTCCTTGAACGAGCTCGTGCTCGCGACGCTCGCGGAGGGATCGCTCCGGCGCCGCGGCAGCGAGCCGCGAGTCGAGGAAGGAAACAGCGATGACACCACACCGACGTTCCACGCGCCGCGCTTCGCACGGCCGACGACCCGGCCGGGTTCGCGTCGGCACGGCCGCGGCGCTATCCGCCGTGCTGCTCGAGCCGCCGGCGCTCGACGCACAGCCCGCTTCGCTCGCGCAGGGCGTCGCGGCCCCCTTCGACGAGGTGCTGGTCACGGCACGCAACCGCGCCGAGCCCGCGCAAGCCGTGCCGGTCCCGATCTCCGTGATCGACGGCGGGCGCATCGACCGCGATCGCGCCTTCACCGTGGCCGATCTGACGCTGCGCGCGCCCGGCCTCACGGCCACGACGCCGAACGCGCGCCGCACGGGCATCTCCATCCGCGGCATCGGCAAGGCCAACGGCAACGACAACATGGAGCCCGCTGTCGGCGTCATCGTGGACGACGTGTTCCTGGGCCACGTCGGCATGTCGTACCAGGACTTCACGGACCTCGAGCGCGTGGAAGTGCTGCGCGGGCCGCAGGGCACCCTGCTCGGCAAGAACACGACGCTCGGCGCCATCAAGTACACGAGCCGCGCGCCGAGCTTCACGCCCGAGGCGTCGCTCGACGTGGAGGTCGGGGTCGACCCCGAGGCGGGCAAGCTGCGGGGCAGCTACTCGAACGCGCTCGTCGACGACGTGCTGGCCTATCGCGTGTCGTTGTTCCGCGACCGGCAGGACGGCGACCTCGTGAACCGCAACGTGAACGGCGGCCGCTGGCACGAGCGCGACCGCTACGGCGGTCGCTTCCAGCTCCTGTACACGCCGAGCGACGCCTTGTCGGTGCGCTTGAACGTCGACAAGGCCGCCACGAACGAGAACAGCAACACCAAGCCGTTCATGGTCGATCCCGCCACGCTCGCGGACGGCACGCCGCGCACGATCACCTACACGAGCCGTCTCGCGCGGCCCTACTTCGGCGGCTACCAGCCGATCATCGGATCGTGGGACGAGATCGACGTCGACATGGCGAAGCCGCTGCAGACCGACAATGCCGGCGTCTCCGTGATCGTCGACTGGGACGCGGGACCGTTCACGCTCACGTCGATCACGGCCGCACGCGACTTTCATTTCGACGCGAACAACGACCAGGAGCAGACGCGGTTCGCGATCCGCCGCAGCGGCACGCTCGTCGATACCTCGCAAGTCTCGCAGGAGATCCGCTTCACGGGCTCGCCGAGCGCGAAGCTCGACTATCAGGCGGGGCTCTATCTGTTCCACATCGAGACCGACACCACCGGGCGGCAGACGAACGGCAGCGACGCGGGCGCCTTCTTCGCCACCGACGCGCAGTACGCCGCGCTCGAGGCCCTCGGCGACGCCGGGCGGGCGCTGCTTCGGGCCTCGCTCGACGACATCATCGTCACCACCCATCAGAACCCCGAGACCGACAGCGCCGCGGTGTTCGGCCAGGTGGACTGGCACCTGACGGACAAGGCCACGCTCACGCTCGGCCTGCGGCGCACGTGGGAGGAGAAGACCAGCGACATCGACAAGCGCGCCACCCACCTCGACGGCTCGCCGCTCGTCCCGACGGGCCACCCGGTGGCCGACGCGATCCGGGCCGGGCAGCTCGGCGACGTGTTCGGGTGGCGGCCCGGCGAGCCGCTCGAGGAGAGCTCGTACTCCTGGCTCGTGAACCCGAGCTACCGGCTGACGGACGACGTGCTGCTCTATGCATCCGCAGGCGCCGGCGAGAAGTCGGGCTCCGTGCAGTTCTCGCCCGAGGACGGCTCGCCGCGCAACGTGCGGCCGGAGCGCTCCGTGAACTTCGAGCTCGGCGTGAAGAGCTTCTTCCGCGAGCGCGGCGTAAGGCTCAACGCGAATCTCTACCAGACGCGGGTCGAGGACTATCAGGCCGTCACGAGCGTGCCGGATCCCACGTCCTCGACGGGCTTCAGCTCCGTGCTCGGCAACATCCCCGCGATCCGTGCCAGGGGCATCGAGATCGACGCGAGCTACGCGGTCACGCCGGCGCTCGGGCTCGATTTCGGCGTCTCCTACAACGACGCCGTCTACACCGACTGGGCCACCGCCACCTGCCCGCGCTCGGCGCCGGCCGACGCCGTCGTGTGCGACAACACCGGGCGGCAGATCGTGGGCGCGCCTAAGTGGATCTGGATCGTCGGGCTCGACTACGAGCGGCCGCTCGCGAACGGCTTCACCGCACGCGTGTTCCTGAACCACACCTACCGCTCGGAGCACAACCTCGAGCAGCTCCTGTCGCCGTACGGTGAGCAGGGCGATTACACGGTCACGGATCTCGGCGTCGGCTTCGTCCGCGACGCGGGCGACGTCACCTACGAGGTGAGCCTCGTCGGCAAGAACGTGTTCGACACGAAGTACACGACGAGCATCAACGACTTCAGCAACAACGCGCCCGTCGGCTACGACGGCATCGGTCCGCGCCGCTACATCGGCGTGAATCTGCGGCTCTCGTTCTGACGGGCGGCGAACCGACACCTGCAGTCAATCGGAGGCACACGCATGCACGAGAGATCGACCCAGTCGCGACGGATCCGCTCGAGGGCGCTGCCGGCCGGCGCCGCGCTCGCGCTGCTCGCATCGGCCGCCCACGCCCACCACGCGTTCTCCGCCGAGTTCGACATCAACCGGCCCGTGGAGCTCAAGGGCGTGGTCACGAAGCTCGAGTGGACCAACCCGCACAGCTGGCTGCACGTGGACGTGCGCGAGCCGGACGGCACGGTGACCAGCTGGGCCGTGGAGTTCGGCAACGCCTATTCGCTGCTGCACAAGGGGCTGCGCAAGACCGACTTTCCCGTGGGCGTGGAGGTGCTCGTGGAAGGGTACGCCGCGAAGAACGGCAAGCCGATCGCCAACGCCTCGAGCGTCACGCTGCCCGACGGGCGCGGCTTCTACACGGCCGCCGAGGACAGTCCCGCGGCCCGCAACCGCGGCGCGGACTGAAAAGGCGGACGGTCATGAGCTTCCTGGTAGCGACGATCGCCGCGGCCGGCCGGCACACCGCAAGCGCCCCCCTCGCGCGGCGGCCGGCCGCGGCGGCCGCGTGGCTGCTGCTCGCGGCGCCCGCCTTCGGCGCGGGCGCGGAAGCGCCCGCCGCCGACATTCCCCGCACGGCCGACGGCAAGCCCGACTTCTCGGGCATCTGGGAGAGCATGAGCGGCGCCGACTACGACCTCGAGCCGCACGCGGGCCGCGAGGACGCGCCGCCGGGCCGCGGCGTGGTGCACGGCGATTTCATCCCCTACCAGCCGTGGGCGCTCGAGCAGCGGCGCAAGAACTTCGAGGCCCGCGCGACGGCGGACCGCACGCGGCTGCAGTGCCTCACGCTGGGCGTGCCGCGCTCGGTCTACTACCCCGCGCCGCTGCAGATCTTCCAGCGGCCGCGCGACCTCACGATCGTGAATCCGTTCGGCGCCGTGCGCACGATCCATACGAACGGCACGTCGCATCCGGAGGGGCCGTTCGGCTTCTGGCTCGGCGACTCGCGCGGCCACTGGGAGGGCGACACGCTCGTCGTCGACGTGGTCGACTTCAACGACGAGACGTGGCTCGACCGCGCCGGCAACTTCCACAGCGACGCGCTGCACGTCGTCGAGCGTTGGACGCTGCTCGACGCGAACACGATCCGCTACGAGGCGACGCTCGAGGATTCGAAGGTGTACACGCGCCCGTGGACGCTGTCCGTGATCCTGTACCGCCACCGCGAGGAAAACTTCCAGCTCATCGAGAACTACTGCTACACGCACGCGTACGACGAGCACTATCCCTTCGAGGGGGCCGACCGCCTGCCGCCGGCCGAGAGCGACGTCGCGCGCGAGCGGGAGGTGAACGAGCCATGAAGCGACCCGCGCTGCCACGCGCAGGCACTGTGCGCCGCATCGCCGCGGCCTTGACCCTGCTGCTGCCCGCCGCCGCCGGCCACGCCGACGACCGCTGGGAGACGGAAGTAATCCGCGTGCCCCGCGGCGAGTGGACCGGACCCCGGCTCCCGGACGGCCAGCCCGACGTGCAGGGATTCTGGTCCAACACCATCGGCAACCACGACAACTTCACGGACCCGCAGGGCGGCATCCCGGGCGATGTCGCGCGCGCCGGCGGCGGCGGCGCGCGCGACATCGGCACCGTGCAGCCGCGCGAGAAGCGCGCACCGAGCCGCGTGAGCGATCCGCCGGACGGTCAGGTGCCGTTCCAGCCCTGGGCCCGCGCGAAGCAGGAAGAGCTGCTCGCGAACTTCTTCCACCCCACGAAGGAGGAGCACATCGAGCCGCTCGCGCGCTGCGCGCCCGCGGGTCCCACCAAGTCGCTGATGTGGCACGGCTACGAGATTCGCCAATACCCGGGCTACGTGCTGTTCCTGTTCGACTCGGGCACGCGGATCATTCACCTCGACGGCAAGCCGCATCTGCCCGCCAGCATCAAGCTGTGGAACGCCGACTCGCGCGGACGCTGGGAAGGCAACACGCTGATCGTCGACGTGCGCAACAACAACGCCAAGGCGCGCCTCGGCCGCACGGGCGAGTTCACGAGCGACAACGTGCACATCGAGGAGCGCTACATATTCGCGAACGACGGGCAGCGCTACACCTACGAGGCCGTGTACACCGATCCCACCGTGCTCACGCGGCCCTTCACGGTGACCATTCCCGCGAAGCGCATCACCGTGGACTCGCCGCGCGACGGCTGGCACAACCAGACGTTCCTCGCGAACCATCCGCGCCCGGAGCCGATCCTCGAGACCTACGAGCGCGTCTGCGTGGAGCACAACGCGGGGCACGGCGAGCTCGCCGTGGCGGGAGGCCCGCCGTGAGCCGCTGCGTGCCCTTCGACCGCGGGCGCCATGCGGGCGCGCCGCACGAGCGACGCAGGGTCGTGATCGTGGGCGGCGGCTTCAGCGGCGCGGCGCTCGCCGCCCGGCTCGTGGCCGACGGCCGCCGAACGCTGCGCGTCACGCTCGTGGAATCGGGCACACGCCTCGGGCGCGGCGTCGCCTACGGCACGGACGCGCCCTGTCATCTGCTGAACACGTCCGCCGCGAGCATGAGCCTGCTGACCGACGATCCCGGCCACTTCCTGCGCTGGCTGCGGGCGCGCGGGTATCCCGCGCTCGGATCGTCGTTCGTGCCGCGCCGGCTCTACGGCGAATACGTCGAGCGCACCTTGATCGAGCGCTGCACCGCTCCGGGCGCGGCGCCGTTCACGGTGCTCGCCGAGACGACCGTGACCGACATCGAGCCCACGACCGGCCACGGCTTCGCGGTCGTGCTCGAAGGCGGCAGCCGGCTGCTCGCCGACGCCGTGGTGCTCGCCACGGGGAATCCGCCGCCTGCGGACCCGCTCGCGGCCTGGCTGCCGGACGGCGCCGACGGCTACGTGCGCGACCCGTGGGCCGCGGACGCCGTGCGCGCCATCGCGCCGACCGACCGCGTGCTGCTCGTCGGCACCGGGCTCACGATGGTGGACGTGGCGCTCGCGCTCGCGGGCAACGGCCATCGCGGTCCCATCGACGCGCTGTCGCGTCACGGCCTGCTGCCGCGCATCGCCGCTTCTTCCCCCCAAGTGCTGCCTCCGGATCTGCTGCGGCCGTTGCGCGCGGCCGTGGCGAGCCGCGAGCTGCGCTGCGTGCTGCGCACGGCACGGAGCACCGCGCGGGCCGCCGAGGCGCGCGGCATCGGGTGGCACGCCGTCATCGATGCGCTGCGCGTCCGTGCGCCGCAGCTCTGGGAAGCGCTCGACGCCGCGGACCGGCGCCGCTTCGTGCGCCTGCTCCGCCCCTACTGGGACGTGCATCGCCACCGCATGGCCCCGGCTGCGGCGAGGCAGCTCGGCGTGCTCGAAGCCGAGGGGCAGCTGCGCGTGCTCGCGGGCCGTATCCGCGGCGCCCGGGAGACCTCCGCGGGCATCGAGATCCAGTACTGCCCGCGGGGCTCGGGCAGGAGCCTGCGGACGACCTACCGCTGGGTGGTGAACTGCACCGGCTCGCGCTTCGACCGCCGCAACGCGCGCCCGCTCGAGCGGGCGCTGCTCGAGCGCGGGCTCCTGGTCTGCGATCCGCTCGGCCTGGGCTACGTGACGGACGGCTGCGGCATGGCGCTCGGCGCCCGCGATCCCGTGCCCGGCCTCTACGTCCTGGGCCCCGCCTGCCGCCCGCGCTGGTGGGAGCACACGGCCGTGCCCGAGCTGCGCGCGCAGGCGGATGCGCTGGCCGAGCGGCTGCTCGGCGGCGGCACGGCGATGCGGGGCCGCCCGGCCCTGTCCCGGGCCTGATCCTCAGCCGTCGTCGGGATAGACGTCGACCTCGGGCGCGGGCGCGGCGTCCCGGCCGCCCGGCGCCTCCACGCGATAACCGGCGTTCGGCACGGTGAACACGAGCGGCGGGGCGCCCGCCGCGTCGAGCTTGAGCCGCAGCCGGTGCACGAGCTGCTTGAGCAGCTGCCGGTTGCCGCCTGCCCGCTGACCCCACACGTGGCTCAGGATGCGCTCCGTCGGCACGGCACGGCCGCCGTGCGCGAAGAGGAGCTGCAGGAACCGCGACTCGAGCGGCGTGAGGCGGACGGATCCCTGCGGCAGCCCTTCGAGCACGAGCTGCTCGGTATCGAGCGTGAGCCCGGCGAATTGCACTGCCCCTTCCGCCTCCATGCCGGCCCGCCGGAGCAGCGCCTTGATGCGGGCGATCAGGATCCGCGGGCTGAACGGCTTCGTGAGGTAGTCGTCCGCGCCGAACGACAGCGCGCGCACGACGTCCTCCTCCTCGCTGCGCACCGTCAGCATGAGGATCGGCAGACGGCTCCGTTCCCGCAGCCGCTTCGCGAGCTCGAAGCCGTTCATGCGCGGCATGTTCACGTCGAGCACGGCGAGGTCGGGCTCCTCCTCCTCGAAGAGCTGCAACGCCTGCACGCCGTCGGTGGCCTTCACGACGAGAAAGCCCGCCTGCTGCAGCGCGAACGCGGTCACCGCCAGCAGGTCGAGGTCGTCGTCCACGAGCAGGATCTTCATGCCGCCGCGTCCAGCTGCAAGGGAATGTCCACCTGCGCCCGGGTCTTCGCGTCCTCGGTGCGCAGCAGCGTCACGCGCCCGCCGTGCCGCTCGACGATGGAGCGCACGATGTACAAGCCGAGGCCGAGGCCGCTCTCCTCCGGATCCTCACCGCCCGAGCGCCGGAAGCGCTCGAACAGCGCGGTCGTGTCCGCGTCCTTCGGTCCCGGGCCTTCGTCGTCCACCCAGAACGTCACGTGGCCGTTCGCGGTGCGCGCGCCCACGCGAATGACGCCGCCGGGCGGGCTGAACTTGCTCGCGTTGGCGAGCAGGTTCACCACCACCTGCGTCAGGCGCTGCTGGTCGCCGCGGAAGCGCGGCACGTGGTCCACGGGCCCGATCTCGAGCCGCTGGCCGCGCTGCGCGAGCAGCGGGCCGATCAGCTCCTCCGCCGCGTCGACCAGCGCGCGCAGCGTCACGTCCTGGCGGCGGATCGCGAGCTGCCCGGATTCGATGCGCACGCTCTCGAGCAGATTGTCGATGAGCCACGTGAGCCGCTGCACGCCCCGCTCGAGCGAGGAGACGAGCTCGCGCTGCTGCTCCGGCGGCATCGTGCCGAGGCCGTCGCGCAAGAGCTCGATCGAGGCGAGCTGCGCCGCGAGCGGCGTGCGGAACTCGTGCGAGATGTTGGCGAGCACCGTATCGCGCGTGCGCCGCACGGCCTCGAGCTCCGTCTCGTCGCGCAGCACCAGCACCTGCATGCCCTCGTTCGGCGCCGCGCTCGCGATGACCACGCGGCGCACGCGGCCGTCGGTGGGCTCGATGCGCTCCACGGCCTGCGCGGTGCCGGAGCGCCGCGCGAGCAGGATCGGGCACGCCTGCTCGCACGGGCGGCGGCCCTCGGCGTCGCGCAGTGGGCGCAGCACGTCTCCGCAGAACCGCCCCATGGCGTCCTCGGCCTTCACGCCGAGCAGCTTCTCCGCCTGGCTGTTCAAGAAGCGGATCCGGCGCTCGCCGTCCACGGCGTACACGCCCTCGACGATGCCGCCGAGCACGGCCTGTGCGTCCGCCTCGCGCCGGCGCAGCTCGCTCGTGAGCTCGATCAGGCTGCGGCGCATCTCCTCCATCGTCTGCGCCAGCACGCCGAGCTCCTTGACGCCTTCGGCGGGGATCGAATCCGCGAGATCGCCGGAGCCGATGCGCTGCGCGGCCCGCGTCAGGCGGTGCACGCCCGCGATCCATTGCCGGCCGATGAGGATCCCGGCGCCGGTCGCGAGCACCGCGACGAGCGCCGCCGCCACCAGGATGCGGCGCGCCATCGTGTCGACCGGGTCCATGACCTGCGCGGCGGGCAGCAGCGCGTGCACGAGCGCCACCACCTCGCCCGTCGACGCCGCCACCGGCACGCTGGCCGCGTAGGTCTCCGCTGGCGGCACGTATGCCGACACCGGCACGCCCCTCGCGAGCGCATCGGAGTTCAGCACGCCGAACGGCCCGGCGCCCGGGTCGAAGGAAGCGTAGTCGAGCACGCGGATCTCCATGCCGGCGCGCTCGCTCAGCCGCGCGGCGAATCGCTCGTCCATGAGGCGCACCGTCAGCACGGTCACGTCGCCGCGGTCGGCCGCGTTCGCGCGCGCGCCGCCGAGCGCAACGCCGGGCGCCGCGCCGGTGGCGAGAAAGCGCTCGCCCTGCTCGACCGCCGACGAGAGCACCTGCTCCCACGCGATCGCCTCGTGGCCCGTGGTGATGAGCGCGCCGTTACGCTGCACGGCGCAGCCGTCGAGGCCCGCCCCCTCGCAATAGCGCGCGAGGTACGGCGCGATGCCGTCGTCGCGGTTCCCCTGCAACAGGCGCTGCAGCGTGGGCCGCTCCCCGAGCACGCGCGCCGCGGTGAGCAGGTCCTCCGTGCTCTGACGGATGGTCTCGCGCGCGGCGGCCGCGGCCGCCTCGGTGCGCGCGAACGCCCCGGCCTCCGCAAGATCGCGGAGCGTGCCGATCGCGTAGCCCGACACGGCCGTGACGGCGAGCGTCACGAGCAGAACCGTCACGAGCGCCAGCCGGCCCGCCAATCCCGGTGAGTACAGCTTCATGTGTCGCCGCGCAGCGGGAGCCGGTGCCGCCGGCCCGTGACGAGCTCGATGGCGGTCTTCAGCACGAGGGTCGCCACGGCGAGCAGCATGAGCAGCGAAGCGACGGCGAACGCTCCCGTCAGGTCGTACTCGTTGTAGAGGATCTCCACTTGCAAGGGCATGGTCGTGGTGAGCCCGCGGATGTGGCCGGATACCACGGCGACGGCGCCGAACTCGCCCATTGCGCGGGCGTTGCACAGGATAACCCCATACAGAAGCGGCCAGCGAATCGACGGCAGCGTCACGCGCACGAACGTGGTCCAGCCGCCGGCGCCCAAGCTCACGGCCGCTTCTTCCGCCTCGCGGCCCTGGAGCTGCATGACCGGGATCAGCTCCCGGGCCACGTAAGGAAACGTCACGAGCAGGGTAGCGAGCACGATCCCCGGGAACGCGAACACGATCGACACGTCGAGCTCCTGCAGCCACGGCCCGAACCAGCCCTGCGCGCCGAACAGCAGCACGAACACGAGCCCCGCGATCACCGGCGACACGGAGAACGGCAGATCGATCAACGTGACGAGCACGTGCTTGCCGCGAAAATCGAACTTCGCCACCGCCCACGCGGCCGCCACGCCGAACGCGGTGTTGAGCGGCACGACGATCGCGGCCGTGAGGAGCGTGAGCCTGATGGCCGCGACCGTGTCGGGCGTCGTGAGAGCGGCCACGTACGCGTCCCAGCCGCGCTCGAACGCGTGCACGCACACGGCGGCGACGGGGATCACGAGAATGACTCCGATGAAGGCGAGCGACACGCCGATCGCCGCCGCGCGGATCAGCGCTCTCGCCCCGCCCTCGCCGGGCCTCGCCTCGGTGCCCACCGCCGTCGTCATCGTCGCCCCGCCATCCGTTGCGTGCGCCAGCCGTTGATGGCGTTGATCGCGAGCAGCACCAGGAACGACACGCACAGCATCACGAGCCCGAGGGCCGCGGCACCCAGGTAGTCGTACTGCTCGAGCTTGATCACGATCAGGAGCGGCGTGATCTCGGTCCTCATGGGCAGGTTCCCCGCGATGAAAATGACCGAGCCGTACTCGCCGATCGCACGCGCCAGCGCGAGCGTGAAGCCCGTGGCGAGCGCCGGCGAGATCGCCGGCAGGATCACGTGGCGCAGCACCATCCACCGGCTCGCGCCGAGCGACTCGGCCGCCTCCTCGAGGCCGCTCTCCACCTCGGCCAGCGCGGGCTGCACGGCGCGCACGACGAACGGCAGGCCAATCAGCGTCAAGGCCACCACCACGCCCACCCACGTGAAGGCCACCTGGATGCCGAGCGGCTCGAGCCACCGCCCCACGACGCCCGTCGGCGCGAACACGGTGGCGAGCGCGATGCCCGACACGGCCGTGGGCAGGGCGAACGGCAGGTCGATGATCGCGTCGACGAGACGCCGTCCCGGGAAGTCGTAGCGGACCAAAGTCCACGCGATGATCGACCCGAAGACGGCATTGAGGCACGCGGCGAGCAGCGACGCGCCGAACGTGAGCCGGTAGCTCGCGAGCGCCCGCGGCTCCGTGACGATGCGCCAGAAATCGTCGAGCGGCATGCTCGCCGCCTTGAGCACCAACGCCGCCATGGGAATCAGCACGACGCCGCCGAGGAACGCGAGCGCGATGCCGAGCGTCAGCCCGAAACCGGGCAGCACGCTCGGTTGAACCCAGGGACGCGCGGTCGTCATGACTTCTCTCGTGTCCTCCGCCCGGACCCGGCACTCGTGCGGCCGGCCGCGAACCGTCCGCTACGGCGCGCCGACGCCGTCCGCGATCTCCGCGTAGATCTGGTCGAACACGCCGCCGTCGTCGAAGTGGCGCGACTGAGCTTCGCTCCAGCCGCCGAACACCTCGTCGATCGTGAAGAGCCGCAGCGCCGGATAGCGGTCGGCGTACCGCGCCGCCACGTCGGGGTCGCGCGGCCTGAAGTGGTGCCGCGCAACGATGTCCTGCCCGGTAGGCGTGTAGAGGTACTCGAGATAGGCCTCCGCCACGGCCCGGGTGCCCTTGCGGTCCACCACGGTGTCGACGACGGCCACCGTGGGCTCGGCCAGGATGCTGACCGACGGCACCACGATGTCGAGCCGACCCTCGCCCACCTCGTCCAGCGCGAGCAGCGCCTCGTTCTCCCACGCGAGCAGCACGTCGCCGATGCCGCGCTGCACGAAAGTGTTGGTCGCCGCCCGGGCGCCGCGATCGAGCACGGGAACGCGCCCGAACAGGCTCGTCACGAAGCGGCGCGCTTCGGCCTCCGCGCGGGCGATCTCGTCCGGGCCGCTCGTCGCGAGCGCCGCAAGGTCGCCGCCGAGCGCCTGCTCGAGCGCGTAGCCCCACGCCGCGAGATAGTTCCAGCGGGCGCCGCCCGACGTCTTCGGGTTGGGCGTGACCACCGCGACATCGGGCCGCAGCAGATCCGGCCAGTCGCGCACGCCGAGCGGATTGCCCTCGCGCACGAGAAAGACGATCGTGGAGGTGTACGGCGCGCTGTTCCACGGCAGCCGCGACTGCCAATCCGGGCGCAGCCGCCGGCTGAAGCGCTGGATCGCGTCCACGTCGTACGCGAGCGCGAGCGTCACGACGTCGGCGTCGAGCCCGTCGATGACGGCGCGGGCCTGGCTGCCGGAGCCGGCGTGCGACTGCTGCACCGTCACGCGCTGGCCCGTCGTCGCGAGCCAGTGCTCCGCGAACGCCGCGTTGAAATCGCGATAGAGCTCGCGCGTGGGATCGTACGAGACGTTGAGCAGCCGCACCGCGGACCCGCTCGTGCCCGCATCGCCGCCGCAGGCGGCGAGCGCGACGGCCACGACGGCGAGCGACGCCAGACGCAAGAGCATCGTTGCCTTCCCGCCTTCTTGCTCAGCGCGCCGCGGCGGCCGCCACCGCCGCGCCGCTCGCACGCTGCTCGGCTTCGCTGCCGCCGCACACGATCAGCACGCCAACGAGCGCGTGCGCCGCGAGCAGCCCCTCCACCTCCTCGAGCAGCGCGCGCCCGGCCGAGAGCGAAGCGAGCCCGACGAGCAGCAGCGCGGACGCGTCCGGGTCGAGGTGCCGCGGCAGCGACTCCTCGAGGCTGCCGCGGAACGTCTCGGTGCGGACGTCCACGCCGTGCAGCCTGAGCGCCGAGTTGCGCAGATCGAGCAGCTCGCGATAGCTCGTCCCGTGCACGGCACGCTCCTCGGCGGGCACGAGCAACGTCGCGTCCGCTCGCAGGTGGCGCAGCAGGCTCCCGGCCGCAGCGAGCGCGCCGTCGCGCGCGGCGCGCGACGGCTGCAGGTGGATGAGCACCCGCGAGAGGCGCCGATCGTCGGGGCCGAGCAGCAGCACCTGCCGGGCACCGCGCTCGAGCAGCTCGAGCGCGGGACCCACTCGCTGCCGCTCCCCGGCGGGCACCACCGGCAACCCTCGCAGGGCGGCCGCATGGTCGCCGTGCTCGAGGTCGTGTCGGGTGGGCTCGATGTGCATGCGCTCCGCGAGCTCGCGTATGAGCCGCGACGTGGCCAGGCGATTGAGCGCCACGTCGCCCCGCGCCAGCAGCCGCAAGCTGCTGATCGGAGTGGGCAGCACGTGAACGCGCTTCGCGCCCATGCGCACGCGCTGGCCCACGGCGAGCGGCGCGACCTCGGCTTCGCGGGCGGGGCGGGACGCCTCGATCGTGAACGTGTCCGCCGCGGGGCGGACGGCGCTCGCGAGCGTCTCGCTCGCCTCCGCCGTGACCCGGATTCGCTCGACGGGGCCCACGAACTCCACGGCGGCCACGGTGCCGTGCCCGATGGCGTTCACGGGGAACGGTCCGCCGATCGGCACGAGCGTGACGTCCTCGGGACGGATGACCACGGTGGCCTCGGCGCCCGGCCGCACGGCGTGCGGCCAGCGATCCGCCTCGAGCACCGAGCCGCCGAGGCGCACGCCGCCGTCCTCGTGCCGGCCGAGCAGGAGGTTCGCGGCGCCGAGGAAGGTGGCGACGAACCGCGTGCGCGGCCGCGCGTACAGCGCGCGAGGCGTGTCGGTCTCCTGGAGCCGGCCGCGCTCCATCACGCCGATGCGGTCGGCCATCGTGAAGGCTTCTTCCTGGTCGTGCGTGACCAGGATGGTGGTGATGCCGACCGCTCTCTGGATCTCGCGGATGGCGCGGCGGAGCTCGTCGCGGATCTTGGCGTCGAGCGCGCCGAACGGCTCGTCGAGCAGCAGCACGCGCGGCTCGTGAGCGAGCGCGCGTGCCACCGCCACGCGCTGCTGCTGCCCGCCCGAGAGCTCGCTCGGCAGCCGGTGCCCGTAGCCCTCGAGCGACACGAGCCGCAGCAGCTCGAGACGGCGCTTGCGGCGCTGCGCCGCGGGCACGCCGCGGGCCCGCAGCGCGAACTCGATGTTGTCGCTCACCGTCATGTGGCGGAACAGCGCGTAGTTCTGGAACACGAAGCCTACTTCGCGCTCGCGCGCGCTCACGTTGGTCACGTCGCGGCCGTGCAGCACGATGCGGCCGTGGTCGATGGTCGTGAGGCCCGCTATCGCGCGCAGCAGCGTGCTCTTCCCGCTGCCCGAGGGGCCGAGCAGAACGAACAGCTCCCCGTCGGCGATGCTCACGGACACGTCGCTCACGACGGGGGTGCCGTCGTAGTGCTTCGAAACTTGCTCCAAAGCGATGGACATGCCGACCGATTCCCGCGGCGCCGATGGGCGGCGCCGCACTTCGAACATCCCTGGCATGCTAGCGGCGGCGGGTCACTCAGTCGGTCGCAGCCGGGTAACGAAGCGGTAACAGCGGCCTATCGCGCCCGGCCCCCGCCGGTCGCCGGCTCCCGGGCCGGGCGCCGGGCGAACGCGTAGGTCAGGTCGGCATAGACGAAAGTCGTGTCGCCCTGCCGGGTGGCGTTCGGCGCCTGGCGCAGGAAGCGGCCCGCGTCGAGATGCGTCACGCCCGCGTCGAGCCGCAGGACCCCGGGGACGAGCCAGCGCCGGAAACGGGCGTCGAGCTGGCGGCCGCCGTCGCGGCCCGACGCGCCCGTAGGGTCGCGCACGCCGGTGCTCGCGAACGCGTCGGCCGCCGCCGCGAGCCGGACGGCGCGGTAGGCCACGAACGCATCGGTGCGCGAACCCGGCGTGAGCGTGAGCCGCACGCCGACCGTGTCGATGTTCTCGCGGCCGAGCGCGCCGTAGATGCTCGTCGGCGCGAGATCCACGCGCCGGTTGCCGAACAGCGCGTCGAAGCGGCCCCATCGCCCGTCGGCCGGATCGGCGTCGCCGCTGCCGCGCTCGTGCTCGATGGCGATGCGCGGCGACCACGGGCGCCGCAGCGTGAAGCCCGCCTGCGCGTGCCGGAAGCGGGCGCGCACGTCGAGATCGCGCACGTCCTGCGGCGCGGCCGACGCCCGCGCATCGCCCCGCTGCCATGCGGCCTCCACCTCGAAGTCCCAGGTGCCGGGCGCGGCAGCCCGCGCGATGCGCCAGCCGGCCGTCACGAGGCGGCGGTCGCGCGTCTCGACGTGGGGCGGGCCGTCGCGCTCCCGCAAGCCGAACGCATAGACCTCGGCCCGCGCGCGGCGCGCGGGCGCCGGTCGCTCGTAGAACGCGCCCCAGAAACGGACCGTCGCGCTCTCCTCGTCCAGCTCGATCTCGTTGTCGAGCAGTGCCTCGCGCTCCGCGGGTCGCACGTCGACCGGCCGCACGGCGAACGCGATCACGCGACCGGCCCCGACCGGCCGCTCTGCCACGACCCCCGTGAACGTGCGGGGCACGTCGCGATACACCTCCGCGGCCACGAGCCGGCCGCTGCCGAGCTCGAGCAACGAGCGTCCGGCCTGCAGGCGCCAGCGGGTCTCCTCCGCCCGGCCGACGCGAAAGCTCGCGTACGCCTGTGCCAGGTCGAGAGCGTTCACGATCGAGGTGGACACGGCGCTCTGCCGATCGGTCAGATAGGCGCGCGCGTCCTGCAGCTCGCCCACCGCGGTGACGCGGGGCCACTGCGCCTCGACCCGGAAGGCGGTGCGCAGAGACAGGACGCGGTCGTCGCCTGCGAGCCCGGGGCGGAACTGATCGTCGAGATACGCGAAGCGCACGCGGTGGCTGCCGGCGTAAGCGACGGACACGCGGGACCGATCGCCTGCGGGCGCCTGCCCGTCGCCGGACGGCGCGAGCGCGGGCTCCGCCGCGTGCGCCGCCGCCGCGAGCAGCGCGAGGCTCGCGACGGCCACGATGCCCCGCGAGCCGGCGAGCCCGTCCTGCCCTCGCCGTCGCCGGGCCGCCGTCCCGGACCCGCGCGTGCCGTCCCGCGGCCGCTCGTTGCTCATCCGCGCAGAGCGTAGAGACGCCCGGTTACGCCGTCGGTAGCGTCGCGGTCACGGCCGCGGCGCCCCTCGGTGGCATGTGCCTTGCAGGCGAGCAGCTCGAGGCTACGAGGAGAAGGCCGAGCGATGGACGTCCTGCGCATCATCATCGCGATCCTGCTGCCGCCGCTCGGCGTGTTCCTGCAGGTCGGCCTGGGGCTTCAGTTCTGGCTCAACATCCTCCTGACGCTGCTCGGCTACATTCCGGGCATCGTGCACGCCGTCTGGGTCATCGCCCGCCGTTGACCGCGCCGGCGCGGGCCCGAGTAAGCTTGGCACCGGTTGCGTCGAGCGGAGTGGGACCGGATGGCATGGCCCTGGCTCGCGATGATCGCGAGGAACATACCCTGGGTGGAGCTCGCGCGGCGCGCGCCGGAGATCGTCGCGAAGTCCCGCGTGCTCCTCGAGGAGAGCCGCCGGCAGAGCGGCGCCCCCGCGGCCGAAGGCAGCCTCGAGGACCTGCGCCGCCGCGTGGCGGCGCTCGAGCAGCGCGACGCCGAGCACGCGCGGCTCCTCGCGGCCATGGTCGAGCAGATCCAGGGCCTCACGACGGCCGTCGAGGTGCTCACGGCCCGTAACCGCCTGCTGACCGTCGCCGTGGCGGTCTTGGTGGCAGCCCTGCTCGCGTCGGTCATGTGGGCCCGCGTCTGGCTCGCGCCGTGAGGGACGGCGCCTCGGGGCTCCTGGCCTGGATCGGCGCGCACGAGCGCGGCTTCCTCGTCGCGCTGCTGCTCGCGGCGGGTGGGGTGTGGCTGTTCGCGGAGCTCGCCGACGAGGTGGCCGAGGGCGAGACGCGGGCGATCGACGAGCGGCTGCTGCTCGCGCTGCGCGAGCGCGACGACCCGAACGACCCGCTCGGGCCCGCCTGGGCCGAGGAGCTCGCGCGGGACGTCACGGGTCTCGGCGGCGCGGGCGTGCTCGGCTTCGTCACGCTCGCCGGCGCCGGCTTCCTGTTCCTGCAAGGCAAGCGCTACCTCGCGCTGTACGTGCTGGCCGCGATCGGCAGCGGCGCGCTGCTTTCGCTGCTGCTCAAGAGCGGCTTCGACCGGCCGCGCCCCGACCTCGTGGCGCACGGCCAGACGGTTTACACGAGCAGCTTCCCGAGCGGCCACGCGATGCTCTCGGCCGTCACGTTCCTCACGCTCGGGGCCCTGCTCGCGAGCGCGCAGTCGAGCCGGCGCCTGCGCGCGTATCTGCTGGGGCTCGCGGCGCTGCTGAGCGCGGCCGTGGGCACGAGCCGGATCTACCTCGGCGTGCATTGGCCCACGGACGTGCTGGCCGGCTGGACGGCCGGGGCGGCCTGGGCGCTCGTCTGCTGGGGTGTCGCCGAATACCTGCGGCGGCGGGGCCGCGTGGAGTGAGCCGTACGCTTGAACGAAATTTGCGACGCACGCCGCGGGAGCCCAGAATAGTCACGCCGCCGCAACGCAAAAGGGCTATAAGGCGCGTATGCCCAGCTCGACCCACACGACCCGTCGCGTGCTCGTCGTCGATGACGACCGCGATGGGGCCGACAGCCTCGGCCTGCTGCTCGCCCTCGACGGTCACAAGACGTTCGTCTGCTACGACGGTCGCACGGCGCTCGAGATGCTGGCGACGGAACGCCCGGAGATCGCGCTGCTCGACATCGGCATGCCGGACTGCGACGGCTACGAGCTCTGCGCGAGCATCCGTCGGGAGCCGTGGGGCGAGAACGTGTTGCTCTTCGCCCTGACGGGCTGGGCCCGCGAGGAGGATCGCCAGCGAGCCATCGAAGCCGGCTTCGACGGGTATCTCATCAAGCCCGTGTCCATCGATAACCTGAAGGCACTGCTCGCCGATCCCGCAGCGCGCTCGGACAGGCTCGCACGCGAGAGCCGCCTCGATCCGCTCGGCGTGACCCAGGACGCCCGCTCGAGACAAGCCGAGAACGGTTGACCCTCTCGAAACGGTGGCACGCAACTTGCTGCCGAGCGCGTGACAACACGCGGAGATGGAGGGCATGACGAAGCGCGCATGGGGAGCTGTCGTGGCGGCCCTGCTCGCCGCCTGCGGCGACACGGGTCCGAGCACCACGCCGAGCGGTCAGTCGGAGTCGCTACGCACTCAACTGCTCGAGCTCGGCGCCGCGTTGATGCAGGAGTCGACGCCGCTCGCGCCCATGGACATCTATCTCGTCGGCTTCCATCCGCTCAAGGACGACCCCACGCGGCAGCTCGAAGCGCATCACTACTGCTCGCAGGTGAACGAGGACTTCGCCCAATGCGTGCTGTTCGACGGCAACACGCGCGGGGCGAACATGAACGGCGTGGAGTACATCATCTCCGCGCGCCTGTACGAAACGCTGCCGGAAGAAGAGAAGCAGTACTGGCACCCGCACAACTACGAGATCCTGTCGGGACAGCTCGTCGCGCCCCGCCTGCCGCAGAAGGCCGAGCTCGCGCTCATGCGCAGCAAGCTCGGCACCTACGGCAAGACCTGGCACTTCTGGAACACGGGCCACTACGGCACGACCGGCGACGCGCTGCCGCTCGGCGCGCCGCGGCTCGCCTGGTCCTTCAACCGCGACGGCGAGGCGCTGCCCGGGCTCGTCGAGGAGCGCGACGTGCGGATGGACGTAGATACCGGCAAGAAGCGGCGCGCGCGCGAGGCGCTCGCCGCGGAGGCGCAGCCGCAGGCCGGGGTAGACGCGCTGCGCGGCCGCTTCGGACGCGAGACGGTGGACCTGCCGGGCGTGCGCGACGTGGCCGCGCCGGAAGAGCCGGTTGCGCCCGAGGGCGACTTGCCGCCCGCCGACAGCAACGCACCGCATTGACGAATCCTGTGGGAGGGCGCCTTGCCGCCCGCCGATAGCAACACACCGCATTGACGAATCCTGTGGGAGCGGCTTTCCAGCCGCGATTCTTCGCGACACCGAACGAAGAGTCGCTCTTGCCGCGCTCGCAACGGGCCATCGACCGGTAATACCGTGCGCCGCTCGGGGGCTCGCACCGCGCCGCGCCTCGTGGACCGAAGCGCCCGGCGGCCCCTATCATCCCGCGATGCCTCGCCCCCCTTCGACGCTGTTCGAAGACGCCATCGACGTGCCGGCATGGCTCGAGTCGGATCGAGCGACGCCGTACGCCGAACGCGTGCGACGCGACCGGCTCATCGGTCGCGAGACGGCCGATCGCCGGCCGCTCGAGCGCGTACGGCGCTGGTGGCGCGCGGTGGGGCCCGACGGCGACACGGCCGGCGCGCGTCTCGCCCGCATCCGCGGCTTCGTCACGCTGGCGATGGTGCTGCTCGGCTTCGCGGCCGGCGTCGCGGTGGCGCTGGCGGCGTTTCGCTACGACGGCTCGGAGCCCGTGAACGTGGTCCGCGTCCTCGCGCTGCTCGTGGCGCTGCCGCTGCTGCTGCTCCTCTTGTCGTTGCTGCTCCTGCCGGGCCGCGTGCCGGGGCTGCGTGGCTTGCAGGACGCGCTCGCGGGTTTGAGCCCCGGGGCGCTCGCCGGCGCGGTCTTCCGGCGGCTCGCGCACGCGCCGCCCGATCTCGAGCGGCTGTTCGACTTTCACGCGGCGCGCGCGACGGCAGGACGGTTCGCGAAGTGGCAGCTCCTCTACTGGTCGCAGACCTCGGCCGTCGCGTTCAACCTCGCGGCGCTCGCGACGGCCGTGCTGCTCGTGACGTTCACGGACCTCGCCTTCGGCTGGAGCACCACGCTGTCCGCGGATCCCGCGATCGTCGCGCACCTCGTGCGGGTGATCGCGTGGCCGTGGCACGCGCTCGTGCCGAACGCGGTGCCGGACCTCGCGCTCGTCGAGCGCTCGCAGTTCTTCCGCTTGGGCGGCGCCGGCGCCTTCGATCCCGAGACGTCGCGCGCGCTCGGTGGCTGGTGGCCGTTCACGGTGATGGCCATCGTCACCTACGGCCTGCTGCCGCGCCTCGTGCTGCTCGCGCTCTCGGCGGCGAGGCTTCGCGCCGCGACACGCGCGCTGCTGCTCGACGATCCGCGCGTCGCGGCGCTGCTCGATCGCATGGCGGCGCCGGCGCTCGAGAGCGGCCCCGCGGAGCCCGAGGAACGACCGGAGCCGCGCGCGCCGGCCGCGCGGCGTCGCGTGGGCCGCATCGAAGGCAGCGCGCGCGCCGTGATCTGGAGCAACAGCATCGGCGAGGAAGCCGCGCGCGAGTACGCCCGCCGTCACCTCGGCCTCGAGGTCACCGACGTGGCCTCCGCAGGCGGCGGGCGCACCGTTCACGAGGACGAGGTGGCGCTCGAGCGCCTCGCCGCGCGAGACGAAAAACCGCTGCTCGTGTTCACGCCAGCGTGGGAACCGCCGCTCCTCGAGTTCGCCGACTTCGTGGCGGCTGCACGCCGGCGCATCGGCGAGTCCGCGTCGATCATCGTCGTGCCGGTGCCGGAGACGCCGCGCGCCGTCACGGACGTGGAGCGCGACACCTGGTCGCGGGCCGTGGCGCGGCTGCCCGATTCGCGCGTCTACCTCGAGACCGGTGCCGCATGACGCCGCGGTTCGCCATCGTGGGCCATCCCAACAAGGGCAAGAGCAGCATCGTCGCCACGCTGGCCGAGTCGGACGACGTCGCCATCTCGCCGCATCCGGGCACGACCACGCGGGCGCGCGCCTATCCGCTGCGGCTCGAGGGCGAGACGCTCTACGAGCTCGTCGACACGCCGGGCTTCCAGCGCGCGCGCGAGATGCTCGCGTGGCTCGAGGCGCACGACCGCGGCGCCGGGGCGCGCGCGCAGGTGGTGCGCGAGTTCCTCACCGCGCACGCCGACGATCCGCGCTTCCATGACGAGCGCGAGCTGCTCACGCCGATCGTCGAAGGCGCCGGAATCCTGTACGTCGTGGACGGCAGCCATCCGTACGGCAGCCAGTACGAGGCCGAGATGGAGATCCTGCGCTGGACGGGACGGCCGCGCATGGCCCTCATCAACATGATCGGCCCGGGCGATCACGTGGAGGAGTGGCGCGCGGCGCTGTCGCAGTATTTCTCGATCGTGCGCGTGTTCGACGCGGTGCGGGCCGACTTCGCGAAGCGCATCGAGCTGCTGCGGGCGTTCGGCGCCATCGACGAGCGCTGGGCCGAGCATCTGAACCGTGCGGCGGACGCGCTCGTCGCGGACCGCGAGCGGCGCAAGCGCGCAGCCGCGAACGAGATCGCGGCGATGCTCGTGGACGTGCTGAGCGCCACCGTCACGGAGCCGCTGCCCGATCCGCAAGCCGACGCGGAAGCCCTCGAGCGCGCGCGCGGGCGGCTGCGCGACCTCGTGCGCCGGCGCGAGCAGCGCGAGCGGCGGGCGGTGCAGGAGCTCTACCGGCACGGCGGGCTCGAGGCGCGGGAGACCGAGGCTGCGCACCTCGCGGAGGACGTGTTCAGCCAGCGCAGCTTCAGCGTGTTCGGCCTGTCGGGCACGCAGCTCGCGCTCACGGGCGCGGCCTCTGGCGCGCTCGCGGGCGGCGTGATCGACGCGGCGCTCGGCGGCGCGTCGCTGCTGCTCGGCGCCGGCATCGGCGCGGCCATCGGCGCCGTGGGGGCGCTCGCCGGCGCGGGACGGCTCGCGAAGGTGCAGGTGCTCGGGCAGCCGCTCGGCGGCTACGTGCTCCGGGTGGGTCCGCTCGCCGATCCGAATCTGCCGTGGGTGCTGCTCGGCCGCGCGCTCGCGCACGTGCGGCTCGTCGCGGAGCGCAACCACGCGCGGCGCGAGGAGCTCGTGCTCGACACACAGACGGCGAGCCACCTCGCGGATACGATCGAGCCCGCGCGGCGGCGCCGGCTCGATGCGCTGTTCCGGCGGCTGCGCGACGAGCGCGGCCTCGACGCGGCCGAAAGGGCCGAGCTCGCGGAGTTGATCGCGACCGCCATCGACACGCCATAAGAAAAAGGAGCCATGGATCCGATCGCGCACACCTTCACCGGGGCGGCGCTCGCCGCCACCGGCCTGCGTCGCGCCACGCCGCTCGCCACGGCGGCGCTCGTGATCGGCGCGAACGCACCCGACGTGGACGTGCTCGCCAACTTCGTCGGCGACTACGCGGCGCTCGCGTTGCGGCGCGGCTGGACGCACGGCGTGCTCGCGCTCGCGTTGTGGCCGTTCGTCGTGACCGGCGCACTGCTGCTCTTCGACCGAGCGCGGCGCCGGCGCGACCCGCAGCGCGCGCGGCCGCGCGCGGGGCCGCTGCTCGGTGTCGCGACGCTCGCCGTGCTGACGCACCCGACGCTCGATTGGCTCAACAACTACGGCATGCGTTGGCTCATGCCGTTCGACGGCCGCTGGTTCTACGGCGACGCGCTGTTCATCATCGACCCGTGGCTCTGGCTCGCGCTCGGCGGCGTGCTGTGGCTGCGGCCCGCGCGGAGCCGCGCGGCGGCCGGCTGGTGGGCGGCCTTCTGGGTGCTCGCCACGGCGCTCGTGCTGCTGACGCCCGAGGTGCCCGCGCCGTCGCGCATCCTGTGGCTCGTCGGCCTCGCGGCGTTCGGCGCCGCGCGCGCCCTGCCCGCCTTCGCGCCGCTACGCGAGCCGCCGCGGCTCGAGCTCGCCGCCCGCGTGGTGGTCGCCGTCGCCGCCGTGTACATCGTGGCCGCCGTCGCGGCGAGCGCCGCCGCGCGCCGCGAGGTGCGCGCGGAGCTCGCGGCGCACGGCGTCGGCGCCATCGAGTCCGTCATGGTCGCTCCGGTCCCCGCGAATCCGTTCGCGGGCACGGTGATCGCCGCGACGCCCGATCGTTATTGGCTCGGCGAGTGGCATTGGCTCGCGCGCCCGCGCTTCCGCCCGTCGCACGAGACGATCGAGCGTCCGCCCGTGGACGACGTGATCCGCGCCGCGATCGACACGCCGGAGGCGCGCCGCTTCCTGGTGTGGTCGCGCTTCCCGTACTACGAGAAGGAACCGCTCGACGACGGCGGCTACATCGTCCGCATCCTCGACGCCCGCTATCGCGGCACGGGACGGCTCGAAGGCCCGCGCGTGCACGTCGACGCCGCGCTGCATGCGCGGTACGTGCCCGACTGAGCCGCCGCGCGCCGCTCCCGCGACGACGCGTCAGGCCGCGATCTTCAGGGCCGCAAACGCTTGCGACGAGGCGTCGGCTGCGATCTTCTCGTTGCTCAACGCCGCGATCGCGTGTCGCGGCGCGGCTTACAGCTTCGCGGTGCGCAGGCGTAAGGCGTTGCCGATCACCGAGACCGACGACAGGCTCATCGCCAGGCTCGCGATGACGGGCGACAGCAGGATGCCGAACGCCGGGTACAGCACGCCCGCCGCGAGCGGCACGCCGAGCGCGTTGTAGCCGAACGCGAACAGCAGGTTCTGGCGGATGTTGCGCATCGTGAGGCGCGACAGCCGCACGGCGCGCGCGATGCCGCGCAGGTCGCCCTTCACGAGCGTGACGCCGGCCGACTCCATCGCCACGTCCGTGCCCGTTCCCATCGCGATGCCGACGTCGGCCTGAGCGAGCGCGGGCGCGTCGTTCACGCCGTCGCCGGCCATCGCGACCACCTGCCCTTCGCCCTGCAGCCTGCGCACGATCGTCGCCTTGTCCTGCGGGAGCACGTTGGCGATGACATCGTCCACGTGCAGCGCGTCCCCCACGGCCTGCGCAGTGCGCACGTCGTCGCCCGTGAGCATGACGATGCGGATGCCCGCGCGGCGCAACGTCTCCATGGCTTCCGGCGTCGTGGGCTTGATCGCGTCCGCCACGACGACGAGCCCCGCCGCGCGCCCGTCCACGGCGACGTGCACGACGGTGGCGCCTTGCGCGCGCTCGCGCTCCGCCGCGGCCGCGAAGCTCGACGCGTCCACCCCGCGGCTTTGCAGCAGCCTCGCGTTGCCCACGAGCACGCGCCGCCCGGAGGCTTCGCCCCAGACGCCGAGCCCGGGATCCGAATCGAAGCCCGTCGCTTCGGGGATTGCGATGCCGCGAGCCCTCGCGCCCTCGACGATGGCCCTCGCGAGCGGATGCTCGCTCGGCGACTCGACGGCCGCTGCGAGCCGCAGCACCTCGGACTCGTCGAAGCCCTCCGCCGCGATCACCTGCCGCAGGCTGGGCTTGCCCTCGGTCAACGTGCCCGTCTTGTCCACGACGAGCGTGGTCACCTTCTCGAGCCGCTCGAGCGCCGCAGCGTCCTTGATGAGCACGCCTTCCTGCGCGCCGCGGCCGACGCCCACCATGATCGACATCGGCGTAGCGAGGCCGAGGGCGCACGGGCAGGCGATGATCAGCACGGACACGGCGACCAGCAGCGCGAACGCGAGCTGCGGCGGCGGCCCGAGCAGCGCCCACACGACGGCCGCCACCACGGCGACGAGCACGACGGTGGGCACGAACCACGCGGACACGCGATCCGCGAGCCGCTGCACGGGCGCGCGCGAGCGCTGCGCCTGCGCCACGAGGTGCACGATCTGCGCGAGCAGCGTATCGCCACCGACGCGCTCCGCGCGCATCACGAGCGTGCCGCTGCCGTTGGTGGTGCCAGCCGTGAGCGGCGCACCCACGGTCTTGCGGACCGGATCCGGCTCGCCCGTAAGCATCGACTCGTCCACGTGGCTCGAGCCCTCGAGCACGACGCCGTCCACCGGGATGTTCTCGCCGGGCCGCACGCGCAGGCGATCGCCCACGGCCACGTCCTCGAGGGGCACGTCGGTCTCGCCGCCCTGCGCGTCGAGGCGATGCGCGATCTTCGGCGCGAGCCTGAGCAACGCGCGAATGGCGCCCGACGTCTGCGCCCGCGCACGCAGCTCGAGCACCTGGCCCAGCAGCACGAGCGTCACGATGACCGCCGCGGCCTCGAAATAGAGCGGCAGCTCGCCCGCCGCTTGCCGGAACGACGCCGGCATCGCGCCGGGCGCGACGGTGGCGAGGACCGAGAAGGCATAAGCCGCGCCCGTGCCGAGCGCGATGAGCGTGAACATGTTGAGGCTGCGGTTGACGACGGACTGCCAGCCGCGCACGAAGAACGGCGCGCCGCCCCACAGCACGACGGGCGTCGCGAGCACGAGCTCGGCCCACGCCGCGATGCCGTGCGGGAACCAGCGCATGGGATTCAGGGCGGGCACGAGCTCGCCCAGCATCGGCCAGAGGAGCGGCGCCGTGAGCGCGGCGCTCACCCGGAACCGCCGCGTCATGTCGGCGAGCTCGACGTTCTCGCCCTCCTCGGCCGTCGGCGTGAGCGGCTCGAGCGCCATGCCGCAGATCGGGCAGGCGCCGGGCTCGCTGCGGCGGATCTCGGGGTGCATCGGGCACGTCCAGATCGTGCCGGCCGGGGCCGGCTGCCGCGCCGGCGCGGGCTGCGTGTAACGGGCGGGATCGGCGACGAAGCGCTCGAGGCAGCGCGCGCAGCAGAAGTAATAGGTGCGGCCCTCGTGAGTCGTGGACCGGGCGCGTGCCGAATCCACGCTCATGCCGCAGACGGGGTCCCTCGCGAGCGCCCCCGCGTCGCCCGGCCCGTCCTGCGTGCCCGCGTGGTGCGGCGGGTGGCCGTGATGATCCGCGTGGGCGCCGCGACCCGCAGTGGCTGCCCGCTCGGTCTCAGTCACGGCCGCCCGTCCCGTTGCCTTGCGGCGCGGCGCTCAGGGCCCCCACGATCGGGCACGCGCCCAGCTCGCCCCGACCCGGGCATGCCGCGATGAGCTGCTCGAGGCCGCGCCGCACGCGCTCGAGCTCGGCGATCTTGCGCTCCACCTGTCGCAGCCGCGCTTCGGCCTTCGCCTTGACCGCCTGCATGTCGCCTTGCCGGTCGGACGACAGCGCGAGCAGGTCGCGGATCTCCTCGAGCGTGAAGCCGAGCGCCTTGGCGCGGCGGATGAAGCGCAGCCGGGCCACGTCGGCCGCGCCGTACTCGCGGTAGCCGGACGCGCGACGCCGCGGCGGCGGCAGCAGGCCGCTGCGCTCGTAGTAGCGCACGGTGTCGATGTTCACGCCGGCGACCGCCGCGAGCCGACCGATCGTCATGCCATCCATCGTCGTTTTCCTCCGAGGCCAGGCCCAGCGTACACCCTGGACACTGGTCCCGAGTCAAGGTGCCCGGCACCCCGTCGAAGCGAACGCTTCAGAACCAGGCGCGCACGCCGAGCACGATGCCGGCCTCCCGCGGGTCCTCGCCGGCGGCGCGCGCCAGATCGGCCGTCGTGCCCACCTTGCGCGTCCACAGCAAGCCCAAGTACGGCGCGAGCTCCCGGCGCACCTCGTAGCGCAGCCGCAAGCCGGCATCCACGGCGCTCAGGCCCGATCCCACGCCGAGCTCCGGCCGCGTCTGCGCGGCGAAGTCGAGCTCCACCCGCGGCTGCAGGACCAGCCGCTGCGTGATGCGCACGTCGTACTCGCCCTCGAACCGCGCGCTGACGTCGCCGCCTTCGGCGATGAACGCCGCGCCCTCGATGGCGAGCCGCCCGGGCAGCAGTCCCTGCATGCCGAGCACGAGATGGGTGCGCTCGGGCGACGGCCGCGCGTCGCGCCGCACGCCCGCCTGGAAATCGAAGAACGGCATGACGGCGCGGCTCCAGAGGGCCTGGACCTCGACGGTCTGCGGGTTGTCCCCGGACGCGCCCTCGCCTTCGCTCTTCAGCCAGACCTTGTGATAGTCCCCGCCGTACCAGCCCTGAAGATCCCACCGATAGCGTTCGCCGCCGTCGAGCGCCACGGTCTCCAGACGGTCCGCCAGCACGAGGTGCGTGCGCAGGGCCCCGTGCTCGGCCCGCAAGAGCGCGCGTGCGGCGGCCATGCGCTCCGTGTCGAAGATCGTGTCGGCGGCATGCGTCGGCCCCGAGAGCGCGGCCGGCGGCGGCCCGGCGCCGTGCGTGGCCGGCTCGTGGTCGGGCGCGGCCGGCTCGCGCCCGGCGTGCTGCGCGAACGCCGGCGACGCGGCCGCTGCGAGGAGAACGACGAGCCACCGCCTCACGACGATGCTCCGTCCAGCGGGCGGATGGAGACCACGTTGAACATCCCCGCGTGCATGTGAAACAGCAGGTGGCAGTGGAACGCCCAGTCGCCGGGGAACGATGCGGTGAGATCGAACGTGATCTTGCTCCCCGGCGGCACGTTCACGGTGTGCTTGCGCGGGTGACGGCCGGGGCGGCCGTTCACGATCTCGAAGAAGTGCCCGTGCAGATGCATCGGGTGCTGCATCATCGTGTCGTTCACCAGCGTGATGCGCACCCGTTCGTCGCGCGCGAGGCGGATGGGCTCGACGAGCTCGTTGAACTTCCGCCCGTCGAAGGACCACATGAAGCGCTCCATGTTGCCCGTCAGATGAATCTCCAGCTCGCGGGACGGCGGTCTCGGGTCCGGATTCGGCTCGAGAGCCTCGAGGTCGGCGTACACGAGCACGCGGTGCGGCGCGTCCTCGAGCCCGAGCCCGCGCATGCCGACGCCGTCTCGCGGGCTCGCGGCGATCATGTCCACGCCGACGCCCACCTTCACGTGCGGCGGCGCGAGCGCCGCATCGCGCATGCTCATGCGAGCGGCGGAGCGAGGCTCCGGCGGCGCCGCGACGTGGGCGGCGCGGTCGCCCGCGGCGGCGCCCGCTCCCGACCCCGAGTGGGCCGCGTGGTCGCCCTGGCCTGCGGCGGTGCCCGCGCCCGCGTGGCCCGCATGATCGCCGGCGGCCGTCCGGGCGGCACGATCGCCCGCGGCGGCGTGCTCTGCCCCTTGCGCGCCCGCGTGACCGTGAAACTGGCTCATCGCGAGCGTGGGCCGCGGCCGGAGCGGCGGCACCGGTGCCGCCATGCCGGGCCGCGGCGCGAGCGTGGCGCGCCCGAGCCCCGAGCGGTCGACGGACTCCGCCACGAGCGTGTAGGCGCGATCCCCGGGCGCGACGATCACGTCGTAGGTCTCCGCGACGGCGATCTGCAGCTCGTCCGTTTCCACGGGGCGCACGTCGTTGCCGTCGGCATTCACGACCGTCATCGGCAGATCCGGGATGCGCACGTTGAAGAGGGTCATGGCGGACGCGTTGATGATCCGCAACCTCACGCGCTCGCCCGGCGTGAAGAGCGCCGTCCAGTTCTCCTCCGGCGCATGGCCGTTCACGAGGTACGTGTACGCGGCGGCGGTGACGTCCGCGATGTCCGTGGGATCCATCCGCATGCGACGCCATTGCCGCCGCTCGGCGGCCGGCATCTGCTCCTCGGGTCCCCCGCGCAGGAGCCCCGCGAGCGTCAGACGCTGATAGTTGAAATACCCCGCCTCCTTCTTGAGCTTCGTGACGAGCCTGTGCGGATGCATGAAGGTCCAGTCCGACAGCACGATCACGTGCTCGCGGTCGTAGCGGACCGGATCGGGCCCGGCAGGGTCGAGGATCAGCGGTCCGTAGTGCCCGAGCTGCTCCTGGAGGCCCGAGTGGCTGTGGTACCAGAAGGTGCCTGCGTGCCGCACCGGGAAGGTGTACTCGAACGTCTCGCCGGGACGGATGCCGGGAAAGCTCACGCCGGGCACGCCGTCCATCTGGAACGGCACGAGCACCCCATGCCAGTGGATGGACGTGTCCTCGTCCGGCAGCGCGTTGGTCACCGCGATGCGCGCCGTCTGCCCTTCGCGGAGGCGGATCAGCGGCCCCGGGATCGTGCCGTTCACGACCACCGCCTGACCCGTGCGTCCGTTCAGCACGAAGGGGGCACGGCCGATGATGAGCTCGATGCGCTCGCCTGAGAGCGTGCCGACATCGCGCCGCACGCCCGCGGTGGCGCTGCGTGCCCACGCGGGCAGGAGCCCCGGCAACGACCAGGCGACGCCCGCGAGCGCCGCGGACTGCAACAGGCGGCGGCGATTCAGGGTGCTGCGGGCCGGCTTGCGCATGGCGAGGGTCGGCTGGACGTGAGCGAGCGGGTCGGTGGATGCACGTGAACGCGGGCCTCCGAGTGGCCCGCAAGGATACACCCCGGACCCCGCTCCAAGGTCAAGGGAACGGTTTCGCGCGGATACGTGCGAACGGGCGATTACCGGCCGGCCCGCGTGGCACGCCTGTTGCACCCCCGAGCCATCACGCCGCGGCCCGCGGCGCAAGTCGCGACGGTCGGCCGGCCGCCAACACGCAATGGAGAACGCAACGATGGCATTCAATCCGCTGGAAGAGAAAGGCATCCCGCTGGAGCAGCAGCTGCGCAATTGGCGCGAGCTCAACATCGAGCCCTATCGCAAGGATCAGGTGCACCCCTACAGCCGCACGCGCGGCATTCTGATGAACGGCATCGAGGTCGAGAACGTGATGTTCTCGCACCAGATGGCCCGCAACACGCTCGACGCGGAGGTGAAGAAGCAGCTCGCGTGGCTGCGGCGCATCGAGCAGCAGCAGCAGAAGGTGATCAACTGGCTCATCCCGGGCGACGAGACCACGATCGAGGTCACGCTGGGCTACGAGCAGGTGGCCGTGGACCTGACCGCCTGGCTCGCGCAGAACGAGCCCGACCCCTACCTCCACCAGGTGTACGACTTCGCGCTGCTCGAGGACTTCGACCACCTGTACCGCTACGCCAACCTCTATCAGCTGATCGAAGGCAAGAAGGCCGACGCGATCTGCGATCAGCTCACCGAGATCATGCCGGGCCGGCCCACCGTCTTCGAGCACCGCGATCCGCGCGACGAGATCCGGCGGCCGATGATCGCGCTCGCGGCGCATCCCCAATCGGTGCTGAACGCCCTGACCATCGTCGCCGCCGAGCAGCAGACGATGAACTTCTACATGACCATCGGCAACCGCTACCAGGAGCCCATCGCGCGTGCGACCTATCAGGAGATCGGGCAGATCGAGGAGCAGCACGTGAGCCACTACGAGTCGATCCTCGACCCCGCCGCGAGCTGGCTCGAGAACCTCGTGCTGCATCAGTGGCACGAGTGCTGGATGTACTGGTCGATGATGCAGGACGAGACCGATCCGCGCGTGCGCGCCGTGTACGAGCTGCATCTCGCCATGGAGATCGAGCACCTGCGCGTGGCCTGCGACCTCATGCGCATGGTCGAGAAGCGCGACCCGGAGGCGATCCTGCCCGCGACGACGTTCGACAACCCGCTCAAGTTCCAGCCGAACAAGGCCTACGTCCGCCAGGTGCTCGAGAACCAGGTGGACCTCACGGCCAAGCACTCGGACTTCGTGCCGGTGGCGACGCTGCCCGAGGACGACCGCTACTTCCAGTATCAGCGCCGGGTGAACGGCGACTGGGTTCCGACCGAGGAAGTCATCAAGGAGAACGCGGCGAAGAACGGCGAGGAGTACCGGCTGGTCACCGAGGGACCGCATCCCGTGCACGGGCTGCGCCGGGAGCCGCGGCGCAACGGCGAGCAGACGGACTACGCGCGCCTGTCGCCCGCGGCCTGAGCCCGGCAGTCCGCGAGGAGGACCCTAATGAGAACGTTGATCGCAGACCGAGGCATGGGCGAGCCGATCTCGCTCGGCGCCGCGCTCGTCGCCGGCAAGAAAGTGCCGCCCGACGCGACCCAGCTGCTCATGGAAGACCATCGCGTGGTGCTCGGCTGGTTCGAGTGGTACGAGGAGGCGGAAGACGAGTCCACGAAGGGCCGGATCGCGAAGAGCATCTGCATGGCGCTCAGGGCGCACATGGCCGCCGAGGAGGAGATCCTCTACCCCGGCGCGCAAATGCAGACGCAGCAGGCGGAGCTCGTCGAGCGCGCCCGGCAGGAGCACGAAGGCGCGAGACGCATCATGGCGCAGATCGAGCGCGGCGACGGCGGCGCCGACCGCGACGACCTCGTGAGGCGGCTCGAGGCGGAGATCCGCACGCACGTGGACGAGGAAGAGACGGAGCTCTTCCCCGCCGTCCGCGGCAGCCCCATGGACCTCTACGCGGTGGGTCGAGCCGTGGCCGCGCGCCGCGTCGACTCGCTGTTCGAGCAGAACGCCAAGACCCCCGCCGAGCGCGAGCTCAAGGAGTATCCCAACATGCAAATCTCCCAAGACGAAGCCCGCGACTTCTTCATCCTCGGGCTCAAGAACTGTCACGCCACGGCGAGCCAGGGCAGGTCGATGGTGGAGGCCGCCGCCAAGAGGATGGAGAACTACCCGAGCCTGCGGCAGAAGCTCCAGTCACACCTCGGCGAGAAGAACGCGCAGATCGAGCGCCTCGAGCGTCTGCTCCACTCCGTCGGCGAGAGCCCTTCGGCGCTCAAGGACGCGGCCATGAAGGCCGCGGCCAGCGCCATGACGCTCGCGAGCACGGCGTCGGACGACGAGGTCATCAAGAACGGCTTCGCGCTGCTCGCGCAATCGAAATACGAGGCGGCGGCGTACGAGACGCTGCTGCTGTTCGCCGAGGCCGCGGGCGAGACGGCCGCGTTGAAGCCGCTGCAGAAATGCCTCAGCGAGGAGCGCGGCATGGCGGCGTTCGTCGAGGAGAATCTGCGCGCGACCGGCATGCGTTTCCTGCAGCTTCGCAGCCAGGGCGCACAAGCGAGCCACTGAGCAAGGAGGACACCATGCAAGTACGAGACATCATGACCGAGAACCCCGCCTGCTGCTCCCCCGAGACGCGTCTCGACGAGGTGGCACGCCTGATGGCGGACAACGACTGCGGCGAGATCCCCATCGTCGACGAGCAAGGCCGGCCCGCGGGCGTGGTCACCGACCGCGACATCGCCTGCCGCGCCGTGGCGCGCGGGCTCGACCCGAAGCGCACCACCGCGCGCGAAGTGATGTCGGATCCCGTCGTCACGGCCTCGCTCGACGACACGCTCGAGGAGGTCTGCGCGCGCATGGAGGAGTACCAGATCCGCCGCGTGCCCGTGGTGGACGAGCGCGGGATCTGCTGCGGCATGGTGTCGCAGGCGGACATCGCGCGAGTCGCATCGGAGCACCACACCGCGGAGCTCGTGCGCGACATCTCCCGGCCGACCACGAGCGGGCAGCAGATCCGGCTGTAACGGTGTCGGGGGGCGCGGAGCCCCGCGAGGCTCCGCGCCGGCCGCGTCTAGCGCGTGTCGCCGGCGGGGCCCGGCATCGATGAGCCCACGCCGCCCGTCATATCGACGACGGCAGAGGCGGTCGAGCGCGCACGCTCCGCGCGCAGATCCGGCAACAGGACCGCGAGCAGGCCCAGGGCCGGCAGGAACGCGCAGAGCCCGAACACCCGCTCGATGCCGATCGCGTCCGCGAGCGCGCCGAGCGCCGCCGCGCCGGTGCCGCCCAGACCGAACGCGAGCCCGAAGAACAACCCCGCCACCGTGCCCACGCGCCGCGGCATGAGCTCCTGCGCGTAGACGACGATCGCGGGGAACGCGGACG
The DNA here is from genome assembly GCA_036563665.1 of Gammaproteobacteria bacterium. Taxonomy (GTDB): domain Bacteria; phylum Pseudomonadota; class Gammaproteobacteria; order Steroidobacterales; family Rariloculaceae; genus FEN-1219. The sequence continues at coordinate 47,623 of DATCLY010000015.1, forward strand.
CGAGCACCATGCCGATGGGCACAGTGAGCACGCCGGTCCAGAACAGGTTCGCGTGCGGCAGCAGCAGCGTGAACGGCAGCACCCCCAGGATCGACACCCAGATCACGAATTTGCGTCCGAAGCGGTCGCCGATGGCGCCGCCGGCCACGGTGCCGAAGGCCACGGAGCCCAGGAACACGAACAGGTGGATCTGGGCGCTCTGCACCGACACGCCGAAGCGCTCGATGAGATAGAACGTGTAGTAGCTCGTCATGCTGGCCATGTAGAAGAACTTCGAGAAGATCAGCACGACCAGCACGGCCACCGCGAACTTCACCTTGCCGGATGGCAGCTCCGCCCGGGCGCCGCCGGCGCGCGCCTTCGGCTTGAGCCGCGCGAGACCGTGGGTCTCGTACCAGCGCCCCACGCGCGCGAGCAGCGCGATGCCGGCCACCGCCACCACGGCGAACCACCCCACGCTGCCCTGCCCATGCCGCAGCACGATGAACGCCGCGAGCAGCGGCCCCACGGCCGATCCCACGTTGCCGCCCACCTGGAACAGCGACTGCGCGAGGCCGGGCCTCGGCCCCGCGGCCATGCGGGCCACGCGCGACGACTCGGGGTGCAGCACGGCCGAGCCGCTGCCGACCAGCGCGGCGGCGAGCACGAGCAGCGGGTAGGTCTCGGCCGACGCGAGGAGCAGCAGGCCCACGAGGGAGAAGCACATGCCGATCGCGAGCGAGTACGGCTTCGGCTTGCGGTCGGTGTAGTAGCCCACGAGCGGCTGGAGCAGCGACGAGGTGAGCTGGAACGTGAACGTGAGCAGCCCCACGTGCACGAAGTCGAGGCCGTAGCTCGACTTGAAGATCGGGTACAGCGCCGGCAGCAACGACTGGATCATGTCGTTGAACAGGTGGCAGACGCTGATCGTGGCCAGGACGGAATAGGCCGTCGTCGCGGCCTGGCTGTCGCCGGCGGCAGTGCTCGACATCGGGGAACGCGCTCGCAACGTGAGGTGCTCAGGTTATCAAAGCACCGAGCCTCCGTGTAGCAGCCCTGCACGCAAGAACGGAGCCTGTGGGAGCGGCTTTCCAGTCGCGATTCTTGTCGGCGCCGTCGCGCGGCTGGAAAGCCGCTCCCACCTGGCCGGCTACACGAAACCGCGGCGCTCAGCCGGCATCCATCTCGGGGTCGAAGCGCTCGGGGACGAACAGGATCTTGTCGATGCGGTGGCCGTCCATGTCCACGATCTCGAAGCGCCCGCCGAGCGCGGCGAAGCTCTCCCCCACCTTCGGCAGCCGGCCCATCTGCTGCAGCACGAAGCCCGCCATCGTCTCGAAGTCGCCGCCATCGCGCAGACCCCGCACGCCCACGCGGTGCTCGAACTCGTCCACCGGCAGCGCGCCGTCCACGAGCCAGGAGCCGTCCTCGCGCATCATGATCCCGAGCTCGAGCGCCTCGCCTCGCTCCGGCAGCTCGCCGGTGATCGCCTCGAGGATGTCCGCAAGCGTCACCACGCCCTGCGTCGTGCCGTACTCGTCCACGACGATCGCCATGTGCAGGCCCTCGGTGCGGAACGACTCGAGGAGCTTCAGCACGAGGATGCTCTCCGGCACGATCAACGGCGGCTTCATGTGCTCGGCGAGCACGATCGGCCGCCCCTCGAGCAGCACCGGCACGAGGTCCTTCATCTGCACGATGCCCACGGGCTGATCGAGCGACCCCCGGCACACGGGATAGCGCGACAGGCGCCGCTCGGCGAGCCGCGCCGCGATCTCCTTCGCGTCCGCCGCCACGTCGAGCCACACCACCTCGGACCGCGGCGTCATGATCGCGGGCACGCGCCGGTCGGCGAGCCGGATCACGCCCTCGAGCATTTCGCGCTCTTTCGCCTTGAAGACGCCGGAGCGCACCCCTTCGGCGATCAGCATGCGCACCTCGTCCTCGGTCACGCGCGCCTCGGGCGCGCCGCGCAGGCCGAGCAACCCGAGCACGCCGTCCGTGGACGTCTTGAGCAGGAACACGGCCGGCTTCGCCACGCGGGCGATGCGCTGCATCGCCGGCGCCACTCCCGCCGCGATCGCCTCCGGGCTGCCGAGCGCGATCCGCTTCGGCACGAGCTCGCCCACGATGAGCGACAGGTACGTGACCGCCACCACGACGAGCGCGATGGCGATGGTGTCGCCATAGGGCGAGATCTGGGGCCAGCCGTCGAGCCAGTCGCCGAGCCGATCCGCCACCGTGGCGCCGGAGAGCGCGCCCGACAGCACGCCGATCAGGGTAATGCCGATCTGCACGGTGGAGAGGAAGGTGGCCGGGTCGTCGATGAGCCGAATGGCTGCCTGGGCTCGCCGATTGCCGCTTTCCGCGAGGGCCTGGAGCCGGCTCTTGCGCGCCGACACCACGGCGAGCTCCGACATGGCGAACAGGCCGTTCAACACGATGAGCAACAGAATGGCGACGATCTCGATGACGATCATGCACCTGCCCCGGAATGCGTCCGCCGGCTATTGTCGCATCCGCGCGGCGAGGCCCGCGTTAGGATGGAGCGCGATGAACCGGATGGGCGTGCTTCCGACGGCAACCGGCGCGTGGCGGTACGCGCGCGCCGCCGTGCACGCCTATCGCGGCGAGACGCTTCGCGTCGCGGGGCTGCCCACCCGGGTTCCCGGGCCCCGCGTGATCCGCCTGGCCGTCGTCGGCGGCAACATCCGCATGCATCGCCTCATCGATGCGCTCGTGCCGCCGGGCGGAACCGTGATCGATGTCGGCGCGCACATCGGCTACAACGCGATCTACGCGGCGCACCGCACCGGGCCGTCGGGACGCGTGATCGCCGTGGAGCCCGCGCCGGACAACGTGGCCGTGCTCGAGCGCAACGTGGCCGCGAGCGGTCTCGCCAACGTCCGGATCGAGCCGGTGGCGGCCGGCCGCGCGGCGGGCGTGCGCGATCTGTATCTGCGCGGCGCAGTGAGCGCGGTGAACAGCCTCTTTCCCGAGAGCTGCTACGGCGCCGTGTCGGGCGTGGCCCGCGTGCCGGTCGCGCGCGTCGACGATCTGTCCGACGAGGCCGCGCTCGTGAAGATCGACGTCGAAGGCGGCGAGATCGACGTGCTCGAAGGGATGCCGCGCCTGCTCGCGCAGCCGCGGCTCGCGCTGGTCGTCGAATGGCATCCGGGGCTGCAGGTGCGCGCCGGCCACGCCGCCGACGCGCTGCCGTGCTGGCTGCTCGAGCGCGGCTTCGGGCTTCAGGCCGCCTCGCACTTCCGCCTGCGGCCGCTGCCGGCAGCCGAGGTGGGCGCGCTGGCCGCGCGGCTCCTGCGCGCCGGACGGCCGGTCGAGCTCGTGGCCCGCCGCCGCTAGGGGACGCGGCGCGGCGCCCGCCGTGCCGCCGCCGTCACGAGTCGTCGACGGCGCAGTTGCAGGCGCGCATGCGCGACGCTACGCTTCGCGCCGAAACGTGCCCCCGCGCGGGGCCCGTTGACCCCCGCATGCAGCAGCGACCCAGCGCACCGACGCCCCGTCGTCCCCTCTCGGCGCCCACACCGCGCGCAGGCTGATTCGTGCCCACCGTAGCGCTGTCACTGGCCTGCGTCGCAGGGCTGCTCGCGGCGAGCGTGCTCGCCATTCCGGCGGCCCGCAGCCCCCGTGGATCGCCCGTGATCTACGGGCTCTGCCTCGTCGTGTCGCTCGTGGCGCTCGCCGCCGCGGCCGCGCATCTCGCCGGCGCGCGGGCCGCAACGGCCGTCACGCTGCCGCTCGGCCTGCCGTGGCTCGGCGCGCAGTTTCGCGTCGACGCGCTGTCGGCGTTCTTCCTGACGGTGGTGAACCTGGGCGCCGCGGCCGCGAGCGCCTACGCCGTCGGCTACGGGCGACACGAGTCCGCGCCGGCCCGCGTGCTGCCGCTCTACGCCGCGTTTCTGGCCGGCATGAACCTCGTGGTGCTGGCGGACGACGCGTTCACGTTCCTGTTCTCCTGGGAGCTCATGTCGCTCGCGTCGTGGGGCCTCGTGATGGCCGACCACCGCTCCGAGGAGAGCTCGCGGGCAGCCTACGTCTATCTCGTCATGGCGGGGTTCGGCACCCTCGCGCTGCTGCTCGCCTTCGGCCTGCTGGCCGGCGCCCAGGGCAACTACGGCTTCGGCGCCATCCGCGCGACCACGGAGGCGCCGCTGATCGCCGGGCTCGCGCTGCTGCTCGCGCTGCTCGGCGCGGGCTCGAAGGCGGGCCTCGTGCCGCTGCACGCGTGGCTGCCGCTGGCCCACCCGGCCGCGCCGAGCCACGTCTCCGCGCTCATGAGCGGCGTCATGACCAAGGTGGCGATCTACGGCTTCGTGCGCATCGCCTTCGATCTCGTCGGCGCCGCCACGCCGTGGCACGGCATGATCGTGCTCGCGCTCGGCGGCGGCACGGCCGTGCTCGGCGTGCTCTACGCGCTCATGCAGCGGGACCTCAAGCGGCTGCTCGCCTACAGCACGGTGGAGAACGTGGGCCTCGTCTTCATCGGGCTCGGCGTGGCCCTCGCGTTCGGCACGAACGGCATGACGGCCGCGGCCGCGCTCGCGCTGACGGCGGCCCTGCTGCATGTGCTCAACCACAGCGTCTTCAAGAGCCTGCTGTTCTTCGGCGCGGGCGCCGTCCTGCACGCCACCGGCACGCGCGACATGGAACGGCTCGGCGGGCTGATCCGGCGCATGCCGTTCGCGAGCTTCGCCTTCCTCGTGGGCGCCTTCGCGATCTCGGCACTGCCGCCGCTGAACGGCTTCGTGTCCGAATGGCTCACGTTCCAGGCCGTGCTGCAGGGCCCGGACCTCCCGCAGTGGGGCCTGAAGCTCATGCTGCCGGCCGTGGGCGGCCTGCTCGCGCTGGCCGCGGCGCTCGCGGCGGCGTGCTTCGTGCGCGCCTTCGGCATCGTGTTCCTCGGCCGGCCGCGCTCCGCCGAGGCGGACGCCGCCCACGAGGTGGACCGCTGGTCGCTCGGGGCGATGTTCGCCCTCGCGGCGCTCTGCCTGCTGCTCGGCATCCTGCCCGGCGTCGCGATCGACGCGCTCGCGAACGTCACGCAGGCGCTCGTCGGCGGCCGCATGCCGGCCCAGACGAGCGTCGACTGGCTGTCGGTGGTTCCCGTGGCCGAGGCGCGCAGCTCCTACAACGGCCTGCTCGTGTTCGTGTTCATCGCGCTGTCGGCGCCGCTCGCCGCGGCCGTGATCCATCGCTTCGCCTCGCGTGCGGTGCGCCGCGGCCCGGCGTGGGACTGCGGCTTCCCAGTGCAGAGCCCGGCCACGCAGTACACGGCCGACGGCTTCGCCCAGCCGCTGCGGCGCGTGTTCGGCTCGGTGGTGTTCGAGGCCCGCGAGCACGTGGACCTGCCGCGGCCCGGCGACGCGCGTCCCGCGGGCTTCCGCGTGGCGCTACGCGACCTCGTGTGGGATTGGCTCTACGCGCCCGTGGGGCGCGGCGTGGGCGTCGCGGCCGAGAAGCTCAATCGCCTGCAGTTCCTCACGATCCGCCGCTATCTCTCGCTCGTCTTCCTGGCGCTGGTGGCGCTGCTCCTGGTGCTCGCGATATGGCAGTGATCGCCGATCTGCTCGTGCAGGGCCTGCAGATGGCGCTGGTGCTGCTCGCGGCGCCGCTCTTCACGGGCTTCGTGCGCAAGGTGAAGGCGCGCCTGAACCGGCGCCGCGGTCCGTCCGTGTGGCAGCCCTATCGCGACCTCGCGCGGCTGCTCAGGAAGGAGGTGGTGCTCGCGGAGAACGCCTCGTGGCTGTTCCGCGTGGCGCCGTACCTGATCTTCGGGGCCACCTGGGTGGCGGCATCCCTCGTGCCGACGTTCGCGGCGGGCCTCACGTTCAGCTGGACGGCGGACCTGATCGCGATCGCGGCGCTGCTCGGCAGCGCCCGGTTCTTCCTCGCGCTCGCCGGCATGGACGTGGGCACGGCCTTCGGCGGCATCGGCTCGAGCCGCGAGGTGATGATCGCGACGCTGGCGGAGCCCGCCATGCTGCTCATGATCTTCACGCTCGCCCTGGTGGCGGGCTCGACGCAGCTCGCGACCATCGCCGAGGTGATGACGCTGTCCGAGGTGGGCCTGCGCGTGTCGCTCGCCCTCGCGGCCGTGGCGCTGGTCATGGTGGCCATCGCGGAGAACGCCCGGATTCCCGTGGACAACCCCGCCACGCACCTCGAGCTCACGATGGTCCACGAGGCCATGGTGCTCGAGTACTCGGGCCGCCACCTCGCGCTGATCGAGCTCGCGGCGCAGCTGAAGCTCCTGCTCTACGTCTCGCTGATCGCCTGCGTGTTCCTGCCGTGGGGGCTCGCGGGCTCGGACTCGGGGCCGCTCGCCCACCTGCTCGGCGCTGCCACGTACGCCGGGAAGCTCTTCCTGGGCGGCGCCTCGTTAGCCCTGTTCGAGACCGTGGTCGCGAAGATGCGCGTGTTCCGCGTGCCGGAGTTCCTGGGCGCCGCGCTCATGCTGGGGCTCCTCGGCACGCTGCTGCTGTTCGTCTCGAGGACCACGCTGTGAGCGAAGCGCTGACCCTCGACGTAGCACACCTCCTCGCGGGCGCGCTCGTGCTCGTGAGCTTCGTGCAGCTCTACCAGGACCGGCTCTACGCGCTGCTCAACACCTTCGCCGTGCACGCGTTCGTGCTGGCGCTGTCGGTGGCCTGGCAGGCGTTGATCCAGAGTGCGCCGCACCTCTACGTGACGGCCGCGATCGCGCTGGTGTTCAAGGCCATCGTGATCCCCGTGGCGCTCCACCGGATCATCCAGCGCCTGGGGATCCACAAGGAGATCGAGCCCGTGGTGGGCATCGGCAAGACCATGCTGCTCGGCATCGGGCTCGTCGCGCTGTCGATGGTGGTGATGCTCGACGTCACGGCCACCGCCGATCCGCTCGCCCGCGAGGACGCGGCGTTCGCGCTGGCCGTGATCCTGCTCGGGCTCTTGCTCATGGTCACGCGCCGCAACGCCGTGAGCCAGGTGGTGGGCTTCATGTCGCTCGAGAACGGGCTCGTGCTCGCAGCCACGGGCGCCAAGGGCATGCCGCTCGTGGTGGAGATCAGCGTGGCGTTCTCGATCCTGATCGCGTTCATCGTGATCGGCATCTTCCTGTTCCGGATCCGCGAGCGCTTCGACACGGTGGACGTGCACGCGCTCGACGCGCGCCGCGGGGAGCGGCTCTGACCATGCTCGACCCGGTCGCAGCCGTGCTCGGCATCCCGGCGGTCGCCGCCGCGCTGCTGGCCGCCCTGCCGGGCTACCGCCTCGGCGCCCGGCTCAACGTGCTCGCCGCGCTGCTCACGATGCTGGCGGCGTTCTCGCTGTTCGTCGTAGAGCGGCCCGAGCCCGGCACGTACCTGCTCGTGGACGACCTCAACATCGTGTTCGTGGCGCTGAACACGTTCGTCGCCTTCACCACCAGCGTGTTCAGCGCGAGCTACATCGCCCACGAGCTCGAGATCGGCCGCCTGACCCCCGTCTACGTGCGGTTCTACCACGCGATCTATCAGGTGCTGATGTTCGCGATGAACCTCGCGCTGCTCTCGAACAACGTGGGGCTCATGTGGGTGGCCATCGAGCTCGCGACGCTCACCACCGTGGTGATGGTGGGCATCTACCGCACCCACGAGGCGCTCGAGGCGGCCTGGAAGTACTTCATCCTGGGCAGCGTAGGTATCGGCCTCGCGCTGTTCGGCACGATCCTGGTGTACATGGCCGCCCTGCCCGTGGTGGGCGAAGGCCTCGCGGCCATGACCTGGACCGAGCTCATGCTGTCCGCGGGCGCGTTCGATCCGGCGCTGCTGAACGTCGCGTTCGTGTTCCTGCTGCTCGGCTACGGCACGAAGGTGGGCCTCGCGCCGCTGCACGCCTGGCTGCCGGACGCGCACGCCGAGGGCCCGACGCCCATCTCCGCCGTGCTCTCCGGGCTCCTGCTCAACGTGGCGCTGTTCGCGCTGCTGCGCTTCAAGATGCTGCTCGCGAACAACCCCGAGGCGATCGCGGCCGGCTCGCTGCTCGTGACGATGGGCTTGACGTCGCTCGTGTTCGCGGCGCTCATGCTGTACCGGCGCTTCGACATCAAGCGGCTGTTCGCGTATTCGTCCATCGAGCACATGGGCATCATCGCGTTCGCGTTCGGCATGGGGGGACCGCTCGCGAACTTCGCGGGGCTGCTGCACATGGTGATGCACAGCCTCACGAAGTCGGCCATCTTCTTCGCCGTCGGCCACGTCGCGCAGGTGAAGGGCACGCAGAAGATCCCGGACATCCGCGGCCTCACGGAGTCGCACCCGTGGCTCGGCTGGGGGCTCGTGCTCGGCGTGGTCGCCATCATGGGGCTGCCGCCGTTCGGCATCTTCATGAGCGAGTTCCTGGTCGTGAGCTCCACGTTCGCCCGCGAGCCGCTGCTCGCGATCCCGCTGGTGGCGGGCATCCTGATCGCGCTCGGCGCGCTGCTCGCGCGCCTGCAGGGGCTCGCCTTCGGCGCCCCGCACGGCAGCACGGCGCGCATCGAGGCGTCGCTCGTGCCGCTGTTCGCGCACCTCGCGCTCGTGCTCGGGGCCGGGCTGTACCTGCCGGCGCCACTGGTCGCCTGGTTCCAGAACGTCGCGAACCTTCTGGGCTGAGCCATGGACGCACCCGAGTCGCCGTTCGCCACCCTGGGCCGTTCGCTCGGCGAGCACGGGCCCTGGCGCCGCCTGGTCGCCGACGAGGCCGCGTGGCTCAGGATCGGCGATCGGCTCGTGACGGGCGAGCTCGCGCTGCTCGGCCTGTGGGGCGCGCCGGACGCGGTCTACGCGGCGTTGTTCGACGGGCACGGCGCGGCGATCGTGAGCCTCGACTGCCCCGACGGCCGCTTCCCGTCGCTCGCGCGCGCGCACGCGCCGGCCCAGCGCCTCGAGCGCGCGATCCGCGATCTCTTCGGGCTCACGCCCGAGGGCCTGCCCGATGCGCGGCCGTGGCTCGATCATGGCCGCTGGGGCACCGTGGCGCCGTTGGCGGGCCCGCGCGACGCGATCCCGACACGCGATGCCGCCGCCGGCGGCCCGGCGTACCCCTTCCTGCCGGCGGAAGGCGAAGGCCTGCACCAGATCCCCGTCGGCCCCGTGCACGCCGGCATCATCGAGCCCGGCCACTTCCGCTTCACGGTGAACGGCGAGACCGTCGTGCGCCTCGAGCAGCGGCTCGGCTACGTGCACAAAGGCATCGAGGCGCTCCTGCGCGGCGCGGACCTCGAGCGCGCGGCGCAGCTCGCGGGGCGCACGTCGGGCGACAGCACGGTGGCGTACGCGTACGCGTTCGCCCGCGCCGCGGAAGGCGCGCTCGGCGTCGAGGCGCCGCCGCGCGCGCAGTGGCTGCGGGCGCTCATGGCCGAGCTCGAGCGCCTCGCGAATCACCTGGGCGACATCGGCGCGGTCTGCAACGACGCCGCGTTCGCGCTCATGCACACGCACACGGGCATCCTGCGCGAGCGCGTGCTGCGCGCCGCGGACGCCTGCTTCGGTCACCGCCTCATGCGCGACCGCGTGGTGCCCGGGGGCGTCGCCTGCGACCTGGACGATGCCGGCAGGCGCACCCTCGCCGCGCTCGTCGCCGAGATCCGCCGCCGCTTCCCGGCGCTGATCGAGCTCTACGACAACACCGCGTCGCTGCAGGACCGCACCGTCGGCGCGGGCCTGCTCGCCCCGTCGCTCGCGCGCGAGTACGCGGCCGGCGGGTTCGTGGGACGGGCCGCCGGGCGCGCCTTCGACGCGCGCCGCGCGCTGTCCTACCCGCCGTACGACGAGCTGCGCTTCGACGTGCCCGTGCTCACGCAAGGCGACGTGGACGCGCGCGTGCGCATCCGCATCGCCGAGGTGGAGCAGAGCTTGGGGCTCGTGGAGCAGATCGTCGACCGGCTACCGGGCGGCGCGCTGCGGACGGCGCTGCCGCGGCTCGGCGCCGGGGAGGCGCGCGAAGGCGTCGCGGTGGTTGAAGGGTTCCGCGGCGACGTGCTGGTCTTTCTGGAGCTCGCGGGCGACGCGATCCGGCGCTGCCATCTCCGCGACCCGTCGTGGTTCCAGTGGCCGCTGCTCGAGGCCGCGATCGAGGGCAACATCGTGGCGGACTTTCCGCTGTGCAACAAATCGTTCAACTGCTCCTATTCGGGCCATGACCTGTAGCGAAACATCGCGCCTGGAAAGGCGCTCCCACCCTGCGAGGACGCGTCCCTTCAAGGTGGGAGCGGCTTTCCAGCCGCGATCCTTCCCGCAACGATTGCGACGACGCTCATGCGCAAGCTGCTGTTCGAAAGCCTGCTGAAGCCGCCCGTCACCGAGCCCTCCCCCGGCGCCGACGACGCCGCGCTCGCCGAGGTCGGCGCCGCGCTCGAGCGCGCGGCGCGCGCGCGCCTCGGCCGCAGCCTCGCCATCCGCGAGGTGGACGCGGGCTCCTGCAACGGCTGCGAGCTCGAGATCCACGCGCTGAACAACGCGTTCTACGACCTCGAGCGGTTCGGCCTGCGCTTCGTCGCCTCGCCCCGCCATGCCGACGTGCTGCTCGTGACCGGCCCCGTCACCAAGAACATGCGTGAGGCGCTCGAGCGCACCTACCACGCGACGCCGAGCCCGAAATGGGTGGTGGCCGCGGGCGACTGCGCCGTGAACGGCGGGCTGTTCGCGGGCAGCTACGCCGTCGAGGGCGGCGTCGCGAGCGTCGTGCCGGTGGACCTGCACATCCCCGGCTGCCCGCCGCGCCCGGTGGAGCTGCTGCGCGGGCTGCTCGCCCTGCTCGAAACCTCGGCGCGCGGAAGGTAGAAGCAGCCGCTCACTCGCCACGCCGGGCGCGCCCGGCCGCGGGATTGGCGAGCGCGTTGAGCCGCTCGGCGCCGTCGAGGAGCTCCGCCGCCACCTCGGCGATCTTCCGCCGCTGCGAGCGGGCCTGCTCGCGCAGCCGCTCGAAGGCGGTGTCGCGATCGAGCCTGAGCCGCTCCATCAGCACGCCGACCGCCATGCTGACGTCACGGCTCTGCTGCAAGGCCGTCGACAGGTGGGCTTCCTTCTCCCGTAGCTGGCGCAGCTCCGCCGCGCGCGCCACCGCGGCGTCGATGGTGGGAACGCATTGCCGCATGTCGGCCGGCTTCACGACATAGGCGAGCGCGCCCGCCGCCGCTGCGCGGCGAACGATCGCCTCGTCCTCGTGCAGGGTGAGAAATACGAAGGGCACGCCGAACTGGTCGCGCAGCAGCGCAGCGAGATCGAGCCCCGAAGCGCCGGGCAGCCCGATGTCGAGCACCGCGAGATCCGGCGTTGCCGCCGAGACCGCGGCGATCGCCTCCTCGGCGTTGTCGGCGTTCGACGCTTCGTAGCCGGCCCGCCGCAGGACTTCCGTGATCAGCGAGAGCATCGCGCGGTCGTCGTCCACGACCAGGATGCGTTTCCCTTCGCGTTTCGTCATCCAATCGTTTCGATCGGCTCCCTGCCCGTCATTATCACCGCATACGACGACGCGCGCCCGATCGTCCCGCGACGGGCGCACGGAGCGGTAAGGCGGCCCGGCGCGCCCGCGGGAGAGGGCGGGACGCGCCGGGCGGCCTCGTCAACGCTTGCCGATCCGGCCGAACCCGGTGGTCAGGCCCACGCCGATGAAGCGCGCGTCCTCGTCGAAGCCGTCGACGCCGACGCCGACCGCGAGCCGCGAGCTCACGTGCCAGCGCAACCCGGCGCCGAGGGCCAGCTGATTGCCGTGCACGTCCTCGTGGTCGACGCGGGCGCTGCTCGCGCTCGTGCGTAGCGACGCATAGCCGGCCTTGACGTACGCGTCGAGCTTGCCGTCCGCCAGGCGGAACAGATAGCCGCCGAACAGCGCAGGCACCTCGTAGTCGAGCGCCTCCTCGCCGCGGATGGCGGGATTGCGGCTCTGCAGGCCTGCGCCGCCGAGGTCGCTGTACGAGAGCTCCGCGAACCAGCGCTCGGTGAAGCGGTAGCCGATGGTGAGCTTGTAGCTCGTGTCCGAGTCGTCCGCGACGCGCCACGTCGAGCGGCTGTCGTCGGGATCGAGGCCGGAGCGGCCGAGCGCGAAGCCGGCATAGAGGCACCCGTCCGCGACCCTGCCGCCGGGCTCGCACGCGGGCGTCTCGGCCTGCCCCCGCGCGGGCGACAAGCCCGCGAGCAGCGCCGCCGCGAGCGCGGCGAGCGGCAGGGCCGTGACGCGGCGGCGCGTGCGCAGCAGCACCGCCAGCGCCAGGGCCAGCAACGCCGGCACGCTCGTGCTGCCGCCGCCACCGCCCTCGAGCGACGCCCGCAGGCCCGGATCCTTCTGGTGGCGGTCGTCGATGCCGTCGGCGTTGAAGTCGCCGTCCTCGTCGCCGTCGACGATGCCGTCGCCGTCGCTGTCCGGGTCGCGGTAGTCGGGCAGACCGTCGCCGTCGAGGTCCTGCGTGCGCAACAGCGCGTCGTCCACGCCGTCGCCGTCCGCGTCGACGCCGCCCGTCTGATCGACGTCGATGGCGTCGTCGATGCCGTCGCCGTCCGCGTCGCCGCCGGAGAGCGCCACGAGCAGCATCTCGTCGGCGTCGCTCAAGCCGTCGTTGTCGCTGTCGGCGTCGAGCCGATCCGGGATGCCGTCGCCGTCGCTGTCCGCATCGGCGTAGCGATCGTCGATGCCGTCGCCGTCGGCGTCGGGGCCGCCGGTCACGGTGGCGTCGACGGCGTCGTCGATGCCGTCGAGGTCGACGTCCAGGCCGAGGAGCGCCGGGCGGCGAGACTCGAGGCGATCGGGCAACCCGTCGCCGTCGGCGTCGCGGTCGAGCCGGTCCGGCGTGCCGTCGCCGTCGCTGTCCTCGTCGCCTTCGACCGCGTCGGGGATGCCGTCGTTGTCGTCGTCGCCGTCGAGCTCCGAAGGCACGCCGTCGCCGTCCGCGTCGCGCCGCGAGCCGTGCTGACCCGGCTCCTGATCGACGATGTCGTCGATGCCGTCGCCGTCGGAGTCCCCGAGGCCGTCGATGCGCCCGTCGCCGTCCGCGTCGAGCAAGGCATACGCCGTGCTCTCGATGTCGTACACGCCGTCTCCATTGCTGTCGAGGTCCAGGTAATCGGGCACGCCGTCGCCGTCGAGGTCGCGCGGGAAGTGCGTGGGCGGCGTGCCGGGCTCGGCCAGGCCGTCCTCGTCGCCGACGAAGCCGGCGCCTTCGACCACGTCGAAGAGGCCGTCGCCGTCGCTGTCGAGGTCGCGATAGTCGGCCACGCCGTCGCCGTCCGTGTCGCGGCCGATGGCGGCATCGTCCACGCCGTCGCCGTTCACGTCGGGCCCGCCGGTGTAGTCCACGTCCCAGGCGTCGTCGATGCCGTCGCCGTCGGCGTCCGCGCCGCTCGCGCCCGACTCGGCGCGATCGCTCACGCCGTCGCCGTCGCTGTCCTCGTCGCGCACATCGGGCACGCCGTCGTGATCGGTGTCGCGCAGGCGGAGCCCGTCGTCGATGCCGTCGCCGTCGAGGTCCGGGCCGCCGGTCGTGTCGGCATCCCAGGCGTCGTCGATGCCGTCGCCGTCCTCGTCGGCTCCCGCCGCACCCGCCTCGATGGCGTCGGGCAGGCCGTCGCCATCGCCGTCGGCGTCGAGGTGATCGGGCAGGTTGTCGAAGTCGGCGTCCGGCAGCCGCACGTCGTCGTCGATGCCGTCGCCGTCATCGTCGCGCCCGCCCGTCGCGTCCACGTCGAAGAGGTCGGGGATGCCGTCGCCGTCGGCGTCGACATCGAGCCCCGCGTACTCGAGGCGGTCGAGCACGCCGTCGCCGTCGCTGTCGACGTCCTCGAAGTCGGCCTTGCCGTCGCCGTCGCTATCGAAGTTGCCTTCGATGATGTCGGGGATGCCATCGCGGTCCTCGTCGACGGAGGCATCGAGATAGTCGGGCTTGCCGTCGCCGTCGGCGTCGCTGGTGCCCTCGGTCCAGTTGTCGATGCCGTCGCCGTCGACGTCGAGATCGAACCGATCGATCACGTTGTCGCCGTCGAGGTCGCTGCCCGGCGGGTGCCGGTCCGCGTCGGCCACGTCGTTGATGCCGTCACCGTCGCCGTCCGCGCCGTTGTCGGCCGTGCCATCGCCGTCCACGTCCACGTCGGCGCCGTCGGGAATGCCGTCGCCGTCGATGTCCGGGTTGCCGTCGTTCGGATCGAACGCATCCGGCAGGCCGTCGCCGTCCGCGTCCGCCCGGTCGTCCACCACGTCCGCGGTGTCGCCGATGCCGTCGCCGTCGGCGTCGCCGTCGCCTACGTCGTCGGCGTCCACGGCGTCGCGGATGCCGTCGCCGTCGCCGTCCGTCCCGTTGTCGGCCGTGCCGTCACCGTCCACGTCCACGTCGGCGCCGTCGGGAATCCCGTCCCCGTCGATGTCCGGGTTGGCGTCGTTCGGATCGAGCACGTCGGGCAGACCGTCGAGGTCGGCGTCCGCGGGCCGCGAGGCGGGATCCGTCGGGTCGCTGCCCTCGGCGGCCTCCACGGCGTCGGACACGCCGTCGTTGTCGGAGTCCTCGTCGCGCGCGTCGTCGATGCCGTCGCCGTCGCTGTCGCGGCCGTCGTAAAGATCGTCGATGCCGTTGCCGTTCGCGTCGTCGCCGCCGGTCGCATCCACGTCCCAGGCGTCGTCGATGCCGTCGCCGTCACCGTCGGTGCCACGCGGCGCCGGCCGCCCGGCCTCCGTGCGGTCGTCGATGCCGTCGCCGTCGGAGTCCCTGTCGCGATAGTCGGGCGTGCCGTCGCCGTCGCTGTCGCCCGCGCCCTCGTCGCCGTCCGGCGCGCCGTCGCCGTCGCTGTCCGCGTCGCGCAGGTCCGCGAGGCCGTCGCCGTCGCTGTCACGCAGCGGCGCATCGTCGATACCGTCGCCGTCCGCGTCGGTGCCGCCCGTCGCGTCCACGTCGAACGCATCGTCGATGCCGTCTGCGTCGGTGTCCGTGCCGCTCGCGCCGCCTTCCACGGCGTCCGCCAGGCCGTCGTCGTCGCTGTCCGTGTCGCGGTAGTCCGCGTCACCGTCGAAGTCGCTGTCCGCCGTGCCCTCCTTCGCGTCCGGCACGCGGTCGTTGTCGCTGTCGAGATCGCCGTCGTTCGGCAGGCCGTCGCCGTCGTCATCGCCCGTGCCTTCCACGGACCCGGCGATGCCGTCGCCGTCGGCGTCTGAATCGAGCAGCACGGAGAGGTTGACGGCGTTGCTCTTGCCGTCCGCGTCCTCCAGGTAGAGCGCCATCGCGCGCTCCCCGGACGCGGGGCTGCCGGCCGTGTTGTCGTACGTGAGCGCCCGCAGCAGCGCCTGGACGGCCGCGAGCGTGGCGTCGGGCGTGTCGAAGTCGATGCGGAGCGCCGTGCCTTCGCCGTTCTCGTCGTCGTCGATGGTGCCGATGGCGAGCCCGCCGTACGTGACGGTGCTGCCCGTCACGCCGATCTGGCCCGGGCCGGTGCCCTCGTTGGCAATCGCGAGCACCTCCTCGGCGGCGGCCGCGGCGAGGTTGAGCTTGATGTAGCCGCCGGTCAGGACGTCGTTGTCCGGCGGATCGCTCAAGACGGCGTCCTGGCCGACGTCGATCCGCACGGGCCCCGGCGCGCCGAGGTCGAAGAAGGCCTGGTCGCCCTCGAGGTTCGCGACGGCGGGCGCGTCGGGATCCGGGACGATGAAGTTGATCGTGAGGTAGCTGCTCGCCTTGCCCCCTTCCTGCACGTCGAACGTGACGGGGTACGTGCCGGGATCGAGGCCGCTGCCGATGTCGCCGGGCTCGAAACGGAAGTGATTGTCCGTGGGCTCAGTGAGCGTGCCCTGGAGACTGCCGAGGCTCGTGGTGTCGATGGCAGCGCCGGTGATGTCGAACTCGAAGACCTCACCCTTCGGGACCACGACGTTGCGGGTCTTCGGCACCCGCGGGTCGACGGTGTAGTCGCTCGCGGAGTCGTCCACCAGGTTGAGGATCAGGTCGACGTGCGTCTTGGAGCGCACGGTAACGCCGTCGTTCTCCAGGTCCTCGACCACGAAGCCCGCGCTGTACAGGCCCACCGTGGCCGTGCCCGAGCCGGCCCAGGTGATGAGGCCGGTGACCGGGTCGATCGAGAGCCCGGTGGGATTGGTGCCGCCGCCCATCTCGCCCGAGTCGGCCATCCGGTAGCGGACGGCGTCGGCGTTGGGATCGGTGGAGTTCAAGTCGAACGTCCAGTCGGTCAGCGTCGTGCCGTCGCTGTTCTTGCGCGGCACGTCGAGGATGATCGGCATCTCGATCTGCGGCGCCTTGTTGCCGCCGGAGAGATTGATGATCGTCTGGATGTTCCAGCTGCCGTCGGCGTTGTTGCGCAGGTTGCTGATGCGGGCGCTGCCCGTGAACCGCACGAGGTAGGAGGTGTTCGGATCCAGATTGAGCGCCTGGAGCTGCGTGACCTTCAGCGTGTACTCGGCGTTCGTGATGGACGTGCCGTTGACGTAGGTGAACTCCTCGCTGCCGACCTGCGAGTATCCCGACGGGAACGCGGGCGTGACGGCGAACCCGATGATGTCGTGAAAGCTCCCCCATGCGGTCTTCACGGTGATCTTGACGTCGTCGACCTCGCCGTCGCCGTCGATGTCGGCCGGCTGCCAGGTGATCAGGCCGCCGCGGAAATGGCTCGCTTCCGCGACGTGCGGCAGGGCGAACGCCGAGAGGATCAGGATGAGCAGGGCCGCCACGCGGCCGGCGCGCAAGTGCACCATGTCGTGCCTCGTTCTTGGAGGTTTCTGAAGGGGTTCGGGGATACGGGGGCAGCCGGCGGCGTCAGCCACCGGACACGTCGTAGCTCACGGTCAGCACGTACCCCTGCCCACGGTCTTCCGGATTCGCCGCCTGGAAGCAGTAGACTCCGCCCGACTCGGCGACGATCTCGTTCGCGTGGCGCGCGGCGAGCCGCAGCCGATCGGGGAACACCGTCCCGCCCTCGGCCGGATGGTGGTGGAGGTTGAAGTCCACCGCGTGAGGCGTATGGACCTCGTAGGCGAGCCTCTGCCCCTGGGACAGCACGAAGCAGTGCTCGGAGAAATAGCCCCGATGCGCCTGCATCGGCATCTGCACGGTCTCCACAGCGGATGCCGGCCGGGCACAGGCCGCCGCCACGGCGAGCAGCGACGAGACGAGACCCCGCCGGCTCGCGATTGTCGCAAGCACGTTCATCTCAGCGATTCCTGAGGTCGAAAGGTTTTCGGGAATCGCCGCGCGGGGTCTGGGCGCGGCAGGGAGAGCATCGCAGAACCGCCGCCGCAATTCTGTGACTGGTCTCGCTAAATGAGGCGCGGGGCGGCGGGCACCGCGTCGTCGCCGTTCGCCGTCACGGTCCCAGATGCACTTCCACGCCGACGTCGCCTTCGCTGCGCAGCACGTTGATGCTCACGTCGCGAGGATGGCGGCGCAGCATGAGATCCACGCTCCCGTCCCCCACCCTCAGGTTCTCGAGCCGCACCCAAGAAAGAAAGGACGGCAGCACCGGTTGCGTGAAGCGGATCTGAGGCTTCTGCCGGTTGAACGAGATGCCGAGGCAGGACTGCAGCAGCATGAACACGGCGCCGCTCGCCCACGCCTGCGGCAGGCAGGCCACCGGGTAGAGCGTGGGCCCCTGCCCCTCCCGGCGGCGGAACCCGCAGAAGAGCTCCGGCAGCCGATGATCCTCGAGGAACAGCGTGGCGTCGAACAAGGCCTGGAGCAGCGTGAGCGAGTCCCTGCGCAGCCGATACCGGGCGAAGCCAGCCGCGATGACCGCCGTGTCGTGGGGCCACACGGAGCCGTTGTGGTAGGACATCGGGTTGTAGCGCACCTCGAGGCGCGACAGCGTGCGAATGCCCCAGCCGGTGAAAGAATCGGCGCTCATCAGCGTGGCCGCCGTGCGCCTGGCGCGCTCGGGCGTCGCGAGCCCCGTGAATAGCACGTGGCCCGCGTTGGAGCTGCGCACGCGGCATTGCCGGCCCTCGCCGTCGAGCGCGATGACATAGGTGTCGAGGTCGTCGGACCAGAAGCGCTCGTTGAAGCGCCGCTTGAGCGTCGCGGCCTCGGCGAGCAGCCGCGCCGCGGTCTCGTGCTCGCCGATCGCGAGGGCCATCCGCGCGGCGGCCCGCTTGCCGCCGTAGACGTAGGCCTGCACCTCGGCGAGGGCGATCGCGCCCGTCGCGAGCGTGCCGTCGGCGTGCGAGACGCTGTCGAACGAATCCTTCCAGCCCTGGTTGGCGAGCCCGCGCTCGGTCTTGCGCCAGTAGTCCACGAAGCCGTCGCCGTCCTTGTCCGCGTGCTCGTCGATCCAGACGAGCGCGCGCTCTACGTGCGGCCAGAGCCTGCGCGCGTAGGCGACGTCGCCGATCTGATCGAAATACCGCCCCGCGAGCAGCAGGAACAACGGCGTGGCATCCACCGTGCCGTAATACAGGCCGAACGGCACCTCGCCGAGCGCCGCCATCTCGCCATGGCGCACCTCGTGCACGATCTTGCCGGGCTCCTCGTCCCGCTCCGGGACGGTCTCGTGCGCCTGACGCATCGCCAGCACGTCGAGCACGCCGCGCGCGAGCGCCGGGTTCAGCCACAGCGTCTGCAGCGCCGTGAACAGGCCGTCGCGCCCGAAGATCGTGCTGTACCAGGGCACTCCCGCGTAGGGATACGTCCCCCCCGACGTCGTGGTGCAGAGCATGTGGAGGTCGGCCAGCGAGCGGCAGATCCAGCGGTTGAACTGCGCGTTCGACGTCTCGATGCGGCATTCCTGCGCGCGCAGGCGCTCGCGCTCGGCGCGGACCTGCCGCTCGAGCTGCTCGAACGAGCCGTGCGTCGCGACCACGGAGTCGCCGATCTCGCAGAGCACGTTGAGGCAAAACAACGCCTGCCCGCGCGGCGGCAGCCTGAGCCGGAACGCGATCGACTCCGCGTCAACGCGCTCGGGCTCACGGGTCCACTTGATGCGCGTGCGGCGCCGGCGACCGTCCAGGCCCATGTACGACAGCACCACCTCGCCGTCGCGCACTTGCGTGGGCTCCACGTGTCCCCGGCGCTCGCGCTGGAGCCCGCGCACCTCGAAGATGTCCGCGTAGTCCGCGGCGAACACGACCTCGAGCGGCAGCTCGATCTCGTGGTGCGCGAAGTTGGTTACGCGGATCACCTCGCAGCAGGAGGCGTCCCACAGCAGCTTGCCCCTGAAGATGTGCACCTCGCCGCGGGGTGCGATGAGCCGGCCGCCGTCGTAGAGATCCCCGTTCGAGAGGTCCACGGCGAACACGCCGTTCTCGTCGCTGACCTTGGAATTCAAGATCATCGGCCGTTCGCCGGCCACGAGCAGATCCAGGCGCGACAGGAATCGCGTGTCCTGGTAGTAGAGCCCGTGCTCGCCCTGGCCGAACGGCGAGATGTCGCCGAACCGGTCGAAGATGCCGAACGTGTCGCCGTGCTTCAGTACCCGTCGCTGGGTGTCCACCCGGGACGAGGTGGCGTGGATGTAATAGGTGTCGTCGAGAAGGACGAGCTCACGCGGCGCGCTCATCGGCATCGGTCTTCGTGTGCACGAGGCGCATCTGCTGCGCGTAGATCGCGGTGTAGGCGAGCGCCATGTGCTCCACCGAGAAGCGGCGCTCGAACCGCGCCCGGATGGCGGCGCGGTCCAGGCCGTCCACGGCGCGAATGGCCGCGAGCGCCTGCGCTTCGCCGTCCACGATGAAACCCGTCACGCCGTGGTCCACGATCTCGGCCACGGCGCCGCAGCGGTAGGCGATCACGGGCGTGCCGCACGCCATGGCCTCGATCATCACGAGCCCGAACGGCTCCGGCCAGTCGATCGGAAACAGCAGCGCGCGCGCGTTGCCGAGGAAATCGTTCTTCTCCGCCTCGCCGATCTCGCCCACGTATTCGACCCAGGGGTTGCGCAGCAGCGGTTTGATGGTCTCGTAGTACGCGCGGTCCGCGGGGTCGACCTTGGCCGCGATCAGGAGCCGCACGCCCGCGCGCTCGGCGAGGCGAACCGCACGATCCGGGCGCTTCTCGGGCGACAGCCGGCCGAGGAAAGCGAGATAACCGCCGCCGCCGCGTCCCAGGGCGTACGCGTCCCGCGGCAAGCCGTGGTGCACCGTGCCACGCCAGTTGAGCTGCGGCAACGGGGCACGCTGGGCGTCGGAGATCGAGATCACGGGCATGTCCGCGAACTCGGCGTAGAGCGGCACGAGATCCGGCAAATCGAGCCGGCCGTGCAGCGTCGTCACGCACGCCACGCCCGCACGCCGCGACAGCGGATAGTGCAGGTAGTCGATGTGGAAGTGCAGGACGTCGAACTCGTGCGCGCGGGCAAACACCTTTTCGAGCAACACGACGTGGCGCGCGATGGGATCCCTGCACGCGGGATCCAGCCGGATGGCGCGTCCCACGCCCACGTGACGCGCGAGCGTGCGCGAGTCCTCGCTCGCGAACAGCGTCACCTCGTGGCCTTGGCGGACGAGCTCGTCGGTGAGATAGGAAACAACTCGTTCGGTGCCGCCGTAGAAGCGAGGCGGCACGCTCTCGAACAGCGGAGCGATCTGGCCGATGCGCACGCGCCGGTCCTCCACGCTGGTGTGTGAAGGTCACGGAGCAAGTTACGTGCCAACGGACGGCGCCGCTTCTACGGGGTGCGCTCGGACTCGAGCGCGGCGATCTGCTCGATGAGCGAGTTGAACCGCCGACCGAACTCGGTGAGCCGGTACTCGACGTGCGGCGGCACCTCCGCGAACACCTGGCGCTCGATCACGCCGTAGCGCATGAGCTTGCGCAGCCGCTCGTTCAGCACCTTCGCCGTGAGCCCTTCCACCCGCCGCTGCATGGCGCCCGGCCGCGCGACGCCCGACGCGATGAGCGCGAGCACGGTCATCGACCACTTGCAGCCGAGCACGTCCTCCACCATACGGGTGACCGGCGTCGGCGACGAAATCTTTTTTTTCAAACGGCTCGCCATGTTTCACCAAAAAGTGCGTTACTCACCGTTCCGTGCAGACTTTTCCACCGCCGCGGGACGCCTAGAATCCCGGCGCACCCGTTCGACAAGGGAGCGCATCATCATGAGCAGCAGGATCCTCGCGATCGCATCGTTGTCCGCAGCCGCGCTGACCGCCGCTGCGATTTTCGCAGCCGAGCAGGCGCCGGTGCCATATCCGGACGGCTACCGGTCGTGGCGACACGTGAAGTCCATGGTGATCCAGGAAGGCCATCCGCTGTACGAATCGTTCGGCGGCATCCATCACATCTACGCGAACGAGCGCGCCCTGGAAGGCTATCGGACCGGCACCTTCCCCGACGGCGCGATCATCGTCTTCGATCTGCTCGAGGCGACGGCCAACGACAACGCGATCACCGATGGGCGCCGCAAGGTGGTTGGCGTCATGCACAGGGACGCCGAGCGCTACGCGTCCACGGGCGGCTGGGGCTTCGAGGGGTTCGCGGGCGACAGCCGCACCGAGCGCGTGGTCGGCGACCGGGCCGCCACGGCGTGCTTCGCGTGCCACCAGGCGCAGGCCGGCGACGACTACGTCTTCAGCAGCTACCGCCCGTAAACCGCGAACGCGTCGAGGGCGCGCGCGGCACGCCGCCGCGCGCGCTGTGTCAACGCCCGAACAGACAAGCCGGCGCGCCCGCGGCAGCTTATGCGCCATGAGCTCGCGGCCTCCCTCACACGATCGGCGCGCGCTGCTGGCGCGTGCCATCGAGCTGCGCTACCGGCTGATGCGCCGGCGGCGGGAGGAGCGGCGGGCGATCGACCGGCACCGCGGCGCGATCGATCCGCTCGCGTTCGAGGACGTGCCCTATCGCGTATTCCCGCCCGCACGGGGGCCGGACGCGGCCCGCGCGCTGCTCGAGACGATGGCCGAAGTGGCCGCGCTGCTCGCGCGCGGCGTCGATACGCCGGGCGCCCCGTCCGGCCCGCGCGCCTGACCGCCGCGCGGTTCTACTCAGGGGCGCCGCCGCCCTATACTGGCCGCCTCCATGAGGAGGTCATAACAACCATGAGGCCGCATCGCTCGCTTGCTCTCCTTTCTGCGCCGCTCGCCCTGCTGATCGCCTGGGCGGGGCCGGCCGCCGCGCAGCAGTCCGTGCCGTTCGCGAACGGCATCCCCGTCGCACCGCAAGGGCTGGCCGACAAGCCCCTGGGGGAAGGGCCGTTCGAGTACCCGACGGCCGAGGGTCAGGACATCCGCGTGGTCGTGGTCACGAAGGAGCTCTCGTTCCCGTACGCCCTCGAGTTCTTGCCCGACGGCACGCTGCTCGTCACGGAGCGCCGCGGTCAGCTGCGCGTGATTCGCGATGGCAAGCTGCAGCGCGACCCCGTGCCTGGGGGGCCGGAGTCGTTCTGGACCGGCGTGTCCGGTCTGCCGGGCGCCGTGCACGGCTACATGAACATCGCCTTGCATCCGCAGTTCGCCCGCAACCAGCTGCTGTACCTGAGCTACACGAAGCCGCTCGGCGAAGGGCGCTTCTCGCCGGCCATCGCCCGCGCGCGCTGGACGGGCCATTCGCTCGAAGGCACCGAGGACGTGCTCGTGCTCGAAGGCGCCAACGGCGCGACGCCCATCGTGTTCGGGCAGGACGGCAAGCTCTACGTCGCGACGAGCGGCGGCGATGCCCAGGATCCCATGACGCACGGCGGCAAGGTGCTGCGCCTGAACGACGACGGCAGTGTGCCGCAGGACAATCCGTTCGTCGGCAAGGAAGGCTACCTGCCCGAGATCTACACGCTCGGCCATCGCAGCTCGCTCGGGCTCACGGTCCATCCGGGCACGGGCGACATCTGGCAGAGCGAGAACGGTCCCAACGGGGGCGACGAGGTCAACATCATCCGCGCGGGCCGCAACTACGGCTGGCCGATCGTGAGCCTGGGGCGCACCTATCCGGGCCCCTGGCAAAACGAGCGCCAGCTCCCGACGCACGAGGGCTACGAGCCTCCTGTGGTGTACTGGACGCCCGCGATCGCCGTGTCGGGCCTCACGTTCTACACGGGCGACGCCCTGCCGAAGTGGAAGGGCGATTTGTTCGTGGGCGGGTTGCGCATGGGCGAGATCCCGGGCACCGGCCATCTGTCGCGCGTGCTGTTCAATCAGAAGATGGAAGAGCTGCGCCGCGAGTCGCTGCTGGTCGATCTTCGGCAGCGCGTGCGCGACGTGGCCCAGGGGCCGGACGGCCTGCTGTACGTGCTCACGGACGAGGACGAAGGCGCGGTCCTGCGCATCGAGCCTCGGCTGAAGTAGGGATCGCGGCCGGAGGGCCGCTCCTGCTGGTCGCCTTCGGCGGCCGGGTGGGAGCGCCCTTCCAGGCGCGGTCTCTTCGTTCGACGCCGACAAAAAAGGAATCGCGGCTGAAAAGCCGCTCCCACGGGCTTCGCTCCAGGCCAACCGCCCCGCGCGTGGCATGCGGATTGCATCGCGGTCCGTCCGGCGCGTCCGCGCCGGGCCACGCAGGAGGCGCCATGGAAAGCAGAGCGAAACTGTTGGGCCACCCCATCCATCAGATGCTGATCGTGTTCCCGCTGGGCCTGCTCGGCGCGGCGGTGGTCTTCGATCTGGTTTACTTCGCCACCGACTCGCCGGCGTTCGCCATCGTCTCGTACTGGATGATCATCGGCGGGCTCGTGGGCGGCGCCATCGCCGCGCCGTTCGGGATCATCGACTGGCTCGCGATCCCCGAAGGCACGCGGGCCAAGCGGGTCGGCAGGCTGCACGGCGGCGGCAACGTCCTCGTGCTGTTGCTGTTCCTCGCGAGCGCCTGGATGCGCGCCGATTTCCCGGAGCAGCCGGGGGCATTGGCGTACGTGTGCTCGTTCGTGGGCGCCGGCATCGCGCTCTGCACCGCGTGGCTCGGCGGCGAGCTCGTGGATCGGCTCGGCATCGGCGTGAGCGAGCGCGCGGACGTGAACGCCCCGAGCTCGCTGCGACACGATCAGCCGCGCGCCGCCTGACCCCGGCCACGGCGACGGCGCGACGATCGCCGCGCGGCGCACGACGAGCCGAGCCTTCGACGGGCGCCGATGACCACATTGGGCTGCTCGGACCGGCGGCGCTCGCGAGGCTGCGCATGCCCGCCGAGTTCGCGGCGGCGGCCGCCACGTGTCCGCGGACGACGTCTGCTCCGCCCTCCCCGTGGGCGCCGACCCCGACCGGCATGCCGAGCGGCTCACGGCGTAGGCGGCCGCCGGCGCCGACGGGATCTGCCTTTTCAACGTAACGCCGTTCCAGGAAGAGTTCCTCCGCGTGTTCGCCGAGCGCGTGCTGCCGGCGTTCCGCGGTGCGCCCCCGCAGGCCCGCGCCGGTTGAACGGCGCCGGGAGCACTACTAAGGTATTCGGCATGCGAACGATCGGTCGTCGCGAGTTTCTTCTCGCGGCCGGGAGCGCTTACGCCGCGCTCACCGGCCTCGCCGCGTTCCCGCGCGTCGCGCGCGGCCAGGGGACCGGGCTCGCGTTCACGGAGCTGCGCCCGGGCCTCTGGCAGGTGTCCGGCGCGGGCGGCAACGTGCTGCTGCTCCGCACGCCGGACGGCATCGCGATGGTGGACAGCGGCGCCCCCGAGCACACCGCGGCGCTGCGTGCGGCCATGAAAGAGCGGCTCGGCGATGCGCCCGTAGCGCTGCTCTTCAACACCCACTGGCACCTCGACCACGCGGGCGGCAACGATCCGTTCGGCGCCGCCGGCACCACGATCGTGGCGCACATGAACACGCGCCTCTGGATGAGCACCGAGTTCTACGTGGACTGGGAAGACAAGACCTACCCGCCCCGTTCGCCGGAGGCGTTGCCCACCCGGACCTTCTACTCCTCCGACCCGCAGCCCATCGAGCTCGAGCTCGGCGGCGAGCCCATCGAGTACGGGCATCTCGACGGCGCCCACACCGACGGCGACATTTATGTCTTCTTCCGCCGGCTGAACGTGATCGCCGCCGGAGGCGCCGTGGCGGTGGGCCGCTACCCCGTGCCCGACACGGCCACGGGCGGCTGGATCGGCGGCACCGCCGCCTCCACGGCGAAGCTCCTCGCGCTCGCCGACGACGACACGCTCGTCGTGCCGGGGCACGGGCCCGCCCAGCGCCGCCCCCACCTCGAAGCCCAGCACGAGATGCTCACGACCGTCCAGCGGCGCATGGAAGAAGGCATGCGCAAGGGTCTGTCGGCGGAGGACATGGTGGCCGAGGGGCTCACGGCCGAGTTCGACGCGAAGTGGGGGAACAACCGCGACCGCTTCGTCTCCAATGTGTACGACGGCTTATGGTGGGGAGGCCGCTTGAGTGGCGCCATCTAGCCCCGCGGAGAACCATGGCAAGCGTCAGAACGACAACCGTACTGGCAGGCGCCGCCTTGGCGCTTGCGGGCTGCGCGAAAGAGCCGGTGGAGCGGCTGGCCGCGCAATGGGATCTCCTCGACCGCTACTGCACCGAATGCCATAACGACGCCGAGTTCGCCGGCGACCTCTCGCTGCAAGGCTTCGCTGCGGCCGAGGTGCCCGACCATCCCGCGCTGTTCGAGAAGGTGGTGCGGAAGCTGCGCGGCGACCTCATGCCGCCGCCCGGCGGACCCCGGCCCGCGCCCGAGGAGGTGGATCGGTTCGTGGCCTCGCTCGAGGCCACGCTCGACGAGGCGGCGGCCGCGCGGGGCGTCGAGCCCGGCCGCGTGGCCGTGCATCGCCTGAACCGCACCGAGTACGCCACCGCGGTCGCGGACCTGCTCGGCATCGACATCGACGCGCGCGCGCTGCTGCCGGCCGATGCCTCGAGCGAAGGCTTCGACAACGTGGCCGAGGTGCTGCGCGTCTCACCCACGCACCTCGATCAGTATCTCGCCGCGGCCCGCGAGATCAGCATCCGCGCCGTGGGCAATCCCGCGCCGGAGCCCACCCGCAGCGAGTACCGCAACGACCGCAAGAACCCCACGGCGCACGTGGACGGCACGCCGCTCGGCACGCGCGGCGGCTTCGTCGTGGAGCACTACTTCCCCGCCGACGGCGAGTACGAGATCGACCTCAACGTGTCGTCCGAGCCGGGCCAGGAGCTCAGGGCCTATCCCACGGGCTGGATCGAGTACCGCCACAAGGTCATCCTCACCATCGACGGCGAGAAGGTGTTCGAGGGCGAGCTCGGCGGCGAGGAGGACTCGCGCGCCATCGACCAGCAGCAGATCCTCGCCGTCGAGGCGATCCGCGACCGCTTCCGCAACATCCGCGTGCCGGTGAAGGCCGGCAAGCACGAGATCGCGGCCGCGTTCGTGGCGCGCAGCTTCGCCGAGGGCGACTATCTGCTCCAGTCCCTCACGCCGGGCGAAGGCATGCCGGACGTGCCGCGGATGCACGGCATCGAGATCCTGGGGCCGTACGGGCCCATGGGCATCAACGAGCCCACGGAGAGTCGGCGCCGAATTTTCATCTGCTATCCACAGACCCCGGCCGAGGAGCTGCCGTGCGCGGAGGAGATCCTCACGAACCTCGCTCGCCAGGCGTTCCGCCGGCCCATCCAGGAAAAAGACCTGTCGACGCTGCTCGCGTTCTATGAGGCCGGACGCGAGGAAGGCGGCTTCGAGGCCGGCATCCAGAAGGGCCTCATGGCCATCCTCGCGAGCACCAAGTTCCTGTACCGGGCGGAGCCCGGGGGCCCGCCCGCCGACGTGGCGCCGGGCGAGCCCTACTTCGTGAGCGACCTCGAGCTCGCGTGGCGGCTCGCGTTCTTCCTGTGGAGCCGCGGCCCGGATGAGCAGCTCCTGAAGCTCGCCGAGGCCGGTCAGCTGCGCGACGACGCCGTGCTCGAGCGCGAGGTGCAGAGGCTTCTCGCCGATCCGCGCTCGAGGTCGCTCGTGACCAACTTTGCGTTCCAGTGGCTCGGCGTGCGCCGGCTCGACACGATGGATCCCGATCCGCGTCTCTACCCCAACTTCGACGAGGATCTGCGCAACGCCTTCCGCACCGAGATGGAGCTCTTCCTGGACAGCATCCTGCGCAACCCGGACGCGAGCGTGCTTGAAGTGCTGTCGGCGAAGCACACCTTCGTGAACGAGCGGCTCGCGCGCCACTACGGGATCCCGAGCGTGCGCGGCGACCGGTTCCGCCGCGTGGAGCTCGAGGACCCGCGCCGCTGGGGGCTCTTCGGCAAGGGCAGCGTGCTCACGGTCACGTCGTATCCGGATCGCACGTCGCCCGTGCTGCGCGGCGCCTGGATCCTGGAGCAGGTGCTCGGCACGCCGCCCGCCCCCGTGCCGCCGAACGTCGAAACCGACCTCGCCCAGCCGACGGGCGACGTGCCGCTGTCGGTGCGCGAGCGGCTCGCGCGGCATCGCACCCAGACGACGTGCAACCATTGCCACGGCGTGATCGATCCGCTGGGCCAGGCGCTCGAGCACTTCAACGCCATCGGCGAGTGGCGCGAGGTGGAGCGCGAGAACGGCGCGCGGATCGACTCCTCCGGCCGCCTCGCGGACGGCCGCGAGGTCAACGGCCCTGAGGATCTGCGCGAGGCGCTGCTCGCGGATCCGAAGATGTTCGTGCAGGCCCTGACCGAGAAGCTCATGGTGTATGCCTTGGGCCGGGGCCTCGAGTACTACGACATGCCGACGGTGCGCCGCATCGTCCGCGACGCGGAGAAGAAAGGCTACACTTTCGCGTCGATCGCCATGGGAATCGTGAAGAGCGCGCCGTTCCGCATGCGCACGGCGCCCGCGCCGGAGGGCGGGACGGTCGAGGCGGCGTTGCGGCCGGCGACGTCGGCCGGGAACGGCGCCGCGCCGGAAGCCCCTGCCCCGCGATCGCCGGCACGGGCGGCGGATGCGAGCATCGGATAGGAGGAGACGGGATGTTCATCACCAAAAAGCATCTGTCGCGGCGCACGCTGCTCAAGGCCGGCGGCGCCACGATCGGCTTGCCGCTGCTGTCGGCGATGGTGCCCGCCGCCACCGCGTTGGCCCGCACGGCGGCCGCGCCCAAGCCGCGCATGGGCTTCTTCTACCTGCCGCACGGCGCCATCATGGACAACACGCGCTACGGGCAGGAGGTGAACGCCTGGACGCCCGACGTCGTGGGGCGCGACTTCGACCTGAAGCGCACGCTCGAGCCGCTCGCGCCGTTCAAGCGCTACCTCACGGTCGTCAGCGGGCTCGAGAACCGTCACGCCATCGGCCCGGTGCACGCCATCACGCCGGCCACGTGGCTCTCGTGCGCCAAGCCCGAGCGCGGCCATGCGCCCAACGGCCACGTGACCGTCGACCAGATCGCCGCGGCCCACATCGGCCAGGACACGCCCTTGCCCTCGATCGAGCTAGCCACGGAGGAAAGCGGCGGCAGCGCGGCCTGTGACGGCACCTACGGGTGCAGCTACGGCAACACGATCTCGTTCCGCACGCCCACGACGCCGCTGCCCATGGAATACGATCCGCGGCGCGCGTTCGAGAAGATCTTCGGGCGCGGCTCGAGCCCGGAGGAGCGCAAGCGCGTTTCCCGCGACTACGCGAGCCTGCTCGACATGGTCACCGAGGAAGTGGCTGACTTGAAGCGCACGCTCGGCCCCGCCGACCGGCGCATCATGGACGACTATCTCGAGAGCGTGCGCGAGATCGAGCGACGCGTGCAGCTCCTCGAAGAGCGCAACCTCTCGACCGCCGGGCTGCCGGACGTGCCCGTGGCTAGGCCCGATTTCGACGAGCACCTGAAGCTCATGTTCGACATGATCGCGGCCGCGTTCCAGGCCAACATGACGCGCGTCGTCACGTTCATGATGGCGGCCGAGGTGAGCAACATGCCGTACACGCACATCGGCGTGCCGGACGCGTTCCACCCCCTGTCGCACCACGCCGAGAACAAGGCGGCGATCGAGAAGCTCGTCAGGGTGCAGCGCTACCACAGCGAGGTGTTCGCGTCGTTCCTCGAGAAGCTCGCGAACATGCCGGACGGCGACGGCGGGTCGGTGCTCGACAACTCGATCCTGCTGTACGGCAGCAACATGAGCAACAGCAACAACCACGACCATTTCCCGCTGCCGACGCTCGTGGTGGGCGGCGGCGCCGGCACCATCAAGGGCAACCAGCACCTGCGCTACCCCGACCGCACGCCGCTCGCGAACCTGCTGCTCACGCTGCTCGTGCGCGCCGGCGTGCCGGCCGAATCGGTGGGCGACAGCACGGGCGAGCTGGCGGAGGTCTGACCGTGGCCGCGCGGCGCAACGGCTGGCGGGTCGCGATTGCAGCGCGCGCACTGCGGCAGGCGGCGCTCGCCGCCGCGGCGCTGTGGCTCGCCGCGAGCGCCACCGCCGCCGACCCGCTCCTCGACGCGGCCCGCGCGAACGATACGCAGGCCGCGCTCGCGGCGCTCGCGGCGGGCGCGGATGCCAACGTCGCGGCGCCCGACGGCACCACCGCGCTGCACTGGGCCGCGTACCACGCGAACGTCGAGCTCGTCGAGCGCCTGCTCGCCGCCGGCGCCGATCCGAACGCGGCCAACGAGTACGGCTCCCGGCCGCTGTCCGAGGCGGCGGTCGCCGGCAGCGCGCCGGTCATCGACAGGCTGCTCGACGCGGGCGCGGAAGTCGACGCGCCCGGCGCGGACGGGCAGACGGCGCTCATGATCGTGGCACGCAGCAGCAACGTGGACGCGGCGCGTCTGCTGCTCGAGCGCGGCGCGAACGTCAACGCCCGCGAGCAGTGGCGCCAGCAGACCGCGCTCATGTGGGCGGCCGCGCAGCGCCAGCCCGACATGGTGAAGCTCCTGGTCGAGCACGGCGCGGACGTCGACGCCCGCTCGGCCGTCAACCACTGGCCGCGTCAGGTCTCGGGCGAGGCGCGGCGAATGTACCGCCCCACGGGCGGCCTCACGCCGCTGCTGCTCGCCGCGCGCGAGGGCTGCAAGGAATGCGCCCGGCACCTCGTGGAGGCCGGCGCGAACCCGAACCTCGGCGATCCGAAGAACGTCACGCCGCTGTTCGTCGCCATCGACAACCTGCACTTCGACACGGCGAAATACCTCATCGAGGCCGGGGCGGATCCCAACCGCTGGGACTGGTGGGGCCGCACGCCGCTGTACGCCGCGGTGGACATGAACACGCTGCCGCACGGCGGTCGGCCCGACCGGCTGTCCACGGATGAGACCACGAGCCTGGAGCTCATCGAGATGCTGCTCGCGCGGGGCGCGAACCCGAACCTGCAGCTCAAGCTCATCCCGCCGTATCGCTCGATCGTGGACGACCGCGGCTGCGACAGCATGCTCACCACCGGCGCCACCCCGCTGCTGCGGGCGGCGAAGACGTTCGACGTGCCGGCCATGCGGCTGCTGATCGAGCACGGCGCGCTGCTCGAGCTGCCGAACGAGGACGGCATCACGCCGCTCATGGCGGCCGCGGGCTACGGCTCGGTAGAGTGCGATCCGCGCGGCTACGGCCCCGGCATCCCGCACTACACGACCCCGGACGTGCAGGAGAAGGCCATCCAGGCGCTCGAGGTGCTCATCGCGGCCGGCGCCAACGTGAACGCGCACACGACGCGGGACAGCCGCTTCCGCAGCGCCGGCCAGACGGCGCTGTTCGGCGCGGCGATCTGGGGCTGGAACGACGTGGTGGAGTACCTCGTGGCGCACGGCGCGCGCATCGACGTGGCCGATTCGCGAGGCCGTACGCCGGTGGACGCGGCACTCGGGCGCGCCGGGGGCCGAGGGCGCGGACAGACGGCCCAGCCCAATCCCGAGACCGCGAAGCTGCTCGAGGAGCTCTGCGCCCGCCAGGACGGCTGCGACCTCACGAACCCGGCGCGCTACGAGGCGACCTGAAGATCGCGGCTCGAAAGCCGCTCCCACCCGGCGACTTCGCCTCGCGGCCATCCCGGATGGGAGTGCCTTTCGAGCCGAAGATCGCGGCTGGAAAGCCGCTCCCACCTAGCTACTTTGCCTGCCTGGCCATTCCGGGTGGGAGCGCCTTTCCGGGCGCGATTCCTTGTCGCCCTATTGCTCGAGCAGCGCCTCCACGCCCGACAGCACGTCCTCGTCGCTCTCCGGCTCCTCCTCCACGCGCAGCGTGGGATCCGCGCCCGGAAGCTTCGCGAGCATCGAGGCCGCGATCTGCGCCATCTCGCCTTGCGGGTTCTCCTCGATCGACTTCGCGCTCGCGCCCACGTAGGTGCTCACGAACCAGGCCTCGAGATCGCCGGTGTCGCCGTCCACGAGCGCGAGATTCGCGCTCGCCCCGCCCATGCTGCCGATGCCCACGAGCAGCGCGACCGCGGTGCGGCCGCCCGTGGCCGCCACTACCTGCAGCCGCGTGAACGCGATCGCGTCCACGCCCAGGTAGTCGGCGAGCACGCGGGCCTCGTCGCCCGCGTTGTAGAGCCGGCGCTTGATGCGGTTCGGGCGCACCTGACCCAGGAGCTCGTCGTAGCGGCGGTTCGCGTCGACGACGTACTCCTGCAGCCGCGGATCGACGTTCACGCGATCGGCGTCGATCACCTCCACCTGGTAGCCGCCGGCCCGCATGAGCTCGTCGATCTCGGCGGCGAGCAAGCGGCCGAGCTCCGTGCTCTCCTCCACCAGGTTCTCGGTCTCGATGACCTTGGCCTTCACCACCGTCGCGTGCACGGGCAGCAGCGCCACCTTGAGCGGACGCGTGGTGCCCTCGCGGAACTCGTCCGTGGCGCGCATCGCGGCCCCGGCGGAACCGCTCGCGAGGAGCAGCCCCAGCGCCACGAGCCACCCCGTTCGAAGCTCAGCCATCGTCGTCCTCCTCCTCCGTCTTGAGCACCTCGGTCAGCTTGCGCAGCCGATCCACGACGAGCGCCCGGTCGGGCGCGTCGGGCGCGAGCCGGGCGTACTTCACGTAGGCCGCCGCCGCGTCCCTCGGCTGGTTCAGCCGCTCGTGCACCTCGCCGAGGCTGCGATAGACCGGCGCGAACTCGGAATCGAGCGCGATCGCCCGGCCGAGAACCTCAGCCGCGCGCGCGAGGTTCTCCGCGTACGCCGCGCGGCCCTCCTCCGTCTCGAGCGCCTCCTCGAGCCGTTGCTCGCGCGTGCGCCGCACGCGCTCCCGCAGGTTGCGCCGCTTGTCGGCGTTGGAGAGCTCGTCCGGGTCGAGGCGTCGCTGCGGCCCGAGCGCCGCCCAGGCATCGCCCAGCACGTGGTGGACGCGCGCGTCATTCGGATAGCGCGCGACCAGCGATTCCGCGAGCGCGAGCGCCGTGTGCGGGTAGTCGTCCTGAACGTAGTCGCGGATCGTCAGCAGGCGGAGCGCGAAGATCGCGGCATCGAACGCCTGCGGATCGCGCGGCCGGCGCGGCGCGTCCTGCACGAGCGCGCGGCTCCGCTCGGCCCGCGCGCGGATCTCGGGATGCGTGCTCCAGATGGTCGGCACGCGGGGATTCAGGCCCTCGTAGTCGCGGCCCAGGATATCGAACACCTCGGGCAGCGCGTGCGGATCGTACGGGCCGTCGGCGAGCAGCACGACGGCGCGGTCGTCCGCCTCCTGCTCGAGGTCGCGGCCGAAGCCGTACACGGACGCCTGCAGGCCCACCGAGACCGCGCTGCCCCACACGCCGCCGAGCCCGCCGACGACGAGCGCGGCAATCGTGCGCCGGGTGGCGGTGCGCTGATTCAAGATCCCGTGGTGGCCCGCCACGTGGTTGATCTCGTGCGCGAGCAGCGCCGCGAGCTGCGACTCGTCCTCGAGGCGCGCGAGCATTCCGGTGTGCACGTACACGTGACCGTTCGGCAGCGCGAAGGCGTTCGGCGACGGGTCGCGCAGCACGAAGAAGCGGTACTCCACATAGTCGTCCACGGGCGCCGGCGCGAGCGCGGCGCCTACGCGGCGCACGAGCCCGACCACGTCCTCGTCCCCGTGGAGCAGCGACTGCTCGCGGAAGTACGCCTCGAGCTCCTGCGAGGACTCGATGAGGTGCCACTCGTCGTCCTCGAGCGGCACGGGCTCGTAGCGGCCGGCCGCGAGCGCTTCGCCCGCGGTCGCGAGGCACAGCATTATCAGAACCGGGATGACTCGCATCGCGGCAGCGAGTGTCCAGGAACGCCTGGCCGCGGGCAAGGGAGCGCGTCACGCGCGGCGCGCCCCTTTGGGGCACCCGCGCGCGACGATTCAGCGGATCGGGACCGTCAGAAGCGGTACGTGAGCTCTACGCCGTACTGCCGCGGCTTGCCGTAGTAGACGATGCCGTTGGGGTTGGCCTCCTCGGCGATCCAGTCCTCGTCGGTGGCGTTCCTCACCCACGCCACGAGCTCCCAGTTGCCGCCGGAGATGCCTCCGCGCAGGTCCACGAGCGACAACGGATCGCGGGCGACGAAGTTCTCCGGCTCCCAGAACACTTCACCCAGGCGGCGGTAATCGGCCCGCACGAACCACTCCATGTCGCCGCGGAACGGCGCCCGGTACGCGGCCGTCAGGTTGAACGTCGAGTCCGGGTTCTGCGGCAGCTTCTTGCCGATGATGCTGATCCCGCCTGCGCCGATCCAATCGCTCGCCGTGATCTCCGTGTCGAGCAGGCCGATGCTCGCATCGATCTGCAGGCGCTCCGTCGCGAGCCACGACACGGCCGCCTCCGCCCCCAGGATCTCCGACTCCGCGATGTTGCGGGTGGTCTGCGCCGTGAACGGCGCCACGAACACGAACGTGAAGGCGTTGTCCACCTCGGTGTAGAAGAGCGCCGTGTCGAACCGCAGGGCGCCGTCGAGGAACGCCGACTTGAAGCCGAACTCGAGCCCTTTGGTGTCCTCCTGGTCGAACGAATCGCGCACGCCCTGCGGCAAGCCGGGCACGCCGGCCGCGATCAAGGTCTGCACGCCGGCCGCGACGCCGCTCAGGTTGAACCCGCCGCTGCGGAACCCTTCCGCGTACGTGCCGTACACGGTCATGGCGTCGTTCGGCCGCCAGCTCAGGGTGAGCTTCGGCTGCACCGAGTCGAACTCCGCCTCGCGCACGTCGCCCTCGCGGCCGCTCGGAAACGGGAACACCGGCAGGAACTCGTCCGGCGTCATGATCGTGAGCTCGCGCTCGTCGCGGTCGTAGCGCAGCGCGAACGTCAGCTCGAGCTCGTCATTGAGGTCGTACTCGAGCTGGCCGAAGAGCGCGTAGGCGGTGTTGTCGTTGCGGTCGAAGTTGTAGGCCAGCGCGTTCGGGTTGCTGTTCGGGTTCAGCGCCTGCGCCTGGGCCGGCCCCACCACCGGTATGAGCGGCGCGAGGAAGCGCTGCGACCACGTGACCGTGGGGTTGATGCCGCCGATGTTTGGCGCCGTTCGCTGCTCCTCGAACCCCAGACCGAAGTCCTGGTTGATGGCGATCATCACGTCGAGATCTGTCTGCACCCAGTAGGCCCCCGCGATCCACCGCAGCCGCCGGTCGTCCGGCGACGTGATGCGCAGCTCCTGGCTCACCGCCTCGTGGAAACGGTTCTGGCCGAAGGTGAGGTTCTGGCCCGTGCCGAACGCGGCGAGCGACGCGGCCGAGGGCGGCACGATCACCGCCGCGCGATGCGTGCCCGCCTCGGGTGTGCCCGCCACCTCCACGAACGGGTAGTAGGCGAACTGCTCCGCCACCGTCACGTGATCGAGCTCGTCGAACGAGGTGAGCGAGGTCACGGTGCCGAGGTCCGTCTCCCAGTCCACGCGCGCCGAGAAGACGAGCGCCTCGCGGTCGTCCATGCCGGGCTCGTTGCCCTGGTGCTTGATGCTGGTGTTGTTTGGATCGCCGATGAGCGGCGTGATCGACGGCGGCAGGCCGGGCACGGGCACCGCGGTGCCGTTGCCGGGCCAATGGGCGTTGCCGGGGAAACCCGTGACGAAGCTCGGCGCGTTCGAGACGAACTGGGAGCCCGTGGATTCGGTGTCGCCGTACGTGAGGCGCAGGTCCACGGCGACGTCGCCGCCGGAGTTCCACAGGAGCTTTCCGCCGACGGTGAGGTTCTCGTAAGGATCGGCCTTCTCGCCCGTGGCCACGTTGTCGCGCCATCCTTCGGCGTCCTCGTAGCCCACCACGAAGCGGCCGAGCAGCGTCTCCTCGACCAGCGGGCCGCTCACGACGCCCGACAGGCGCTTGTTCTCGCCGTTGCCGAGGCCGCCCCGCACGTATGCCTCGAGCTCGTCCGTCGGCTGCCGGGTGACGATGTTGATGGCGCCGCCGGAAGCGTTGCGTCCGTAGAGCGCGCCCTGCGGACCTTTGAGCACCTCGATCTGCTCGATGTCGTACAAATCCTGGGAAAACCCCAAGCTCGTGGTAGTGAGCACGCCGTCGACGACGACGGCCACCGTGGGATCGACGTTGCGGATCTGCGAAAGCCCGCGAATGTTCACGAACGCGAACGCGTTGTTCTGCGTCTCCATCAGCGTCATGTTCGACGTCAGGTTCACGTAGTCGCGCATGCTCTCGATGCCGGCCTCCTCGATGGTCCGCGCGTCGAACGCCGCGACCGTGGCCGGGGCATCCTGCAGGCTCTCGGCGCGCCGCAGCGCCGTGACCACGATCTCTTCCGTAGCGGGCTGGGCGAGAACGGTGGGAGCCGCCATGACGCCCGCCAGTGCGACGGGCAATGGCCGACACCGCAACGGGATGGCGAGGCGCATGGGTGTCTCCTCGTCTCGGAACGTGCCGATCGAGGAAGCAACGACCGTGCCGCGGGCGGGGAAGAAGCGATCGGCCAAAAGGTGCATGCGGCCGCCTCGGCACGGCGAAGCAAACCGTACCGTTCGCTGGGCTCGCGGTGGGTGAGAGCCGTCGGCGCACGAAACGTCGGGTGGTTGCTGGGGCCGCGCCGGGCGCGCCGAAAGCCGCGACGCCGGCCAACCGCTCGACCCGACTTTAAATTATTTCTTCAAGTTATTGTTTGCAGGAGGGATTTGGAGCGGGAAACGGGACTCGAACCCGCGACCCCAACCTTGGCAAGGTTGTGCTCTACCAACTGAGCTATTCCCGCTTGGCTGCGCGCGATTCTAGGCAGTCTCGACGAGCCGCACAACCCGAAAATCGTTCCGGCGTCGGCCGGCGCTTCATTCGGTGCTGCGCATGATGGGCCACGCCGCCCGCAGGTAGTCGATCATCGACCACAACGTGAGGGCTGCGGCGATGAAGAGCAGCGCCACGCCGATCGGGTACACCTGCACGCCCAGGATGGGCTCGCGATAGAGCATCAGGCTGATGCCGATGATCTGCAGCGTGGTCTTCCACTTGCCGAAGAACGTGACCGCCACGTGCGCCCGGGCGCCGAGCTCCGACATCCACTCCCGCAGGGCCGAGACCGTGATCTCGCGGCCGATGATGATGGCGGCCACGATGGCCAGCACGTACTCGGGGTCCGCCTGCACGAGCAGGACCAGGGCCGTGGCGACGATCAGCTTGTCCGCCACCGGATCGAGGAAGGCGCCGAAGCTCGAGGTCTGGCCGAGGCGCCGCGCCAGGTAGCCGTCCAGGTAGTCCGTGATCCCGGCCAGCGCGAACAGCAGGCCGGCCGCCGGCCGCGCCCACGACACGGGCAGGTAGAACACGATCACGACGAGCGGAATCGCGACGATGCGGAACCAGGTCAGGGCATTCGGCAGGTTGAGCGGCATGCCCGCTGGCCCGCTCATGCCCCTGTCGGTCGTCGTCCGCATGGTCGCTCAGTCCGCATGCAGGTGATGATAGATCGACTCGGCGAGCTGTTTGGAGATGCCTTTCACGCGCGCGAGGTCGTCCACGCTGGCCCGCGCCACCGCCTGGAGCCCGCCGAACTGCCGCAGCAGCTCCCGCCGCCGCTTGGGCCCCAAGCCGGGGATCTCCTCGAGCGGCGACGACGTCTGCCGCTTGGCCCGCCGGGCGCGGTGCCCGGTGATGGCGAAGCGGTGCGCCTCGTCCCGGAGCTGCTGGACGAGATGCAGGGCCGGAGACGACGGCAGCAGCCTCAACGGCGCCTCCCGCTCCCGCAGGTGCAGCGTCTCGCGGCCGGGCTTGCGGCCCTCCCCCTTCGCCACGGCCACGAGGCGTACGCCCTCGATGCCGAGCTCGTTCATGACCGCCACGGCCTGGGAGAGCTGCCCGCGCCCGCCGTCGATGAACAGCACGTCCGGCAGCACCCCCTCGCCCTTCTTGATGCGCGAGTAGCGGCGCGTCAGCGCCTGCGCGAGGGCGCCGTAGTCGTCGCCCGCGGCGACGCCCGTGATGTTGAATCGGCGGTAGTCCGACTTGAGCGGCCCTTCCTGGTTGAACACGACGCAGGAGGCGACCGTCGACTCCCCGCCCATGTGGCTGATGTCGAAGCACTCGAGCCGCTGCGGCCGCTCCGCGAGGCGGAGCGCCTCGGCCAGCGCGTCGAGCTGCGCCTCCATGGTGGCGCTCGACCGCGCCCGCAGCTCGGCCCCGTGACGGGCGTTGGTGAGCGCCATCTCCACCCAGCGGGCCCGATCGCCGCGCAGCCGCCAGCGGATCTGCACGGGCCGCCCCGCCTGCTCGCTCAGCATGGCGGCGATCGCCTCGGCGTCGGGCACCGGCCGGCTCACGAGGATCTCCTTCGGCGCCTCGCGGCCGCCGTAGTACTGCAGCAGGAAGGCGCGAATGATCTCGTCGTCGTCGGCCCCGGCCGTCTTGGGGAAGAAGTTGCGCGTGCCGAGCGAGCGGCCGCCGCGGAAGAACATCACGGCCACGCACGGGATGCCGCCCTCGCTCGCGAGCGCCACGACGTCGAAGTCGCCTTTCGCTCCCGTGATGAGCTGCTGCGACTGCACCTGCTTGAGCTTCGCGAGCTGATCGCGGTACTGCGCGGCCCGCTCGAACGCGAGGTCGGCGGCCGCCTGCTCCATGCGCGCGACGAGCCGCTCCGTCACGGCGTCCTCGTCGCCCTGCAGGAACAGCACGGCGTGCTCGAGATCGCGGGCGTAGTCCTCGCGCGAGATGAGCCCCACGCACGGCGCCGTGCAGCGCTTGAGCTGATACTGCAGGCACGGGCGGCTGCGGTTCTCGAAGAAGCTGTCCTCGCAGTCGCGGATCTGGAAGAGCTTCTGGAGCTGCGAGAGCGACTCGCGCACCGCGCCCGCGCTCGGATAGGGGCCGAACAGCCTCCCCTTCTTGGTGCGCGGCCCGCGGTAGAACGACAGCCGCGGGAACGGATGGTCCGTGTTGAGCAGGATGTACGGGTAGCTCTTGTCGTCCCGCAGCACCACGTTGAAGCGCGGGCGATGGCGCTTGATGAGGTTGTACTCGAGCATCAGCGCCTCGCTCTCGGTGCGCGTGACGGTCACCTCCACGTTCGCCACCTGCCGCAGCATGGCGCTCGTCTTGGCGTCGTGCGCCCGGCCCGAGAAGTAGCTCGCCACGCGGCGCCGCAGGTTGCGCGCCTTGCCGACATAGATCACCGTCCCGGACGCGTCCACCATGCGGTAGACGCCCGGCCGGTTCGTGAGATGGCGCAGCAGCTCGCGCGGGTCGAAGCGCTCGGGGGCGGGTGCCGCGCCGCCTTCCTGCAGGCTAGCTTCGGTCATGATCGTGAGCTTAGAGCATCGGGCACGCGTTGGGATTCCGGCGGCGCGCGAACGCCGTCCCGGAGCTAGTCCGCCATGTGGCGGATGACCGCGTCGCCGAACCCGCGCGTACCGACGAGCTTCGCCCCGGGGATCAGCGACTCCATGCGGTCCTGCACGGGCGCCCCGCGGTCGCGCGCGAGCGGCGCGCGCATGGACTCGCGGATCAGCGCCAGGTCGAACGTGAGCTCCTTGGCGGCGATGGTGTTGGCCACGCCCTTGAGCACGAGGTCGGCCGCCTCCTCCCACCCGACGTAGCGGAGCATCATCTCCGCCGAGAGGATCAGCGAGCCGGGATTCACGCGGTCCTTGCCGGCGAACGACGGCGCGGTGCCGTGCGTGGCCTCGAACACGGCGTGGCCGTCGCCGATGTTGCCGCCCGGCGCGATGCCGATGCCGCCCACCTGGGCCGCGAGCGCGTCCGAGATGTAGTCGCCGTTCAGGTTGAGCGTGGCGATCACGTCGTAGTCCTGGGGGGCGAGCACGATCTGCTGCAGGAAGTTGTCGGCGATCACGTCCTTGACGACGATCTCGCGGCCGGTGCGCGGGTTCGTGAAGACGAGCCACGGCCCGCCGTCGAGCTCGCGCGCGCCGAACTCCTCCTTCGCGAGCTCGTAGCCCCAGGTGCGGAAGGCCCCCTCGGTGTACTTCATGATGTTGCCCTTGTGCACGAGGGTGACCGAGTGGCGGTCGTAGCGCACCGCGTGCTCGAGCGCCTTGCGGATCAGCCGCCGCGAGCCCTCGCGCGACACGGGCTTCACCCCGAGCGCCGAGCTTTCCGGGAAGCGGATCTCGGTGACGCCCAGCTCGCGCTGCAGGAAGTCGATGAGCTTGTGCACCTCGGGCGAGCTCGCGGGCCACTCGATGCCGGCGTAGATGTCCTCTGTGTTCTCGCGGAACACCACCATGTCCACATAGTCGGACACCTTCGACGGCGTGGAGGCGCCCGGGAAATAGCGGATCGGCCGCACGCAGGCGTAGAGGTCGAGGCGCTGCCGGATGGCCACGTTGAGCGAGCGGATGCCGCCGCCCACCGGCGTGCCGAGCGGCCCCTTGATCGAGACGACGAAGCGCTCGAGCGCGTCCATCGTCTCGTCCGGCAGATGCTCGCCGGGCCCGTACAGCGCGAACGCCTTCTCGCCCGCGTACACCTCCATCCACGCGATCGCGCGTCTGCCGCCGTAGGCCCTCGCCACGGCCGCGTCCACGACCTTGCGCATCACGGGCGTGACGTCGACGCCGATGCCGTCGCCTTCCACGAACGGGACGATCGGCCGATCGGGCACGGCGAGACGGCCGCCGTCGAGAATGGCGATGGGCTCGCCGCCCGGCGGCACGGCGATGTGGCGGTAATCCATGGCGCTCGGCGATCCCTCGGAGGCGTCGCCCCCGTCAGTCGTGCGTGCGCAGCCGCCCGGCGATCAGCATGGCGATCTCCATCGCCTGCTCGTAGTTGAGCCGCGGATCCACCTGCGACTTGTAAGCCCGGGCGAGATCGGATTCCTTGAGGCCGCGCGCGCCGCCCACGCACTCCGTGACGTTGTCGCCCGTGAGCTCGAGGTGCACGCCGCCCAGGTAGCTCCCGCACTCCTGGTGGATGCGGAACGCCGCGCGCAGCTCGGCGCGGATGTTGTCGAAGCGGCGGGTCTTGTAGCCCTCCGCCGTGGTCTCGGTGTTGCCGTGCATCGGGTCGCAGACCCAGAGCACCGGGGAACCGGTGGCGCGCACGGCGCGGATCACGCGCGGCAGGTGCTCCTCGATGTGCTTCGCGCCGAATCGGGTGATGAACGTGAGCCGGCCGGGCTCGTTGTTCGGGTTGAGCACGTGAATGAGGCCCTGGATCTGCTCGTCGCTGACCGCCGTGCCGATCTTGACGGCGATGGGGTTGGCGATGCCCCGGAAGTACTCGACGTGCGCGCCGCGCAGGTCCGCGGTGCGCATGCCGATCCACGGAAAGTGCGTGGTGAGGTTGTACCAGCGCCGACGGTGAGGCAGGAAGCGCGTCTGCGCCTGCTCGTACGGCAGGTGCAGGCCCTCGTGCGAGGTGTAGAACTCCACACGGTGCGTCCGGTGGATCGGCTCGCCCGTGATGGCCTCGAAGAACTCGAGCGAATCCGACACCGACTTCACCAGCTTGTGATACTCGTCCGCGAGCGCCGATTCGCCCACCCACGAGAGATCCCAGTTCTCGGGATGGTGCAGGTCCGCGAAGCCGCCGTCGATCAGCGAGCGGATGAAGTTGAGCGTGAGCGCCGAGCGCGAGTAGGCGCGCAGCATGAGCCGCGGATCGGGCTCGCGGTCCTCCGCGGTGAATCCCGACCGGTTGATGATGTCGCCCCGATAGCTCGGCAGGGACACGCCGTTCTTCGTCTCGTAGTCGGCGCTGCGCGGCTTCGCGTACTGCCCGGCCATGCGTCCCACGCGGATGATGGGCTTCTTCAAGCCGACCAGCATCACGAGCGACATCTGCAGCAGGATCTTGAGCTTCTGGACGATGCTGTCGGACGTGCAGTCGTCGAAGCTCTCGGCGCAGTCGCCGCCCTGCAGCAGGAATGCCTCGCCGCGCTGGGCGGCCGCGAGGTGCTCCTTGAGCGCCTCGATCTCCCACGTGGTCACGAGGGGCGGCAGGCGCGAGAGCTGCGCGAGGGTTTCCTCGAGGGCCGCGCGGTCGCGGTAGGTGGGCTGTTGCGCGGCCTCGCGGCTCTGCCACGTGGCCGGGTGCCAGTCGGTCGGAAGCCTTGTCTGGGTCATCGGGGGACCGCGCTGTGCGGACGGGACGGTCACTATACAAACGGACACCGGCGGCTGCAAAAGCCGGCCGCGCGTCCCGAGCCCTTGAAACGGCAGGGAAATCGCGGGATTCCGCACCGGGGGCCGGTCGCTCTGCTGGTATGATGGCCGCACCATGAGGCGTCGCAGACGTTTCCGGGTCCGCAACGGGGCGCGTTCGGTGCTGGCCGGCTGGCTGCTCGTGGTGGGCTCGTTCGCGTGGCTCGCCGCGAGCTCGCAGGACCAGGAGCAGCCCTCCGGCGGCGTCGCGGTGCTGCTGTCCATTCAGGACGCCATAGGGCCCGCCACCAGCGACTACCTCGTGCGCGGCATCGAGACGGCCGCGACCCGCTCCGCCGCGCTCGTCGTCATCGAGATGGACACGCCGGGCGGTCTCGACTCCGCCATGCGCGACATCATCCAGGCGATCCTGAGCTCGCCCGTCCCCGTGGTCACGTTCGTCCATCCGCAAGGCGCGCGGGCGGCGAGCGCCGGCACTTACATTCTCTACGCAAGCCACGTGGCGGCCATGGCCCCGGCGACCAATCTCGGGGCCGCCACTCCGGTGGCGATCGGCGGCGCGCCTCCCCCGGCTCCGGCGCCCGGCGATGCCGACGAGGACGGCCGGGACGATCCATCCGGCGGCGACCAGGGCGACACCCCGGAGACCCGGCGCGAGCCCTCTCCGCCCGAGCCCGCGACGGCCTCCGAGCGCAAAGCCATCAACGACGCCGTCGCCTACATCCGCAGCCTCGCCGAGCGGCGCGGCCGCAACGCCGACTGGGCGGAGGCGGCCGTGCGCTCCGCCGAGAGCCTGAGCGCGCAGGCCGCCCTCGAGCGCAACGTGATCGACCTCATCGCCGTGGACCTCGACGACCTGCTGCAGAAGCTCGACGGGCGGCGGGTGATGCTCGACGGCGAGACCATCGAGCTCGACACCGACACGCTGGTGTACGAGCGCATCGAGCCCGACTGGCGCACCAAGCTGCTCGCCGTGATCAGCAACCCCACCGTGGCGTACATGCTGCTGCTGCTCGGTATCTACGGGCTCATCTTCGAGGGCTACAACCCGGGCGCCATCGTGCCGGGCGTCGTGGGGGCGATCTCGCTGCTGCTCGCGCTCTTCTCGCTGCAGGTGCTGCCGGTGAACTACGCCGGGCTCGCGCTCATCGCGCTCGGCGTGATCCTCATGGTGGCCGAGTTCCTGGTGCCGAGCTTCGGGGCGCTCGGCATCGGCGGCATCGCCGCTTTCGTCTTCGGCTCGGTGATCCTGTACGACTCCGACGTGCCAGGCTACGACATCGCGACGCCGCTGATCGCCACGATCTCCGCGGCCGCGGCGCTGTCGCTGCTCGTGATCATCTGGCTCGCCATGAAGGCGCGCGTGCGGCCGGTGGTGAGCGGCGTGGAGGACATGTTGCGGGAGACGGCCACGGCGCTCGAGGATTTCGAGCGCGAAGGGCCGGTGCGCGTGTACGGCGAGCGCTGGAACGCGCGCTCCACCCGGCCGGTGCGCAAAGGCGACCGCTTGCGCGTGACGAAAGTGGAGGGTTTGTTGTTGCACGTCGAGCCGATCGACGATGTCGTAGTGCAAAGGAGCGAAAATGTTCCAAGGGCTTAGCCTGCCGCTGTTGATCATCCTCGCGATCGTCGCGCTGATCCTCTTCAACGCGTTCAAGATCCTGCCGGAGTACGAGCGCGGAGTGGTCTTCCAGCTCGGACGCTTCTGGAAGGTGAAAGGCCCCGGCCTGATCATCCTGATCCCGGGCATCCAGACGATGGTGCGGGTGGATCTGCGCACCATCGTGATGGACGTGCCGACGCAGGACGTGATCTCGCGCGACAACGTCTCCGTGAAGGTGAGCGCGGTGATCTACTTCCGCGTGATCGATCCCGAGAAAGCCATCATCCAGGTGGAGAACCGCGTGGAGGCCACGAGCCAGCTCGCGCAGACCACGCTGCGCTCGGTCCTCGGCCAGCACGACCTCGACGACATGCTGGCGGAGCGCGAGAAGCTCAACGCCGACATCCAGCGCATCCTCGACCAGAACACCGAGGCGTGGGGCATCAAGGTCACGAACGTCGAGATCAAGCACGTGGACCTCGAGCAGAGCATGATCCGCGCCATCGCCCAGCAGGCGGAGGCCGAGCGCGCCCGCCGCGCCAAGGTCATCCACGCCGAAGGCGAGTTCCAGGCGTCGCAACGCCTCGCGGAGGCCGCGCGGGTGCTCTCCGAGCAGCCGCAGGCCCTGCAGCTGCGCTACCTGCAAACGCTCACGGAGATCGCGAACGACAAGACGAACACGGTCGTGTTCCCCGTGC
>DATCLY010000090.1:0-14017 GCA_036563665.1 Gammaproteobacteria bacterium
GTCGCGACCGACCACTGCGTCGTCTGCGTCGACTGCCTCGCGGATCTCGATCTCGGCCCGTTTTTCGCTCGTCTTGCGCGCCGCGACCTGCCGTGGGTGTTGCACAGCGGTCGGCAGGACCTCGAGGTCGTGCATCGTCACGCGGGCGTGCTTCCGGCGACGCTGATCGACACACAGATCGCCGCGGCGCTGACGGGGCGCGCGGCACAGCTCGGGCTGCGA
The DNA here is from genome assembly GCA_036563665.1 of Gammaproteobacteria bacterium. Classification (GTDB taxonomy): domain Bacteria; phylum Pseudomonadota; class Gammaproteobacteria; order Steroidobacterales; family Rariloculaceae; genus FEN-1219. Next base: position 223 of record DATCLY010000090.1, read on the forward strand.
GAAATCCTCGCGACCGTGCTCGGTGTCGATATCGGCAAGGACCACACGCGCGCGGACTGGAGCGCCCGGCCGCTGCCGGAAGGACCGTTGCGCTATGCGCTCGACGACGTCCGCTTCTTGCTGCCGCTGTGGCAGAGCCTCGAGCGCGAGATCGAGCGACTCGGCCGATTCGAATGGCTCGCGGAGGACTGCAAGAGGCTCGTCGAGACGGCCGGCCAGGAGGACTACTTGCCCATCTGGCTCAGGATCAAAGGGGTGCAGGGTATGTCGCCCGACGAGCAGGCGGCGGCGTACGCGCTCGTGCTGTGGCGTGAGGAGACCGCCCGTGCGCTCGATCGTCCGCGCCGCTGGATCCTGAGCGACGAGCTGCTCGCGCGGATCGCGCACGTCCGGCCGACGTCGGTGTCCGCGCTGCGCCGGATACCCGAGATGCCGCAACGGCTCGCGCAGCGCTTCGGAGACGAGATCGTTGCCGCGATCGGCGAACGGGGCTCGAGCGAGCATCTGGCCGCGATCGAACGGGCCGGCGTCGCCGAGCGTCCCGATCGGGACGCGCTGAAGGCGCTTCAGGCGAAGATCAAGGCTCGCGCCGAAGAGCTCGGCATCGAGCCCGAGGTGCTCGCGTCGCGCCGCGACCTCGCCGCATGGCTGCGCGGCGCACCGCCGCCGCACTTGCGCTCGGGCTGGCGCGCCGCCGAGCTCGCGGCGCTGCAGGGTCCGGGGTCAGACCCCTTTTACCGAGTCTAAGGGGTCTGACCCCAAATCAAATGCCGAGCGCGGCGGTCAGGCGCGCGTATACCTCGTCCATCGAGCCTTCCGCGTCGACGCGCTTCAAGAGGCCCCGGCTCTCGTAGTACTCGATCAACGGTGCGGTCTGCGTCCGATAGACCTCGAGGCGATTCTTGATCGTTTCCTCGTTGTCGTCGTCCCGCTTCAGAAGCTCGCCGCCTGCCTTGAGGCACTCCTCGATCTCTTCTTTGGGCGAGAAGTAGATATTGAGCAACTTGCCCGTCTTCGAGCACGTGCGCCGGCCGGTCAGGCGCTTCATCAGGATGTCGAAATCGACGTTCATCAGTACGGCGGCGTCGAGCTTCAAGCCGAGCTCGGCCAGCACGCGCTCGAGATCCTCCGCCTGGGAACGGTTACGCGGATATCCGTCGAGCACGAATCCGCGGCTCGCATCCGGCTTCGCGAGGCGCTCCTTGATCATGCCGAGCACGATCTCGTCCTTGACGAGCTCGCCGGCATCCATCGCGGCCTTCGCGAGCCGGCCGAGCTCCGTACCCTCCGCAACCGCCTGACGCAGCAGATCCCCGGTCGAGACTTGCGGCCAGCCGTGCTTCGCCTGGAGACGCTTCGCCTGCGTGCCCTTGCCGGACCCCGGCGCTCCGAGCATTACGATTCGCATTCGATACCTCCCGGGGATGCCTCCACTCGAAGGCCGCGTAAGCTAAACGGCCGCTCTGCTTCGCGTCAAACGACGCATCGAAGATCGGGGGTTGCTATTCTATCCGTGTCGTTATGGAGGACGAAGTGAAGAAGCGGAACGCTTTCTACGCGCAGTCCGGCGGCGTCACGGCGGTCATCAACGCGAGCGCATGCGGCGTCATCGAGGCGGCACGCAAGCATCGCGACAAGATCGGCAAGCTGTATGCCGGCCGCAACGGCATCATCGGGGCGCTCACCGAGGACATGATCGATGTCAGCGCGGAGAGCTCCCGGACGATCGCGGCCTTGAAGCATACGCCCGGCGGCGCATTCGGCTCCGCTCGCTACAAGCTGAAGGGACTCGAGGAGAACCGCGCCGAGTACGAGCGCCTGATCGAGGTCTTCAAGGCGCACGACATCGGCTACTTCTTCTACAACGGCGGCAACGATTCGATGGACACCGCGCACAAGGTGTCCTTGATCGGCAAGAAGCTCGGCTATCCGATCACGTGCATCGGCATTCCGAAGACAGTCGACAACGACCTGCCGTTCACGGACACGTGCCCCGGCTTCGGCTCCGTCGCGAAGTACGTCGCGATCTCGACGCTCGAGGCAAGCCTCGATGTCGCATCGATGGCGAAGACGTCGACGAAGGTGTTCATCCTCGAGGTCATGGGCCGCCACGCCGGGTGGATCGCGGCCGCCGCCGGGCTCGCCGGCAAGGGTGAAGGCGACCCGCCGCACGTGATCGTCTTCCCGGAGATCCCGTTCGACAAGCAGGCGTTCCTCGACCGCGTCGACCGGAGCGTCAAGCGTTACGACTACTGCGTCATCGTCGTCTCCGAGGGTGCCCGCTACGAGGACGGGCGATTCCTCGCCGAAGCCGGAACCCGGGACGCGTTCGGTCACGCGCAGCTCGGCGGGGTCGCGCCGACGATCGCGGCGATGATCAGGGACGAGCTCGGCCTCAAGTATCACTACGCGATCGCCGATTACCTGCAGCGCTCGGCGCGCCACATCGCGTCGAAGGTGGACGTGGAGCAAGCCTACGCGGTGGGCAAGGCGGCCGTGGAGCTCGCGCTCGCCGGCGAGAACGCCGTGATGCCCACCATCGTGCGCAAGTCCAGCGAGCCGTACCGCTGGACGATCGGCAAGGCGCCCCTGTCCCGGGTGGCCAACCGGGAGAAGATGCTCCCCCGCAACTTCATCACCAGGGATGGTTTCGGGATCACCCAGGCCTGCCGCAGATACCTCGCACCCCTGATCCGGGGCGAGGACTATCCCCCATACCGGAACGGGTTGCCGGTGTACGCCGAGCTGCGCAACCGGCCCGTGCCGCGCAAGCTCTCGAAAGAGTTTGTGCTAAAGTAGCGGGCGCTTTTCGCGGCCCGCCGCGGCGGAGAAGCCAACAACCACGAGAACCCGGCCGCGGCGCACGACGCCCTCGGCACGGGGCCAAGGTTCCAGTGTTTTGATCGTGTCCCCGGGCGCGCACCCCGGACGCGCGCTCGGCAGCGAAATCGGGAGGAGGACGGAATGGATCCGACGGTAGCGCTTTGGCTGTCATTGGGCGCTGCGGTGCTCGCAGTGCTCTATGGCGTGTTCTCCGCCAACTGGGTGCTGAAACGCTCGGCCGGCAACCAGCGCATGCAGGAGATCGCGAGCGCCGTTCAGGAAGGCGCCAAGGCCTACATGAACCGGCAATATCGCACGATCGCCGTGGTGGGCATCGCGCTGTTCGTGCTGCTCGGCGTGGCGCTCGGCTGGCTCACCGCCATCGGATTCCTCATCGGCGCCGTGTTCTCCGGCCTCGCCGGCTACATCGGCATGTTCGTGTCCGTGCGCGCCAACGTGCGCACGGCGCAGGCCGCCACCGAGGGCGTCAATCCGGCCCTCACCATCGCGTTCCGCGGCGGCGCCATCACGGGGCTGCTCGTGGTCGGGCTGGGCCTCCTCGGCGTGGCGGGCTACTACGCAGTGCTGCAGGCAGCCGGGCATCCGACCGAGGAGATCCTCGAGGCGATGGTCGGCCTCGCGTTCGGCGGCTCGCTGATCTCGATCTTCGCGCGTCTCGGCGGCGGCATCTTTACCAAGGGCGCCGACGTCGGCGCGGACCTCGTGGGCAAGGTGGAGGCCGGCATCCCCGAGGACGATCCGCGCAACCCCGCGGTGATCGCGGACAACGTGGGCGACAACGTGGGCGACTGCGCCGGCATGGCCGCGGACCTGTTCGAGACGTACGCCGTGACGGTGATCGCCTCCATGCTGCTCGGCGGCTTGACGGCGGCCGAGCTCGGGCCGAACGCGATCCTCTACCCCGTCGTGCTCGGCGGCATCTCGATCATCGCCTCGATCATCGGCACGTTCTTCGTGCGCACCTCCACCGGCAAGATCATGGGCGCGCTCTACAAGGGCGTGATCGTCTCGGGCGTGCTCGCCGCGATCGCGTTCTACCCCGCCACCGCCTCCCTGATGGGCGAGAACACGCTCGGCCTGTATCTCTCGGCGCTCATCGGCCTCGCGCTCACGGCCGCCATGGTGGTGATCACCGAGTACTATACGGGCACCAACTTCAAGCCCGTGCGCACGGTGGCCTCGGCGTCGAGCACGGGCCACGCCACCAACATCATCGCGGGCCTCGGCGTGTCGATGAAGGCGACGGCGCTGCCCGTGATCGCGGTGTCGCTGTCGATCTGGGCCACGTATGAGCTCGCCGGCCTCTACGGGATCGCCATCGCGGCCACGAGCATGCTGTCCATGACGGGCATGATCGTGGCGCTCGACGCGTTCGGTCCCATCACGGACAACGCGGGCGGCATCGCGGAGATGTCCGGGCTGCCGGGCGAGGTGCGCAACGTCACCGACGCGCTCGACGCCGTGGGCAACACGACCAAGGCCGTGACGAAGGGCTATGCGATCGGCTCGGCGGGTCTCGCCGCTTTGGTGCTCTTCGCCGACTACACGCATCGGCTCGCCGAGGAAGGCCTTGGCGAGCTGCAGTTCGACCTGTCGGATCACCGCGTGATCATCGGCCTCTTCATCGGCGGCCTCGTGCCGTATCTGTTCGGCGCCATGGCCATGGAGGCCGTGGGCCGCGCGGCGGGCTCGGTCGTGAACGAGGTGCGCCGGCAGTTCCGCGAGATCAAGGGCATCATGGAGGGCACGACGCGGCCCGATTACTCCACGGCCGTGGACATGCTCACCAAGGCGGCGATCAAGGAGATGATCGTGCCGTCGCTGCTGCCGCTGCTCGTGCCGCTCATCATCGCCTGGCTGCTCGGCGCGGAGGCGCTCGGCGGCCTGCTGCTCGGCACGATCGTCACGGGGCTGTTCGTCGCGATCTCGATGACGACGGGCGGCGGCGCGTGGGACAACGCGAAGAAGTACATCGAGGACGGCAACCTGGGCGGCAAGGGCTCGGAGGCCCACAAGGCCGCGGTCACGGGCGACACCGTCGGCGACCCGTACAAGGACACGGCGGGCCCGGCCATCAACCCGCTCATCAAGATCATCAACATCGTCGCCCTGCTGGCCGTCCCCCTCCTCTGACCTGCATCGCCGGGCCGCGCAGCACCGCGCGGCCCGGCCGTTCCCTCCTGAGAACTGCCGCCTGGCGGTCGGCGCGTTCGTGACGCGTCGTGAAGACCGCAGATCGGCGGTCGGCGCGGCGTGAAGACCGCAGCTTGGCCGTCGGCGCAGGCGACGCGGCGTGAAGACCGCAGCTTGGCGGTCGGCGCAGGCGACGCGGCTCGCGAGAGCCTGTTCCAGGACCGCCGTGAATACTTCCCTGTAGGCTCGCGCGCGGACATCCCTGTCCGCGAGCGTCCTGGAACAGGCTCTCGCGATCCACGTCGCGAAACGCCCTCGCGGCGTTGGGGTCGTGAAGAGCACTTCGTAGTCGCGTCGCCGCAAGCCGACGCGTCCCCCTGCGGGCTCGCGCAGCAGGCGGCTCCACTCCGTTTCAAACGAGCCGCGGGACGCGGTTCGGTGACCGAGGGGCCTGTGCGCACGCCCTCCTACGGGGCGCTCGGCGCACAGGGATGTGCGCCGCGCGAGCCCACAGGGACGTGCTCGTGGCGTCCCCGCAGGAGGGCGTGCGCACAGGCCCCCTGCGGCTGCGCTCGAATCGCTCTTCTCGGCGCCTGCGCTCGATCGCGCCTCGAGCGCGGAGCGCCACGCGTCAGTGGGTGGAGTGCAGAGGGTGCGGGCGCTCGATGACGTAGCCCTGGACGAAGTCGACGCCGAGGTTGCGCAGCGACTCGAACGCCGCCTGGTCCTCGACCTGCTCGGCGACGACCTGGAACCCGAGCGTGCGGGCGAGCTTGATCATCGCGGCCACCATCTCGCGGTTGACCGCGTCGCGATCGATGTCGCGCGTGTACATGCCGTCGATCTTCAGGTGATCGAGCGCCAGATGCCGCAGGTTCGAGAACGACCCGATGCCGCTGCCGAAGTCGTCCAGGGCGAAGTGACAGCCGATGCCGTGCAGCACGCTGATGAAGCGCTGCGCGTGATCCGGCTGGCTGACCACCGCGGACTCCGACACCTCGAAGCACACCTTGTCGGGGTCGACGCCCGTGCGGTCGAACTCGTCCACGATGAACTCGAGGAAATCCTCGTCGCCGAGCGTCTGCGCCGACAGATTGATGGAGCACGTGCGCCCGTTGGGCAGGTGGGGCGCGCCGCCGGCCATGGCCGTGAGCGTGGAGCGCACCACCCAGCGGTCGATGTGCGACATCAGGTGGTAGCGCTCGGCCGACGACAGGAAATGGCTCGGCGCGATGGCCTTGCCCGCCTCGTCCCGCATGCGCAGCAGCACCTCGGCGGCCGGACCCCGCTCCGCGCGCCCTCCCACGGCGATGATCGGTTGCACGTAGAGCTCGAACTGATTCTCCTTGAGCGCGCGCTGCAGCCGCTGCAGCCACTGGATCTCGCCGCGCTGCCGGGCGAGCACCTCGTCGCGCGAGGAGTACACGTGCGTGCGGCCGCGGCCCTGCTGCTTCGCCACGTAGCACGCCGAGTCGGCCGCGCCCATCACGGCTTCCGCCGAGCCGCTCTCCGGGCCCACCTCGACGAGCCCGATGCTGACGCCGATGTCGAACACCTGGCCGTGCCAGCGGAACTCGTAGTCCGCCACCGAGCGACACACGTCGTCGGCGATCTGGCGCGCCTTGTCGAGCGGACAGCCGGCGAGGAGCATCGCGAACTCGTCGCCCCCCACGCGCGCGACCGTGTCCGAGTCGCGCACCTTCTGCCGCACGAGCGCCGCGATCTCGCGCAAGAGGTTGTCGCCGGCGATGTGGCCGCAGGTGTCGTTGACGATCTTGAACCGGTCGAGGTCGAGGTAGGCCACCACGTGGCTCATCCCCTCGCCGCGGGCGGACTTCAAGGCCGCCTCGAGACGGCGTTCGAACTCCGCGCGGTTCACGAGGCCGGTCAGCGCGTCGTGGCTCGCCTGGTACGACATCTCGCGCGTGAGCCCGCGCATCTCCGTCACGTCGTGGAAGATCACGACGCAGCCCGCGATCTGGCCGTCCGGCGCGCGGATCGGCGACGCGGTGAGCTCGGTGGAGAACTCCCGCTCCGACTGCTTGGAGAGCAGGAAGGCGCGCCGCCCCAGGTTGATGCGGTGCCGCTCGGTCAGACACTTCATGACGGGATCGCCGAGCGACGAGCGGTCCACCTCGTCCACGAGCGCGATGAGGTCGAGCAGCCGCTTGCCGATGGCGACGCTGCGCGTGGTGCCGATGAGCTGCTCCGCCGCCTCGTTCATGTAGTCGATGACGCCGGCCCGATCGGTGGTGATGACGCCTTCGCCGATGGACTCGAGCGTGATGCGCGCCTGCACCTTGCCGCGGCCGAGCGACGCCTCGAGGCTCTTGCGGTGGGTGACGTCGCGCGCCACCGTGAGGAGCGCGGGCTGCCCCTCGTACATGACGGTGCTGGTGTAGAGCTCGGCCCAGAGCACCCGGTCGTCGCCGCTGATGAGCTGCACCTCGACGGGCGCCGGGGGCTCCGCGGCGCCGAAGCTCTCGCTCACGTGCTTGCGGAGCAGCGCCCGGTACGCGGGCCGCACGAGGTCGGTGACCTGCTTGCCCACGAGCGTCTCCGGCTCCACCCCGAAGAGCTCGCCCGCGGCCGGATTCGCCAGCAGGATCGTGTCGGTGTGGACGAGCACCACGTCGGGGAGCGTTCGGGCCATGGCGTCGAAGAGCCCCGCTTCCTGCTCGCGCGTGTCGGTCCGTTCCTCGTCCCGGCGGTCGAGCAGGCGGTTCACGCTGGCCGCGATGTCCACGAACGGGCCGGAGCGCCCGTTCGCCGCCAGCCGGCCGCCGCCGTTCGGATCGGCCAGGAGCGCGTGCACGTCGTCCTGCAGCCGGCTCACCTCGCGGCCGTAGCGCCTCGCCGCGGCGAACGCGAGCACGGCGGCCGCCGCCGCGATCACGGCAGCGAGCGACACGGCCAGGAAGAGCGGATTGGCGAGCGAAGCGCTCAAGGCGCCGCACCTACGGCTCGGAGCCGCCTCCGCGCGCCGGCGCTGCCGCCGCCCTGGGCGGTGGGGCGCTCTCTCGCTTCGAAGCGGGGGGCTTCATCCTTGCTAGCACGGTGGTGCGAGCCTCTGTTTCGCCGACGCGGGTGCTGCATCGGCCTCCTTGTTCTTGTTGTGTCGGCCGACGCGCTCGCAGTTAGACGGAGCGGCGTTGCGGCGGGGCGCAGAATGCTCTCCTGCGCCCGGAGCAAGATACAGGAACTCGCGAATGCGGTCCCCCGTTATTGACCATAATTCTTCACACATCGCCTTGTCTGACCTGGCTAAACTCCGTACCCTAACGCGTTCTTTCCTGGGCTGTTTCCTTCCCGCAACGCTCGACATGAACTTCGAAATCGCCCGCGCCCAGATGCTGGCTCAGCAGATCAGGGCTGCCGAGGTGCTGGACGATCGCGTGCTCGACGTCCTGCGCGCCGTGCCTCGCGAGGACTTCGTGCCCCCCGAGTATCGGGAGCTCGCGTTCGCCGACATGGAGATCCCCATCGGCCGCGGCCAGCGCATGATGGCGCCCGTGGTGGAGGGCCGCCTGCTGCAGGCGCTCGAGCTCGAGCCCATCGACCGCGTGCTCGAGGTGGGGACCGGCACCGGGTTCCTCACGGCATGCCTGGCGCGCCTGGCCGGCCACGTGGACAGCGTGGACATCTACCCGGAGTTCGTCGAAGCCGCCGGACCGAAGCTCGCCCGGCTCGAGATCCACAACGTGACCCTGGAAGCCGCGGACGCCCTTGCGCTGGAGCGCCCCGGCCGCTATGACGCCATCGCGGTGACGGGATCGTTGCCCAGGCTCAAGGACAGCCTGGTCCGCATGCTGCGGCCGGGGGGCCGGATGTTCGTGATCGTGGGGCGAGCGCCGATCATGGAGGCCCAGCTCGTCACGATGCACGCGAACGGCCGCATCACCGTGGACAGCCTGTTCGAGACCCTGCGCCAGCCGCTCGTCAACGCAGAACAGCCCGAAGCCTTCGTCCTCTAGGTGACGCCGTGCCCGACGTGCCGGAGTTGAGCCCCACGGAGTTTCGCGAGCGCTGGCCGGGGCCGCTGGAGAACGCTCCGGTCACGCTGCTCGACGTGCGCGAGCCCGCGGAGCTCGCGCTCGCGGCCGTGAAGGGCGCGCTGCACGTGCCGATGGGCCAGGTTCCGAGCCGGCTACACGAGCTCGACGCGAGCAAGCCGATCGTCGTCATGTGCCACGCCGGGGGTCGCAGCCGCCGCGTGGCGGAGTTCTTGCGCCAGCAAGGATTCGAGAACGTCTTCAATCTGAGGGGCGGCATCGATGCGTGGTCCCTGGAGGTCGATCCGAGGGTGCCGCGTTATTGATGAATGGGGAAGGCGGCGGCCGCGCGCGCGGCCGTCAGTGGCCAAACTGCAAAACGAGAGATCCATGACGCCAAAACGAGTTGGTACCCTGAGCCTTGCCCTCTGCAGCTTGTCCCTGGCCACGGGCTCCGCGTGGGGCCAGGAGAGCTTGCTGGACATCTACCAGCGGGCGCTGCAGAACGATCCCGCGATCCGCGAGGCGGAGGCGGCCTACCTCGCGGCCGCGGAAGCCAAGCCCCAGGCGCGCAGCGCCCTGCTGCCCGGCTTGAGTCTGGGCGCCGCGCGCTCGCACACGTTCGTGGACATCGCAGGCGGCGCCGTGGTGGGCGGCACCGGCGAGGTGCGGGGCACCGGGCAGGAGCGCGAGACCGACCAGAACAGCTGGAGCCTCAACGTCACGCAGACCGTGTTCGACTGGGGGCAGTTCCAGCAGCTCAAGCAGGCCGACAAGATCCTCGCGAGGGCGCAAACGGAGTTCGAGCTGGCCCGCCAGGACCTGCTGATCCGCGTGGCGAACGCCTACTTCAACGTGCTCGCGGCCGAGGACACGCTGGCCTCGCAGGTGGCGGCCCGCGAGGCGATCGGCCGGCAGCTCGAGCAGGCGCAGCGGCGGTTCGAGGTGGGCCTCATCGCCATCACCGACGTGCAGGACGCGCAGGCCGGTTACGACGACGCCGTGGCCGCGGAGATCGAGGCGCAACGCCAGCTCGCGACGACCCAGGAGTTCCTGCGGGAGATCATCGGCGAGTACGTCACGGAGCTCGCGGGCCCGGTGGACGACCTGCCGCTCCTCACGCCCGATCCCGCTAACGTCGACGAGTGGGTGGAGACGGCGCTGCGGCAGAACCTCGCCTTGATCTCCACCCGCATCACCGCCGACATCGCGCAGGACGCCATCGGCATCCAGCGCGCGGCGCGGCTGCCGACCGTGAGCCTGACCGCCGGCTACAACGACTCGCGCAGCGACCAGCTGTCCACCATCTTCTTCGATGACGGCACGGGTCAGACGCTGCCCTCTCTGGTGCGGCCCGAAGGCTACAACTGGTCGTTGGACATTCGCGTGCCCCTCTACACGGGCGGCTTCAACCGGTCGCGGATCCGCCAATCGGTCTACGAGCACCGCGCCGCGCTCGAGGCGGTGGAGCGCGTGCAGCGGCAGACGGAGCGGGCGACGCGCGACGCGTTCCTGGGCGTGACCTCGTCCATCTCGCGCGTGCGGGCGCTGCGGCAGGCGGTGGAATCGGCGCGCACGGCGCTGCGGGCCAACGAGGCGGGATTCGAGGTGGGCACGCGCACTACCGTGGACGTGCTGCTCGCGCAGAACCAGCTGCGCCTCGCCGAGACGCAGTACGCGCGCAGCCGCTACGACTACATCATGAACGTGCTGCTGCTCCAGGAAGCGGCCGGCGGCCTCACGGTCGAGGACGTGGAGCAGATCGACAGCTGGCTCCAGCAATAGCTCCCGCGCCGGCGCGCGATTCGGGGGTGGAAGCGCCCTTCCAGGCGCGATTCTTCGTTCGGCGACGGGAAAGAATCGCGGCTGGAGAGCCGCTCCCACCGTGGCAGCCGTCAGAGCGACTGCCGCTCAAGTGCGCTGCCGTATCGCCTCGAGCAGCGCGCTCGTCGAGCGGCCGGGCTTGAACGTCACGACGCGCACCTCGCCGCCGTTCGCGAGCACGGTGTCGGCACCGGCGATCTGCTCGACGCGATAGTCGCCGCCCTTGACGAGCACGTGGGGCACGAGCCGGGCGATGAGCGCGGCCGGCGTGTCCTCCGCGAACGGCACCACCCAGTCGACGGCCGCGAGCCCGGCGAGCACCGCCATGCGGTCCTCGAGCGGCGTGATGGGCCGCGACGCGCCCTTGAGGCGGGACACGGAAGCGTCGTCGTTGACGGCGACGATGAGCCGGTCGCCGAACGACTTCGCCTCCTCGAGGTAGCTCACGTGGCCGGCGTGCAGCAGGTCGAAGCAGCCGTTGGTCATGACGATGCGCTCGCCCCGCCGCTTCGCGTCCGCCACGAGCAGCTCGAGCTGCGCCTGAGAGACCACGCCCCGGCCGCCGCTGCCCTTTCGGTGCAGCTCCGTCTGCAGCTCCGCCGGTGTCACCGCGGCCACGCCGATCTTGCCCACCACGATGCCGGCGCCGAGATTCGCGAGCGCCGCGGCCTCCGCGAACGAGCGTCCGGCGCCGAGCCCGGCGCCGAGCAGCGCGATGACGGTGTCGCCCGCGCCCGTGACGTCGAACACCTCGCGCGCCTCGGCCGGCAGCGTGAGCGGCGCCTGGTCGCCTTCGAACAGCGTCATGCCGTGCTCGCCGCGCGTGACGAGCAGCGCCGCGAGCTCGAGCTCCGCGCGCAGCCGCGCCCCCCGCTCGAGGAAGACGGCCTCGTCCGGGCACGCGCCGACCACCGCCTCGAACTCCGCCCGGTTCGGCGTGAGCATCGTGGCCCCACGGTAGCGCCCGAAATCCGTGCCCTTCGGATCCACGAGCACCGGCACGCCGCGGGCGCGCGCGGCCGCGATGAGCTCGGCCGCGCCGGCGAGCGTGCCCTTCCCGTAGTCCGAGAGCACCACGACGTCGGCCGCGGGCAGCTCCGCCGCGTAGAGCGTTGCGGCCGCCGGCGCCGCGCCTTCGAGCGGCTGCTCGGCGTCGAGCCGGATGAGCTGCTGGTTGCGGGCGAGCACGCGCAGCTTGTGCACGGTGGGGACGGAGGGCGAGCGCACCAGCGCGCAGCGCACGCCGCGCGCCTCGAGGAGCGAGGCGAGCGTGCGGCCGCGGTCGTCCTCGCCCACCACCGCCACGAGGCAGACGCGGGCGCCGAGCGCCGCCACGTTGAGCGCGACGTTCGCCGCGCCGCCCGGGCGCTGCTCCGTGGCGCGCGTGCGCACGACGGGGACCGGCGCTTCCGGCGAGATGCGGCCGGTGTCGCCGAACCAGTACTCGTCGAGCATCGCGTCGCCGACGACGAGCACGCGGACGGCGGAGAAATCGGGGACGGTGAGCGTCACGGCGGCATTCTACGGGATCCCTTGCCCCAGCGCCTTCGGGCGAGCACGTGCCAGCCGAGCCCCACGGCGAGCAGCGCGCAGCCCGTGAGCCAGGTGCCCGGAGGCACCCAGAACGCCAGGAACAGGCACGCGGCGAACCCGGCCACGGCGATGCTCCGCGGATAGAGCCGTTCTCGGGCCGGCAAGCGAAGCGCCGCGAGGTTCGTGATGGCGTAATAGATCAGCACGGTGAAGGCGCTGAACGCCCAGGTCGTCTCCACGTCTCCAGTCGAAGCGAGCAGCGCGACGACCACGCCGACGCCGAGCACTGCGGCGGACGGCACGTCGCCGCGGGTCAGGCGTGCGAACGCCGGCGGCAGGTCGCCCTGCCGGCCCATCGCCAGCGCGACTCGCGAGAGCCCGAGAATCAAATTGAGCAGCACGCCGAGCATCGCCGTGACAGAGCCGACGGCCACCACGACCGCGAGCCGGGGCAGACCGAGGCCGCGGGCCGCGGCCTCGAGCGGTGTCGCCGCGCTCGCCGTGACCGCGGCGAGGCGCTCCGCGCCCATCGCGCCGAGCGCGACCGCGGCCACCGACACGTAGAGGGCGGCGGTCAGGAGCAGGGTCACGACGATCGCACGCGGGATGCTCTTCCGCGGCTCCTTCACTTCCTCGCCGAGCGTGGCGATGCGGGCGTAGCCCGTGAACGCGACGAACATCAACGCCGTCCCGTACAGGAACCCGCGAAGCCCTTCCTCGCCCGCCGCCGGCAGCAACGGCAGGAGATTCGCGCCGCCCTCGTCGAGCAGGTTCGGCAGGCCGGCCGCCACGAAGAGCGCGAGCGACGCCAGCGTGACCGACACGATGAGCGCGTTCATCCGGCTCGACCGCCGGATCCCGAGCAGGACCAGCGCCGTGAGCAGCACGACCGCGCCGACGGCGAGCGCCGTCTTCGCCGCGGCCGGATCCAGGCCGATCAGCCGCCCGAAGTAGCCGGCGAACCCGAGCGCGGCCGTGGCCGCGGAAGCCGACTTGGCGCAGAGGAACATCCAGCCGGCCGCGAAGCCGAGCCAGTGGTTGAGGTAGCGATAGCCGTACTCGTAGGTGCCGCCGCTGACCGCATGGCTCGCCGCGAGCTGGGCGCTCGACGAGGCGTTGCAGGCGGCGACCAGCGCGGCGAGGGCAATCGCCAGGACCACGGCCGGTCCCGCCGCGCCGGCGGCCACGCCGATGCTGACGAAGACGCCGGTGCCGACCATCGCGCCGAGCCCGACCAGCGTCGCGCCGAAGACGCCGAGCTCGCGCGGGAGCCTTCCGGAGCCGCTATTGTCGGCCGAGGTGAGCACATAACGAGTTTACGGGGTCGTGCCCTGGCTCGATCCGGCGAAGAGGCGCTTGCCCTCGGCCGTGGTGACGGTGCGGGCATTGCCGTTGCGGCTGTTGTCGCGCGCGCGCGAGCCCTCGATCGTGACCTTCGAGCCGAGCGGCACCGCGTTGCGGCTCCAGCC
>DATCLY010000091.1:0-15460 GCA_036563665.1 Gammaproteobacteria bacterium
TCCGCCATTCACGACACCTTCAACCGCTGCGTGACCGTGCACGGCACGCACAACCTGCGGATCGAGAACAACGTGGCCTACAACAACGTGGGCCACTGCTTCTTCCTCGAGGACGGCATCGAGACGGGCAACGAGTTCGTCAGGAACCTGGCCATTCAGACCAAGTGCCATCCGACCAAGCCCTGCCAGCCTGTCAATCTCGCCCCGAACGGAGAGGCTGGCTTCACGAGCGAGAATCGCCAGGCCTACAGGGACACCAGCTTCTTCGGCGGCGACACGCTGCTGCCTTCGGACAACACGGTCGCGTCCTACTGGATCACCAATCCGGACAACGCCTTCATCGACAACGTGGCCGCCGGTTCCGATGCGAACGGCTTCTGGCTGTCGCTGCCCGAGCACCCGATCGGTCAGTTCGAGGGCACGGAGATCGCGCAAACGATCTGGCCACGCCGCACGCCGCTGCGCGAGTTCCGGGGCAACGTGGCCCACTCCAACTACGACGGGTTCATGTTCGACCGGAACATCAACGCGGAAAACGCCTTCGGCCTGGCCGGTCCCTCGTACATGCCCAAGGAAAACCCTGCCGACCCGGACAGCAAGGGCATGGAGGCGCACTTCGAGAATCTAACCACCTACAAGAACCGCAATGGCGGCGTCTGGGGCCGAGGCGAGCTGCACGTCTTCAGGAACCTGAAGTCGGCGGACAATGCCATCGGTTTCACGCATTCGAGCGGTTCCTTCGGCGCCGACTCGTTTACGTCACTGGTGGTCGATTCGCTGTTCGTGGGCGAAACCGAGAACATCGGCAACCCCGCGACGCCCGAGGAAAAGGCCTACGGCCGCAGCCTGCCGAAGCCCCTGATTCCGGATTACCCGATCCACGCCTACGAGTACTACGACTACCGCCATGACGTCGTTGACACGACCTTCGTGAATTACCAGGACAACGAGCTGCGCCGATCGGGAGCGCTTACATGGCTGTTGTATACGGGCGCCGGGGTTACCACCGAAAACACCGTCAAGGGTGCGAAGTTCGTCAATGCCAAACCCGTGTACTTTCCGAAGATCGATCCCAGGTTCGATAGTGACAACCGGAATGCCGTGGCCTACCGGAGCCTGGCGATCCACGATCTCGATGGCTCGACGACCGGCATCCCTGACTCCTATGTCCTGCTCCACGACGGCGAGAACGACAGCGTCGCCACGGACGACACCTGCGAGATCCATCCCACCTGGAACGCCGCTGTGTGCACAGGTGATATCGGACGCGTCCGGTTCAGCCTCGGGAGGCCCGGACCCACGAGGGGTGCCGTTCTTGCGCTGCCCGATGTTCCTCTGCGGTCAGCCGCGGCTAGGCGGTTAGCCGCTCCTGCGCGGGGGGCCGCCCCTCCGCGGGCGGCTGCTCCGCAACAGCCGATTACCCTGCGCCGCAATGGCAAGGACTTCCAGGTCACGGCCAACCAGAGCACCGTGCGCGCGGGTACCGAGATCCGAGTGAAGACCGAGAGACCGGAACTTGCGATCAGCTTGAATGAAATGGCCGAAGGCTCATGGGTCGTGTTCGAGCTGCCGGGTTTCACCGAGGCGATTTCCGGGAAGCAGCAGGACAGCCTCGATGCCCTGCTCAAGGCGACCGAGACTTCGTATTTCAAGGGGCCGGATGCCGTCTGGGTGAAACTGGTGATCCCGACCGCCCCCAAGGGCGTCGGCAGGGATGAGTTTGGCCCGTTGGAGACTCAAACGAGCATTGTGGTGCGACGATAGGGTTTTCGTATGGGGTCCTTCTCGGGGGTTGACGTCATGAGAGCAAGAAATCGCTCGATCCTCCTCGGATCGCTCGTTCCAGCATTGCTGCTCGGCGGCGTGATGGCCGGCGCGCTGGCCCAGGCGCCGGCGGCCGGGCCGATGAGATGGTCCGATCCGACCACGTGGCCGAACCGCAAGGTGCCGGTCGCCGGCGACAAGGTCGTCATCCCGAGGGACAAGGAAGTGATCCTCGACGTGAGCCCGCCGCCGCTCGGGGGACTGTCGATCGACGGCAAGCTCGTCTTCTCGGACGACGCGGACCTCGAGCTGACCACCGAGTGGATCATGCTGCACGGCGAGCTCGAGATCGGCACCGAAGACAGACCGCACACGCGCAACGCCACGATCACCTTCACCGATAACGTGAAGGGCGAGGACGTGATGGCCGGCATGGGCGACCGCGGCATCATGATCTCGGGCGGCACGCTGAACCTGCACGGCGACCGCACCCACACCTGGACGAAGCTCGCCGCCACCGCCGAGGCGGGTACCACGAGAATCCGGGTGCTCGACGCAAGCGGCTGGCGCGTCGGCGACGAGATCGTGCTCGCGTCGACGGACTACGACCCCCGGCAGGCCGAGGTGCGCACGATCACCGCCATCCGCGGCAACACGATCACGCTGGACCGGCCGCTCGAGCACATGCACTTCGGCAAGATCACCTTCGACGTCGACGAGCGCGGCGAGGTGGGCCTCCTGACGCGCAACATCAAGATTCAGGCGTCGGAGGACGCGGAGCAGTCGTACTTCGGCGGGCACATCATGGCGATGCCCTCGAGCCGAATGTACGTCTCGGGCGTCGAGCTCCGCCGCATGGGCCAGCACCTCACGCTCGCGCGCTATCCGATCCACTGGCACCTGGTGGGCGATGCCAAGGGCCAGTACATCAAGAACTCTGCGATCCACGACACCTTCAACCGCTGCGTGACCGTGCACGGCACGCACAACCTGCGGATCGAGAACAACGTGGCCTACAACAATGTGGGCCACTGCTTCTTCCTCGAGGACGGCATCGAGACGGGCAACGAGTTCGTCCACAACCTCGGCATCCAGACCAAGTGCCATCCGACGAAGCCGTGCGTGCCGACCAACCTGGCCGCGGCCGGCGAGAGCCCTGACTACGAGAATCGTCAGGGGCTCAGAATGTCCGGCCAGACCTCCAAGGACGTCCTGATCCCGTCTGATAACACAGTGGCGACGTTCTGGATCACCAATCCGGACAACGTCTATAGGGACAACGTGGCCGCGGGCTCGGATGCGAACGGCTTCTGGATGTCGCTGCCGGAGCATCCGAACGGCCAGTTCCTCGGCACGGAGATCAGCGCGAACACGTGGCCGCGCCGAATGCCGATCCGCGAATTCAAGGGCAACGTGGCCCACTCGAACTACGATGGCTTCATGTTCGACCGGAACTTCAACCCCGACAACACGTTCGGCGTCACCGGCAGCTCGCATATCGCCCTCGAGAATCCCGCCGACCCGAACAGCAACGTGCTCGAGTCGGTCTTCGAGGACCTCACGGCCTACAAGAACCGCAACGGCGGCATCTGGGGCCGCGGCGAGATGCATCTGTTCCGGAATCTGAAGCTCGCCGACAACGCGATGGGCTTCACGCACGCGTCCGGCGCGTTCGGACGTTACGCCTATACGTCCAAGGTCGTCGACTCGCTGTTCGTGGGCGAGACCGAGAACGTCGGCAACCCCAGCACGGAAGCGGAAAAGAAGTACGGCCGCAGCCTGCCGAAGCCGCAGCTGCCGGACTTCCCGATCCGCGGCTACGAGTACTACGACTACCGTCACGACGTGGAGAACGTCACGTTCGTGAACTACGAGGACAACGCCACGCGCAAGACCGGAGCGGTCTCCTGGCTGCTGTTTACGAGCTTCGGCGTGAGCTCGAATAACGCCATCGAGGGCGCGAAGTTCGTCGACGCGAAGCCGGTGTACTTCCCGCCGCTGGAGCGCAAGTGGGGCAACGACAATTTCACCAGCGTGGCCTACAAGAGCGCCGTGATCCGCGACAAGGACGGCTCGGTCGGCGGCGTCCCGAACTCCTTCATCCTCATCCACGACGGCGTCAACGACAGCATCGCGTTCGACGAGACGGCCTGCGAGGTGAAGCCGAGCTGGAACGCCGCCGTGTGCACGGGCGATATCGGGCGCCTCTCGTTCAACGCCCCCGGCGCGTTCGGCGGGTTGGGCGGCGGTCAGGGCGCGGGCGCCGCAGGAGCCGGCGGTGCGGGTGCGGCGCGTTCCGGCGCGTCAGCGGCTACGGGCGCACCTGCCGGCCAGGCGGGCGGTGCCTCCGGCGCGGCTGGTCGTCCCGCGGGAGCGGCCGGCTCCGGCGGTTCCGCTCCGCAGGGGGCCGGAGGTTTCGGTGGACCTCCCCAGCCGCCGGTGGTTCTGAGCCGCAACGGCAAGGACTACACCGTGAACACCACCAACATTCGAGCCGGCACCGAGATCAAGGTCACCACCGAACGGCCGACCCTGAACCTCAACGTGACGGAGCTCGATGCCGGCTCGTGGGTGATCTTCGAGTTGCCTGGATTCACCACCGCGGCCACGGGGACGGCGCAGAGCAGCCTGGATGCGCTGCGCGCAGCCACCGAGACATCCTACTTCAAGGGCGACGACGCGCTCTGGGTGAAGGTGGTCTCGAAGGGTGACCCCGGCACCGGCGCGCCGAACACCGGAACCGTCGTCCAGGTCAGCCGGTAAGCGGAACCCGTACGGGTGAACAGAAGCCCCCGGCCCAAGGCCGGGGGCTTTCTTGTTTGCGAGGCGTGACGAACGGGCGCCCGTATCGCCGCCGGCGTCACTCCTTCAGCGTGGAGAGATAGGCGATCACGTCGGCGCGCTGCTGCGGATCGGTGAGAATGCCGCCCATCGCCGTGCCGGGCACCACGGCGCTCGGGTTGGCGAGGAATTCGTCCAACGTCTCGGCCGTCCAGATCACGCCGTAATTCTTCAGACTCTGCGTGACCAGAAGGCTCGGCGTGGTGCCGGCCTTGCGCCCCACGACGCCGACCAGATTCGGACCCACTTTCCCAGTATCTTCGTTCGTCACGGCATGGCAGGCGGGGCAGCCGCTGCTCATGAACACTTGCTCGCCGCGGGCGGCATCGCCCTGCAGCTCGCTGGCGTATGCCCCGGGCGCGCCCAGCAGGGCGGCCAGCGCGAGCAGGCGGATGGGTCGAATCGCAGCCATGGACGTCGAGCTCTCCGGAAAAACGGGCCTACGTGCCTCTGCAGGCGATGATTCTAACAAGCCACTCCGCGACGCTTCTCGCACTGCGGGTTCCCCTCACCGTTGCGCGGGCAATGAGACCGGCGCGCTCGTCGGATCTCGGCTGGCGCACGATGAAGGACGCCGATGCGGATCGCATTGCGCCGCGCCGGTCAGGCGCCCGGGCGCGCGGCGCGTCGGCCGCGACGAGGACGCTCGCGCCGGGTGCGGGCGGCGCGCCGTCGTGCCAGGGCGGGCGCCGGTCCGCGGCACACGTCAGCACGCGAACCGACTCCACGCGCCGGACCTCCGTCCCCATCACGACCGCGGCGGGGCACGATTCCGCGCTTCCGCGGAAACGTTTCCGTAATGAGAATAGTTCAGGAAATCCCTCCGCGGAGGGCGCGGAAGCGGCCTCGCCGCTTCCGCGGTCACGCGCCTGTCAATCCGCCGTGAAGCAGAACGCGTTGAGCTTGTTGCCGTCGAGATCGCGGAAGTAGGCGGCGTAGAAGTTGCCGAAGCGCTTGCCGGGCGCGCCCTCGTCCTTGCCGCCGAGCGCGAGCGCCTTGGCGTGCAGCTTCTGCACCTTCTCCGGCGAATCCACGGCGAGCGCCACCATCGAGCCGTTGCCCACGGTGGCGGGCTTGCCGTCGTACGGCTTGATGACGCCCAGCCCCGGCTTGTCCTGGCCCGCCGACCAGGCGATGAGCTTCTCGGTCTCGATGTATCGCTTGGCGCCGAGCTCGGCGAGGAGCTCGTCGTAGAACTTGGCCGCCCGCTCGAGGTCGTTCGTGCCCAAAGTAACGTAGCCGATCATTCGTTCTCTCCTGCGAGGTTCCCCACTGCTCACGCGCGCACGACCGCGCGGGCGTGGCCGAGGCGGCCCGCCGGTGGTCGTGCGCCTGCTTTCATCCCCCCTCTCGGAAGCCCGCCTAAGATACCCGAATCGCGGCCGGCGCGGAGCGGCACCCGGCGACGCCCCCGGGCCGCCGCGGGGCGCGCCGTGCTATGCTCGCCTGCCCGAGCAACCCCCCGCGCACGGCGTGCGAGGCTCGCGACGAACGGGCCGCTTCGAGATCGCGCCGGCGCCTTTGCTGTTGAAGGTGACCCCGTGACCGTGACTCTGAGCCGCTTCGCCCAATCCCTCACCGTCGAAACCGCTTTCACCGTGCTCGCCATGGCGCGCAGCCTCAAAGCCGCGGGCAAGGACGTGGTGGAGCTCGAGATCGGCGACAGTCCCTTCGACAGCACCGCCTCGGCTCGCGCCGCCGGCATCGCGGCGATCGAGAACAACCAGTCGCACTACTGCCCGTCGCCCGGCATCCCCGAGTTCCGCCGCGCGGCCGCCGCGTTCGTGCGGCGCGAGTTCGACATCCCCGCGGAGCCGGAGAACATCGTGGTAGGGCCGGGCGCGAAGGTGTTCGAGCAGTTCTTCTGCGAAGCGTTTTTGAACCCGGGCGACGGCGTGCTCGTGTTCAGCCCCTATTTCCCGACCTACATTCCGAACATCGAGCGCCGGGGCGCGCGCGCCGTGCTCGTGCCGCTGCGGCAATCGCAGGAGTTCCGGCCGGACGTGGCGGAGATCGAGCGGTTCCTCGCGACCGATCCCTCGCCCCGGGCCCTCTTCCTGAACTCCCCGCACAATCCCACGGGCGGCGTCGCCACCGCCGACGACTTGCGGGCCATCGCGAGCCTCGTGCGCGGCCGCGACGTGGCCGTGTTCAGCGACGAGCCGTACTGCCACATGGTGTGGCGCGGCACGCATCGCTCGCTGCTCGCCGAGCCCGGCATGCTCGAGCAGTGCATGGCCGCCTACACGTTCAGCAAGTCCTACAGCATGAGCGGCTGGCGGCTCGGCTTCGCCGTGGCGTCGGCCGAGGTGGCAGACGCGACGGCCAAGATGATCAACACCACGCTTTCGTGCACGCCGCCCATCGTGCAGCTCGCGGGCGTAGCCGCGCTCGAGCGGGACTCGGAGGAACGCGACGCCACGATGCGCAAGTTCCGCGACAAGGTGATGCTGCTCACCGAGGGGCTGAACCGCATCGACGGCTTCACCACGCTCGAGCCCACCGCCACGTTCTACGTGTTCCCGAACGTGGCGCCGGTCTGCAACGAGCTCGGCGTCACGAGCCACGGCCTCGCGCTGTACCTTCTCGAAGGTGCCGACGACGCCTTCGGCATCGCGTGCCTCGGCGGCGAGTGCTTCGGCGAAGCCGGCGCGGGGTTCCTCCGGTTCAGCTGCGCCGAGCCGAACGAGCGCCTCGAGCAGGCGCTCCAGTTCATCCCCGTGGCGCTGTCGCGGCGCGAGCGGCTCGCGGCGTGGCTCGAGAAGAATCCGAAGTACCGGCTCACGCAGCCGTACCCCACGGCCTAGCCGCGGGCGGCCCGGAGCCGCCGGATAGCCGATTTACGAAAATCGGCGGCGCGTCACGCGCTCTTATGTCAAACGTGTGAAGCCGGTCACGGGCGCCGGGCGCCCGGGGGACGATACTGGCCGCCAGTATCGGAGTTTGTTCGCTCTTCTAAACGGTTTCCCCTGAGAGATTGCCCGGCCGGACGCCGGGCTTTTTTTTCGGGGTGCTCAGAACTTCTCCACCCAGGGCCGCAGGTCGAGCTCGTGGGTCCAGGCGCTCCTGTGCTGGCGATGGAGCGCCACGTACTGCGCCGCGATGGCGTCCGGCTCGAGCAGCGAGTCCGGGCCGCGCTCCGCGACGAGGCCTTCGTAGCGCGGCGAGCGGATCTGCCCGTCCACGATGACGTGGGCCACGTGGATGCCGCGCGGCCCGAGCTCCCGCGCCATGCTCTGCGCCACGGCGCGCAGCGCGAATTTCGGCGAGGCGAGGTTCACGAACCCCGCGCCGCCGCGCAGCGAGGCGGTGGCGCCCGTGAAGAGGATCGTGCCCGCGCCCCGCGGGAGCATGCGCCGCGCCGCGGCCTGGCCGACGAGAAAACCCGCGAAGCAGCCCACGCGCCAGCAGCGCTCGAAGTCCTCGGGCGCCGTGTCGACGACGTGCCCGCGCTCGAAGACGCCGGCGTTGAACACGGCCACGTGCAGCGGGCCGTGGTCGTTCTCGGCCGCGGTGAACAGGCGCTCGACCTCGGCGGGCACCGTGGCGTCGCAGGCGAACGGCACGATGCGGCCGCCGCCCGCGGGCGCCTGGATGGGCTCCGGCGTGCGCGCGGCCGCGACCACGGTGAAGCCCTCGGCCGCGAACGCGCGTGCGAGCGCCGTGCCCAGGCCCGGCCCCGCGCCGACGACGACGGCAGATTCGCCGTTCCTGGTCACGGGATTCGGGCTCCGCGGGGCACGGTCAGCCGGCCTGCGCCGTGCGCGCCGCCGCCGGCTGCTCGGCGACGCGGCCGAGCACGCGTCCCACCGCCGACAGCGTGGCCTGCAGCGTGGCCTGCGAGGTGTCCTCGTCGATGCAGCAGGCGACGCCCTGCTCCCCGCCCACTTCCACGCTCACGGCGGCGAGCGCCTTGGCCTCCGTGCCGGGCGAGAGCGCGTGCTCGTCGAACGCCACCACCCGCACGGCTACGCCGAACTGACGGTTCACCGCGTCGATCAGCGCCTCGACGAGGCCCTGACCCGACCCCGTGAGCGTGATCTCGCCGCCCGCGGCCGCGGCCAGGCGGAAGCGTCCCGTCGTGCGATGCGTCTCGGAGCGCAGGTCGTAGCCCACGAGCCGCCAGCCGTCCGGCACGGCCAGGAACTCCGACTCGAACAGTGCGCGCACCTCCCGGGAGGGCACCTCCTCGCCGGTGCGGTCCGCGTGCGCCTGCACCACGCGGCTCACGGCCGGGTGCAGCCACTTCGGCAACGTGATGCCGTGGTCGCGCTCGAGCACGAGCGCCACGCCGCCCTTGCCGGACTGGCTGTTGATGCGCACCACTTCCTCGTAGCGGCGGCCCAGATCGCGCGGATCGATCGGCAGATAGGCCACGCCCCAGGTCGTGAGCCCGTGCTCGCGGTGGTACGCCATCGACTTGCGGATCGCGTCCTGATGGCTGCCCGAGAAGGCGGCGTAGACGAGCTCGCCCGCCCAGGGATGCCGCGGGTGCACCGGCATGTCGGTGCAGCGCTTGTAGACGTCGATGATGCGCGCCATGTTCGACAGGTCGAGGCGCGGATCCACGCCCTGCGAGTACATGTTGATGGCCATCGTGATGATGTCCATGTTGCCGGTGCGCTCGCCGTTGCCGAAGAGCGTCCCCTCGATGCGGTCCGCGCCCGCGAGGAGCCCGAGCTCCGCGGCCGCCACGGCGCAGCCGCGATCGTTGTGCGTGTGCAGGCTCACGCGGATCGCGTCGCGATAGCGCACGTGACGGCAGAAGTACTCCACCTGATCGGCGAACAGGTTCGGCGTGGTCATCTCCACCGTGGCCGGCAGATTGACGATCACCGGCTGGCCCTTGTCCGGACGCCATACGTCGAGCACGGCGTTGCAGACCTCCACGGCGTAGTCGGGCTCCGTGCCCGAGAAGCTCTCGGGCGAATACTGGAACGTCCACTCGGTGCCGGGGTGGGCGGCCGCGCACTCCTTGAGCCAGCGGGCGCCGTTCACCGCGATGCCGATGATCTCCTCGCGCGACGCGCGGAACACCTGCTCGCGCTGCACGGGCGAGGTGGAGTTGTAGACGTGCACGATGGCGCGCTTCACCCCGCGGAGCGCCTCGAACGTGCGCTCGATGAGCTCGCGGCGCGCCTGTGTCAGCACCTGCACGGTGACGCCGTCGGGGATGCGGTCCTCCTCGATGAGACGGCGCGTGAACTCGAGCTCCGTCTGCGACGCGGACGGGAAGCCGATCTCGATCTCACGGAAGCCGAGCTCGACCAGGAGCTCGAAGAGCTCGAGCTTCTTCCGCACGGACATCGGCTGCGGCAACGCCTGGTTGCCGTCCCGGAGGTCCACGCTGCACCAGTCCGGCGCGCGGGTGATCATGCGGTCCGGCCAGGTGCGGTCCTTGAGCTCCAAGGGTCGGTAGGGCCGGTACTTGCGGTGGTCGAACGCGGTCATGGTCGATTCCCGAGAGAAAGGAGTGGTGCCATTCTATGCCATCGGCGGCGCCATTTTTGACTTTTTTGGCCCTTCCGGCGGGCCGTTGGCGCAAAAACCAGCTTTACTTTAGCTTCCGGCAGCAATAATCTGCCGCTGCCATGACAGACCTCGACGGCTACGACCTCAAGATCCTCGCGGAGCTGCAGGCCGACGGCGGCGCGAGCAACCAGCAGATCGCGGAGCGGGTGGGGCTCTCGCCCTCGCCCTGCTCCCGGCGCATCCGTCAGCTCGAGGAGGACGGCATCATCCGCGAGCGAGTGGTCCGGCTCGACGCGCAGAAGCTCGGCCTCGGCCTCACCGTGCTCATCCATATTCGAATGGACCGCCACACCCCGGAGCGGTTCGCGCAATTCGAGGCCGCCGTGCGCGCCCATCCCGAGGTGCAGGAGTGCTACCTCATCACCGGCCAGGAGGCCGACTACCAGCTCAAGGTCGTCGTGCCGAGCATGGACGACTACCAGCGTTTCCTGCTGAACCAGATCACGCGCATCGACGGCGTCATCGGCGTGCATTCGTCGTTCGTGCTGCGCAAGGCCGTGGACACCACGGCGCTGCCGCTCTCGTATCTCAAGCCTCGGGCCGGCGCCGCGCGCTGAGCGCGGCGACAATTGGCCATAACCCGGTAAGGCTCCTAGAATCCGGCCGGTGGTGAGTCATGCGTCCGCCGGCCCGATGAGACGGCTGCTCGCGTCCGCGCTCGCCGCCTGGCTCCTCGCGGCGCCGGGCGCGCTTGGCGCGGAGGACGAGCACGCAGTTGCGCGCGCGGAGTTCCTGGCCGCCTACAAGAACGCCGGCGCCGGCGACCACCACGACAGCCGCGCGCTGCGGCGCTATCCCCTCTACCCCTATCTCCAGGCCGCGCGGCTCGAGCACGCCTTGCGCGCTGCGCGCGGCGGCTGGTTGGACGTCGACGAGCAGGCGCGCGAGTTCCTCGAGCGGCACGACGGTGAGCCCGTGGGCCGGCGGCTGCGCCGCGCGTGGCTCGAGAGCCTGGCGCGCCGCGACCTGGCCGAGCCGCTGATCGAGCACTACCGCGCAGAGGCGGCAGACGCTTCGCTCCAGTGCCGGTGGCTCCGCGCGCGCATCGCGCACGGCACGGCCGAGGATCGCAAGGCGCTCGTGACGGACGCGGTGAATCGCTGGCTCACGCCGCGCCGCCTGCCGCCCGACTGCGAGCCGGTGTTCGAGTGGCTGCGCGCCACCGGCGGGCTGACGGACGATCTCGTGGAGCGGCGCGTGCACTTGCTGCTCGAGGCGGGGCAGCCGGAGTTCGCGAAGGTGGTGGCGAAACGGCTGCCGGCCGAGCGGGCGGCTCCGCTCTTGACCTGGGCCGAGCTGATCCGGCGGCCCGTCGCAGCCATCGACGCGCTCATCGCCTCGCCCTCGACGCCCGTGCTGCCCGAGGCGCTGCTCGACGGCTGGACGCGGCTCGCGCGCAGCGACCCGGCCGCCGCGCTCGAGCGCTTCGAGCCGCTGCTCGCGGCCCGCCGACTGGACGCCGCCGAGGCCGACGGCTTGCGGCAGGCGCTCGCCCTCGGCCTCGCCTGGGACCGCCGGCCCGAGGCGCTCGCGCAGTTCGAGGCCACGCAAGCGCGGGACGATTACACGCTCGCCTGGCGGGTGCGCGCCGCGCTGTGGCACGGCGACTGGGACACCGCGGAAGCGGCCATCGCCGCGATGTCGGACGCGGAGCGCGCCACGCCCCGCTGGCGCTACTGGGCCGGCCGTGCCGCCGAGCGCCGCGGCGATCTCGCAGCGGCGGCCGCGCTCTACGAGTCGATCCTGCCGCGCGACAACTACTACTCCGCTCAAGCGGCCGCCCGGCTCGGCCGGCGCGTGGAGCCGCACCTCGACCCGCTGCCCCGTGACGACGCGCTGCTCGAGGCGCTCGGGGACCACGAGTTCCTCGTGCGCGCCCGCGAGCTGCTGCTCGTCGGGATGCGGCCCGAGGCGGCGACCGAGTGGCTGGCCGGCCTGGCCCAGCTCGACGAGGACGCGCGCACGCAGGCCATCCACCTCGCCGCGGACTGGGGCTGGCACGACATCGCGATCGCCACCGCCACGCGGCAGCGCGTGTTCTTCGACTACGCGCTGCTCTATCCGCGGCCGTTCGATCGCGAGGTGGAGTCGGCGGCAAAGGCGCAGGGCATCGAGGTGCCGCTGCTCTACGGCCTCGTGCGGCAGGAGAGCCTCTATCGCCCCGACGCGGTGTCGCCCGCGGGCGCCGTGGGGCTCGCGCAGCTCAAGCCCGCCACGGCGGAGCTCGTGGCGCGGCGCAACGGCTCGGTCGCGCCCAAGGCGGACGACCTGCGCGACCCCGCGCGCAACCTGAGCCTGGGCGCGGCCTATCTCAAGAGCCTCGAGCAGCGCTTCGGCGGGCAGACCATCGTCGCACTCGCGGCCTACAACGCGGGCCCCGCGGCCGTGGAGCGCTGGCTGCCGCTCGAGCCGATCGAGACCGACATCTGGATCGAGAACATCCCCTTCAACGAGACCCGCGAGTACGTGCAACGCGTGCTCTGGCACAGCGTGGTGTTCGCCTGGCTCGCCACGGGCGAGCCGCAGGACACGCGGGGGTGGAGCCAGTACGTCTCGGCGGCCAGCGAGCGCGTCGCCCGGGCCGGGCGCTAGCTAGGCGCGGACCTTCAGCGACCTCACGGCTCCGACCGCCCCGACGGCCAATCCAGGTCGAACGGGAACGGCCGCTCGTCGCTGTTGAACGTGAGGTAGCGGATCAGCTGATACGTGTACGTGGCGAGCGACTGGCCGAGCTCGAGCAGCCGCGGGTTGGGCGAGCCCGTGAACAGCACGAAACCGAACTGCAGCACGACCACGACGGCCGCCACGACGCGCGAGACGCCATAGAGCAAGATCATCACGAGCATGAAGGCGAGCCGCAGCCACGTGGAGCCGCGCCGCAGGTTCTCCTCGAGCTGCGAGCGCGGCGCGGGCTGCTCCTCGCCGAAGGCGGAGAGGTGTTCGTCCTGCATGTCGCCTCCCATCGAGTTCGCCGGCGGCTGCGACCCTTGCCGCCGCGCTCACGACACTAACCCACGCTCGCGCGGCAACTCAACCGCGTGGGGCGGCCACGCCACGCGGGCAGCCGCCGGCCGCGGCGCCTGCCCGCGGGCGAAGGAAGTGTTACGCTGGCGGGCCTGAAGCCTTCCGATGAGCCGGCCGAGCCGGCCCACATATCCCGAATGCCATCCGCCCCGAGCCCACTCGCACCGCTCACCGCGCCGCCGCTCTTCGGCTACCGCAAGTATTGGGCGCACCGGCTGACGCCGGCCCCGTTCCTGCCGATGTCGCGCGAGGAGATGGACGCGCTCGGCTGGGACCGCTGCGACGTGATCATCGTGACCGGCGACGCCTACGTCGATCACCCGAGCTTTGGCATGGCCGTGATCGGCCGCGTGCTCGAGGCGCAGGGCTTCCGCGTGGGCATCATCGCGCAGCCCGACTGGCGCTCCACGGCGGACTTCGAGCGGCTCGGCGCGCCCACGCTCTTCTTCGGCGTGACGGCCGGCAACATGGACTCGATGGTGAACCGCTACACGGCGGACCGGCGCATCCGCAGCGACGACGCCTACACGCCCGGGGGCGTGGCGGGCCGCCGGCCCGACCGCAGCGTGATCGTGTACGCGCAGCGGCTGCGGGAGGCGTTCGCGGACGTGCCGATCATCGTGGGCGGCATCGAAGCGAGCCTGCGGCGCATCGCGCACTTCGACTACTGGCAGGAGAAGGTACGCCGCTCGATCCTGCTCGACGCGCGCGCGGACCTGCTCGTGTTCGGCAACGGCGAGCGGCAGATCGTCGAGATCGCGCACCGCCTGGCCGCGGGCCAGCGGCCGGAGGACATCGTGGACGTGCGCGGCACGGCGTTCGTGGGCTCGCGCGCCGCGGCCGGCTGGACGGAGATCGACTCCACGCAGCTCGACGAGCCGGGGCCGGTAGACCCGCATCCCGACCCGTACGCGATGGCGCCCGAGCGCCGCCCGCCGCGCACGAGCACGACCGAGGTCGGGGTGCGCGTCGTGCGTTTCGCGCGCCAGGTGCCCACCGCGGATCGCGAGAGGAGCTACATCCGCCTGCCGAGCTACGAGCAGGTGGCGGCCGACCCCGTGCTCTACGCGCACGCCTCCCGGATCCTGCACATGGAGGCGAACCCCGGGAACGCCCGCGCCCTCGTGCAGCGGCACGGCACGCAGGACGTGTGGCTCAACCCGCCTCCGATCCCCCTCACGACCGCGGAGATGGACGGCGTGTACGAGCTGCCGTACACGCGCCGCCCGCACCCGGCCTACGGCGACGCGCGCATCCCGGCCTACGAGATGATCCGCTTCTCGGTCACCATCCAGCGCGGCTGCTTCGGCGGCTGCACGTTCTGCTCCATCACCGAGCACGAAGGCCGCATCATCCAGAGCCGCAGCGAAGACTCGATCATCCGCGAGATCGAGACCATCCGCGACACCGTGCCCGGCTTCACGGGCGTGATCTCCGACCTCGGCGGGCCGACGGCGAACATGTATCGCCTCGCGTGCAAGAGCCGCACGATCGAGGCCTCCTGCCGGCGCCCGTCGTGCGTGTATCCCCAGATCTGCCCGAACCTCGACACGAACCATTCGCCGCTCGTGCGGCTCTACCGCCGGGCGCGCGAGGTGCCGGGCGTGAAGAAGGTGCTGATCGCGTCGGGCGTGCGCTACGACCTCGCGGTGGAGTCGCCGGAGTACGTGAAGGAGCTCGCGCAGCACCACGTCGGCGGCTATCTCAAGATTGCGCCGGAGGCGATCTCCGAAGGCCCGCTCTCGAAGATGATGAAGCCCGGCATCGGCGCGTACTATCGGTTCAAGAAGCTCTTCGACCGCTACTCGAGGGAGGCGGGCAAGGAGCAGTACCTCATCCCCTACTTCATCGCCGCGCACCCCGGCACGACGGACGAGGACATGCTCGAGCTCGCGCTCTGGCTCAAGCGCAACGGCTTCCGCGCGGATCAGGTGCAGGCGTTCCTGCCGGGGCCGATGGCCACCGCCACGGCGATGTACCACTCCGGCAAGAACCCGCTGCGCCGGGTGACGCGCGACTCGGAGGACGTGGTGGTGCCGAAGGGCCTCAAGGTGCGGAGGCTCCACAAGGCGTTCCTGCGGTATCACGATCCCGAGAACTGGCCCATGCTGCGGGCCGCGCTGCGCCGCATGGGCCGCGAGGACTTGATCGGCAACGGCAAGGAGCACCTCGTGCCGCGCTTCCAGCCGAAGGGCACCGGCCGGCGCCCCGAAGGCCGACGCACCCCCGGATCGAAGCCGTTCCGCACGCAGCACACCCGTTGAACGCAGCCTGTGGGAGCGGCTTTCCAGCCGCGATC
>DATCLY010000094.1:0-3211 GCA_036563665.1 Gammaproteobacteria bacterium
CTCGCCGCACTCCCAGACGCGGTCGGGAGCGGACGCGTACCTGCAATCCATCGAGCTCGCCGTCGCGGCCGAGGAGCTCGGCGCCGACGGCGCGTATTACCGCGTGCATCACTTCGCGCGCCAGATCGGCGCGCCGTTTCCACTGATGGCGGCGGTGGCCGCGAAGACGAAGCGCATCGAGATCGGCACGGCCGTCATCGACATGCGCTACGAGAACCCGCTGTACATGGCGGAGACGGCGGGCGCCACGGACGTGATCGCCGGCGGCCGCCTGCAGCTCGGCATCAGCCGCGGCTCGCCCGAGCAGGTCATCGACGGCTGGCGCTATTTCGGCTATGCGCCCGCAGAGGGCGAGACCGACCAGGACATGGCGCGCCGCCACGCCGAGGTGTTCCTCGAGCTGCTGCGCGGCGAAGGGTTCGCGCAGCCGAACCCGCGGCCGATGTTTCCGAACCCGCCGGGCCTGCTGCGCCTGGAGCCCTACTCCCCGGGCCTGCGCGAGCGGATCTGGTGGGGCTCGGCCACGAACGCGACGGCCGTGTGGGCCGCGAGGCTCGGCATGAACCTGCAGAGCTCCACGCTCAAGTTCGACGAGGACGGCCGCCCCCTCCACGTGCAGCAGGCGGCGCAGATCCGGGCGTTCCGCGAGGCGTGGAAAGAGGCCGGCCACGCGCGCGAGCCGCGCGTGTCGGTGAGCCGCAGCATCTTCGCCATCGTGAGCGACGAGGACCGCCGCTACTTCGGCGGCCGGGCTGAGGACCAGGACTACTTCGGCTTCATCGAGCCCGGCACGCGCGCGGTGTTCGGCCGCACCTACGCGGCGGAGCCGGACGTGCTCGTGAAGGAGCTCGCGGCCGACGAGGCCATCGCCGAGGCGGACACGCTGCTGCTCACCATCCCGAACCAGCTCGGCGTGGACTACAACGCGCACGTCATCGAGTCGATCCTCAAGTACGTCGCGCCCGAGCTCGGCTGGCGCTGATCCGGGCTCACTCCTGCCGCGGCGACAGGCCGACCACGTCGGCGAGCGTGGCGGCGAGCGCGTCGAGGAACTCTTGCGGGTGGGTCAAGAGGCCCGAGCCGCGCGGGTCCCACTGCACGACGACGAAGTCGCGCTCGTAGGGCGCGTACTCCTCGCGCAGCGGCGACTGCACTCGCGCGCATGAATTTCCCTCCTGCCCGGTGCTTGACTGGCCGGCGAGCCGCAGGTTACATCGAGTGCTGCCGGCCCGCCCTCTGGGGCCCCGACGAACGCCCGTCGACGAGCAGGTCGCCCCCGAGATGCGGACACCTCCGGTACGCTTCGCCACGGCTCCGGACGGAGTCCGGCTCGCTTACGCCGTCTACGGCGACGGCCCTCCCCTCGTCTGGACCGCCCATTGGCTCACGCACCTGGACTATGCGTGGGAGAGCCCCGTATGGCGGCACATGGTGGAGTTCTTCGCGCGACACTTCACCGTCGTCCGCTACGACGAGCGCGGCAGCGGCCTCTCGGACTGGACCGACAAGGGCCTGGACCTCGACACCTGGGTGAGCGACCTCGACGTGATCGTGGACTCGCTGGGGCTCGAGCAGTTCGACCTCTTCGGGCTCTCGCAGGGCGGCCCCATCTCCATCGAGTACGCGGTGCGCCACCCCGAGCGCGTGCGCCGGCTGATCCTGTGCGGCACATTCCCGAGCGGCGCCTTCATCCCGCGCGAGCAGCGCGAGGCGCTGGAGCAGCTCATCGAGACGGGCTGGGGGCAGAGCAACCCGGCGTTCCGCCAGCTCTTCACGTCGCTCTTCATCCCGAACGCCACGGAGGAGCAGCGCAACTGGTTCAACGAGCTGCAGCGCCGATCCGCGAGCCCCGAGCTCGCGGCGAAGCTCTATCGCGCGTTCCAGGCGCTCGACGTGCGGGAGCGCCTCGCGCAGGTGACGCAGCCCACGCTGGTGCTGCACTCCAAGGGCGACGCCGCGATCCCGTTCGCGCTGGGCCGCGCGCTCGCCGCCGGCATCCCGAACGCCCGGCTCGTGCCGCTGGACGACGACAACCACATCACGCTCGCGTCGAGCCCGGCGTGGCCGGTGTTCTGCCGGGAGATCGTCGAGTTCACGGGTGTGGCCGAGGTGCCGGCATCCGAGGGCGGTGCGGGGGCGCAGACGGCGGCCCAGCCGAGCGCCTTGGCCGGAGGTTCCCTGGCGACGAACGGCGTCTACCGCTTCGGCCGCTGCGTGCTCGACAGCCGCGCACGTGAGCTGCGGCGCGACGGGCAGCTCGTCCCGATCGAGCACCGCGCGTTCGACATGCTGCTCTATCTCGTCGAGCATCGCGACCGCGCCGTCTCGAAGGACGAGCTGCAGGAGGCGATCTGGCCGCGGATGATCCTCACCGAGAGCGCCCTGACGCGGTGCGTGATGAAGGCGCGGCGGGCCGTGGGCGACGACTCGCAGCGGCAGGCGATCATCAAGACCGTGCACGGGCACGGGTACCGGTTCGTCGCGCCGCTCCAGGGCTGAGGGTCTCTTGCTCGGCGTGAGCGCCTGACCGCCCGTGGTCGCGGCCGTGTGGGTTCGCGCTCTGCCGCGCGGTGTCGAAGCGCGTGACTTGGGACATCGACCGGGACGTGATCCGCGGCCGCGAGCTCGACTTCACGGAGAAGTCCCGTGCCCGACGAGCGCACGCTGACCGAACGCTTCCCCTTCCTCACGCCGTCGCAGAAGATCTTCATGAGTCACGTGCAGGGCCGCAGTACGCCAACATGTTCGGGCTGGTGAAGCGTAAGCGTCCGGCCGAGGCCGTATTGACAGTTTAGGCTGCGGTGGTCGTCCGCTCGCTGAGCGAGCCGGCGATATTCCACGGCAGGAGCTCGGCAACACGGTTGACCGGATGCTCGGCGATGCGGCCTAGCACGTATCGAAGGTAGGCCTCCGGATCGGCAGTAGCTTCACGGCGCGTGGCTGCCGCGTGCGGCTCTCCAGCACGCCCTGCTGGTACTGACGGCGCCAGTTGAACAACAGGTTCGCGTTCAAGCCGTGTCGGCGTGCGACCTCTGCGACGGAGACGCCTGGCGCCAGCGTCTCCTGCACGATCTTCGTCTTCTCCTCAACGGTGCGCAGTCGCCGGCGCGGTTTACCGTCTCCGCGACTCACGCTTGACGTTGACGCTTGCGAAAGAGTGTACGTGTCCATCTGTCCTCCACGCGGACACGTCCACAGTGCCCGCTTCACG
>DATCLY010000004.1:0-13407 GCA_036563665.1 Gammaproteobacteria bacterium
GCCGCATGCAGCGCGCGCGCCTCGTCCATCATCTCGGCGTCCACGTGGAGCCGCCCGGCCGTGTCGACGATGAGCCAGCGGCTCCCCCGCCGGCGCGCGGCCTCGAGCGCCGCCCGCGCGATGGCCACGGGCTCGCGCTCCCCGGAGTCGTGGTAGCCGGCGCCGAGGTCGGCCGCGAGCTTCGCGAGCTGCTCCCGCGCCGCCGGGCGGTAGACGTCCGTGCTCACGAGCAGCACCTCGCTCGGCTGCTTCGCGAGGTAGCGGGCGAGCTTACCCGCCGAGGTGGTCTTGCCGGCGCCTTGCAGGCCGACCAGCAGGATGACCGTGGGCCGGCCCTTCTGCGAGATCGGGCTCGGCGCACCGAGCACCGCCTCGATCTCGTCGTGCACGATCTTGACGAAGGCCTGGCCCGGGTTGAGGCTGCGCGCCACCTCCTCGCCGAGCGCACGCGCCCGGACCCGGTCCACCAGGCCCTTGGCGACCGGCAGGGCCACGTCCGCCTCGAGCAGCGCCATGCGGATCTCGCGGACGGTCTCGCCGATATTCTCCTCGGTGATGCGGCCGCGGCCCGTCACGCGCTGGACGGCCTCGGTCAGGCGGCGGGTCAGCTGATCGAACATGGGCGTCGGGGGTCCTCGAGGGGGGCACAGCCTACCACGCTCGGGGGGCGCGGGCACGGGCCGGCCGGCCCGCCCTCCCCGCCCCGGCGGGCGCGCCGGTTCGCGCTTCCGGACGGGCGTCCTTGACACCCCGGGCGGGGGTCCGCACTCTACGGGGAACCCTGAGCACCGGAGGTGCCCCGTTTTTGAGCGACGACGTTCCTATAGGCCTGCTGATCGGCCTCACCATCTTCCTGCTCGTCCTCTCGGCTTTCTTCTCGTGTACAGAGACCGCGCTCATGAGCCTCAACCGGTACCGGTTGCGGCACGCCGCGCGGTCGGGCAACCGCGCCGCACGCCTCGCTGAAACGCTGCTCCAGCGCCCCGACCGGCTGATCGGGCTCATCCTGCTCGGCAACAACGCCGTCAACATCGGGGCCGCCGCGCTCGTGACCGTGATCGCGCTGCGCGTCGACGGCGAGCAGGCCGTGTTCGCCGCCACGCTGATCCTCACGTTCGTCGTGCTGATCTTCGCCGAGGTGGCGCCGAAGACCCTCGCCGCCCTGAATCCGCCGCGCTTCGCGCTGCCGGCGGCCCTCGTGTACTACCCGCTGCTGAAGGTGGCCTACCCGCTCGTGTGGCTGATCAACCTGCTCGCCAACGGGCTGCTGCGGCTGCTCGGCGCGCGGCCCGACCAGCTCGCCTCGCATTCGCTCTCCGCCGACGAGCTGCGCACCGTAGTGGCGGAGGCCGGCATCATGGTGCCGCGCCGGCATCGGCGCATGCTCCTGAGCATCCTCGACCTCGACGCCATGACGGTGGACGACGTCATGGTCCCCCGCCAGGAGATCGTCGGCATCGACCTCGAGCGGGACTGGGAGGAGAACCTCGCGCTCATCCAGAACAGCGACTTCGACCGGCTGCCGGTGTACCGCGGCGACGTGGACAACATCGTGGGCGTGGTGCGCGTCCGCAATCTCTTGCCCGCGCTCGCGCGCGGCACGTTGAACGAACGGCTGCTGCTCGAGCACACGCGCGAGCCCTACTTCGTGCCGGAAGGCACGCCGTTGAACCGGCAGCTGCTCGCGTTCCAGCAGCACCGGCGCCGCACGGCGTTCGTCGTGGACGAGTACGGCGACGTGCAGGGGCTCGTCACGACGCAGGACATCATCCGCGAGATCGTGGGCGAGTTCGACCAGGGCGCGAGCCCGAAGGACTTCGGCATCGTCGAGGACGGCAACCGCGGCTACATCGTCGACGCGAGCTTCAACGTGCGGCAGCTGAACCGGCTCATGGGCTGGAACTTGCCGACGGACGGCCCGAAGACGCTGAACGGCCTGATCCTCGAGCAGCTCGAGCGCATCCCGGAGCCGGGCACCGAGGTCGTCGTGGCGGGCTACCCGATCTCGATCCTCTCGGTCGGCGAGCACACCATCAAGAAGGTGCGCGTCGGGCTGCCGGGCACCGCGACCGTCGTGCCCGACACGCACGAAGAGCGGCCGCTGCGCGTCGCGCGCGGTTGAACGCGTAGGCACCGCATCGCTGTCCGTGGACCCCGCATCGATATGCGTGGGTGCGGCGTCGGTGCGCGTGGAGGCCGCGTCGCCTCACCGCGAGCGCCAAACCGCGTCGTCCGCGCGAACGTCCAATTCGCGTCGCCACGCCAGACGCAGAACCCGCGTTGCGAGGAGAACGCCAAACCCGCGTCATCGAGAGAACGCCGACCGCGCGAACGTCGGCGGCGGCCACGCTACGGCAGGACGGCGAGGGCGTCGGCGAGGCGGTCGACGGGGATCGGGTCGATGGCGAGCGCCCGGCGCGGGACGTTGGCGCGCGGCACGAGGGCGCGCTTGAAGCCGTGCTTCGCGGCCTCGGCGAGGCGCTCCTCCCCGAACGCCACGGGCCGCACCTCGCCCGTGAGCCCCACCTCGCCGAACACCGCGATGTCCTCCGGCACCGGCCGCTCGCGGAAGCTCGACGCAATGGCGAGCGCGAGCGCGAGGTCCGACGCCGTCTCCGAGACGCGTAAGCCCCCGACGAGGTTCGTGAACACGTCGTGGTCGCCGAGCGCGATCCCGCAGTGCCGGTGCAGCACGGCGAGCAACAGCGCGAGCCGCTGCCCGTCGGAGCCTTGCGCGAGGCGCCGCGGCGACGCGAGCCCGCTCGGGTCGACGAGCGCCTGCACCTCCACGAGCATCGGCCGAGTGCCTTCGCGCGTGACGAGCGTCACGCTGCCGGGCACCGGCGCGCCGCGCCGCGAGAGGAACATCGCGGACGGGTTCTTCACCTCGCGGAAGCCCTCCTCCGTCATGACGAAGAAGCCCATCTCGTTCGCCGCGCCGAAGCGGTTCTTGACCGCGCGAATGATGCGGAAACGGCTGCCCGCGTCGCTCTCGAAATAGAGCACCGCGTCAACCATGTGCTCGAGCACGCGCGGGCCCGCGAGCGTGCCCTCCTTCGTCACGTGCCCCACGAGCAGCGTGGCCACGCGATGCCTCTTCGCGAAGCGCACGAGCTGCGCGGCGCACTCGCGCAGCTGGCCCACCGAGCCCGGCGCGGACTGCAGCTGCTCGCTGTACAGCGTCTGGATGGAATCGATGACGAGCACGCCGCCGGGCTCGCGCTCGAGCCGCGCGAGCACCGCCTCCACGCAGGTCTCCGCGAGGAGCTCCACCGGCGCGGCCGCCACGCCGAGCCGCGCCGCCCGCAGGCCCACCTGCTCGAGCGACTCCTCGCCCGTCACGTAGCAGACGCGGCAGTGCTCGCCCAAGCTCGCGACCGCCTTGAGCAGCAGGGTGGACTTGCCGATCCCGGGATCGCCGCCGATCAGCACCACCGAGCCCGGCACCAGCCCTCCGCCGAGCACCCGGTCGAGCTCGCCGAGGCCGCTCGAGAGCCGCTCGAGCCGCCCCGCGTCCAGGCGATCGAGCCGCGTGAGCGCGGCGGCGCCCGCGTAGTGGGCCCGTTCCGCCCGCTCCGCGCGCGCCGGCGCCTCCACGCTCTCGACCAGCGTGTTCCAGGCGCCGCAGTCGGGGCACTGACCCTGCCATTTCGGCTGCCGGCCCCCGCAGCCGTCGCAGACGTACACGGTTCGCGCTTTCGCCACCGCGCGAGCATAGCGGAAAGCGGCCCGCCGGCGGCGCTCTGCCGGAAACGTGCCTGGGTCACAGGGGCGCGCGCCGTCCCGATGGCATACTCGCGGCGCTTCGCGAGACGGCTCCGCATGCTCCGCATTCGCCAACTGCAGCGCCGCTTTCTCCGGTCCGTGGGCGTAGGCGTCGCGGCAGCCGCCTTGAGCTACCTGCCGCCGCTGCACCTCGCCGGGCGGCTCGACGGCTTGCTGTACTCGGCCTGGTCGCGGATCGATCCGCCCGAGGCGCCCGCCGACATGCTGCTCGTCTCGCTGGCGTCGCCGGCCGAGCTCGCGGGGCTCGAGGCCATCGCCCAGGCGCACGGGGCGAAGCTGCTCGTCACCACCGCGCTCGAGCCGCCCCCGTCCGCCGCCGGGGCGCTCGCGCTCGGCCCTGTCGACATCCCCGTGGGGGAGCTGCGGCTGCAGCGCACGGGCTGGTCGCGCGGCGGCCACCTGTGGCTGCGGCCCGACGTCGACGGCGTCGTGCGTCACGATTGGCCGGCCCTGGACGCCGCGGAGCCCTCGCCCTCGCTCGCCTACTTCGCCGCTGCGAGCCTCGAGACGGCCGGCTCCCTCGGCCCCCCCGCCCGGCACGCCGACGGCGCCGGCCGACGCTGGTTGCGCTTCTACGCCCCCGAGAGCTTCGCCCACGCGACCGCGGGCGACGTCGCCACCGAGCCCGCGCGGGTCGCCGGCAAGGTGCTGATCGCGGGCGAAGATCGTCCGCCCGTCGCGACGCCGCTCGGACCGATGAGCGCCCACGAGCTCCTGGCGCACGCCGTGGCGGGCTATCGGGAGGGACGCGCCGTGCGGGCGAGCCCGCTCGCGACGGCGCTGCCCTGGGCCGTCGCGGCCGCGCTCGTCGGTGCGGCGGCGTTCGTGCCGTCCGCGATGGCGCTCCCGGCCGCCGCGGCCGGGGGCGCGGCGCTCATCGGTGCCAGCGCCGGCGGCTTCCTGCTCGCGGGGCTCTGGCTGCCCGTCACCGCCCCGACGCTGCTGCTGATCGCGACGGGCGCGGCGGAAGCCCTCGGAGAGCGGCGGAGGCCGGCGCGCGCCCGCCTCAAAGCCGCCCGCCGCGCCGCGGCGGACGGACGGCTCGGGGAGAGCTGGACACTCTATCGCCAGGTCCCCGCGACCCCCGCCCTGCTCGACGAGCTCTACCGGCTCGGCCGCGCCCTCGAGGCGGCCGACGACCTCGGCGCGGCGGCTGACGTGTACTACCGGGTGGCGCAGATCGATGGCCGGTTCCGCGACGCGGCGCAACGGCTCGTGCGTTGCGGGCGCCCGAGGCCGACGACCGAGCATCTCGTGCAGCCGCCGGTACGGCTACCCGCCATGCTCGACCGTTACGAGCTGCTCGAGCCGATCGGGCGGGGGGCGATGGGCTACGTCTATCTGGGCCGCGACTCCAAGATCAACCGCATCGTCGCCATCAAGGCGGTGGACCTCAAAGCGGAGTTCGAGCCGGCCGACGTGGCCGACGCCCGCGAGCGGTTCCTGCGGGAGGCGGAGACGGCGGGGCGGCTCAGTCACCCCAACATCGTAACGATCTTCGACGTGGGCGAGACGGACGGGCTCGCGTATATCGCCATGGAATACCTGCGGGGCCGGCATCTGTCGGATTTCGCGGTCCCCGAGGCGCTCCTGCCCGCCCCGACGGTGCTGCAGCTATTGAGCCGCGCGGCGGATGCGCTGCACTACGCGCACTGTCACAACGTGGTCCACAGGGATATCAAGCCCGCCAACATTATGTATGATTCCGCGTCGGACTCGCTGAAAATTACCGACTTCGGTATCGCCAGAATGATCGATGCGAGCCGCACTCGCACCGGCATCGTGCTGGGTACCCCCGCCTTCATGTCGCCCGAGCAGGTCGAAGGAAAAAACGTGAACGGGCACACGGACTTATTCGCACTCGGTGTTAGTCTATACCAGTTGCTGACCGGCCAATTGCCCTTCCGCGGAGCCTCCATGACGAACCTCATGTTCGTGATTGCAAACGAACCGCATCCTGCCGTCACTGCAGTTCGCCCCGATCTGCCTCCGTTGATCGACGAGATCGTCGACCGGGCGCTCGCCAAGGATCCGGCGGACCGCTACTCGAGCGGAGCGGAAATGGCTGCCGCGCTGCGTGCGGGCGCGGCGGCGCTCGCCTGAGGCGCTTGCGAGCCAGCGGAGGGCGGGGTCGGCCGGCATGAGTAGTCTCAAGGGCAAGTTCCATCACGTCGAGCTCACGGACGTCGGCAAGGTAAGGGACCACAACGAGGACGCCATCGGCGCAGAGCCCGACATCGGGCTGTGGGTGCTCGCGGACGGCATGGGCGGCTACAACGCGGGCGAGGTGGCGAGCGGGATCGCGGTGAAGACCGTCGTGGAACTCGTCACGGAAGCATGCAAGCGAGAGAAGCGCAACGAGATCGAGCCGAACACCGGCCTCATGCGCCAGACGATCGTGCTGCGCGACGCCATTCATCGCGCCAACAAGATCATCAATCAGACCGCGCAAACGCAGCCGCAGTGCGAAGGCATGGGCACCACCTTGGTGGCCTGCCTGTTCTACGACGACCGCGTCTCGATCGCTCACGTGGGCGATTCGCGGCTCTACCGGCTGCGCGCGAACCGCTTCGAGCAGATCACCATGGACCACTCGCTGCTCCAGGAGCTGGTGGACCGCGGCTTCTACTCGCAGGAGGAAGCGCAGCGGTCCACCAATCGCAACTACGTGACGCGGGCGCTCGGCGTAGAGGCGAACGTGGACGTGGAGGTGCAGGAGATGGACGTGCAGAAGGGCGACTATTTCCTGCTCTGCTCCGACGGTTTGCCGGACATGGTCGAGGACGAGGACATCCATCTGACCATCAGCACTTTCAACACCGACGTGCGAACGATCGGCGAGCAGTTGATCAAGCTCACCAACGACAACGGCGGGCGCGACAACGTTTCCATCATCCTGGTGCGAGTGGCCGACTCCTTTCCGGCGGATGCCGGTTTGCTCGGCAAGTTTCGTAGCCTCTTCGGGTAAGTTTGGGCAATTGGGACGACAACCATGGCACGCTTGATTCTCAGCTTGGACGGTCAGACCTTGGCCGAATACAACATGACCAAGGAGCGCTACACGGTCGGCCGGTTGCCGGACAACGACATCCGCATCGATAACGCCGCGGTGAGCGGGCACCACTCGCTCATCATCAACATTCTCAACGACTCGTTCCTCGAGGACCTGAACAGCACGAACGGAACGTACGTCAACGGCAAGCTCATCAAGAAGCACGCGCTCCAGCACCAGGACGTGATCACCGTCGGCCACCACCAGCTGCGCTACATCGACGACCGGGTGGAGCAGGCGGCCGAGGACGAGTTCGAGAAGACCATGGTCATCGAGCCGAACGCGCACCTCGAGCGGCAAGTGGCGCGGGCCACGCGCGCGGCCGAGGCGGCGGCGCTCAAGTCCATGGGCCGCGCCGCCGGCAAGGAGGGCCTCGTGGTGCCGAAGCGGTCGCTCGCCACGCCGGACGAGACGGCGGCGCCGGCGCTGCCGCGAGCGAAGCTCCAGGTGCTGTCGGGGCAATTCGCGGGCCGCGAGCTCGAGCTCACCAAGGCGCTCACCACGCTCGGCCGCCCGGGCGTGCAGATCGCGGCCATCACCCGCCGTGCCGAGGGCTACTACATCGTGCACGTGGAGAGCGGGCCCGGCGAAGGGCTGCCGCTCGTGAACGGCCTCGCGATCGGTCCGCAGGCGCGCAAGCTGGAGGACAACGACGTCATCCAGCTCGCCGGCGTGAAGATGGGCTTCTTCCTCTCCTAGTCGCGGCCGTCGCAGAAGATCGCGCCTGGAAAGGCGCTCCTCCCCCGCCCGACGAAGCCCGCGGGAGCGGCTTTCCAGCCGCGATCTTCATGTGGGAGCCGCTTTCCAGCCGACCCTCACTCAGAACACGCCTTCGCCGTAGGCTTCGGCTACGAGGTTCTCGAACTTCGTGAACTCGCCGAGGAAGGTCAGGTGGAACTCGCCCACCGGGCCGTTCCGCTGCTTGCCGATGATGATGTCGGCGATCCCTTTGCGCGGCGTCTCGGGCTCGTAGACCTCCTCGCGGTAGATGAACACGATGAGGTCGGCGTCCTGCTCGATCGCGCCGGATTCCCTCAAGTCCGACATCACGGGCCGCTTGTCGGTGCGCTGCTCCACGCTGCGGTTGAGCTGCGACAGCGCGATGACCGGCAGGTCGAGCTCCTTGGCGAGCGCCTTGAGCGAGCGGGAGATCTCGGAGATCTCCGTGGCGCGGTTCTCGACCGTGCCCGCCACCTGCATGAGCTGCAGGTAGTCCACCACGATGAGGCCGAGCCCGTGCTCGCGCTTCAACCGCCGGGCGCGGGCGCGGAGCTCCGTGGGCGTGAGCGCCGGCGTGTCGTCGATGAAGATCGGTGCGTTCGACATCATCGACACGGCGGAGTCTATCCGCGACCAGTCCTCGTCCGAGAGCTTCCCGGTGCGCAGCCGCTGCTGGTTCACGCGCCCGATCGAGCCGATCATGCGGAACGACAGCTGCTCCGCCGACATCTCCATGCTGAAGATGGCCGTGGGCACCTGGCTGCCGATGGCGGCGTTCTCCGCGATGTTCACGGCGAACGTCGTCTTGCCCATGGACGGCCGGCCGGCGATGACGATGAGATCGCCGCGCTGGAGGCCCGCCGTCATGCGGTCCATGTCGGTGAAACCGGTGGAGATCCCCGTGATGTCGCCTTCGGTGTGGCTCAGCACGTCCAGGCGATCTATGGTCTTCGGCAGGATCTGCTTGAGCGGCACGAGGCCGGTGCCGCGGCGCTGACCGCGGTCGGCGATCTCGAACACGCGCTGCTCGGCGAGGTCGACCAGCTCCTCCACCGGCCGCCCTTCCGTGTCGTGCGCGCTCGCCGCGATGTCGCCGCCGATCTGGATGAGCTGCCGCAGCATCGCGCGGTCGCGCACGATGCGCGCGTAGGCGCGCACGTTGGCGGCGCTCGGGGTCTCCTCCACGAGCTGCGCGAGGTAGTCGAGCCCGCCGGTCGCCTCGAGCTGACCCTGGCGGGCGAGCTGCTCGCTCACCGTGACCGCGTCCGGCGGCTGGTTGCGCTCGATGAGCTCGCCGATGGCCGCGAAGATCAGCCGGTGATCGGCGCGATAGAAGTCTTCGACGGCGACGACGTCGGCGATCTGGTCCCACGCCCGCTGGTCGAGCATGAGCCCCCCGAGGAGCGCTTGCTCGGCCTCCACGGAATGCGGCGGCAGACGCAGCCGCTCGGTGGCGCGACGGGCGATGTCGTAACCGGCCGGCTCGGGCGTCATGCGGTGACCGCCGTGACGATTCGGCTCCCGCCGCGTCAGCAGCCGATCATTCGGGCTCGACGATGACGGTGACCGTCACGTCCACCTCGCTGTGCAGATGGATCTCCACCTCGTGCTCGCCGACCACGCGCAGGGGGCCGTTCGGCAGCCGGACCTCGCTGCGCTCCACCTCGACGCCCAGGGCGGCGCACGCCTCGGCGATGTCGATGGTGCCGATCGAGCCGAAGAGCTTCCCTTCGCTGCCCGCCTGCGCCTTGATGCGCAGCACCTGACCCGCGAGCTTCTCGGCCCGCGCCTTCGCGGCCGCGAGCTCCGCGGCGGCCTTCGCCTCGAGCTCGGCACGGCGCGCCTCGAACTTGGCCACGTTCTCGGGCGTTGCGAGCGTGGCCTTGCCCTTCGGCAGCAGGTAATTGCGGGCGAAGCCGGATTTCACACGCACGCGATCGCCGATGCTTCCCAGGTTTTCGACCTTTTCGAGCAGAATGACTTCCATCTTTGCAATCCCGTCTCAGTCAGGGCTGCGCCTGAAGCGGCGCACGTAAGTTGAACCAGTTGTCGATCAGGCCGACAGCGCTCAAGCCGAGCACTGCGGCCACGATGAGCGGCGTCGGCGTCGCGAGCAGCACGTACACCGGCGCGATGTACGCCGGGTGCCAGCGCCGCGCGTGTGCCCAAGCGTGCATGACCGCAAGCCCTTGGAACAAGAAGCTGAAGAGGGCCAGGGAGCTCAGATTCTGAACGAGCGCGGCCTCGGTGACCAGACTGAGCGTCACGATCACGCTCGCCGTCACGCCGAGCAGCCGCCCGAGCTCGAGCCGCCGGAACTCCTTGCCGAAGCGCGGCTCGCCGCTCATCACGGCGAGGCACCAGTACGCGAGCAGCAGCGCGATGACCACCTGCGGGAAGATGGCCGCCCAGATCAGCACCATGGCGCCGCCGCTGCGCACGAACTCGAGCTGCTGCTCCGTCGCGCCCAGGGCGCGCAGCGCCTCGATGATCTGGTCGACCAGGGGGCCCAGCCACGCGCCCGTGGCGCCCAGCAGGCTCACCACGCCCACGCCCACGAAACACAACGCCACGGTCGCCTGGAAGGCGAGCCCGAGCGCTCCCGCCCACCGCAGGAGCGCGCCGAGCGCCACGCCTATTCCGAAGCAGATGGCACCCAGGCTTGCGAACACGGTGGGCTCGCCGCCGCTCACGAAGCCGAGCACCGCCATGCCGAGCACGCCGATGCCCGCTTGCACGAGGCCGCGCGCGACGCCGCGGCCCGCCGTCTCGGCGGCCAGGATCGCGGCGGCCACCGGCAGCAGCGGTGCGAACCCGATCGCCAGCAACAGCGAGCGATACGGCTTCGCGAACACCCAGCGGACGACGGCCTTCATGTTGCGTCTGCCCGCCGGCCGGCTCCCCCGAGGTGCGCGAGCGATCCGGCCCGCGCGTCCACTCGCGATCGCGAGATCAGTGCTGATCCGTGTACGGCAGCAACGCCAGGAAACGCGCCCGCTTGATGGCGGTGGCGAGCTGGCGTTGATACGGGGCTCGCGTGCCGGTGATGCGGCTCGGGACGATCTTGCCCGTCTCCGTGATGTACTGCTTCAGCGTGGCGAGATCCTTGTAGTCGATTTCCTCCACGCCTTCGGCGGTGAAGCGGCAGAACTTCTTACGACGAAAATAACGTGCCATGTCGAACGATCCTCAGTTCCTCGAGCAACCGGTCAAGCCGTTTCCCGCTCCCCGGCCTGTGCGGCCTGCTCCGCGGCGGGCGCCGCGGCCGGCTCGGGGGCGCGCTCGCCGTCGCTGCGCTCGCGGGGCGGCCGCGCGGCGCTCTGTGCCTCGCGAGCGTCCTCCTCCTCCTTGGCCTTAGCCATGACGGAGGGCTCGGTGATGGCCTTGTCGCGGCGAATCACGAGGTGGCGCAGCACGGCATCGCTGAAACGAAACGCGCCGACCAGCTCGTCGAGCGTCGGCTTGTCGCACTCGATGTTCATCAGCAGGTAGTGGGCCTTGTGGACCTTGGCGATCGAATGCGCGAGCTGACGCCGGCCCCAGTCCTCCTGACGATGGATCTTGCCGCCGGCGCCTTCGATCATGCTCCGGTAGCGCTCCAGCATGGCAGGCACTTGTTCGCTCTGGTCAGGATGGACCAGAAACACGATTTCGTAGTGTCTCAAAACGGTCTCCTCATGGGTTCAGCCTCCCGACGC
The DNA here is from genome assembly GCA_036563665.1 of Gammaproteobacteria bacterium. Taxonomy (GTDB): domain Bacteria; phylum Pseudomonadota; class Gammaproteobacteria; order Steroidobacterales; family Rariloculaceae; genus FEN-1219. Next base: position 11,257 of record DATCLY010000004.1, read on the forward strand.
GGCGGTGAGGCAAGGAGTTATGTGCCCGGCTTGGCCGGGGGTCGCCATGCTACTCGCTCCCGGCGGGGCCCACAACCGCACCGGCCGGAATGGTCACAGACCCGACGTCACCGCGGGGGTCCGTCCCGGCGCCGCGCCGGCGGGGCCTGGCGGAGCAGCTCGAACAGCACCACGCCGGCCGCTACGGACACGTTGAGGCTCGCCACCGACCCCGCCATCGGGATCGCCACGAGCTCGTCGCAGAGGTCGCGCGTGAGCCGCCTCAGGCCCCGGCCCTCGCCGCCCAGCACCACGGCAATCGGCGGCGCGAGCTCCGCCGCGTACAGCGAGCGCGGCGCGGCGGCATCGGCCCCCACGACCCACACGCCGGCCTCCTTGAGCCACGCCAGCGTGCGCGCCAGGTTCGGCGCCTCGAGCAGCGGCAGCGTCTCGGCCGCCCCGGTGGCGGCCTTCTGCGCGGCGGGCGTGAGCCCGGCGGCCCGCGCCCGCGGCACGACGACGGCATCCACGCCGGCCGCGTCCGCCGTGCGCAGGCAGGCGCCGAGGTTGCGCGGATCCTCCACGCCGTCCAGCACGAGCAGCCGCACGGCCCGGCCGCGCTCGAGCACGAGCGCCTCGAAATCGCGAATCGAGAACTCCCTGCGGCCGCCGACCTCCACCACCACGCCTTGATGGCGGCCGCCGCCGGTGCGCCGGTCGAGCTCTGCCCGCGGCGCCCGCCGCAGCGGCACGCCGAGGGCGGCCAGGCGCGCCTCCACGGCGCGGAGCCGCTCGCTGCCCCCCGAGTCGAGCAGCGTCGCCGCGACGACCGCCGACGGACGGCGCTCGAGCAGGGCCTCCACGGCATGGAGCCCGTAGACGATGCGTCCGCCTCCGCCCACGGCGCCCCGCCCGGTCACCCCCGACGCCGGCCGCCGCGTTTGCCGACGCGCCCGTTTTCGGCCGCGTCGTCCGCGGCCTGATCGAGCGGCACGAAGTCGATCTTGCGCTCTTCCACGTTCACGCCCGCGAGCCGCACGCGCAGCCTGTCCGTCACGCGGTACGACTTGCCCGTGCGCTCGCCGCGCAGCATCGTGCCCGTGGCGTCACGGTGGTAGTAGTCCCGCGGCAGCGACGTCACGTGGACGAGGCCGTCGATCTGCAGCTCCGACAAGCGGACGAACAGGCCGAACGGCACCACGCTGCTGACCGTGACGTCGAAGGTCTGGCCCACGCGATCCTTGAGGTAGATGCACTTGAGCCGCTCCTCCACGTCCCACACGGCCTCATCGGCGCGGCGCTCCGCGCGCGAGGTCTGCTCGCCGAGCCGCTCCATCTCGTCGATCGTGTAGCCGTAGCGCCTCGCGGAGCCGTGCCGCTCGAGCCATTTGATCGCGCGGTGCACGAGCAGGTCCGGATAGCGGCGGATCGGCGACGTGAAATGCGCGTAAGCGGGCAGCGCGAGCCCGAAGTGACCGATGTTCACGGGCTGGTAGCGGGCCTGCTTCATCGAGCGGAGCACTACGGTCTCGATGAGCTCCGCCTCGGGCTTGCCCTCGACGCGCTCGATGATCCTCGCGAGCTCCTTCGGCGTGACCTTCTTCGGCGAGCGCAGCTTGAAGCCGAACGTCTGCAGGAACAGCAACAGCTCGTCGAGCCGCTCCGCATCCGGCCCTTCGTGGACGCGATAGAGCCCGGCGATGCGGGCCTTGCGCATGCGCTTCGCGGCCTCCACGTTGGCCGCGATCATGCACTCCTCGATGATCTTGTGGGTGACGAGCCGCTCGGCCACGCGCACGCTCTTCACCTTGCCACGCTCGTCGAGCTCGATCTTCGTCTGCGGCAGATCGAAGTCGATGGCGCCGCGGCGCCGCCGCGCGCGGTCGAGCGCCTGGTACACCGCCCGCAAATTCTCGAGCGGCTCCTTGAGCTGCGCGTGCTTGCCGCGGGGCCTCGCGGTGTCGAGCAGCCGCATGCTGTCCGTGTACGTGAGCCGCGCCGCCGAGCGCATCACGCCCGAGTAGAACTGCGAGCGCGTCACCTCCCCTTGCGGCGACACCACCATGTCGCACGCGACGCACAGCCGATCGACGTGCGGGTTGAGCGAGCAGAGGCCGTTCGACAGCTCCTCCGGCAGCATCGGCACCACGCGGTCCGGGAAGTAGACGGACG
>DATCLY010000016.1:0-16935 GCA_036563665.1 Gammaproteobacteria bacterium
GAACTGCTCGATCAGGTAGCCGTTCGCGCCGTGCAGCTCCACGCCGTCGAAGCCCGCCCGCACGGCGTTCTTCGCCGCGATGGCGAACTCGTCGATCACGCGGGCCACCTCCCACGTCTCGAGCGCCCGAGGCGTCGGCAAGGGCTGCATGCCGCCCTCGTCGGTCCAGATGTCGCCCGCCGCGGCGACGGCCGAGGGCGCCACCACCTCGGCACCCGGCGGCAGGTTGCTCGGATGGCCGATTCGGCCCGTGTGCATGATCTGCAGAAAGATTTTCGCGCCGCCGGCGCGCGCGGCGGCGGTGACCCGGCGCCACCCTTGCACCTGCTCGTCCGAGAAGATGCCGGGGATGCGCGCGTACCCCAACCCGTTGGGCGACGGCGCCGTGCCTTCGGTGACGATCAGGCCCGCGCTCGAGCGCTGGCTGTAGTACCGCGCCATGAGGTCGTTCGGCACGTTGCCGATGGCACGGCTCCTCGTCATGGGCGCCATCACGATACGGTTCTGCAGCGTGAGGTCGCCGAGGGGATACGGATCGAACAGCATCATCTCGGTAGGGTGCGAAGGACTTGAAGGGGACGCTGGTAAACAGCGCCGCGGCCGGGAAGCGCCGCCGGTGAAGATCGCGGCTGGAAAGCCGCTCCCACGGGCTCGTTCGACGGCCAGGTGGGAGCGCCTTTCCAGGCGCGACTCTTCATTCGGCGAAGCTTTCCGGCCGCGGCGCCTGCGCGCCGTCCGGCTAATGCCGGCCGGCGCGCCGCGGACAAGCGGCTCCGGCTCGCTCAGATGAGGCGTCCCGGCACACGCTTGCCCTGGGGACCGTTCTCCGGCTCACGGAGACGTCGAACGCGCAGCACGGGCCGCCGAGGCCGCTCACGGCGCTCGAGGTCCTGCAGGAAGCGCTCGACGTCGAAGTCATCGTAAAACAAGCCGGGGTCCTCGAAGACACTGCTCGTGTCGAAAGAACTTCCCTGCATTGGATTACCCATGACTCTCTCCGTAAGGGGAGCGCGCCGGCGAAATGCCGGCGCGCGGTCTCCTTGCGCTTACATCATGTCGTCCATGTCCTCCGGCGCGCCGGCGCCGGCGCCATGGTTGTGCTTCTCCTTCTTCTCCGGCAGCTCGCAGATCGCGGCCTCCGTGGTGAGGAGCAAGCCGGCCACCGACACCGCGTTCTGCAGCGCCATGCGCGTGACCTTGGCGGGGTCGATGATGCCCATCTCGACCAGGTCGCCGTAGGTCTCGGTGGCGGCGTTGTAGCCGAACGCGCCCTGGCCTTCCTTGACCTTGGCGAGCACCACCGACGGCTCGCCGCCGCCGTTACGCACGATCTGGCGGAGCGGCTCCTCCACGGCGCGCAGCAGGATGCGCACGCCGGCCTTCTGGTCGTCGTTGTCGACCTCGACGGCCTCGATGGCCTTCTGCGCGCGGATCAGCGCCACGCCGCCGCCCGGCACGATGCCCTCCTCGACGGCCGCGCGCGTGGCGTGCAGCGCGTCCTCGACGCGGGCCTTCTTCTCCTTCATCTCGATCTCGGTGGCCGCGCCGACCTTGATCACCGCGACGCCGCCGGCGAGCTTGGCGACCCGCTCCTCGAGCTTCTCGCGGTCATAGTCGGACGTGGTCTCCTCGATCTGCTGCTTGAGCTCCTTGATGCGGCCCTGGATCGCCTTCGGGTCGCCGCCGCCGTCGACGATGGTGGTGTCCTCCTTGGCGACGCGGACCTTCTTGGCCGTGCCGAGGTCGGAGAGCTGCACCTTCTCGAGCGACAGGCCCACCTCCTCGGAGATGACCTTGCCGCCCGTGAGGATGGCGATGTCCTGGAGCATGGCCTTGCGACGATCGCCGAAGCCCGGCGCCTTGGCCGCCGCCACCTTCAGGATGCCGCGCAGCGTGTTCACGACCAGCGTGGCGAGCGCCTCGCCTTCCACGTCCTCGGCGATGATCAGGAGCGGACGGCTCTGCTTCGCCACGGCCTCGAGCACCGGGAGCAGCTCACGGACGTTCGAGATCTTCTTGTCGTGGAGCAGGATGTAGGGGTTCTCGAGCTCCGCGGACATCGTCTCGCGGTTGTTCACGAAGTACGGCGAGAGATAGCCGCGGTCGAACTGCATGCCTTCCACGACCTCGAGCTCGTTCTCGATGGACGAGCCTTCCTCGACCGTGATGACGCCCTCGCGGCCCACCTTGTCCATGGCATCCGCGATGATGTTGCCGATGTTCTCGTCCGCGTTGGCCGAGATCGTGCCGACCTGGGCGATGGCCTTGCGGTCCTGGCAGGGCTTCGAGAGCTTCTTGATCTCGGCGACCGCAGCCGCGGCGGCCTTGTCGATGCCGCGCTTCAGGTCCATCGGGTCCATGCCGGCCGCCACCGCCTTGAGGCCTTCCTTGAAGATGGCCTGGGCCAGCACGGTGGCCGTCGTGGTGCCGTCGCCGGCGGTGTCGGAGGTCTTCGAAGCCACCTCCTTCACCATCTGCGCGCCGAGGTTACGGAACTTGTCCTCGAGCTGGATCTCCTTGGCGACCGTGACACCGTCCTTGGTGATCGTCGGGGCGCCCCAGCTCTTCTCGATCAGGACGTTGCGGCCCTTCGGCCCGAGCGTCTCCTTGACTGCGTTGGCCAGGATGTTGACGCCCTTGAGCATCTCCTCCCGGGCCTGCTGTGAAAATACGAGTTGCTTGGCAGCCATGCTGTCGTTCTCCTACAAAGCTCCGTGCGGGAAGTTACTTTTCGAAGACGCCCAACACGTCTTCTTCGCGCAGAACCAGGTATTCCTCCCCGTCGACCTTCACCTCGCTGCCCGAGTACTTCCCGAACAGCACCTCGTCGCCTTCCTTGACGTCGAGGGGACGCACCTGCCCGTTGTCGAGGATCTTGCCTTGGCCGACCGCGATGACCTTCCCGCGGATCGGTTTCTCGGCCGCGGTGTCCGGTATCACGATGCCGCCGGGCGACGTGCGCGTCTCCTCTACGCGCTTCACCACCACGCGATCGTGCAAAGGACGAATCTTCATTGGCCCTCCGTTGGTATTCTAAGTGGCTGAATTTGCGCAAAAATTCTTGAATTGTCAGCACTCTCAGCCAGAGAGTGCTAACGCAATATATGGATGGCCGAACCGAAGTCAAGGGCCCGCAATGGAGGGTTCGAGCGGGCTTTTGAGCCGGCTCGAGCGGCACGACGCCGCGCGGTGGAGATTCGCGCAATAGAGATTAAAAGAGTCGGGTCAGAAAGCCGCTCCACCCGGAACCGCCAGGCGGGAGCGGCTTTCCAGCCGGGACTGTTCGATCGAAGCGGGCAGCTCGAGATCCGCTCCTGCCACGGGCCGGCGTAACCGCGGCAGGAGCGACCTTCCGAGCCGGATGAGCCGGTGTGCCTAGGCGGCGTGCCGGGCAGGTGCCGCCGCGGCCACGGACTCGAGCGCCACCGCGATGCCGTGGATCACGGCCGCGATCCGCACGGCGCTCTGCACGCCCAGCGCCTCGAGCCCGGCCTCCCGCAGCACCTTCTCGTGAGCGGCCACGCACGCGCCGCAGCCGTTGATGGCGGATACCGCGAGCGAGTAGACCTCGAAGTCCACCTGCGGCACGCCGGGATTGCCGATCACGTTCATGCGCAGCCGCGCCGGCAGCTTGCCGTACTCGTCGTTGCCGACGAGATGCAGGAAGCGGTAGTACACGTTGTTCATGCCCATCACGGACGCGGCCGCGCGCGCCGCCCGCACCTGGGCCTCGCCGAGCTCCGGCGCGACCAGCGCCTCCACCTCGCGGAGCAGCGCCGGGTTGCGGGCAGCGACGGCCGACGCGAGCGCGGCGCCCAGGATCTGGGCGCGGGTGAGGCCCGGGGCGCCGTCCTCGGTCAGCACGCTCGCGACGTTGAGCTTCAGGTCCCGCGCGTGGTCGGGGATGAGATTCTTGAGAGGGGCGAGATCCACTGTCCGTTCCTCCGGTGAAGGACGGCCGGGCCGCCGGCCCGGCCGTCGGTCGGTGCGTGCGTCGTCGGCCGTCAGGCCACCTTGAGGGTCGCCTCGCCGCGCTGCCAGTTGCAGGGGCAGAGCTCGTCCGTCTGCAGCGCGTCCAGCACGCGCAGCACCTCGTTGACGTTGCGGCCCACGTTCATGTCGGTCACCGACACGAAGCGGATGATGCCCTGCGGGTCCACGATGAAGGTGGCGCGCTTCGCCACGCCCTCCTCGTTCAGGATCCCGAGCGCCGAGCTCAGGTCCTTGCGCAGATCGGAGAGCATCGGGAACGGCAAGCCCTTGAGATCCTCGTGGTCGCGGCGCCAGGCCAGGTGCACGAACTCGCTGTCCACCGAGGCGCCGAGCACCTGCGCGTCGCGGTCCGCGAAGTCCTGGTTCTTGCGGGCGAACTCGGCGATCTCCGTCGGGCAGACGAAGGTGAAGTCCTTCGGCCAGAAGAACACGACCAGCCACTTGCCCGGATAGCTGTCGTTCGTGATGGTGTCGAACGCGCCGTCCAGCTCGTCGGCGACGGTGGCCTTCAGGGAAAACTGCGGAAACTTGTCTCCTACGGTCAACATCGAAATCGGCTCCTCGAGCGGTTGATTCACGACAACGGGCGCCATCGTAGTCGGCGGGCCGATTTATAGGAAATCGAACGTTTCTATCGCAGCGATAGCTTATTCCAAAGGGTGCGGCACCCGCATCGCGGGCGCGCGGCGGCGGCAGGCGGACGGGCTCAGCCCGCCTTGCGGAACGTGAGGTTGAAGCGCCGCGCGCCCGCGAACGGATGCGCGGCTTCGGCGACGGGCGCCACGCCGTGATAGCGGAGCCGCGCCGGCCCGCCCCACACGACCACGTCGCCGTGCTCGAGCGGCACCCGCAGCGGCGTCTCCTTGCGCTTCAGCCCGCCCCACAGGAACACGGCCGGCACGCCGAGCGACACGGACACGATCGGGGCGGTGAAGTCGCGCTCGTCCTTGTCCTGATGGAGGGACAACCGCGTGCCCGGCTCGTAGCGATTGATCAGACAGCAATCGGGCTCGAAGCCGTCGAAGCCGGCCGCGGCTGCCGCGGAACGCGCGAGCGCGGCGAGCACGTCCGGCAGCGGTGGCCAGGGGCGGCCGGTTTCCGGGTCGTGCGGCTCGTAGCGGTAGCCGCGGAGGTCGGAGACCCAGCCGAGGGGGCCGCAGCTGGTCATGGCCACCGACATTCGATGGCCGCTCGGCGTGACCATGTGACGGAACGGCGCCGCCCGCTCCACCGTCGCGAGCGCCGCTCGCAGATCGTCGTCGGCGCCGCACGCGAATCCGCGCAGCACGACGGCGCCGGGGCACAGGGCTTCGCGCGTGGGCGCGGCGGGCGCCGCGGGGAAGGCGCGCGTCATCATAGATTCATCGTGCCACCCTGGCGCCGTCCGCAAGCTACGTGGCCCGCGCCGCCGGAGGAGCGGCGTGCGCGGGCGACGCGCCACGCGCCGCCCGCCGCACGCGGGCTCTCACGCAGACGTCGGCAGCTGCGACTCCGGCACCCACCAGCCGTGGATCTGCCCCACGGCGCGCATCGGCAGGTGCACGACGGCGACGGGACCGTCCTCGAGATGCTCCGCGTCGAGGATCACGAGGTCCGCGCGGCCGTTCTCGTTGTTGCGCGTGGCGACGCCGAGCAAGTAGCCCGAGGCCTCCGGCGCGTCGGCGCTCTTCGGCGCGAAGCAGCACTCGGCGAGCGACGTCTCCGGCCCGGCATTGAACAGCGTGGCCTTGCGCGTCGCATGGTCGAAGCGCGCGTAGCAGGCGCCCGGCCGGCCCGGCCCCGTGTGGTCCGGATCCGGGCACGGCAGGAAGCCGTAGCGGTATGGCACCGTGTTGTAGCGGTCGTCCTGGCGGGGCAGCGCGCCCACGTGCGGATACATCTGCTCGATGCCGTAGTTGCGCGGCCGCCGCTGCGAGAGATCCACCGACAGCCGCGTGATGTGGCTCGCGCCCGCCACGGGGTCCCAAGGGGAGCCGTCACGCATCGGCATGAACGGGAACGGATTCGACATCGACATCTCGACGTCGACGATCAGACGGTCGCGATCGGAGAACGCCCCCATGACGTGCGTGGCGCTGCGCGTCGGGCCCTCGATCCACTGCACGTCCTTGCCGTCGCCGCCGCGCCGCAGGAAGCCGAAGTACGTCGGGCGCGTCGGGTCCCACGACCAGTGGATGCCGCCGCGCTTCATCTGCTCCTCGTCGAACGCCATCGGGATCACGTAGAACACGATGAAGCGCTCGGTGACCGCGAAGTCGTGCAGCATGCCGACGTACGGCACCTTGATCATCGTGCTCCACACGAACTCCCCTTGCGGGGTGATCTCGAAGATCGACACGTCGTCGCTGCCGTGGCCGGTGGCCTCGTAGCCGAACGCCACCATGTTGCCGGTGTGCGAGTCGATCTTGGGATGCGCGGTGAACGTCTTGCTCGGCAGCTTGCCGTCGAACGTGTAGCTCGGCACCACGGTATCGAGCGTCAGCAGGTCGAGCGCCGACGGCGGGCTGTCCTCCTTGAGGGCGAGCAGCATGTTCTTGTGGTTGATGATGTGGGTGTTCGCCGTGCTGCGGGAGAGGCCGCGCACGCTCGGGTCGTCGAGCGACGGATTGCGGTACATCGGGAAGAGGATGCGCCGCGCCTTGTCCTGCGCGAGATAGCGCTCGTTGCGGACGAAGCGGCTGCGGTAATCGACGCGGCCGTCCTTGATGCGGAACATGCTCACGTGGCCTTCGCCGTCGAACGGGATGTTGCCGGGGCGAAGGGGATACTGCGGATCGGGACCCACGCGATAGAACGCGCCGTTCAGATCGGTGGGAACGGTGCCCGTCACCTCGCAGTCGCGGACGTCGGCCTCGAGCTTGTAGAGCCGCCTCGGCGTCTGGAACTCGGGCGGCGGGGGTGCGGTGAGCTGCGAAGAGCCGGAGAAGCCCGCCTGCTGCTGCGCCTGCGCCCCCCGCGGCAGCATCGCGGAGAGGCCCACGCCGGCCGCGGCGGTGGCGAGGAATGCACGACGGTCGAGGCGATCTCGTTCTTCGGTCATGGCACTGTCTCCGAATTGGGTTGTGTCGTCGGCGTCGGCGCCGCCCACGCCCCTCTCGTAGGCGCAACTATACCCGCCCCCCTAGTCCCCTGGCACGGTGGCCGGGCGACCCGTGACGGGGTTGGTGTAGTGATACGGCGGCAGGAACGCCCGCGGATACATCTCGAACGGCATCGTGGGCGGCGCGTCCGGCGGATTGCTCTCGCTGATGCCGGGCGGCGGCCGCGGGGTCACGTCCTTGAAGCCCACCGCGTACGGCACGAAGTACGTGTTGAATACCTGATCCTTCTTGATCCGCCAGAGGCCGTCTTCCTTCACGAACTCGTTCTCGTAGACGCCGCCCATCCACATCGCGTACTGGCCGTACTGGCCCATGATGCTGAACGCGCGCGAGCGCACCTTGGCCGTGCGGCCGTCGTCGGCGACGTGGATCACCGGCTGGAACTGCATGTGGTTGTGCAGCAGGCCGTGGTGGATGCCGAACTCGCCGTACAGGTTCAGGTTGCGTCGCACGCTCGCGGGCCCCGCGTACACGCCCCGCATCGCGATCTCGATGGTGCCGTCGCGGGAGAAGAGCGCCGTCAAGTTCTCCCACTGGTTGTGCGCGAGGTAGTAGCCGTAGACGGAGTTCAACGTCTCGAGCCGCTCGTAATCCTCGAGGAGCCCGATGCGCCGCTCGAGCTCGGCGAGCAGCCGCTCGAGCTCCGCTGTGTCCGCGGGCGGCGCGGGCGCGTGCTCGTCCGGCGAGCCCGCGTGCACCGGACCGCCGGTGACCGGGTTCTCGTAGTGGAACGGCGCCACGAACACGGCGGGATACGCCTGATAGCTCACCGACGGCGGCCGATCCGGCGGCAGCTCCTCGGAGGGCTTGGAAAGCGGCAAGGCGGTCTTGCCCCACCCGTCCTCGTACGGCGTGTACATCGTCGTGTAGGAGTGGAGGCTCCGGATCTTCCACACGCCGTTCTCCTTGACGTACTCGTTCTCGAGCACGCCCGTGCCCCAGCGGCCGTACTCGCCGTGCACGGCCTCCTGCGCGAACAGCCGCCAGCGTCCCTTGGCCGTGCGGCCATCCGGCGCCACGTGCACGATGGGCTGCAGCTGCATCTGGTCGAACAGCCGCCCCGCCTGCGGTCCTTCGGGCCCGAGGGATCGCAGGTATTCGAGCACCCGCGCCTTGCCCACGTAGACCCCCGAGCCGCCGACCTCGATGGTGCCGTCGTCCGCGAAGAGCTGCGCGGCCTCCGTCCAGAGCTGCTTGTCGGTGTAGAAGCCGAAGATGCGCTGGAGGTTCACGATCTCGTTGTGATCTTCCGCTAGCGTCACGCGCTGCGCGAGCCGCGCGGCGCGCGCGGCGAGCTCTTCCACGGTGCCGTCCTCCGCCGGCCCGGGAACGGCGGGCGGCGGGGCGACGCGGGCGGGGTTCGGGAAATGGAACGGCGGCAGCCACACGCTCGGCCATGTGGCGTACTCGAACGTGGGCGGCCGATCGGGAGGGAGCTCGTCCGACACCCACTTGCCGTGCGTGGGGTCCTCGTTCACCTGCCAGCCGCCCTCGTAGGGCACGAACAGCGACTGGAACCAGTGGAGCTTCGCGATCTTCCAGACGCCGTCTTCCTTGACGTACTCGTTCTCGTAGGGGCCCTCGCCCCAGAACGCGCTCTCGCCGAGCTTCCCGGCCATGACGAGCGCGCGCCACCGCCCCTTCGCCGTGCGGCCGTCGGGCGCGACACTCACGACCGGCATGATCTGCAGGTGCTCGTTGAGCTCGCCTTCCGCGAGGCCCTGCCGCCCGCCGCCCCGCGCGTACAGATATTCCCGCACGCGCGCCTTGCCGACGTAGACGCCGTCCTGGCCGATCTCGATGGTGCCGTTCTCCGCGAACAGGTCGGCGGCCTCGTCCCACAGGCCTTCGTCGAGGTAGTAGCCGAACGCGTGCTGCAGGCGCTTGATGGCCTGCGCGTCCTCCACGAGCGCGAGCCGCGCCTCGAGCTCGGCGAGCCGCCGCGCCGGCTCCGACGCGCCGTCGGGGCGCGCGGACGTGGCCGACGAGGGCGGCTGCGCGTCGCCACAGGCGGCGAGCGCCAAGGCGAGCGATGCGACTAGCGGCAGCGGGCCGCGCCCGGCAGAGCGTGTCATGGTCTCCCCCTGAGCGCCCGCGATGCCTCTCGTCCGCAGCGAGCGCGCGGGCGGGATTATTGCATTCCCGCGCGCCGCGCCGCACCCCCGTGGCACGCCTCTTGCAGCTGCGTTCGCACTCGGGGATTACAGCAAGGGGGAATGCGTCATGACCGTTGCCGCTATCCGCCATTTCGCCCTGGTCTACGGCATCGTGTTCCTGGTGGTCGGCATCGCGGGGTTCATTCCGGCGTTCGTGACGCCGCTCGACCCTGGCGATCCGCCGCTCGAGGTGACCGCCGGCGCCGGCAGGCTGTTCGGCGTCTTTCCCGTGAACTACCTGCACAACATCGTGCACATCGCGTTCGGCGTGTGGGGCCTCGCCGTCTACCGCAACTCGTCGGCCGCGGTGATGTACGCGCGCTCGGTGGCCATCGTCTATGTGGTCCTGACGGTGTTCGGCCTGCTGCCGGCGCTCAACACGCTGTTCGGCCTGGTGCCGCTGCACAGCCACGACATCTGGCTGCACCTGCTGCTCGCGGCGGTCGCGGCCTACTTCGGTTTCGTGGCTCCGCGCCACGAGGCGCCCGCCGGCACCCCGCACCGCGCCTAGCGGCGCACGCGGGTCTCGAGGCGCCGCCGCCGTGCGCGATGCAGGGCGGCGGCCGGTGTGCCGCTACGAGCCGACGAAGGCGCGTGCCACGCACGCCATCTCGTCGAACACCGTCTCGGCGGCCGGCCGCTGCCGCTGCAGCACCCGGTAGCCGTGGTCGGCCGTGGCGAGCCAGTGCAGGCGCGCGTTGGGCAGCGCGGCCACGACGTCCTCCAGCAGCGCACGCTCGGCGAACGCGTCGCGGGTGCCCGAGAGAAACAGCATGGGCTGCGCGATCGACTGCAGATGCGCGGCGCGCCGGGTGTCCGGCTTGCCCGGCGCATGCAGCGGGAACGAGCAGAAGATCAGCCCCGCGGCGTCGAGCCCGCGGTCGAGCACAACATGCGACGCCATCCGGCCGCCGAAGGAATGGCCGCCGAGCCAGAGCGGCAGATCCGTGCGCTCGCGCGCCGCGGCGAATGCGCGCGCCACCGCCTCGGTCGCCACCGCCTGGGAATCGGGGCGCCGCCTGCCCTGCTCGATGAACGGGAAGTCGAAGCGCAGCGTGGCGAGCCCCGCGCGTGCGAACGCGTCCGCGATCGCTTGCATGTTGCGGTGCCGCATGCCGGCGCCCGCGCCGTGCGCGAGCACGAGCGCGGCGACCGCGCCCTGCGGACACTGCCAGAGGACATTCACGAGTCGCCACCCCGCCCTCGGAGGCCCGCGCCGATCGCCCGCACGCGCGTGCGAGCCGCAGGGGCTGCGCTGGGCGAGCCGCTCGCGTAACCCGGCCGGCGCGCGGAGCGGAGCGCCGCGCGCGCTCGCGCCTCTACTTTCGCGGCCCAAAGCCGTTTATGCTCGTCGGTTCTCGTTTTCCGACGTCTTATCGAGGGACCCACAATGGCAGACAAGAAAATCATCGCAGTGGTAGGCTCGACCGGCTCCCAGGGAGGCGGGCTGTGCCGGGCGATCCTCGCCGATAAATCGGGCGGCTTCGCTTGCCGCGCCATCACTCGCGATCCCAACAAAGACAAGGCCAAGGAGCTCCAATCGCTGGGCGCCGAGGTCGTGCGCGGCGACCTCGACGACGTCGAGAGCCTGAAGAAGGCGTTCGCCGGGGCGCACGGCGTGTACGCCGTCACCAACTTCTGGGAGCACTTCTCGGGCGAGAAGGAGAAGGCACAGGCGAAGAACGTGGCCGACGCCTGCAAGGCCGCCGGCGTGAAGCACGTGATCTGGTCCACGCTGGAGGACATCCGCCAGTTCATGTCGCCCGACGACAAGCGCATGCCGATGCTCCAGGAGAAGTATCGGGTACCGCACTTCGACGCGAAAGCGGAAGCCGACGCGTACTTCCAGGGCCTGCCGGTGACCTACCTCGTCACGAGTTTCTACTGGGACAACCTCTACATGTTCGGCCTCGCGCCCAAGAAGGGCGAGGACGGGCAGCTCGCCTGGACGTTCCCGATGGGGAACAGCAAGATGGCCGGCATCGCCGCCGAGGACATCGGCAAGGTGGCGTACGGCATCTTCAAGGCGGGCGAGTCGTACATCGGCAGGCGCGTGGGCATCCTCGGCGAGGCGCTCACGATCGAGGAGATGGGCAACACGCTGTCGAAGGTGCTTGGCGTGGGGCCGATCAAGTACAACGCCGTGGACGCCGACACCTATCGCGGCTTCGGCTTCCCGGGCGCCGACGAGATGGGCAACATGTTCCAGGCCTATCGCGACTTCGCCGACAAGTTCCTCGCGAACCGCGACGTGATCGAGGCGCGCAAGCTCAATCCGGATCTGCAGACCTTCGAGCAGTTCGTCACCAAGCAGAAGGACAAGATTCGGGCGGCGATGGGCGTCTGAGCCGTACCGGCGGCGGGCCGCGCCCTGCGGCCCGCCGCATCCGCCCGGGCCCAACGCAGCGCCGGGCTCAGGCGCGCAGCAGATCGGGCAGCGGCGGCGCGGCCGCGCTGTCCGGGAACACCACCTCCTCGAGCGCGCGCTCGTCCATCGCGAAGAGACCCGCGAGCAGCCCCTTGAACAGGGAGCGCGGGTCGAGCGCAGGCCGCAGATCGCGCCCCTCGAGCAGGTCGCGCGGCCCTAGGCCCGGCCATTCGCCGACGATGCGTCCGCCCGCGAGCGCTCCGCCCGCGAGGAACGCCGCTCCCGCCGTCCCGTGATCGGTCCCGCCGGTGCCGTTGGCCGCGGCCGTGCGTCCGAACTCCGTCACGATCGCGACGGCGGTGCGCCGCCATTCGCCGGCGAGCGCCCCTGCGAGCTCCGCGAGCCCCGCGTCGAGCGCCCGCAGCCGCGCCGCGAGCGGCCCCTGCGCGGCGCCCTGATTCGCGTGCGTGTCCCAGCCGCCCGCCTCGAGCACCGCCACGCGGGGTCCGCCGGGCGCCGCGAGCAGCCGGCCCGCGGCGGCCATGAGCGCGGGCAACTGCCCGCCGCGTCGATCGTTGCCCGACGCGAGCGCGCGGGTTGCGAGCGCCTGCTCGATCCGCGCCGCGGCCGCCGGGTCCACGGCTGCATAGAGCGCGAGCGCCCGCTCGAGCGTGTCCTCGTCCGCGGCCGGCAGGCGCGTGGCGGTCCAACCGCTCGCGACGAACGTGCCGCGCAGCACGAGCGGTACGCGCTCGGCGAGCGCCACGGCGTCGCGCCGCGCGCCGGCCGTCGCGAGCTCGGCGAGCGCGCGGTTCAGCCAGCCGTCGGCGTGCTGGCGCGGCGCCGCGCCGCCGCCTTCGAGCACGTCCTGCGCGTCGAAATGCGAGCGCTCGCGATACGGCGTGGCCACCGCCGGCGCGATCGCGAGCTCGCCTGCGCGATAGAGGCGGTGCATGGTCGCGAGACCAGGGTGCAGGGCGAACAGGCCGTCGAGCTTGGCCGCCGCGCCGTCGCCGCCGGACGCGTCGAGCGCGAGCGCGCCGCGCAGGGCGCGATAGCGTGGCTCGCCGTAAGGCGGCACGGCCGCGAGCCCGTCGAGGCCGCCGCGCAGTATCACGAGCACGAAGCGGGCCTCCGGCGCGGCCGCGAGCGCGAGCGGCCAGCACGGCGCGAGCAACGTGAGCCGCGCGGCGCCGAGCAAGAGCTCCCGGCGATCGAGCATCGTCATCTCCTCTGAAAATCCGGTCCGCCGAGCAGCAGCGCGATGCCTTGGGCCGCGCTCTCCGCTCTCGCCACGGTCGCGAGCGTGCGCGCGCTCGCCGACGCGCCCAGCACCTCGCCGGCGAGCGCCCGCGGATCCACGCGGTCGCCCACGGCCGCGCCCACCGCCGCGGCGAAATCGATGCGCTCGAGCAGCGCCTCGCCGCCGCCCCAGTGCGCGGCCCGGTCGGGCCAGCCGGCGGGCGAACCTGGCGTGAACGGCCGCTGCCCGAGCTGCGTGAGCACGGGGACGAACCGCCTGAGATCGCCGGGCGCGTAGTCGAGCGCGCGATACGCCGAGACGACGAAGTCGTCCGGCGTCTTGAGCTTCGCGAGCGGCTCGGCCCACGCCTCGGGCGAGGCCACGAGCTCCGCGTAGAGGGGAACGAGCTTTCCGTCGCTCTCGAGATAGGCGCGCGCGAGCCGCTCGACCAGCGCGGGCGGCGGATCGTCGGCCACGAAATGTCGCGCGAGCTTGGTCGCCAGGTGGCGCGCCGTGGCCGGCTCCCGCGCCAGCGCGCGCAGCGCCGCTTCGGCCTCCTCCGCGCCGGACTCCGCGTACTTCCTGCCGAGCAGCCGCTTGGGTCCGGGCTCGTGGAGCGCCGTCCGGAAATGGAAGCGCCCCGGCTCGCCGCCCGGCAGCGGCCCCTCGCGGCTGCCGATCGACCAGCCGGTGAGCATCTTCGCGAGCTCGATCACGTCCTCCTGGCCGTAGCCGCCGTCCACGCCGAGCGTATGCAGCTCGAGGATCTCGCGCGCCAGGTTCTCGTTGAGACCGCGCTCGCGGCCGCCGCGCCGGCGCGCCGCAGCGGCGGCCGGCGATCGAGGTCCGGCCGATGCCGCGTTGTCGAGATAGAGCAGCATCGCCGGGTGGCGCTCGGCCGCGAGCAGCAGGTCCGCGAAATTGCCCACGACGTGAGGCCGGATCGCCTCCTCCTCGAACGTGCCGGCCAGCGCCGCGATGGGCCGCTTGTCCGCGGACACGGCAAAATGATTCGACCAGAAGCGCACCAGCCGCTCGGCGAACGGCCGGTCCGTCGCGAGCGCCTCTGCGTAACGCCTGACCACCTGCCCGCGGTACGCCTCGCGGACGAAGCGCGCGTACTCGCGCACGGCGTCGCGGTTCACGTCCTCGAGCCGCCCGGTCTGCTGCGCCTTGCGCGCGCTGCGCGCGAGCCTGAGCTCGGCGAGCGTCGCGAGGATGGCGGCGGACTCGGGCTGAGCCGCCGCCGCAGGCGCCGCGGCGAGCTGGTCCAAGAGCCAGCCGCGCGGGTCGTCGCCGATCCGGGCCGCGTCGCCGGGCCGGGCCCCGAGGCCGAAGCGATTGGCGGCGATGGCGGCTTCGATGCTCAGCATGGCGGGCTCATGGCGTCGGCACTCGATAGAGCAACGGGCGGCGGCGCTCCTCGTTGACGACCGGCTCCGCGCAGCGGCCGCCGCAAAACGGCGCGCGGCCGCGGCGCCGTGGCAGAATGGGTGCTTGGAATCGTTGCCGGCAGTGATCGCAAGAACACCCGCCTACGGCGGCGGCTCCATCGTCAACCTGATCTCCTCGATGATCGCCGCTGCGGGCGGCGAAGCAACCTATCCGCCGCTCGACCGGCTGGACACGGCCGAGCTCAGGCGCGCACGGCACATCGTGCTGCTCGTGGCCGACGGCCTCGGCGCCGCGCTGCTCGCACGCACGCCGAGCGCGCCGGCGCTGCAGAGCGCCACGGCGGGCATCATCACGTCGGTCTTCCCGCCCACCACCGCCACGGCCGTCACGACGCTCCTCACCGGGCTCGCGCCGCAGCAGCACGGCCTGACGGGCTGGTTCATGTTCTTCCGCGCGCTCGGCAGCGTGATCAGCGTGCTGCCGTTCACGACGCGCATCGGGCGCACGCCGCTCGCCGCGGCCGGCGTCGACGCGGGCCGCCTGCTCGGCCACACGCCCGTGTTCGACCGCGTCCGGCGGCGCTGCTACTCCGTGGCGCCCGCCGACATCGCGGGCTCCGCGTTCAACCGCGCGCACACGGGACGCGCCGTCGTGAGACCGTACCGCAGCATCGACGAGCTGTTCGCCGCGCTCGACACGATCGTGCGCGAGCGCGAGCCGAGCTTCACGTACGCCTACTGGCCCGAGATCGATCGCCTCGCGCACGTGCACGGGCCGGACCACGCCGCGGTGCGCGCGCAGGTGGAGCAGCTCGACCGCGCGTTCGAGCGGTTCGTGGCGGACGCGCGGGGCACGGGCACGGCTACGATCCTCACGGCGGACCACGGGTTCGTCGCCGTGAAGCCGGGCGGCGTGGTGCGCCTGGCCGAGCATCCCGTGCTCAAGCAGGCGCTGCTCCTGCCGCTCTGCGGTGAGCCGCGCACGGCCTACTGCTACGTGGCGCCCGGGCGCGAGGACGAGTTCGCGGGCTACGTGCGGAGCGAGCTCGCGCACGCCGCGGTGTGCGTGCCGAGCGAGACGCTTATCGAGCAGGGCCTCTTCGGCGTCGGCGCCGAGCACCCGGAGCTGCGCAGCCGCATCGGCACCCACGCGCTCATCATGCGCGACGGCTACGCGATCGCCGACGAGCTCCCGGGAGAGCGCCCGTTCGATCAGCGCGGCGTGCACGGCGGCGGCAGCCTCGCGGAGATGGAAGTGCCGCTCGTCGTCGCGCTGCCTTGAGGACGTTCGAGCCCGCGGGACATAGGCCGGCGCCGAAATCAAGAGTGACAGGCGCCGGCCGAGCGCCGATACTGCCGCCCCCTCTCCCCCGTGCACGGATGTTTCGCAGCGGATGTTTCGCAGCGTTCGATTCTTCTCGCTCCACACGCCCTGGCCGGAATCCGAGCAAGCGCTCGCGGACAAGCTCGCGACGGTGCCGTTCACGCCGTGTCCGCCGTTCCTGGACCAGAGCTCGGGCTTCGAGCCCCCGGCGGGCGACGAGCAGGGCCCGCTCGCGCGGCGCGTGCACGGCGCGGACCTGTTCAGGCTGCGCAGCCAGACGCGGCTGCTGCCGGCCGCGGCCGTGAACGAGGCGCTCGAGGCGCGCATCGCGGAATACCGCGCGCGCACCGGGGAGGAGCCGAGCCGGCGCGCGCGGCGCATCCTGCGCGAGCAGACGCGGGACGAGCTGCGGCCGAAGGCGCTGCTCAAGTCGCAGCGCACGCACGCGCTCTGCTTGCTGAACGAGCGCATCATCGCCGTCGGCACCGCAGCCGAGTCGCGGGCCGAGCGCTTCGTCGAGCAGCTGCGCGCGGCGCTCGGCACGCTGACCGTGAAGCCCCTCGCGTTCAAGCGGCCGTTCGAGGAGTTCCTGCACGCCGCCTTCACGGGCAACGGCCCCCGGGAGCTCGTGCTCGGCCGCGAGTGCGCGCTGATCGACGCGGCGGAGGGCAAGTCGAAAGTGCGGTGGCAGGATGCGGATCTGGCCCACGCCGCCGTCCGTCAGTGCCTCGCGGACGGGATGCGGCTCACGCACGTGGCGCTCGAGCTGCCCGGCACCATGAGCTTCGTGCTGAACCGCGACGGCGTCGTGAGCAAGCTGCGCGTGGCGGCGGAGGACCCGCCCGCGACGCCGGACGAGGACCCCCTCGCGCGGCTCGACGCGCAGCTCGTGCTGCTCGCCGGCGCGCTGCGCTCGCTGCTCGCGGCCCTCGAACGGGTGCTCGGCAGCGCGCGCTGACGTCCGCTGCGGCGCCCCGCGTCAGCGCTGCTCGCGCAGCACGGCGAAGAACTCGCGCAGCCGCCGCGCGTTGGTGCCGGCGTCGCCGCGCCCCACGCGCGACAACGAGCGCGCGTCGATCTCCGAGCCCGCGCCAGAAGGCCGGATCCGGATCACCACGTCGTCCTTGAAGCGGAACCAGAACGTCGTATCGGTGGCCTCGATCCTGCCGTCCGCGGGCACCTGCGCCACGAGCTCCCAGCCGAGCTCGTTCACGGCCGCGAGCGCGCGCTGGAACGCGACCTCCGGCGGCACGTCCAGCGTGAGCGTGGTCAAGTCCGGATAGGCTTGCCGGGTGAGCTGCGCCAGGCGCTCGGGCGTCATGTCCTCGGAGCCGCCGTAGACGGTGGTGTTCGGCG
>DATCLY010000017.1:0-21340 GCA_036563665.1 Gammaproteobacteria bacterium
ACGCTATACGCATAAAAAGAAGAGAGCGGCGTTGTGTAGGAACGGCTTCCCTGCTGCGATTCTTCCGTCTCGACGCCGCCGAAGGAAGAGATCGCGGCTGGAAAGCCGCTCCCACAGGCAGCCGGGTGGGAGCGGCTTTCCAGCCGCGATTCTCCGCGCGCGAGCCGCGATGCTTTGCGCGCGCGGCGTCAGGCGCTCAGCGCGTCGATGAGGCTCTGCGCCTCGCGGCGCTGGCTCGGGTCGCCTTCATCCAGCACTTCTTCGAGGATGCTGCGGGCGCCCTCGGGATCGCCCATGTCGATGTAAGCACGGGCGAGGTCGAGCTTCGTGCCGACCTCGGTCATGGTCTGCGGATCGAGCGGGCTGATCTCCTCCGTGCCCGTGGGATCGTCGCTGCCGAGCAGATCGCGGCCCACGTCGAGATCGAGCGGCGTGTCGCCGCCGGCCGCGAACACCTCCGTGCCGAAGCCGCGCGGCTGCTCCACCGTGTCGCCGCCCTGCAGCGCCGCGGACAGATCGTCGAGATCGAGGTCGATGCCGCTGTCGCTGCGCAGCTGCTTCACCAGCGAGGTCGAACCCGTCTCGTCGGTCTGGAAGCGGCCCTCGAGCACCTCCGTGCCCGTCATCGTGTCGTCGTCGAGCGAGGCCAGCATCGTGGCGTCGTCGTCGCCGAGCACCGCCGTCTCGCGTTCCGCGAACTCGTCCTCGGTGGACAGCACCTGCGTGACGCCGGTGGCGGACAACAAGTCGCTGTCGCCGCCGATGCCGCCCGGCGCGGGCGTCTCACCCGTGGCTTCTCCTGCCGGCAGGTCGCCGAAATCGCTCGGCAGGTTCTGCAGGTCCGACACGTCGAGGCCGAGGTCGTCGAGATCGATCTCGGCGGTGCCGTCCTCGGCGATGCCGCGCTGCTCCACGGTGGGTGCCTCGGCCGCGGGGTACTGCGCCTCGATGGTGGGCGTCTCCATCGTGGGCGCATCGGG
The DNA here is from genome assembly GCA_036563665.1 of Gammaproteobacteria bacterium. Lineage (GTDB taxonomy): Bacteria > Pseudomonadota > Gammaproteobacteria > Steroidobacterales > Rariloculaceae > FEN-1219. Next base: position 981 of record DATCLY010000017.1, read on the forward strand.
ACCTGCCGTCTCCACCGTGGGCGTCTCCACGGTCGGCGCGTCGCCGGCCGTGAGCTCGCTGGTCAGGCTGTCCAGGCTGAACGACTCCCAGGGGCCGCCCGGCCGCTCCACGGTGGGCGACTCCTGCGTCACGGCCAGGCTGTCGATCTCCATGTCGGGCTTGGTGGCGCTCGCCGTGTCGTCGTCGTCATCGTCGGCCAGCAGCGCCGCCTCGAGACCCGCGGCCGTGCGCTCGCCGATGTCGAGCAAGTCGTCGCCGTCGTCGCTGCGCTGCACGCGCTCCTCGCGCGCCGCCGCGGCGAATCGATCCGCCGCCGACCGGTCTTCCTCGCCGTCGTCCCCGGTCAAGTCGATGTCGAGCGACTCGGCCTTCTCGTCCTCGAACGAGAGGTCGAGCGCGGGCGCCCCGCCCGCCTCGAGGTCCACGTCCACGGTGCCGGCGGAGGCCGCGCCGGCGAACAGGCGCTCGTCCGGGCAAATCTGCTTGCCCATGATGACCACCTTGTCCCAGTCGGCGTCCGGCTTGTCGCCCATCTCCTCGCGGAGCTTCTTCGCGGTGGCAAGGAACGACTCCTTGTTGCCCCACACGAAGTACACCTCGAGCAGCTTGAGCTTGAGGTCCCGCCGGTCGGGATCGTTCTCGAGCGCCTTGGTGATGAGCTCGGCCGCCTGGTCGTAGAGGCCGTAAGCCATGTGGAAGTCGGCCTCGGCGACGGGGTCGGCCTGGTCGAGATCGATGACGGTCTGCGACGACAGCGTCTCGTCGGACGCCGGTCGCGCCTCTCGGGCGCCCGCGGCCACCTCGATCGAGTCGTCGCCCATCGCGGGCTCGCTGCGGCCGCGACGCGGCGACTGCTCCTCCACGAGGAAGCCGCCCTTGTCCTCGTTCACCGACCGACGCAGACGCTCCGTGGCGGCGCGCTCCTCCTCGGCGATCTCCTGCTCGAGCGCATCCCAGCGCCCGGTCACGTCCTCGGGCTCCTGCTCGCGCCGGCGGCGGATGAAGCCCACCACCGCGAGCGCCAGCGCGACGACGCCGAGGCCGATCAGCAGGATCGGGTTCATCACCCAGCCGAGCAGGGTCGACACGAACGAGGGCTCCTCGGCAGCGGGCCGCGCGGGCGTGCGCTGCGCCGGCGCGGGCGCCGGCGTCTCGGCCACGGGCTCGGGGGCGGCCTCCTCCGCGGCCGGCGCCTGCTCGGGCTCGGCCGGGACCGGCGGCTCTTCCTCCGCGAACACCTGCTCCACCTCGAGGTCGACGCCCGGCGCCGCCACCGGTTCCTCCACGGCGGCGGCCGGCGGCTCCACGACGGCGGCCGCCTGCTCGGCCGCGGCGAGCCGCTCCTGCAGCGCCCGCAGCTCCTCGTCTCTGAGCGCGAGCAGCCGTCGGCTCTCTTCGAGCTCCGCGCGGAGCGTCTGGATCTCGCTCTGGAGCGCGGCCGTCGACGCACCGCTCGACGCGTCCGAGGACGCGCCCGCCGCGGAGGCGACGGCGGCCGGCTCGGCCGGCGCGTCGCTCGGCGGCAGCAGGCGGACGCGCGGCTCCTCGATGGCGCCGCCGCGCCAGGCGTCGTTGTGGCGCTGCACCTCGGCGTTCGCCGCCGCGGCCGTGAGGCTCGCGAGCTCCTCGCTGCCCGGGATGCGCAGAACGGCACCCCGCCGGAGCAGGTTCATGTTGCCGTCGAACGCCTGCGGATTGGCCTCGTAGATGGCGACCATCATCCGGTTCACGGAAACGTCGCTCGGCCGGATGCGGTTCGCGATGGCCCACAGCGTCTCGGCGCGCTGCACGGGGCCGTACGTGGTGCCGTCGGCCGAGAGCTGCCCGGTGGTGCCGCCCGCGGCGGGCTCGGCGGCCGTGGATGACCGCGCCGGTGCGGACGACTGCGCCGGCGCGGGCGCCGGACGCGTGATGGGACCCGCCGCGGACTCCGCCGGGCGAGTGGTGGGCGTGCTCACGGCCACCGCCGCCGGCTGTGGCAGCAGCACCGGCGGGTCGAGCAGCACGGTGTACTCGCGGAGCGTGCGTCCGCGCGGCCAGCTCACCTCGACCAGCATGGTGACGAACGGCTCCGTGATCGAGCGGCGCGACGTCACGCGGACGACGTCGCGGCCGAGCCTGTTCTTGGCGAGCTGGAACTCGAGCGAGGACAGGAACTCGGGACGCTCGAGCCCGTAGCGCTCGAACGCCTCGCGCGGCGCGAGCTGCACCCTGAGCCCCTGAAGCTCCTCGGGCGTGGCGGAGACGAGCTCGATCTCGGCCTCGAGCGGCTGATTGAGCGCGGAGTGAAGCTCGATGTCGCCCAATCCGAGCGCAGATGCCCCCAGGGGAGCGGCCAGCAGTGGCGTTAAGCCCCAACGTGCCCGTGCTCTCATGGATTCTCCCTAGCTTCCCCGGTCCCCGGTCCCCCTGCGTCCAGCTGCCGAATGCGACGCGGACCGCTCCCTGTCCTGGGCGGAACCGAAAGATACCTTACGTAATACCGATTTACCAAAATCTGGACGACGCGAGCGCCACCGGCGTCGCTGCATTTCGCGCAGCCGCGGAATTTAACAATTTGTTCCGGCCGGGAACTGTGATTTTCCTTCGAGTTTCGCACCCAGACGGCAGCGAGCCGCTCTTTCGCCGCTGGCCGGGTGGGCGGCTTTTCCAGTCGCGGTTCTTCGCCCCTCGAGACGGCCCCTACCCGCGTTCCACCTTCCCGGCGAGGGGCGCGAACGGTGCTCGCACGTCCGCGTTCTGGGCACGGTGGCGCAGGTAATGGTCCATCAGCGTGAGCGCCACCATCGCTTCCGCGATGGGCGTTGCGCGCAGCCCCACGCACGGATCGTGACGGCCCGTCGTGACGATCTCCGCCGCCTGTCCCGACGTGTCCACTGTACGCCCCGGTACCTGGATGCTCGACGTGGGTTTCAGGGCAATGGACACGAGAATGTCCTGCCCCGTCGAGATGCCGCCGAGCGTGCCGCCCGAGGAGTTCTTGGCGAAGCCTTCGGGCGTCATCTCGTCGCGGTGCTCGCTGCCGCGCAGCTGCACGCACTTGAAGCCGTCGCCGAATTCCACGCCTTTGACGGCATTGATGCTCATGAGGCCGTGCGCGAGCTCCGCCTCGAGCTTGTCGAACACGGGCTCACCCAGGCCCACCGGCACGCCGCTCGCGATCACGTTGATGCGCGCGCCCACGGAGTCGCCCGCCCGCCGCAGCTCGTTGATGAACGCCTCGAGCTCCGGCACGCGCTCGGGCTCGGCGCAGAAGAACGGGTTGTCGTCCACGGCGTCGAGATCGCGCGGCTCGAGCACGAAGGGCCCCATGCCCGCGAGGTAGCCGCGGATACGGATGCCGACGCGCTCGGCGAGATACTTGCGGGCGATGGCGCCGGCGGCGACCCGCATGACCGTCTCGCGCGCGGAAGCGCGGCCGCCGCCGCGGTAGTCGCGGATGCCGTACTTCTGCAGATACGTGTAGTCGGCGTGACCGGGGCGAAACGTGTCCTTGATCTTCGTGTAGTCGCGCGAGCGCTGATCGACGTTCTCGACCAGCAGCCCGATGGGCGTGCCGGTGGTCACGCCTTCGAACACGCCCGAGAGGATCTTCACCTCGTCCGGCTCCTTGCGCTGCGTGACGTAGCGCGACCGTCCCGGCCGGCGGCGGTCGAGGTCGCGCTGGATGTCGGCCTCCGTGAGCGGCAGGCCGGGCGGACAACCGTCCACCACGCAGCCGAGCGCCGGCCCGTGACTCTCGCCGAACGTCGTGACGGTGAACACGCGCCCGAACGTATTGCCCGACATGGCCCTCTCCTCGCGGCGTTGGGTGGGAGCGGCTTTCGAGCCGCGATTCTTCAGCTGTGGGAGCGGCTTTCCAGCCGCGATTCTTCCTGCTTCCGCTCCCAGGAAGAATCGCGGCTGGAAAGCCGCTCCCACATGCTCCTCCCAAACTCCCACATGCTCCTCCCAAACTCCCACATGCTCCTCCCAAACTCCCACATGCTCCCAAGCCCCCACATGCTCCTACAAAGCTCCCGCATGCTCCTACAAAGCTCCCGCATGCTCCTACAAGCATTCTTGCAGCTGCTCGGCGGTGACGAGGAAGACGCCGTCGCCGCCGCGTTCGAACTCGAGCCAGACCACGGGCAGCCGCGGAAACAGGCGCTCGAACGCCGGCGCGCCCGCGCCCACCTCGACGATCAGGATGCCGTCCGCGGTCATGAAATCCCGGGCCGCCCTCACGATGCGCGCCGCCGGCTCGAGGCCCGTGTCCCCGCCCGCGAGCCCGAGCCGCGGCTCGGCGCGGTACTCCGCGGGAAGCTGCTCCACCTCGGCGTCCGGCACGTACGGCGGGTTCGAGATGATAACGCGGTACGGCCCGCCCCCGGCGGGGAAGAGGTCGGCTAGATGCAGCGTCACGCGGCCTTCGAGGCCGTGCCGGCGCACGTTCTCCGCCGCCACGGCCAGCGCGTCCTGCGACACGTCGGTGGCGTCCACCTGCACGCCGGGGCAGTAGTGCGCGGCGGCGATCGCGATGCAGCCGCTGCCCGTGCCGATGTCGAGCACGCGGTCGCCCGGCGCGAGCTCGCACCACGGGGCGAAGCCGCGCTCGAGCACCTCGGCGAGCGGCGAACGAGGCACGAGCACGCGCTCGTCCACCTTGAACTCGAGCCCCGCGAACCACGCCTCGCCGAGCACGTACGCGAGCGGCCGGCGCCGCTCCGCGCGCTCCGCGGCGAGCGCTGCGGCGCGGACGGCGAGCTGCGGGCCCGGCGCGGCCTGCCAGCGATCGTCGCGCCGCTCGAGCAGGTGGCGCACGAGCCAGAACGCCTCGTCACCCGGGTTGTCGGTGCCGTGCCCGAACGTGAGCCCGTGCCCCGCGAAATAGCCGGCCAGCACGTCCACCCACCGTTCGTAGGTACGCGCCTCCCGCAAGCGCCGCTCGAGCTCCGCCCGTTCCATGGGGCGCGCATGATACTCGCACCGGCGCGCCGGGCGCGGGTCTTCCCGCGGGCCGCTATGGGATAATCCGCGCATGATCGCGGGAATGATGCGGGTGCTCACCGTCGGGCTGGTGCTGCTCGTCGCGGCCATGTTCATGCTGCCGCGCCCGAGCCGGCCGCCCGCGCTCGAGGCCGCCACGTACCTGCCGCAGCCGCTCGTGATCCCCGACGTCCCGCTCCTCGGGGACGACGGCGTGCCCCGGGGCCTCGATCTGTTCCGCGGCCGGTACAGCCTGCTCTTCTTCGGCTTCACGCACTGCCCCGACGTGTGCCCGCTCACGCTGCAGGTGCTCGCGCAGGCGCGGGACGAGCTCGAGGCCACCCGGCCCGACCTGCTGCCCCAGGTGGTGTTCGCGAGCGTGGATCCGGCGCGCGACACGCCGGAGCGCATCCGCGCGTACGCCGACAACTTCGACCCCGCCTTCGTGGGCTTCACGGCCACGGAAGCCGCGCTCGCGCCGCTCACGAAGGCGCTCGGCGTGGCGGTGGAGAAGCACGAGCACGGCGGGCAGAGCTACAACGTCGTGCACAGCTCCACGGTGTACATCGTGGGCCCGGAGGCCAACGTCATCGCCGTTTCCACCGCGCCGCACGATCCGAAGAAGATCGCGGCCGACTTCCTCAAGGTCCGCAGCCTCCACGAAGCGTCGCGCCCCGCCGCATGAGCTACCCGGCGCAGGTGTGGCTTCAGCACCTGTTGCCCAAGCGGCTCCTGTGCCGCGTGGTGCACGGTGCGGCGCGCGCGCGGGCGCCGTGGCTCAAGGACCCGTTGATCCGCTGGTTCGCGCGGCACTACCACGTCGACTTGAGCGAGGCGGAGACGGCCACGCTCACCGACTATCCCACGTTCAACGCGTTCTTCACGCGGGCGCTGAAGCCTGGAGCGCGGCCGCTCGAGGGCGACGAGCGCACGATCGTGTCGCCCGCGGACGGGCTGCTCACCGAGTTCGGCCGGGCGCGAGCCGGGCAGCTGCTGCAGGCGAAGAACATGCGCTATTCGCTCGCCGAGCTCCTCGGGGAGGACGAGAAGGAAGCGGCCCGGTTCGTGGACGGTGCGTACCTCACGATCTATCTCGCGCCGCACAACTATCATCGCGTGCACACACCGGTGGCGGGCACGCTGATCCGCACGCGGTACATCCCCGGGCGCCGGCTCAGCGTCAACGCCGTCACCGCGGGCGCGGTGCACGGTCTGTTCGCCCGCAACGAGCGCGTCGTGTGCACGCTCGCAACGGCCGCGGGCCGGCTGGCCGTGGTGCTCGTGGGCGCCCTCAACGTGTCGAGCATCAGCACCACGGCGCTCGGCGACATCGAGAGCGGAGCGCCGCGGGTGTGGCAGCACGAGCCCGGGATCCCGCTCGCGCGCGGCGCGGAGCTCGGCCGGTTCAACCTGGGCTCCACCGTGGTGCTCGTGTTCGAGCGCGGCGCCGCCGAGTGGCGCGACGGGCTCGAGAACGGCACCGAGGTCCGGCTCGGACGAGCATTGGGCCGGCTGTACGCGGAGGCGTTTGCGTGAGCTATCGGCCGGGCGCCACGCATGCGACGCTGCGCGCGCGGGCGGCGTTGCTCGATCGCGTCCGGGCGTTCTTCGCCGCGCGCGGCGTGCTCGAGGTGGAGACGCCCACGCTGTCGCGCGCGGGGGCGCCCGACCCGGCCCTGTCGCAGATCGAGGCGCGCGTGCGCTCGCTCGGCCCGGGACCGTGCTATCTGCACACCTCGCCCGAGTACGCGATGAAGCGCCTGCTCGCCGCGGGCAGCGGCGACATCTATCAGCTTTGCCGCGTGTACCGCGACGACGAGCTCGGCCGCTGGCACCAGCCGGAGTTCACGCTGCTCGAGTGGTACCGCGTCGGCTTCGACGACGCGCGCCTCATGGACGAGGTGGACGAGCTGCTGCAGCAGCTCCTGGGCCACCGCCTGGCGCGACCCTCACGGCGGCTCACGTATGCCGAGGCGTTCGAGCGGGCGGTGGGCGCGAGCCCGCACGCCGGAGCGGACACCGTGCGCGCCGCGCTCGGCAAGCGGGGCGTCGAGGTGCCGCCCGGGCTCGAGGAGACGGCCGTGCTCGATCTCGCGTTCGGCGTGCTCGTGGCCAACGCGTTCGAGCCCGGCGCGCTCACGTTCGTCCACGACTTTCCCGCGACGCATGCGGCGCTCGCGAAGCTCAAGCCCGGCCCGCCGCCGGTCGCGGCGCGGTTCGAGGTGTTCGCGGGCGGCATCGAGCTCGGCAACGGCTTCGCCGAGCTCACGGATCCCGTCGAGCAGCGCCGGCGCTTCGAGGCCGACAACGAGCGCCGCCGCCGCACGGGCCAACCGGTGGTGCCGCTCGACGAGGACTTCCTCGCCGCGCTCGCGACGCTGCCGGAGTGCGCCGGCGTCGCGCTCGGCGTGGACCGCATCGTGGCGCTGGCCGAAGGCCTGCCCGACGTCGCGAGCGCGATGGCATTCGCGCATTCGGCTTCGCGGAACGAAGATCGCGCCTAGAAAGGCGCTCCCACCGGCCCCGTGCGTGGCGCCGAACGAAGCCGGTGGGAGCGGCTTTCCAGCCGCGACCATTCTTGCGCCGAACCGCAGGTCGCGCCTGGAAAGGCGCTCCCACCCGGCCATCACGCGGAAACCTGTGGGAGCGGCTTTCCAGCCGCGATTCCTACTTCACGCGCGAAACGTACTCGCCCGTGCGCGTGTCGACGCGCACCACCTCGCCTTCCTCGACGAACAGCGGCACGCGGATCACCGCCCCCGTCTCGAGCGTGGCCGGCTTGCCGCCGCCCTGGGCGGTGTCGCCGCGCACGCCGGGATCCGTCTGCACGATCTTGAGCTCGACGAAGTTGGGCGGCGCCACGTACAACGGCACGCCGTTCCACAGCGTGACGACGCAGCTCGTCTCCTCCTTGAGCCACTGCTTGGCGTCGGCCACGGCCTCCGCGCTCGCCGCGAACTGCTCGAAGGAGTCGGGCACCATGAAGTGCCAGAACTCGCCGTCGTTGTACAGGTACTGCATGTCCTGCTCGACGACGTCCGCCGCTTCGACGGTTTCGCCCGACTTGAACGTCTTGTCCACGACGCGGCCCGTCTTCAGGTTCCGGACGCGGACGCGATTGAATGCCTGGCCCTTGCCCGGCTTCACGAACTCGTTCTCGAGGATGACGAACGGCTCGTTATCGAGCAGGATCTTGAGCCCGCTCCGGAATTCGTTGGTGCTGTAGGTAGCCATCCGCTCTTATACTGACAGTACGAAGCCCGCGCCGAAAGAGAGGCGCGATCATACTCCAAGCCCCGCCAAAACGTACCACCATGTCGGAAGCGCTTCCGGCCGTGTCCCGCCCGCGAGGGTGGCGACAGGCGCTGCGCGACGCGGTGCGCAGCCCCGCCGAGCTTGCGGCGTTGCTGGACCTGCCGCCCGCGGTCGTGGCCCGGGCCGCCGCCCCCGACTTCCCGCTGCTCGTGCCGCGCTCCTTCGTGGCGCGCATGCGCAAGGGCGATCCGGACGACCCGCTGCTCAGGCAGGTGCTTCCCACCGCCGCCGAGTCCGAGCGCACGCCCGGGTACGTGCCGGACCCCGTGGGCGAGCACGGGATCGGCGCCGGGGGCGTGCTCAAGAAGTACCGCCACCGGGCCCTGCTGATCGCGACGGCCGCCTGCCCCGTCCATTGCCGTTACTGCTTCCGGCGAGCCTTTCCTTATTCTTCCCAGCTCGCTTCGCGAGCCGACTTCGGCCCGGCCGTGGCCGCGCTCGCCCGGCTGGACGACGTGCGCGAGGTGATCCTGAGCGGCGGCGACCCGTTGAGCCTCGACAACGCCCGCCTCGAGCGGCTCGTGGCGCGGCTCGAGGCCCTGCCGTCGGTCCGCACCGTGAGGATCCACACGCGCTTCCCCGTCATGCTGCCGGAGCGCGTGGACGCGGGGCTCCTCGCGCTCCTCCGCCGCACGCGCTTTGCGAAAGTGGTCGTTTTGCACTGCAATCATCCGAACGAGCTCGACGACAGCGTGGCCGAAGCGGCGGCCGCCCTGCGGCAGACGGGCGCCATCCTGCTGAACCAGTCCGTGCTGCTCAGGGGCGTGAACGACGACGCGGACGCCCTCGCCCGCCTGAGCGAGCGGCTGTTCCAGGCGGGCGTGCTGCCCTATTACCTGCACCTGCTCGATCCCGTGCAGGGCGCCGCGCATTTCGACGTGCCGGCCGAGCGCGGCCGCGAGCTCGTGGCGGAGCTGCGCGCGCGGCTGCCGGGCTATCTGGTCCCGCGGCTCGTGCGCGAGGACGCCGGGCGGTTAAGTAAAACCCTCGTGGCCTGACGCCGCACGGGGGCGGACCCCGAACGCGCGTCACAGAACGTTGCGGCCCGCGGGCGGAAGGCTCGAAGGCTGGGCTAGAATGCCGCGCCTGCATACCACAATCGCGCTCGAACGAGCCGGCATGACTCAAGCTCAGGTTCCGCTCATCGTCTTGACCGCCCGACAGGATGACGTCGAGCTGATCAACCGCACGCTGCGCGAAGCCGGGCACGCCGCCCACTGCCACTGGGTGGCGAAGCTCGAGCAGCTGCCGGAGGCGCTCGCGAGCCGCACGCCGGAGTTGCTCGTGTTCTTCACCGACACGCTGCCCGTGTCGCTGGCGGACGTGGCGAAGATCAAGGCGCAGGCGGACGGGACCGTGCCGCTCATCGCCGTGCAGCGCGACGCCGTGGACGAGACGGCCATCGCGCAGGCGATGAAGGCCGGCGCCCGCGACCTCGTATCCGCCGGGCAGACGGCGCGCCTGCGCAGCGTGGCCGAGCGGGAGCTGCGCGCGTTCCGCCTGGAGCGGGCTCTGAATCAGACGCTGCAGTCCGCCACTCAGTACAAGAAGCAGCTCAAGGCGTTCATGGAGGGCTCCGTGGACGCCATCGCCTACGTACAGGAGGGCATCCTCGTCGACGCGAACCAGGCGTGGGCGGAGCTCTTCGGGCACAAGAGCCCGGACGACCTGCACGGGCCGCTCATGGACCTCTTCGACGGCAGCAGCCAGGTGGCGCTCAAGGGGGCGCTCGTGGCCTGCGCCAAGGGGCAATGGGACGGCCGTACGCTCAAGCTCGGCGGCGCGCTGCCCGACGGCACCACGCTGCCGCTCGACGTGAAGTTCGAGAGCGCCACGCTCGACGGCGAGCCAGCCATCAAGCTCACCGTGGCGCGCAAGCCGCCGGAGAAGTCCAATCCCGAGCAGCTCTTCGAGCAGGCCGTGCACGTCGACCCGAGCACCGGGTTCTATCATCGCCGCCGCTTCCTCGAGCTCTTGTCCGCGCGCTTCGCGGCCGGCCCGCGCACCGGCGTGCGCGCCCTCGCCTACATCCGCCCGGACAAGTTCGGCGAGGTGGAGGACGAGGTGGGCCCGCTCGCGAGCGAGGAGATCCTCGTGCAGCTCGCGCAGCTACTGCGCTCGCTCGTGCACGACAACGATCTCTACGGCCGCTTCGGCGGCACCGTGTTCGCGCTGCTGCTCGAGCGCGGCACGCTGCGCGACATCGAGGCCTGGGCCGAGAACGCCCTCGCGCGCATCGCGGACCACATCTTCGAGGTGGAGCAGAACACGCTGTCGATCACGTGCACCATCGGCCTCGCCGAGGTGGGGCCCACCACCACGCGCATCGAGGAGCTGCTCGCCGGCGCCGAGCGGGCGAACCAGCGCGGCCGGCAGCGGGGCGGCAACCAGGTGGTGGTGGAGGAGACTTCCGACGAGAGCACGCGCATTCAGCGTTTCGACGAGTTCTGGGTGCACCAGATCAAGTCGGCGCTCATGGAGAACCGCTTCCGTCTCGCGCACCTGCCCATCGCGCCGCTGGGCGGCGAGCACAAGAACATGCTGGACACGGTGCTGCGGCTGGTCGACCAGCAGGGGGACGAGGTGCCCGCGTCGGAGTTCATGCCGGCCGCCGGGCGCAATCGGCTGCTGCGCGCCATCGACCGCTGGGTGATCGGCGCGACCATCCCCTTCTGCTTCAAGACCAAGCCCGACTGCGTGTTCGTGAAGCTCTCCTTCGAGTCCATCGTCGACCAGACGCTGCTCGACTGGCTCCTGAAGCAGGTGCGGGAGTACGGCCTCGAGCCCGCGCGGCTCTGCTTCCAGGTGACGGAGGAAGACGCCACTCAGTACCTCAAGCAGACCAAGACGCTCGCCGAGCAGCTCAAGGCGAACGGGTTCCTGTTCGCCATCGAGCACTTCGGGATCGGCCGCGATCCGCTGCGCATCCTCACGCAGACGCCCGTCCACTACATCAAGATCGACGGCTCGCTCATGCAGTCGCTCGCCACGAATCACGCGCTGCAGGAGAAGGTGCGGGGGTTCATCAACGCCGCCGAGCGGCGCAAGGTGCAGACGATCGCCGAGCGCGTGGAAGACGCGAACACGATGGCCGTGCTGTTCCAGCTAGGCGTGGGCTACATGCAGGGCCACTACGTGCACGAGCCCGAGGTCGTGCTGCAGGAGCAGTAGCCCGCACGAACGAAGCCTGTGGGGAGCGGCTTTCCAGCCGCGATCCTCATCTGTGGGAGCGGCTTTCCAGCCGCGATCTTCAGCGGTGGGAGCGGCTTTCCAGCCGCGATCCTCATTTGTGGGAGCGGCTTTCTAGCCGCGATTCTTCAACGCCAAAGCCCGTGCCGACGCTTCGCGCCGCCTGCGGCGACGCAAGAATCGCGACTGGAAAGTCGCTCCCACAGATGAAGAATCGCGGCTGGAAAGCCGCTCCCACCTGGCCTGGTTGCGCGGCTGCGTTAGCCCACGGCGGGGGCGAGCGTTTCGACCTTGCGCCAGCCGCGCGGGAGCGCGAGGCCGCGCCGGCCGCGCTCGCCGCGGTAGTGCTCGAGATCCGAGACGCCGATCGTCATGCGGCGCTCGCCGCTCTTGACCCTGAGCCCCTGCCCGTCCTCGAGCACGGCGATCGCCGCGAGCTGCACCTCGCCGCCGCTCGGCAACGCGAGGATCTTGTTGCCCTTGCCCTTCGGCAGCTCCGGCAGCTCCTCGAGCGCGAACACGAGCAGCCGCCCATCAGTGGACGCGGCCGCGAGCCAGCGCCCGTGCTCGCCCACGGGCGCGGCCGGCACCACCGTGGCCCCGGACGGCACGCGCAGCACCGCCTTGCCCGACTTGTTGCGGGAGTACAGATCGTCGAGCTTCACGACGAAGCCGTAGCCTCGCGAGCTCGCGAGCACCCAGCGGTCCTCGGGTTGCCCGATCAGCACCGCGCGCCAGCTCGAGCCGTCGGGCGGGTTCAGGTACTTCGACAGCGGCTCGCCCTGGCCGCGGGCCGACGGCAGCGTGTGCGCCGGCAGGCTGTAGGCGCGGCCCGTGCTGTCCACGAACACCGCGAGCTGATTGCTGCGGCCGAGCGCGGACGCGAGATAGCGGTCGCCCGAGCGATAGGAGAGCGCCTCCGGATCGATCTCGTGGCCCTTGGCGGCGCGGGCCCAGCCCGCGGCCGACAGGATCACGGTGACGGGCTCGCTCGGCGTGAGCACCGACTCGTCCATGGCCTGCGCCGGCGCGCGCTCCACGATCAGCGTGCGGCGGGGATCGCCGTGCCGCGCCGCGAGCTCCTCGAGCTCCGTCTTCATGAGCTTGGTGAGCTTCGCCTTCGACTTCAACGTGGCCTCGAGATCCGCCCGCTCCTGCGCGAGCGCCTTCTGCTCGGCGCGGATCTGCATCTCCTCGAGCTTGGCCAGGTGCCGCAGCTTGAGCTCCAGGATCGCCTCGGCCTGGGCGTCGGAGAGCTTGAAGCGCTTCATGAGCACCGGCTTCGGCTCGTCCTCGCGGCGAATGATGCGGATCACCTCGTCGATGTTGAGGTAGGCGATCAGCAGGCCGTCGAGGATGTGCAGCCGCTGCACCACGCGATCGAGGCGGTGCTGCAGCCGCCGCGTGACCGTGGTGCGGCGGAAGGTGAGCCACTCCTCGAGCAGCGGCTTGAGCGGCAGCACCCGCGGCCGGCCGTCGAGGCCGATCACGTTCAGGTTCACCCGGATGGTGCGCTCGAGGTCCGTGGTGGCGAACAGGTGGTTCATGAGCGCGTCGACGTCGACGCGGCTCGAGCGCGGGGTCAGCACGAGCCGGGTGGGGTTCTCGTGGTCGGACTCGTCGCGCAGGTCCTCCATCATCGGCAGCTTCTTGGCGCGCATCTGCGCCGCGATCTGCTCGAGGACCTTCGCGCCGGAAGTCTGGAACGGGAGCTCCGTGATGACGATCTCGGAGTCCTCGAGCTGATAGCGCGCGCGCAGCCGCAGCGTGCCGCTGCCGGTCTTGTAGATCTGCGCGATCTCCGAGGCGCTTGACACGAGTTCGCCGCCGGTGGGGAAGTCCGGCCCCTTCACGTGCTTCAATAGCTCCGACGGCCTGCAGTCGGGCTCGTCCAGCAGCTTGATCAGCGCGGCCACCACCTCGCGCAGGTTATGAGGCGGGATGTCGGTGGACATGCCCACCGCGATGCCGCTCGCGCCGTTCAAGAGCAGATTCGGGAGCTGCGCCGGCAGGATCGACGGCTCCTCGAGCGTGCCGTCGAAATTCGGCACCCAGTCCACGGTGCCCTGCTCGAGCTCGGCGAGCAGCACCTGCGCGTAGCGCGTGAGCCGCGCCTCGGTGTAACGCATGGCCGCGAACGACTTCGGGTCGTCCTGCGAGCCCCAGTTGCCGTGCCCGTCGATGATCGGATAGCGGAAGCTGAACGGCTGGGCCATGTGGACCATGGCCTCGTAGCAAGCGGCATCGCCGTGCGGGTGGAACTTGCCGATCACGTCGCCGACGGTGCGCGCCGCCTTCTTGGGCTTCGCGTTCGCGGAAAGCCCCAGGTCGCTCATCGCGTAGACGATGCGGCGCTGCACGGGCTTCAGGCCGTCGCCGATGTGCGGCAGCGCGCGGTCGAGGATGACGTACATCGAGTAGTCGAGGTACGCCTTCTCGGTGAACACCGCGAGCGGCATGCGCTCGATCGGCTCGAAGTTCAGCTCTTGCTCTCTCATGGCATCACACGTCCGCCAGGTTGCCCTTCTCCTGCAGCCATTCGCGGCGATCCGCCGCCCGCTTCTTCGCGAGCAGCATGTCGAGCACGTTGTCGGCGCCGTCCTTGCCCTTGCCGGACTCGATCGTGAGCTGCACGAGGCGGCGCGTGTCGGGGTCCATCGTGGTCTCCCGCAGCTGCACGGGATTCATCTCGCCGAGGCCCTTGAAGCGCGTGACGGTGACCTTGCCGGGCTTCTTCTCGGCCTCGATGCGGTCGAGCACGAGGTCGCGCTCCGCCTCGTCGAGCGCGTAGTACACCTCCTTGCCCACGTCCACGCGGAACAGCGGCGGCATGGCCACGTACACGTGCCCGTTCTCGACCAGCGGCCGGAAGTGCCTGAGGAACAGCGCGCAGAGGAGCGTGGCGATGTGCAGCCCGTCGGAGTCGGCGTCCGCGAGGATGCACACCTTGTTGTAGCGCAGGCCCTCGAGATTGTTGGAGCCCGGGTCGACGCCGAGCGCCACGCTGATGTCGTGCACCTCCTGGGAGGCCAGGATCTCGTTCGAGTCCACTTCCCAGGTGTTCAGGATCTTGCCGCGCAGGGGCATCACGGCCTGCGTCTCGCGGTCCCGCGCCTGCTTGGCGGAGCCTCCGGCCGAGTCGCCCTCCACGAGGAAGAGCTCGGCACGCTTCGGGTCCTGCACGGTGCAGTCGGCGAGCTTGCCCGGCAGCGCGGGACCCGCCACCACGCGCTTGCGCACCACCTGCTTCGCGGCCTTGAGCCGCCGCTGGGCATTGGCGATGGCGATCTCGGCGATCTCGTCGCCCGTCTCCGGGTGCTGATTGAGCCACAGCGCGAAGCTGTCCTTCACCACGCCCGACACGAACCCGGCGATCTCGCGCGACGACAGCCGCTCCTTCGTCTGCCCCGAGAACTGCGGCTCCTCCATCTTCACCGACAGCACGAAGCTCACGTTCTCCCACACGTCCTCGGGCGCGAGCTTCACGCCGCGCGGCACGAGATTGCGGAACTCGCAGAACTCGCGCAGCGCCTCCGTGAGCCCCGAGCGGAAGCCGTTCACGTGCGTGCCGCCCTGGGGCGTGGGGATGAGGTTCACGTAGCTCTCGATCAGCGCCTCGCCGCCGTCGCGGCGCCACACGGCCGCCCAGTCCACCGCCTCGTGCTTGCCCTCGAGGCTCCCGGAGAAGGGCTTCTGCGGGATCCAGTCGCCGTCCGCCAGCGATTCGGCGAGGTACTGCTCGAGCCCGCCCGTGTAGAGCCAGCGGTGGTGTTCCTTCGGCTTCTCCACCGTGAGCGTCACCTCGAGGCCCGGGCACAGCACGGCCTTCGCCCGCAGCACGTGCTTGAGCCTCGGGATGGAGAACTGCGGCGAGTCGAAGTATTTCGGATCGGGCCAGAAGCGAATGGTCGTGCCCGTGTTGCTCTTGCCGACCTTGCCGACCACCTCGAGCTTGCCGCGGCGGACGCCGTTCGCGAAGCTCATGTTGTATTCCTTGCCGTCGCGGCGGATCCACACCTCGAGGTTCTTCGAGAGCGCGTTCACCACCGAGACGCCCACGCCGTGCAATCCGCCCGAGAAGCGGTAGTTCTTGTTGGAGAACTTGCCGCCCGCGTGAAGCTTCGTGAGGATCAGCTCGACGCCCGGCATCTTCTCGGTGGGGTGCATGTCCACCGGCATGCCGCGGCCGTCGTCGGCCACTTGCAGCGAGCCGTCCTCGAAGACGGTCACCTCGATCTTCTTCGCGTGGCCGGCGATGGCCTCGTCCACGCTGTTGTCGATCACCTCGTGCGCGAGATGGTTCGGCCGGCTCGTGTCCGTGTACATGCCGGGACGCCGGCGCACGGGCTCGAGGCCGCTCAGCACCTCGATATCGGCAGCGCGATAAGCCTTACTCATCAGTGACGAAACGTGAATGGGAGGACCCGCCGACGCGCGAGCGGCCGCGTTGCCCGGGCGCGGGGGAATCAAAGCGAGCGGATTGTAGCGCGGAACGCGGTCGCAGGAGCGACTTTCGGGGCGCGATCGGCGCCTTTCGGCGCGCCAAGAGAAGAAAATCGCGGCTCGAAAGCCGCTCCCACACGAAGAGCCGGGTGGAAGCGTCTTTCCAGGCGATTCTTGGTTTCGCGACGCTGAAGATCGCGGCTGGAAAGCCGCTCACGCCCCTTCAGCTCAGATCGGCGAGCAGCGCCTGGCGCAGCTCCGCGCTCGCCTCGGCGCGATGCCGGTAGCGCGGATGCTCCACGCCGAACGCGAGCGCCGCGCCGTCGCGCAGCGCCTGTTTCATCGGCTCGGTGAGCTCGAAGCGCAGGAAATGCACGGCCGAGGTCTTGTCCTCGGCGGTGCGCTCCAGGTCCTCGTCGGCGATGGCCGGCACGCGGTCGAATCCCGCCACCTGCAGGTACACGGTGTCCTCGATGCCCGTGAGCTCCTTGAGCGCCCGGCGCCGCTCCTCGACGTCGGGGAACTCGATCATCATCGTGGCCTTGAGATTGCTGCCGTCGGGGATCAGAGGGTTGTACGCCTCGAGCTCTTCCTCGATGGCCTCCTCCTCGAAGATGCGCTCGATGCGCAGCATCTCCTGCACCTGATACTGCATCGTCAGGCGGTCCTCGAAGTAGAGCGTGACGTGCGGCCCGACGGGCGCCTGGCGGCGGCGCTTGTGCTCGAGCACCTTGGCGCGGAACTCGCGCCGCACCTTGTGATACTGCTCGAGCGAGTAGAGATCGGCGACGGTCAGCTTGTCCATGGCTTTCCCTCGAGAAAAGGCGCGCCTCGAAGGGCGCGAAGGTCGCGGCTGGAAAGCCGCTCCCACAGGCTTCGTTCGGCGGCCCGGTGGGAGCGGCTTTCCAGCCGCGAACTTGGGCGGCGTGCAGCCGCCGTCTTCATCAGATCCCGTAGGCGCGCCGCAGCAGCTCGATCGGATGCGTCGGTGCCGCCGTTTCGGCCACCGTCGCGATCTGCTGCGCCGCCATCGGGCAATCGCTCGTGAAGTACGCCGCCTTCGCGCCGTCCACCTGGCGGGCGACCGGCCGCGCGATCTTGCGAGAAATCGCGTGATACTCCTTCTTCACGGCGTAGGTGCCGTCATGGCCCGAGCAGCGCTCGATCGGCTGCACCTTCGTGCCCGGCACGAGCTCCAGCACCTCGCGCGTTTTCAGGCCCATGTTCTGCACCCGCAGGTGGCAGGGCACCTGGTACGCGACGGTGCCGAGGCTGTTCGCGAACTCGGTCTTGAGCAGGCCGGCGCGGTGGCGCGCCACCAGATACTCGAACGGGTCGTAGAACGCCTCCGCCACGCGCGCGACGCGTGGGTCGTCCGGGAACAGCAGCGGCAGCTCCTGCTTGAACATGAGCACGCAGGACGGCACCACGGCGGTCAGGTCCCAGCCCTCCTGCACCCACGCGTCGAGCTCCGGGATGTTGCGCTCCTTGAGCTCCGCGATCGTGTCCAGATCGCCGAGCTCGAGCTTGGGCATGCCGCAGCAGCGCTCGTCCTTCGCGAGCGCCGTGGGGATGCCGTTGTGCTCGAGCACCGCGATCAGGTCCTCGACGAGGCCCGGGCCGTTCCGATTGCCGTAGCAGGTGGCGAACACGACCACCTTGCCGCGGGTGTCGCCGGCGGGCGTGGCGGTCACGTCCTTCCGGCCGATGCGGCTCGCGAGCCGCTTACGCGCGCTCTTCGAGTGGTAGCGCGGCACCGGAGCGTCGCGATGCACGCCGAGGGTCTTCTCGAGCAGCGCGCGCCCGGTCTTCGAGCGGTTCGCCGCGTTCACGGTCTCCGCCACCACCGGGATGCCGGCGAGCCGCCCGACGGTGTCTGTGGAGCTCAGGAGCTTGTCGCGGAAGCTCGCGTGCCCGTCCTTGAAGCGCTTCGCCTTGGCCCGGAGCATGAGGTGCGGGAAGTCCACGTTCCACTCGTGCGGCGGAACGTAGGGGCACTTGGTCATGAAGCACATGTCGCAGAGGTAACAGTGCTCCACGACCTTCCAGTACGCCTCCTTCGGCACGCCGTCGAGCTCGCCCGTGGGCGACTCGTCGATCGCGTCGAAGAGCGTCGGGAACGCGTTGCAGAGACTGAAGCAGCGCCGGCAGCCGTGACAGATGTCGAACACCCGCTCGAGCTCGGCGAATAGCGCCTGCTCGTCGGTGTACTCGGGCGATCGCCACTCGATCGGGTGACGGATCGGAGCGTCGAGGCTGCCCTCGCGTCTCGTTCCGGGTTGCTGGCTCATACGGGCCACGGCGGCCCCCGGCCCCGCCGTCCGCGGTGCCGGAGACCGATCCGGGGAGTACTCGGTTAGTTTCCGAGCGTGTCCAGGGCCTTCTGGAACCGGTTCGCGTGCGAGCGCTCGGCCTTGGCGAGCGTCTCGAACCAGTCCGCGATCTCGTCGAAGCCCTCTTCGCGGGCCGTCTTCGCCATGCCCGGGTACATATCGGTGTACTCGTAGGTTTCGCCGGCGATGGCGGCCTTCAAGTTGTCGCTGGTACCGCCGATCGGCAGGCCCGTCGCAGGGTCGCCAACCGCTTCGAGGTACTCGAGATGGCCGTGGGCGTGACCCGTCTCGCCTTCAGCGGTGGAGCGGAACACGGCCGCCACGTCGTTGTAACCCTCGACGTCGGCCTTGGCGGCGAAGTACAGATACCGGCGGTTCGCCTGGGATTCGCCGGCGAACGCCTCCTTGAGGTTCTGTTCCGTCTTGCTGCCCTTCAGTTGCATCAGTGCTCTCCTGCTGTGACAGATCGACTGCCGCCGCCCTTGGCGGACAGCGGTTTAGACTTGGTCTAAGAAAGCGCTAATCTAGACCCGCCCCCGTACCCTGTCAACCGCAGGACCGATGGGCAGGCCCCTTCGCTAACCGGTCGCGAGCACGGCCAAAATCGTTTGACCGCGCGGCCCCCGGCTTGTACCGTGGCGCCTCCGATCATCCCGCACCATGAGCACCGAAGAGAAGAGCATCGGGCAGCTGGAGAAGTCGCTCGCGGAGCTCGAGGCGCTCGTCGAGCGGCTCGAGAGCGGCGACTTGTCCCTCGATCAAGCGCTCAAGGAGTTCGAGCGCGGCGTCACCCTCACGAAGGAGTGCCAGGCGGTCCTGAAGGAGGCGGAGCAGAAGGTCGAGATCCTGCTGAAGCGCACCGCCGACGCCGCCCCGGCCCCGTTCACCCCACCGGCGAACGGCGACGCCTGAAGATCGCGGCTGGAAAGCCGCTCCCACCGCCCGGTCGAAGCCTGTGGGAGCGGCTTTCCAGCCGCGATCCTGATTGACTCAAGTGGCGGCCGGAGTGACGCCCTGGAGACGCTCGATGAGCGAGCGCAGGAACACCTTGTTGAAGCGCAGCTGGCACGACGACGACGCCTGCTCGAGCAGCGTGGAGCTCACCCGCACGATCGTCACGGGCGTGATCGCCGAGATCGTGGCCGTGCGGCGGGCGCCCCGCACGTAGCTCGTCTCGCCGAAGCAGTCGCCGTCCGAGAGCTTGCCCACCTGCCGTCGGCCCGACTGCACGCTCACCTCGCCGCTCACGATGATGTAGAAGCGGTCGTCGAGCTCGCCCTCGCGAATGATCTCGTCGCCCGGCTGATAGTTGCGCCACTCGCTCGCCCGCAGGATCTCCCAGATCTCCGAGTGCGAGAAGTCGTGGAAGAAGCGCAGCCTGCGCAGCAGATCGAACTGCTCCTGCTTCTCGATGCGGTCGTACTGGTTGCGCAGCGTCTGATACACCCGCGTGAGCGCGGCGGCGAACTCGAGCCCGGACTGATAACGCTCCTCGGGCTCCTTGCGCAGCGCCTTGGCCACCACCTCCTCCAGCTCTTCGGAGATGTCGGCCCGGAGCGTGTGGATGGGGGGCGGCGTGGCGTAGACGATCTGATGCAGCAGCTTCGACAGGCTGTTCGCCCGGAACGGCCGGTAGCCGGTGAGGAGCTCGTACATCACCGCACCGAGGGAGTAGATGTCCGAGCGCGGCGTGATCTCCGCCGACTGCACCTGCTCGGGCGACATGTAGCTCGGGCTGCCGGCGATGCCCTCGATGCGCGAGACGTCCGAGTCCTTGATGAGCGCGATGCCGAAGTCGATGATGCGCACGTCGTTGTCGAGCGTGAGCATGATGTTGCTCGGCTTGATATCGCGGTGGATCACGCCGCGGTTGTGCGCGTAGTGCAGCCCCTTAGCGACCTTGAACAGGATTTCGACGACGTCGTCGACGCGCAGCAGGTTGTCCGGCCGGCAATACGCGCTCAGCGTGCGCGCGCCATGCACGTGCTCCGTGACGACGTAGTAGCTGCCGTTCTCCTCGCCCGCGTCGTAGATCGGCAGGATGTTGGGGTGCTGCAGGCGCCCCATCATCTGCGCCTCGTTGAAGAACATCTTGCGGGTGACGCGCGCCT
>DATCLY010000051.1:0-8719 GCA_036563665.1 Gammaproteobacteria bacterium
GTCGCAGACGGGCCATCGGGCGCAGGGGCTGCGGAATTCGGTAAACTCGTAAGCTCGCACGCAACCTGCAGATTCCGGAGAGCGCCATGGCCGAGCGCCCCGCACACGTGGAGCCGCAAGCCCTTCCCACAGCCCAGGCAGCCCGAGGACCGACGGTCCGCGAGGCGGTCATCGAGCTCCTGCGCTCGCTCGGCATGACCACGGTGTTCGGCAACCCGGGCTCCACCGAGCTGCCGATGTTTCGTGATTTCCCCGACGACTTCCGCTACGTGCTGGGGCTGCAGGAATCGATCGTGGTCGGCATGGCCGACGGCTATGCGCAGGCCACCGGCAACGCCGCGCTCGTGAACCTGCATTCGGCCGTGGGCGTCGGCCACGCCATGGGCAACATCTTCACGGCGTACCGCAACCGCACGCCGCTCGTCATCACGGCGGGCCAGCAGGCGCGCTCGATCCTGCCCTACGAGCCGTTCCTGTTCTCCGCCCAGCCCACCGAGCTGCCGAAGCCGTACGTCAAATGGGCGGTCGAGCCGGCCCGGGCCGCCGACGTGCCCGCCGCGATCGCGCGCGCCTATCACATCGCCATGCAGCCGCCTTGCGGGCCCGCGCTCGTCTCCGTGCCCGTGGACGACTGGGATCAGCCGGCGGAGCCGCTCGCGCCGCACCGCGTGACTCGGGCGTTGCGCCCGGACCCTGCCGCCATTGCCGAGGCGGGCGCCGCCCTCGACCGCGCCGCGCGGCCCGTGTTCGTCGTCGGCGCCGCCGTCGATCGCGACGGCGCGTGGGACGAGATGGTCGCGCTCGCCGAGCGCCACCAGGCGCTCGTGTGGGTGAGCCCGATGTCGGCGCGCTGCAGCTTCCCCGAGACGCATCCGCTCTTCGCCGGCTTCCTGCCCGCGAGCCGCGAGAAGCTCGTGCAGCGCCTCGCGGGCCACGACCTCGTGCTGGTGGTGGGCGCGCCGGTCTTCACGTACCACGTGGAAGGCTTCGGGCCGCACGCGCCGGAAGGGGCCACGCTATTCCAGCTCACCGACGATCCCGACATGGCCGCGTGGGCGCCGGTGGGGACCGCCATCGTGTGCAGCCCCAAGCTGGGGCTGCAGGACCTGCTCGCGCGTCCCGGCCCCGCCGTCCCCCGCGCCGCACCCCGCGGCCGCACGCCGCCGCCGCGCGTGCAGCCGGGCGACGGCGTGACGGTGCCGTACCTCATGCAGACGCTCGCCGAGGTGCGTCCCGCGGACGCCATCCTCGTGGAGGAATCGCCCTCGAGCCGCGTGACGATGCAGGCGTATCTCCCCATCGACCGGCCGGAGAGCTTCTACACCTGCGCGAGCGGCGGCCTGGGCTACAGCCTGCCGGCCGCCGTGGGCATCGCGTTGGCACGCGGCCGCGAGCGGCGCGTCCTCGGGCTCTTCGGCGACGGCTCGAGCATGTACGCCATCCAGGCGCTCTGGTCCGCGGCGCAGCTGCGCCTGCCGCTCACGGCGGTGATCGTGAACAACGGCGGCTACGCGGCGCTCGATCAGTTCGCCGGGCACTTCGGCATCGCCAAGGCCGTGGGCACGCAGCTGCCCGACATCGACTTCGTCGCGCTCGCGAAGTCGCTGGGCTGCGAGGCGCGGCGCGTGGAGCGCTCCGCGGAGCTCGCTGACGCGCTGCGCACCGCGCTCGCGTCGCCCGCGCCGTACGTCGTGGACGTGCGCGTGACGGCCACGCCGCTCGAGCTGCACATCTGACGCGCCGAATATCAGTCCAATAGGCGCCGCGGGAAGAAGGCGCCCCTCCGAAGGGCGCTCCCACCCGGCGCACGAAGCCCGGGAGACCGGCTTCCAACCGTGATCCTCGCGGTGCGGCCTGCCGTCTCCTCCGCGCCGCGCATGGCACACGCCTTGCAGCGTCAGCGCCTCCATCGATCGGCTCGACCCAGACGCACGGAGGCGGCGCGGATGTCATCGGATCCCAATGGACTGGAAACGGGGCTGGCCACGCCCTCGCCGCTCGCTCGGCCCGCCGTGCGCGGCCGCCCGACCGGGCATGAAGCTTGGGCCGGCGCCCATGACGACAGCCCGCTGCCGCTGTTGCTGGGCTGGCTAGGGATCGGGCTCGGCGCGGCGGAGCTGCTCGCGCCGCGCGCGTTGCTGCGCGTGATCGGCTTCGCGCCCACCGAGCGGGCCGCCGATGTCGTGCGCACGATGGGCGTCCGCGAGGTGGCCACGGGCCTCGGCATCCTGGCGAACCCCAAATCGAAGGAATGGGTGGGCCTGCGGATCGGCGGCGACCTGCTCGATCTCGGGCTGCTCGGCGCGGGTCTCGCCAAAGCCGAGCGACCCGAGCGCACGCTCGGAGCGGCGGCGCTCGTGCTCGGGACCACGGTGCTCGACGTGCTCGGCGCCGAGGGGCTCGCGGAACGCCGCAAGACGCGCACGCCGGAAGCCGCGGTCGACCGCGGCGTGCACGTGACGCGTAGCGTCACGGTGGAGAAGCCGATCGCCGAGATATACGCGTTCTGGCGCGATCACACGCGCTTCCCGCGTTTCATGGAGCACGTCGAACTCGTGGAGGACCTCGGCAACGGCCGCTCGCGCTGGCGGGTCACGGGACCCGGCGGTGCGCGCGCCGAATGGGAGGCGGAGGTCACCGAGGAGCGGCAGAACGAAGCCATCGCCTGGCAGACGGTTGCGTCGTCGGCCATCGATCATCGCGTCCGCGTCACGTTCCGGCCCGCGCCCGGCGGCGGCACGGTGGTCACGGTGGACCTGCAGTACGCGCCGCCGGGCGGCAAGCTAGGCGCCGCGATGCTCGAGCTCTTCCGCAAGGAGCCGGGCCAGCAGGTCGGCGACGATCTGCGGCGCTTCAAGCAGCTCATGGAAACCGGCGAAGTGCTCCTCTCGGACGCGAGCATCGTGAGCCGCCCCCACCCTGCCCGCCCCCCGCGTCCCGAGGAGCTCCGGAGCCCGTCATGAAAGCCAATTGCTGGATAGCCCCGCGCAAGGTCGAGATCCACGACGTTCCGGAGCCGCGCATCCTGAACCGGCGCGACGCGATCCTGAAGGTGAGCTCCACCGCGATCTGTGGCTCCGACCTGCATCTCTACAACGGCTTCGTGCCCACGATGATGCCGGGCGACGTGCTGGGCCACGAGTTCATGGGCGAGGTCGTGGAGCTCGGGCCGGACGTCCGGAACTTGAAGGTCGGCGACCGCGTGGTGGTGGCGTTTCCCATCGCGTGCGGCCGCTGCGGTCAGTGTCGCCGCGAGCTGTACTCGCTGTGCGAGAACTCCAATCCGAACGCGTGGATCGCGGAGAAGCAATGGGGCTACTCGCCGTGCGGCATCTACGGGTACTCGCACACGCTCGGCGGCTTCGCCGGCGGGCAGGCGCAGTACGTGCGCGTGCCGTACGCCGACGTGGGCGCGCTGCCGATCGACGACGACTCGCTGCCGGACGAGAGCGTCCTGTTCCTGTCCGACATCTTCCCCACCGGTTTCATGGGCGCCGACCTCTGCGGGATCCGCGGCGGGGAGACGGTCGCCGTGTGGGGCTGCGGCCCGGTGGGACTGTTCGCCGTGGCGAGCGCCTATCTGCTCGGCGCGGAGCGCGTGATCGCCATCGACCGCTTCGATTACCGCCTGCAGATGGCCCGCGAGAAGGCCGGCGCGGAGACGCTGAACTACGAAGAGGTCGACGTGCACGCGGCCTTGCGCGAGCTCACGGGCGGCCGCGGCCCGGACCACTGCATCGATGCCGTGGGGATGGAAGCGCATTCCCACACGCCGATGTATCCATACGACCGCATCAAGCAGGCGCTCATGCTCGAGACCGATCGACCGATTGCGCTGCGCCAGGCGGTGATGGCGTGCCGCAGCGGCGGCACGGTCTCGGTCATCGGCGTCTACGCCGGGCTCGTCGACAAGTTCCCGATGGGCGCCGTGATGAATCGCTCGCTCGCGATCAGGGCCGGGCAGTGTCACGTGCAGAAGTACATGCGGCCGCTGCTCGAGCGGATCCAGAACCGCGAGATCGACCCGAGCTTCGTCATCACCCACCGGATGAGCCTCGACGAGGCGCCGGCGGGGTTCGACATGTTCGCCAAAAAGCGCGACGGCTGCGAGAAGATCGTTCTGGCGGCGAACTGACGCCTGCTCCAACCCTTCAGCTTGCGGGAATGCCCGACTGGCTATCCGCCCGGCAGCACGAGCCCGTCACTCGCCGGCGCCGGCGCCTTCGCAGCGGAGACACGCCATGGCCGACGAGGCCGGCCCGGCGCGTTGTGAAAATGGGCACGCGGCCCTAGGATGTCGCTAACGTCCGTTGCCGGCCCAGGGGGAGCGGCGGCAGCATGAGTCACGGGTGCCCTTCGCCTCGCAGCGTCGAGCGGCGCCGCCTTCTGCAGGCGTGCTGCGGGCTCGCGCTCTGCCGGTCGCTCGCCGCGGCGGCCGACGAAGCGGACGAGGCTTCGAGCCCGCCGCAGGAAGGTGACTTCCTGGTCTTCGCCTACGGCGCCCGGGCGGCACAACCGATCGCGCCCGAGGACGTCGCGCTCGACGCGCCGCAGATCCTCGCGTACCCGATGAGCCCCGTCACGCAGCGCGTTCGCGACGGCACGCGGCTCAATCAGCTCGTCGTCGTGCGCTTCGATCCGGCGTTGCTGTCCGAGCAGTCACGTGCGCGCTCGGCGGAAGGCGTGGTCGCGTATTCGGGCGTGTGCACGCACACGGGCTGCGACGTGACGGACTGGAAAAGCGACGTGCGGCGGTTCAAGTGCCCGTGCCACGAGTCCGAGTTCGATCCCGCCGACGGGGCGCGGGTGGTCGGCGGACCGGCGCCCTGGCCGCTCGCGGCGCTGCCGCTCAAGATCGTCGAGGGGAAGCTCGCCGTGGCGGGACCGTTCGAAGGGCGCGTGGGATTCCAGCAGCCGGGGTTCGACACGTTGGGTTGAGGCGGTTCACGCCGGAAGCCGCCCGGGGGAACGCGGGCAAGGGGGAACGGGATGGGCAGGCGGAGCAGGCGAGCGGCGGTGGCGCTCGCGATGCTGCTGGGCGCGACGCACGCGGCCGCTCAGACGACGAGCGGATACAGCGCGGTGACGGACGAGCGGCTCGAGAATCCCGAGCCCCGCAATTGGCTTCAATACAGGCGCACCTACGACTCGTGGGGCTACAGCCCGCTCGACCAGATCACGGCGCGCAACGTGCGCAACCTCGTCCCCGTGTGGACCCTTTCCACGGGTGCGAACGAAGGCCATCAGGCGCCGCCGATCGTGAACGACGGCGTGATGTTCATCACCACGCCGTTCAATCAGGTGTACGCGCTCGATGCGAAGACGGGCGACGTGCTCTGGCGGTATCGCCGGCAGCTCCCGCCGGACCTGCGCATGGGACATCCCACCAATCGCGGCGTGGCCCTGTACGGCGACAAGGTGTACATGGCCACCTCGGATGCCAAGGTGGTCGCGCTCGACGCGCGCACGGGCGCGGTGGCGTGGGAAAAGGCGGTCGAGGACTACAACGGCGGCTACTACATGACGCTCGCGCCGCTCGCCGCGCGCGGCAAGATCATGGTGGGCGTGTCGGGCGGCGAGCGCGGGATTCGCGGCTTCGTCGCGGCGCTCGACGCGGAGACGGGCGAGGAAGCCTGGAAGACGTACACCGTGCCGGGGCCGGGCGAGCCGGGGCACGACACCTGGCCGGGCGACTCCTGGCGCACCGGCGGCGCGCCCGTCTGGATCACGGGCAGCTACGACCCGCGGCTGCGCCTCACTTACTGGGGCACGGGCAACCCGGGACCGTGGACGGGCGACGCTCGCCCCGGCGACAACCTGTACACGAACTCGGTCATCGCGCTCGACGTCGACACCGGCGAGCTGCGCGGCTATCACCAGTACCACTGGAACGATTCGTGGGACTGGGACGAGGTGTCGGCGCCGCTGCTCGTCGATCTGCCGCGCGACGGCCGCAGGGTCCCGGGCCTCGTGCACGTCGGCCGCAACGGTTATCTCTGGTTCCTCGAGCGCTCCGCCGACCGCATCTCGTTCATCTCCGCGAAGCCCTACGTCGCGCAGAACGTGTTCACGCGCGTCGATCCTGTCACGGGCCGGCCGGAATACGACATGAGCCGCAAGCCCGCCATCGGCAAGCCCGCCACGTTCTGCCCCTCGCTCTGGGGCGGCAAGGACTGGCCGCCCGCGGCGTACAGCCCGCAGACGGGCTACCTCTACATCCCGGCCAACACGAATCACTGCCAGACGATGGAAGGCGAGCCCGTGGAGTATCGCCGCGGCCAGCAATACACCGGGGCGCGCACGGAGTTCATGCTCGCCGAGAACGCCGATCACATCGGCGAGCTGCAGGCCTGGGACCTCGCCACGGGCGAGCGCGTGTGGACGAAGGAATTCGAATCACCGAATTGGGGTCCGGTGCTCGTGACCGCCGGCGGCGTGGTTTTCGCCGGCGGCACGAGCGACCGGTACTTCCGCGCGTTCGACGCCCGCACCGGCGAGCTCCTGTGGCAGCACCGCACGAACTCCGGCATCACGGGCGTGCCCACCTCGTTCGAGGTGGACGGCGTGCAATACGTCGCCGTGCAGTCCGGCTGGGGCGTGGACGCGGCCGGCATGCTCAACCGCATCGACGCCGTGCGCGGCACGACGACCCTCGTGCCGCAAGGCGGCGTCGTGTGGGTGTTCGCGCTCGCGCGCCGGTAAGAAGGCCTAGGGAACGGGCCGCGGTGTCAGAACCGCCAGGCGGCGCTGATCCACACCGAGTCCGCCTCGTCGAGCTCGTCGATGTCGATCTCCTCGTACTCGGCCCGTAGGGACAACCGGCCGAGCAGCGTGATGCCGATGCCTGCGGAGTAGATGGGGTCCTCGCCGCTCGCGTCGATCAACGACCGGCCGGGCGCGTCGATATCGACGTCGTAGAAGATCATGCCGGCGCGTGCGAAGAGCTCCAGCGGACCGATGGGCAATGTGCCGACGATTGCGGGCGCCCACCCGGAAGAATCGGATTGAATGCTGAGCGGGCCCAGGGAGGCAGTGGACTCGCCGAAGTCGATGTAGTCGAGCTGCACGGCCAGGAAGCGATTGAAGCGCCACCCGGCGAACAGCTTGGTCGCGCTCTCGTCGTCGAAGTCGAGACCGACGTCGTCCACGTCGTCGAGATCCTCGATGCGATCGACGGCGGAGGAGAAATCGCCGAGGCCAATGCCCAAGTACGGCCCGGAGTCCGTGTCCCGCTCCTGAGCCATCGCGGCCCCCGCCGCCAGGGCCAAGATCGCCGCCAACGTCCATTGTCGGTGCATATCGCTCGCTCCTCGTTTTGAGCAACCGGGGCAGGAGAGCAAGATCCGTGCCACGCTCCGCGACCGCTCCGTAGGCCAAAGCCCGACCGACATGGGGAACTTTTTGGCGCATGATGGAACCATAGGGGCGCTCGAACGTGTGAATGCTGCTTCGGATCGGTCGGACGAGCTGCAATGGAGCTGCTCTTTCAGCTTTGGGATGAGCTAGAGGACTTCGTCACGACGGCGCCGTTCCGGCTCGCCGACGCGCTCGACCGCCTGGCCGCAATCGTCGCGGCGGCGGCGAACGCTCAGAGCAGGTCGGCGCCGCCGAGCAACTTCCGCAGCGGCTCGAGCTCGCGTTCGTACTTGCGCCAGCGCTCCACCGCCGTGCGATAGATGGGCCTGCGCACCTGCACCGCGCTCGCCGTGGCCACGGGCGCCGGGTTGCGCTCGAACGCGAGGCAGGCCGGGTGCCAGTCGAGCTCGCAGAAGTCGAGGAGGCGGCGCACCTCGCGCTCCGTGTGCTCCACGAGGTCTTCGTAGCGCACCTCGAGGTAGTCGCCCGACGCCGTTTCCCGCCAGAGCCGCGCCAGGGCGTCGAACTCGATGTAGTAGCGGCCGGTGTCGAGCAGATCGTAGGCGTAGTTGTAATACGAGAACGCCGCGGGGAAGAGCTGCCGGTAGTTGCTCAAGCAAGCGTCGAGCGGATTGCGCCGCAGGCAGACGATCTTGGCCTTCGGCAGCGCGCGGCGGATCAGGCCCACGTAGAAGAAGTTGAGCGGCATCTTGTCCACGAAGCGCGGCACGCGGCCGGTACGGGGACGCGTGCTCTCGACGTACGCGCGGCCGATCGCGGCCGGATCGGCGCCGGCCGCCGCCGCGAGCGTGGCCTCGTCCAGCACGCGGCTCGAGGGCGTCGCCGCCGCCTGCTTCACGGCCAGCGCGAAATTGCCGAGCTCGCCCGCGGAGAACACGTCCGGGTGGCTCGACAGGATGCGATCCACGAGCGTCGTGCCGGTGCGCGGCATGCCCACCACGAAGATGGGCTCCGTGGATGCAAACCCCGCCGCCCCGCCGCCGCCCGCGGTTCGCCGCGCCGCCTCGAACAACGCGCGGTCGGCCTCGAACGTGTAGCCGAGCGACGGGCGGCAGCGGCGCTTGCCGCGCTCGAGATACCGGAAAGCGTCCGCGTACCGCCCCTCGTCCTCGAGCTGCTTGGCGAGCGCGTGACACAGATGCAGCTCTGCCGCGGGGTCGAGCGATGCGCGCTCGAGCCGGCGCACGAGCTCCGCCACCTCCTCCGGGGAGAATGGCGCGTGGGCCACCTGCGCGAGCGCCGACCAGGCGCGGTGATAGTCGGGGTCCGCGGCGAGCGCGCGGCGGTAAGCCGCCTCGGCGCCCGCGAAGTCGCCCACGAACTGCAGCGCCGAGCCCAGGTT
>DATCLY010000021.1:0-1780 GCA_036563665.1 Gammaproteobacteria bacterium
GCTCCGGCGAGCAGCACGGCGATGGGGCCGAGGGCGAGCGCGCTGAACTTCACGCCGATGGCGAGCGCGACGAGCGCGCCGGCCATGGCCCCCCGGGCGACGGTGGGTGAGCGAACTGCGGCGTCGATCCCCCACACGGCAGCGAAGAACGCCAGCGCGTGAGGGACGTCGTTGTAAGCGACGCCTCCGTGGGCCAGGATGTCCGGGAGGAACGCGACGAGGGCAGCCGCGAGCAGCGCAGCCGTTTCTCCGGCGGCGCGCCGCGTGAACGCGTAGACAACGACGACGGTCGCGAGAGCGCACGCGACGGCACCCAGGCGGCCGAGGAACGTCAAGCGCTCGGGATCGTTGCTCGCCTCGAAGAAGAACTTTCGCCCGTAGTAGTAATGGTATCCACGTGGCGGGCTCCCCTCGAACTTCGGCTCTTCCGGAAAGTTCGGGCGCGCCAGGTAGATCGGCAGCCCGTAGACGTACTGCATGATCGGCCCCTGCTCGGGGACCAGGTCGAACCTGCCGGTCTCGTAGCCGCGTGCTCCGCCCGCCATCAGCACGATCTCGTCGAACGTCATCGAGGTATGGCGCATGGCGCCGACGATGGCGGCGCCAGCGATGATCAGGATCGCGGCGAGGAGCGCGAACGGAGCGCGGGCGGATGGCGGAGTCTCGATCTTCATGGTGCTCCGGGTCCACGGGCTGCGCCGAGCCCGGTCCCCGCGTGGGACGCGGCGAGCGACTCGTGCCCCCAGATCGCAACCATGCCCTGCTCGTAGGGGACGAGCGCGGGCTCGCGATCGGGAGACGGGGTGAAGAAGACATACGGCCGGCGCCCGGGCTGCGCCGCGATGAGCGCGGCATTCGCCTCCGGCCCCAGGTCGCGGACGAGCATGGGCCCCGTGGGTGGAAGGCCCGGCAAGTCGCCCTGCCACAGCAGCGGCGCGATGTCCACGATGCCGTTGCGATCCGCGTGAATCTCGCGCGCACACGCCGGGGATAGCACCTCGCCGCGCCGCACGAGGATCCGGTCGCCGGGAGCGATGTCCACTGCCGCGTGGCCCGGGGGATAGCCGGAGCGAGAGTCGAAGTCGATTGGCGGCCCATCACCTTCGCGCCAAGCCGATGCGGGGTACGCGCCCGCGAACTGGTGCAGGGCGCAGGTCGAGTTCCGCCGCAGGGCGGTCTCGAGGGAATCGAGTCGCATCCCGTTGCCGGCGAGCCGCATCGCAATGCGTCCCGTCCATGCCCCGTGCACGAAGACGAGCGACGGACGCAGCGTGCGCGGCGGCTCGATGCGCGTGCTGCGGAGCCAGTCGCGGCCGTAGCTGACGAGTCGCTCCGGCGCGAGGTACGTGAGCCCCAGCGCCCAGGCCACGAGGAACAACGCGGTGAGGGCGGCGCGCGGCGAATAGCGCCGCGGGATCGCGCGGTGTCGCGCTGGAGTCAAGCGAACGAGGCCGACCGCGGCGGTCGCGGTCAGCACCGTCCAGGCCGGTCCCGCTTCATTGAGCATGCGCGGGCCCATGAACATGCCGTGGTGCCAGTAGAAAAAGTTCGCCACCACGGGCAAGAGCGCCCATGCCGTGATGATGCGCTCGCCCTCGCTCAACCGCGGCGCACAGAGCAGGTAGGCGCCGACGAGCGCAACGACCGGCAGCGGCGTCTCCAGCAGGTTCAGGCTCAGCGCGACGAGGTCTGAGGAGGTGTAGGCCAGCGCCTCGATGGGGCCGTAGACGTTGCCCCACGGGTCGCGGTGGAACCCCGGGCGAGCGGCCGGGCCAAGGGC
>DATCLY010000072.1:0-18959 GCA_036563665.1 Gammaproteobacteria bacterium
CCCGAGCCGCGGAACGCCGCCCTTCGGCACGTCCTCCATGTTGAACTCGCGGCCGACGTGGATGTTGGTGATGAAGTTGCGCGCCACGCCGGCGAGGATCTGCACGAGCTTCGGCGTGACCATGATCTGGTGCTCCCACACCGCGAACTCGTGCCAGCGCCGCATGAACCCTTCGGGCCAGCAGTACTGCGACGGCCACATCGGGGCGTTGCTGACCACCTCGTGGTAGAGCATCTGAACCATCCGCTGCTGGTACTCGGGCGTGAGCAGCGACAGGATCGTGGGCACCTGGTTGTGCCGCATCCGGTACCAATAGGCGTTCCCCGGCGTGAAGCCCGGATGCATGTAGCGGCCCGTCCACTCGCCGGGCACGGTGGCGTAGGTGTGCTCGGTGGGGCCGCCGCGGCGCTTCGTCTCCTCGAGCAGCGCCTCGTAGTGCTCCTGCGCCGTCTTGAACGGGTACGGGCTCACGATGGCTTCGCGCGGGTAGTCGCGGTCGCAGTGACCCCACGCCGCCGACGCCGGCGGGTTGTCACCGATGACGGACACGCCGTTCGCGCCCCGCTGCTCCTCGAGCGCCACCGGGCTGTTGCAGCGGAAATACCGCTTGTCCATCCACAGGTGGCGGTCCTTGTAGAAATCCTTGGTGGTGAAGAGGTCCACCTCGAGCGGCTCGATGCCGGGGGGCGCGGCGCCGTTGCGCGCGGAGCCGATGAACTCCCCGCTCGTGGCGCCCGGGCCGCCGCCCCCGCCCTGGAAGTTCTGGGGGATGGCGGGGCCGACGATCTCGTACTCGCGCAGGTCCGCGACCATCGGGGCGCCGCGGCCCACGCTCTTGAAGCCGGGATCAGGGATGTGCTGAGCGGCGGCGGAACCGCCGAGCAAAACGCCGGCCGCAATGGCGGACACCGTCCAGGCACCTCTTCTCAATCTACTCCCCCTGATCTCAACGGGCGCCGCGGCCCACCCATCCGTCAATGCTATACGGAAGCTCGTTCCAGCGGCCCGCGTCCGCCCAGATGAACCCGTCGTCATGCCACGACGATACTAATTTCAAAGTTACATTCGCGCGAGTAGCGGATAGCCGAAGAGACTCGGTGCAGGCACTGATAGCACTCGTGGCACGCCGATATTTATCGATTATCGATAAAAAATTGTTGACATTCGAGTTTGGCCTCGTCTACGCTGCCGTCGTCGGGCGCCTTGCCCAGGCGACGGAGAACTCGACGTGAGCCGTGCCGCCCAGACGGAAGCGGAGAAGATTCGCAGATTCGGCCGCTACGCCCGCGCATTGTCTCTCGCCGTGATCGCCGCGGCGGCGCTGTTCGCCCTCTGGCTCGCCGTTACGATTCTGCTCGGGCCGGGGCCCGCCGGCGTCCGAGTGAGCCTGGGCCAGTTCTTCAGCACGGCGGACAAGATCACCACGGCCGGCATCAAGGTCTACGCCTTGCTCGTCGTGGCGCTCGCCGCGGGTCTGTCGCTCGCCGCCCTGCTCACGCTTCGTGCGCTGTTCGCCGACCTGGCGGCCGGCGCGATCTACACCGCGAAGAACGTCGCCCGGCTCAGGCGGCTGGGCGTCCTCACGTTGGCGATGGCGGCCGCCGGCATCGTCGTGCCGGTCGCCTCGGCGGCTCTCGTGGCCGCCGGATGGATCGATGCGGCGTCCGTGACGCGCTCCGACCACGCCGTCGGGCCCGATCCCTTCTCGCTCTTCATCACGGGCGGGATCATCCTGCTCGCGTCGTGGATCATGGAGGTCGGCAGGCAGGCCAGCGACGAGGCCGAGGCCCTGCGGCGCGAAGCCGAGCTCGTGGTCTGAGCGGCCGGCCGTGCCGATCGTGGTGAACGTGGACGTGATGCTCGCGCGGCGCAAGATGCGCCTGAACGAGCTCGCCGAGCGCGTGGGCATCACACCCCAGAATCTCTCCGTCCTGAAGACCGGCAGGGCGCGGGCCATCCGCTTCAGCACGCTCGAGAAGCTCTGCGAAGTGCTCGACTGCCAGCCGGGTGACCTGTTCGCGTACGAGCCGTCCACGGCGTCTGAGCCCGGCGGCGCAACAAGCGACACCGCGGGCCCCGAATCCGACGACGACGCGTCGTCGTCCGCCGACGCGTTGACGGGGCCGCCCCCGCACGGCAGCATTCGCGCCCGTTAGCGCACGTCTCTTGGCGACGTCGGAAGGAGCAGCGCCTCCCCGACGCTTCGCCGCGCTTCCCGGCACGCGCGAGCACGAGTGGGCTAGCCGCGCAGCTGCCGCTACTTCGTTGTGACTCGCTTCGCACGCGGGCGTGCGGCGTCGCGCCTCGTTTCGCCGGGCCGATCGCTTCCGCCCGATCGCTCGAATCTGCGATGCGCATCGACGCCGCGCCGGGCTGCGCGGCGGATACTGCTCGCCCTTGGGACTCGAGCGGCTTGAAGGGAATGAATTCCGGCACATACGCTCACTCGCTACGGACCGTCTGGCTGTCGGACGTGCATCTCGGCTCGCGCTCGTGCCGCGTGGGCTTGCTGCTCGATTTCCTCCGCAACACCCGCTGCGAGACCCTGTATCTCGTCGGCGACATCATCGACCTCGAGAGCCTGCGGCGGAACTTCTACTGGCCCGCGAGCCACACCGAGGTGCTGCGCACGCTCATGCAGAAGAGCCGCGAAGGCACGCGCGTGATCTACATCCCGGGCAACCACGACGACGAGGTCCGCGCGCTCGCCGGCATGACGTTCGGCAACATCGAGGTGTCGCACGAGCGGATCCACGTCACCCGCGACGGCCGGCGCCTGCTCGTTCTCCACGGCGATCAGTTCGACGCCATCGTCCGCGGGCGCTCGCTCGGCGTGCTGCTCGGCGCGCTGGCCTGCCGGAGCCTGCTCGCGCTGAACCGGTTCGTGCACTGGCTGCACGATCTCGCCGGGCGCCCTTACTGGTCGCTCGCGCAGCACGTGAAGTCGCGGTTCCCGGGCGCCAAGCGTTACGTGGAACGGTTTCAGCGCGCGACGCTCGAAGCCGCGCGCGAAGCGCGCGTGGACGGAGTCGTGTGCGGTCACATTCATCGGGCCGACCTCGCCGAGCTCGACGGGCTGATCTACTGCAACGACGGCGACTGGGTGGAGAGCTGCACGGCGCTCGTCGAGGATCAGGCCGGCGCGCTGTCGCTGCTCGCATGGCGGCCCTCCGCCGCGGCCATCCGCGCCTCCGCCACGCTGTCGGTCACCGCCTGGAGCGGCACCACCGTCGCCGCCATGAGCCGCTCGAGCGCCGAATGAGCGGCGGGCGGTTGCACGCCGCCGAGCACGACCCCAAAATGCCCACCCCATGAACCCGTCGCGCAGAAACGAGCGTCCTTCGACCCGAGGCCGCGGGCTGCGCGCGGGCGCGCTCGTGCTCGTCGTAGACGTAGCGTGCGAGCGCGCCGGCCGGGTTTAGTCGCGAGAGAGACCGAGCTTTTTCAGACCCCCGTCGGCGCGAGCCGGCGGGGGTTTTTCGTTGTCGAGGGGCTTCCGCCGGCGCGCGCCGGCCCGACCACGGAGGAGCCCCGCAATGACCCCAACGAGGCACTACACCGGCGCCGAGATCGTCGTCCGCCTGCTCGAGCGGCAGGGCGTGCAGGCGGTCGCCGGCATACCGGGCGGCGCCGTGCTGCCGCTCTACGACGCCCTGGCGCGCTCGCACAGCATCCGCCACGTGCTCGCGCGCCACGAGCAAGGCGCAGGATTCATCGCCCAAGGCATCGCGCGGACCAGCGGCCGCCCCGGCGTGTGCCTCGCCTCCTCGGGGCCCGGCGCCACCAACCTGCTCACCGCCGTGGCCGACGCGAAGCTCGACTCGGTGCCGCTGGTCGCCATCACCGGGCAGGTGCCGCGCGCCATGATCGGCACGGACGCGTTCCAGGAGGTGAACACCTTCGGGCTGACGATGCCCGTCACCAAGCACAGCTTCCTCGTGAAGTCCGCGGCCGAGCTGCTCGACGTGCTTCCGCGGGCGTTCGCGATCGCGGCGTCCGGCCGGCCGGGCCCGGTGCTGATCGACATACCGAAGGACGTGCAGACCGAGCAGGCGCCCGTGGCCGAATGGCCGGAGCCCGGCGCGGCCGCACCGCCGCCCGCGCCGTGCGACGAGGACCTCGCCCGCGCGGCCGAGCTCATCGAGCGCGCCGAGCGGCCGATCCTGTATCTCGGCGGCGGCGTGGTGCAGTCGGGCGCCGCCGACGCGGCGCGCGCGCTGGCCGAGCGCTCCGCGCTGCCCACCGTCATGACCCTCATGGGGCTCGGCGCGCTGCCCACCGATCACCCGCTCTCGCTCGGCATGCTGGGCATGCACGGCGCGCCGTACACGAACCGCGCGCTCGACGAGTGCGATCTCCTGATCGCCGTCGGCGCCCGCTTCGACGACCGGGCCACGGGCAAGCTCTCCGCGTTCTGCCCCCGCGCCCGCGTGATCCACGTGGACATCGACGCCGCGGAGATCGGCAAGCTCAGGCGCCCGGACGTGGCCATCGCGGCCGACGCGCGCGAGGCGCTCACGCGGCTCTTGCCGCTGCTCGAGCCGCGCACGCGGGCGGGCTGGGCCGCACGCATCGCGCTGCTGAAGCGAACGCACCCGCTGCACATGCCGGGCGCGGGATCCGTCACGACGCCCTACGGGCTCGTGCGCGCGGTGGCGGCCGCCGCGGGCGACGACGCGATCATCACCACCGACGTGGGCCAGCACCAGATGTGGGTCGCGCAGGCGTTTCCGCTGCGCCGGCCGCGCGGCTGGCTCACGTCGGGCGGCCTCGGCACGATGGGCTTCGGGCTGCCGGCCGCCATCGGCGCCGCGATCGCGGCCCCGGAGCGC
The DNA here is from genome assembly GCA_036563665.1 of Gammaproteobacteria bacterium. Lineage (GTDB taxonomy): Bacteria > Pseudomonadota > Gammaproteobacteria > Steroidobacterales > Rariloculaceae > FEN-1219. Next base: position 4,833 of record DATCLY010000072.1, read on the forward strand.
ACGGTGATCTGCTTCACCGGCGACGGCTCGATCCTCATGAACGTGCAGGAGCTCGCCACGGCCGTCGAGACCGGCGCGAACGTCAAGCTCGTGCTCATGAACAACCGTTCGCTGGGGCTCGTGCATCAGCAGCAGACGCTGTTCTACGGCGCGCGCGTGTTCGCGTCGGCGTACGAGCGGCCGCCGGACTTCGTGCGGCTCGCGCGCGCCTTCGGCATGGACGCCGTTGATCTCGACCGTGCCCGCGACCCGGAGCGCGCGCTCGCGGCGGCGCTGCGCGAACCGGGCCCCTGTCTGCTACATGCGACGATCGACACGGCCGAGCAGGTGCTGCCGATGGTGCCGCCCGGCGCCCCGAACAGCGAGATGATCGTGCGGGTCGCGCTGGCCACGGGCGATCGCTAGACTGCGGCCACCACCGGCACTCAGCGAGCACGCAGCGCGCATGCAGCCATCGTCGAGCGAGCAATACGACGCGCGTCGAGCGAGCGGCGCGCCGCCGCTCGGCGCGCTCGAGCCGGCGAACGGCACCGAGCCGACGCCCGTCGCGGACGTCTCGCTGTCGATCGTGTCGCTGTCGCCCGCGGAGCAGGCGCCCGCCGCGGACGGGCTCGGCGCACGCGACGCCGCGCGCGCGGACCGCCGGGGCAACCGCCTCGTGGCGCGCGTCGCCGCCGCGTTCGCCCGCTATCCGTGGCTGCTGCCCGCCGCGAGCTTCGCGGCCGGATGGGCCGGGTTCGTGATGGTGCACCGGGGCGAGGAGCTCGCCCGCATGATGGCGCTGCTCGCGCTGCTCGGGTGGCCGTGGCTGCTCGTCGAGCCGCTGATCCGCCGACGGCTCGAGCGGCGCAAGCCCCGCATGGGGAAGCTCGCCGTGAACTTCGTGAGCCAGTCGCTGCAGCAGGAGCTGCTGTTCTTCAGCCTGCCGTTCCTGATCGGCGCGACGCAGCTCGACACCGGTCAGATCGCGTTCACGGCGCTCGCCGGCGCCGCCGCGCTGCTCACTACCATCGATCCGCTCTACGAGCGGTGGGTGGCGAAGCGCGCGGCCCGCAGGCTTCTGTTCCACGCCTATTGCAGCTGGCTCGCCGCGCTCGTGGTGCTGCCGATGGTGCTCAGGCTTCCCGTGGAGCGTGCGCTGCCGCTCTCGCTGATCGGCGTGACCGCCTGGCTGATCCTCACGCTGCCGCTGTCGTTGCCGTCGTTGCGCACGCGGTGGGGCAAGGCCGCCTGGGTCGCGGGCGTGGCGCTCGTGCCGTCCGCGGTGTGGGCCGTGCGCGCGCAGGTGCCGGCCGCGGGCCTTGCCGTCACGGAGGCGCGGATCACGCAGACCGTGGAGAACTACACGCCGGGCGAGCGCGTGCGGGTGCTGCGCCGGAGCGACCTGCAGCGCGGCGTCATCGCCTACGCCGCCATCCGCGCGCCCTCGAGCCTCACGCAGGACGTGATCTTCGAGTGGCGGCACAACGGCGAGCGCGAGCGCATCGTCTCCGCCATCCGGGGCGGCCGGGCTCAGGGCTACCGGACCTACACCCGCAAGATGGTGTTTCCCGCGGATCCCTTGGGCAGCTGGACCGTGGACGTCGTGACGCCTCAGGGGCAGCTCCTCGAGCGCATGCGATTCTTCGTGGTGGACGGCTGACGGGCGGCGCGCTTGCCGCTGCGCGAGCGCCGGGCATACCATCCCTCGCGATCGGCAGGGCGCGCTCGACGCCCGGAGGTCGACATGGCCCACAAGGTATCCACCGAGCAGCTCATCGAGGACCTGAACACCGTCGTCCGCGACGCCGAGGACCTGCTGCGCGCCACCGCGTCCGAGACGGGCGCGAAGATCGAAGAGGCGCGGGCGCGCGTCGAGCGATCCGTGCGGGAAGCGCGGGAGCGGCTCGCCGGCCTCGAGGAAGAGGCGCTGCGGCTCGCGGAGGACGCCGATCGCTACGTGCGCGCGAACCCGTGGCAGGCCGTGGGGATCGCGGCAGGCGTCGCGCTGCTGCTCGGCCTGCTGTTGAATCGGCGCTGAAGACGCGGGTGGCGCTCGGTCCTCACACGCCGCCGGGCGAGGAGCCCGCCGCCACGGTCGGCCCGGTCGGCGGCCTGCTCAAGTCGGTGGGCCGCCTGCTCGCCACGCTCGTCGCCATCGCCCAGACGCGCGTGGAGCTCCTCACCACGGAGCTGCAGCAGGAGATGCACTCCGTGGCGCAGATCATGCTGTGGACGCTGGTGGCGCTGCTCGCCGCGGCAATGGGCCTGTTCCTCACGGCGCTCGCAATCGTCTTCGTGTTCTGGGACACGCATCGGCTGGCGGCGGCCGTGGGCGTGACGGCGGCCTTCTTCGGCATCGCCGCCGCGGCGTTCCTCGTGCTGCGCGCCAAGGTGCGCAGCCGCCCGCCGTTGCTCGGAGCCACGCTCGCGGAGCTCGCGCGCGATCGCGAGCAGCTCGCGAGCCGCGTGGGGGCGGCGCGGCGATGAGCACCCGGCAACGCGAGCTCGCCAATCGCCGCGCCGAGCTCGAGCTGCGCTGCGCGGCGCAGCGGCGCGCGCTCGCGCGCGAAGTGCGCGGGATCGAGGCCCGCCTCGAGCTGTACGATCGCGGGCTCGCGATCGCGCGCACGGTGGTTCGGCACCCGGCCGGCATCGCGGCCGTGGCCGTCGCCCTCTGGGCGCTCGGCCGGGCCGGCGGCGCCCGCGTCGCCGTGAGGGGCTTGCTGCTCGCCGCCGCGGCCCGGCGCCTCGCGGGCGCGTTGCTACGACCCTAGCCGGCTCGCGCCTTTCCGCGGCTCAGCGGCGCTTCTTGCGAGTCGCCCGCGCTTTCGGTCCTCCGGACGCCTTGCGCCGCGCCGCCTTGGCTTTCGTCCTGCGGGCAGTCTTCTTGCCCGCCTTGCGGGTGGCCTTCTTCGCCTTGCGCGCGGTCTTTTTCTTGGCGGCCTTGCGGGCGGTGCGCTTGCCCGCCTTCGCCGCCGGTCTCCTGGCGGCCTTCTTCGTGGTTTTCTTCGTGGTCTTCTTCGCGGCCTTCTTCGCCGGCTTCTTCGCGGTCTTCTTGGTAGCTTTCTTGGCAGCCGTCTTCTTGCCCCGCTTAGCCGACGCGGCTTTCGCCTTCTTCTTCGCCACGGCGGCCTTCTTGTCCGCGGCGCGCCCGCTCGCGGGCTCCATGCGCTCGCGCGACGGCGCCTGCGCGGCTTCGGCCTCGGGCGCCGCCGCAGCCGCAGCGGCCGGCCAGTGCAGCGCGAACAGCGCGCCGTGCGGGTCCATGAGCTGCGCGACCCGGTCGCCGCCCGGCACTTCCATCGGCCCCATGAGGACGGAGCCGCGCGCCGCCTTGGCCTTCTCGATGGTGCCGTCGAGGTCCTGCACGCTCACGTAGCCGAGCCAGTATGCCGGCCCCGGCCGGCCCATCTGGCCGCGGTTGAAGATGCCGCCGAGCCGCGTGCCGTCGTACCCGAAGATCAGATAGACGCCCATCGCGCCCATGTCGGTGCGGCTCACCTCTTGCCAGCCGAAGAGCTCCGAGTAGAACCGGAACGCCTCGAGCGGATCGGTGGTGGAGGCGAGTTCGTGCCAGGAGAAGTCGCCGGGTTGCGGCGCCGCGTCCGGCGTCGGCGTCGTGGACTGGTACACGCCGAACAGGCCACCCTGCGGGTCGGCGAGCACGGCGTACTTGCCGCCGCTCGGCACCGGCGTCGGCGGCGTGTCCACGCGCGCGCCGAGTCGTCGTGCGGCATCCACGGTGCCGTCGATGTCGTCGGTGCTGATGTAAGGCACCCACTGCGGGCTGCCGTCGGGCTTCTCCAAAGCCGCCCCCAGCGGGCCGCTCGGCGCAGTGAACATGAGATAGCTCGGGTCGAGCTCCCACGGTTGTTTCTTCCAACCGAGCACCGCCCCGTAGAACTCGTGCGCCCCGTCCGGATTCGGCGTCATGAGCTCGTGCCAGACGAAGCGACCGCGTACGTTCTGATCCGCCATTCGCTGCTCCCTGGGTGGTTGAACTGTGCAACGATCCCCACGCCGATTGTGGACCGGCGGAAGAGCGCAGTCGACGGGTGAGAACATCGCGCAGCCGGAACGGCGGCGTCGAACGAAGCGCACGGCCGGACGGCGTGCGCGGAGCGGCTCAGACGAGCGGCGCAGCGTTCAAGGGCCGCCGGGCGAAGCGGGGGTATCCGGGCGCTGCGGAAGGTCCGGTCGATCGGTCGGCGGCGCGGCTTCGGACGCCGCGCGCGCCCCGCGGGTTGCGTCCTCGCGGCGTTGCTGCGCGGCCTCGGCGATCACCTGCCCGAAGTCGCGGCCGAGCTCGCGCGCGAGGTTGGCCGTCGCGAGCCCGCGGGCGCTGCGTTCCACCGCGCGCTCGCTCGGCCGGTACGCGCCGTCGCCGTCCCTGGGCAGCTCGATGACGTTCCTCAGCGTGTCGGGGCGTCGGGCATTCTCGGGCAGCAGCGTCATCGTGAGCTCGAGTGCCTCGGGCACCGGCCGGCGCCCGGCGGGCTCCTGCGCGACGGCAGCGGTTGCCAGCAGTACTACGGCGCCAACGAGCGCCGCCAGAAGACTTTTCATGATCGTTCCCGACCGGAGACTCGTCCGGCTTATACACGATCTTTGTCCCGGAAGGTTCCGCCTTGTTTACAGAATGCAGACCGCCCGGCAGGCGGTCTGAACGGCCGGGCCCCTGCGCGGACGCCGGCGCCCGCCAGGATCGCGGCTCGAGATGCGCGCCTACCGGTGGGCGAGCGGCCGCACGCCGACCCGCTCGCGGATCTCGCGAATAAACGGCCGGCTCACCGCGCGGGCGCGCTCGGCGCCCCGCTGCAGCTGCTCCTCGATCTCGGCCGGATGTGCGAGCAGGCGCTGATACTCCTCGCGGGCGGGCGCGAGCTCGGCGTTCACGCGCTCGAAGAGGATTTCCTTCATCTCCCCCCAACCGATCCCCTCCGCGTAACGCTTCGCGATGGCCGCCGTCTCCTCGGGCGTGGCGAACGCGCGGTAGATCGCGAACAGGGCGCTGTCCTCGGTGTCCTTCGGCACGCCGGGCTCGAGCGAGTTGGTCTTGATCCGCATGATGAGCTTGCGCAAGGACTTCTCGTCCGCGAACAGCGGAATGATGTTGTTGTAGCTCTTCGACATCTTGCGACCGTCGAGCCCCGGCAACGTGGCGACGTGCTCGCTGATGTCGGCGTCGGGCAGCACGAAGGTCTCGCCGAAGTGGTAGTTGAAGCGCTGCGCGATGTCGCGCGCCATCTCCACGTGCTGCTTCTGGTCCTTGCCTACCGGCACCTTGGTGGCCTTGAACAGCAGGATGTCGGCGGCCATGAGGATCGGGTAGCAATAGAGATTCATCATGATGCCGTGGTCGACGTCCTGCCGGCCGGCGGCCTCGTTCTCCGCCACGGCGGCCTTGTACGCGTGCGCGCGGTTCATGAGGCCCTTGGCCGTGACGCTCGTGAGGATCCACTGGAGCTCCGTGACCTCCGGGACGTCGGACTGCCGATAGAACACCGCGTGCTCGGTGTCGAGGCCGAGCGCGAGCCACACGGCCGCGATCTCGAGCGTGGAGCGCGCCACCTCGTCGGGCTTGTTGCCGAGCGCGTGATAGTCCGCGAGGAAGAAATACGACTGCGCGTCGCGGCGCTTGCTCGCCGCGATGGCCGGCTTGATCGCGCCCACGTAGTTGCCGATGTGCGGCGTGCCGGTCGTCTTGATGCCCGTGAGAACCGTGTCCATCCCGTGGTCCGAAATTTCCTCAGAACCCCGCGGCGTGCCCGTCCTTGCGCGACTCGGAGGCGCCGAAGTACACGCCGCGCCGCAAGTCGCGCAGCACCGCCTGGTAGCCGCCGAAGGCGCCGCCCCGCGCCCGCTCCACGACGTGGCCGCGTTCCCGCAAGCCCTCGATGGCCTCGGCCGTGAAGCCCGGCTCCGCGTAGACGACGCCGCCGTCCGGCGCCCGTTCGGCGCCCGTCGGCTCGCTCGAGCCTTCGTGGCGCACGCGGGGCGCGTCGCCCGCCTCCTGCACGCCGAGCCCGAAGTCGATCATGTTCGTGAGCACCTGCACTTGGCCCTGAGGCTGCATGGCGGCGCCCATCACCCCGAAGCTCATGAGCCATTCGCCGTCCCGGGCGGCGAAGGCGGGAATGATAGTATGGAACGGCCGCTTGCCGGGCTCGTACGCGTTGGGATGCGCCGGCGAGAGCGAGAACGACTCGCCGCGGTTCTGCAGCACGAACCCGAACTCGGTCACCGTCACGCCCGAGCCGAAGCCCCGATAGTTGCTCTGGATCAGCGACACCATCTGCCCGTCGCCGTCGGCGGCGGCGAGATAAACCGTATCGCCGCGGCGGGAGCCCGGCGGCTCGCCGTGCGTGGGCGTGCTCGCCCGCTTCAGGTCGATGAGCCGCCGCCGCTCCTCGGCGTACGCCTTCGACAGCAGCCCTTCGAGCGGCACGTCGGCGAACGTCGGGTCCGCGTAATAGCGGGCGCGATCCTCGAACGCGAGCTTCTTCGCCTCCACCAGCAGATGCAGGTGCAGCGCGCTGCCGAAGCCGAGCGCGCGCAGATCGAACCCTTCGAGGATGTTCAGCATCTGCAGCACCACGACGCCCTGCCCGTTCGGCGGCAGCTCCCACACCGTGCAGCCGCGGTAGTCCGTGCAGACGGGCTCCACCCATTCGGAGCGGTGCTGCGCGCAGTCCGCGGCCGTGAGGAAGCCGCCGCTCGAGCGCACGGTGCGCTCGATGGCTTCCGCCACCGGCCCGCGATAGAACACGTCGCGTCCGCCCGCGGCGAGCAGCTCGTAGGCCGCCGCGAGCCGGGCGTTGACGAACGTGTCGCCTTCGCGCGGCGCGGCGCCGCCCGGCAGGAACACCTCGCCGAAGCCGGGATGCGCCGCGAGCCGCCTGGCCTCCGCGGCCCAGGTCTCCGCGATCACCGCCGTCACCGGGAAGCCGTGGCGGCCGTAGTCGATGGCCGGGGCGAGCAGGTCCCGCATCGGCAGCCGGCCGAAACGGGCATGCAGCTCGAACCAGCCGTCCACCGCGCCGGGCACGCTGACGGACAGCGGGCCGCTTTCCGGGATGCGATCGAGCCCCAGGCGCTCGAAGTGCTCGCGCGTGAGCGCGCGCGGCGAGCGCCCGCTCGCGTTGAGCCCCGCGAGGCCGCCCGCCGGGTCCCGCACGATGGCGAAGAGATCGCCGCCGATGCCGCAGCCCGTGGGCTCGACGAGCCCGAGCATCGCGTTCGCGGCGATGGCCGCATCCGCTGCGGTGCCGCCGCGCTTCAGCACGTCGAGCCCGGCCGCGGTCGCGAGCGGGTGGCTCGTGGCCACCATGCCGCGCGCGCCGAGCACGGCCGAGCGGGTGGCGAAACGGACTCTTGCCGGGTGCTCCATCGGACGACCAGTGTGGGAGCGGCTTTCCAGCCGCGGTCCTCGCAGGCGACTCGCGCGTTGGCGGCCCTTTCGCGCGGCGACTATTATTCCGCCTTTCCGGCGGAGCGAACAGGCGCGTGGCAGTCAGCGAGCGAATTCCGGCCGAAGGCGAGCTGGCGCGCAGCTACGCCGAGCATCTCGCCACCTGGTGGCGCCGCCTCGAGGCCGCGCTCGAGGCGAGCGGCGCCGACGGACTCGTCGTGTTCGCGGGCGAGCGCAAGCTCGTGCACCGCGACGACGAGACGTACCCGTTCGTGGCGGATCCGTACTTCAAGCTCTGGGTGCCGCTGCCCGACGCGGCCGACTCGCTGCTCGTGCTCACGCCCGGCCGGCGGCCGCTGCTCGCGTACGTGCAGAGCGAGAGCTTCTGGTACGAGCCGCCCGCGGACCCGGAGGGCTTCTGGGTCGAGCATTTCGACGTGCAGGTGGTGCCGAGCGCCGAGGCCGCGCTCGAGATCGCCCGGCGCGTGGCGGCCACGCACGCGGCCATCGGCGAGACGGTGGATCCCGCGCTCGGGTTCCGCTCGGTGAACGATCCCGCGCTGCTGCGGCGGCTCGACTACTGCCGCGCCGTCAAGACGCCGTACGAGGTGAGCTGCATCCGCCGCGCGGCCGCGGTGGCCGCCCGCGGGCACCGGGCGGTGGCCGAGCGGTTCGGGCCGAACGTCTCGGAGTTCGACCTCCATCTCGCCTACTGCAAGGCCACCGAGCACGGCGAGAACGACCTGCCGTATCCGAACATCATCGCGTTGAACGAGCACGCCGCCGTGCTGCATTACCAGCATCAGCGGCGGCGCCCCCCGAAGGAGAGCCGCTCGCTGCTGATCGACGCCGGCGCCCGCTTCCTCGGCTACGCGTGCGACATCACGCGCACCTGGCACGGGCGCAACGGCCGGTTCGCGGCGCTGCTGGCCGGCATGGAGAAGCTGCAGCTCGAGCTCTGCGCGGCGGCTCGCGCCGGCACGGACTTCGTGGCGCTGAACGAGCGGGCCCATCGGCTCGTGGCGGGGTTGCTGCGCGAGCAGGGTCTCGTCAAGTGCTCGGCCGAGCAGGCCTACGAGGACGGCATCACGGCGGCGTTCCTGCCGCACGGCCTAGGCCACCTGCTGGGCCTGCAGGTGCACGACGTGGGCGGGCACCAGATCAGCCCGGACGGCGAGATGCGTCCCCCGCCCGAGCGGCACCCGTTCCTGCGCCTCACGCGCGTGCTCGAGCCCGGATTCGTCGTCACCATCGAGCCCGGCATCTACTTCATCCCGGCGCTGCTGCAGAAGCTCTCGGGGCGCGCCTCGGCGGCCGTCGATTGGGACGCCGTGGAGCCGCTCATGGCGTTCGGCGGCATCCGCATAGAGGACGACGTGGCCGTCACCGACGGCCCACCCCGCAACCTCACGCGCGAAGCCTTCTCGTCGCTGCCGGCAATGCAGAGCGCCCGGCTTCAGTAACCCCCGGAAGAAACAGGATGTCGCATCGCACCAGGGATTTGCCGCCCAAGCACGGGATCGCGCGGATCATCCGCGAGCTGCGCTACCACGAGGCATCGCGGCAAATCGGGGCCGTGGTGCTCATCGCGCTGTACGCGGCCGTCGCGGCGCCGGAGCGCGTGTCCGCCTTCGCGGGCCTCGTGGTGGCCGTGGTGGGCGAGGCGATCCGGCTCTACGCGAGCGGTTTCGTCACGAAGAACGTGGAGCTCGCTACCGACGGCCCCTATGCGTTCGTGCGCCATCCGCTGTACACGGGCAACATCCTGCTCGTCACGGGCTTCGCGCTCGCGAGCTCGCGCTGGTGGGCGCTGCCGCTCGCGCTCGTATTCTTCTGGTTCTATTACCCGCCCGCCATCGAGTACGAGGACCGCAAGCTTCGCCGCCTCTTCGGGGCCCAGTGGGAAGAGTGGGCGGCGCGCACGCCGGCCCTGGTGCCCACGCTCCGGCGCGCCCGCGCGGCGGCGGGCGGCTCGTGGTCGCTCGCGAAGAGCCAACGGCAGAACGGCGAGCTCGTGATCGCCGCGTTCGTGGCGATCTGCGTGGGCGTGGTGATCGCCCGCCTCTGAGGGGCATGCTCGAGCAGCCCGCAGGGCCCCGCAACGCGAGCGCCGAGGCGCTGCGCGCGGCGATCGATGCCTCGCCGGGGCGCCCGCTCGGGCGCGGCTACCAGGCCTCCGTCACCCTCCACGAGACGCCGCTCGGCCCGTTCGTCGTGAAGGAAGCGCATGGCGGGCCGCTGCTCGGCGCGGCGGCGCGGCGCGCGCTGCGTCACGAGGCGGAGGTCTACGCCCGCCTCGCCAACGTGCCCGGCGTGCCGCGCTGTCACGGGCTGCTGGACGGCCGACGGCTCGTGCTCGAGCACGTGCCGGGCCGTTCGCTGCGGCAGGGTCCGGTCGAGCCCGAGGCGCACCAGCGGTTCTTCGCCGCGCTCCTCGAGACGCTGCGCGCCATGCACGCCGCAGGCGTGGCCCACGGCGACCTGAAGCGCAAGGACAACGTGCTCGTCGGCCCCGGCGGGCGCCCCTACGTCATCGACTTCGGCATCGCGCTGCTGCGCCGCGAGGACGGCGGCCGCTGGCATCGCCTGCTGTTCGACACGTGGCGGCAGATGGACCTGAACGCCTGGATCAAGCTGAAGCACGGCCGCCGCCCCGAGCAGCTCGCCGGCGACGACGCCGCCATCTACCGCCCGCTCGCGATCGAGCGCGTCGCCCGCGTCCTGCGCGTGACCTGGCAGAAGCTCACGTTCCGCCGCCTCCGCAAACGCCACCGCACCCGCTAGCCGCAACGGCCCGCCCTGCAGCGCGCGCTCTCGCGACACGGCGTCACGCCGCGATCTTCGCGCCGCAAACGCTCGCGACGGCGCGTCGGGCCCGGCCCGGACATGCAGACCCCCTTCCAGGACGCGCGCGCGCAGGATGCGCGCGCGCGAGGCTACAGGGACGTATTCACGCCGTTCCTGGAAGGGGGTCTGCATGGCCGGGCCCCTGCGGGAACGCCGGACCCGCGATCTTCGACGCGAGCCCGCTAAAGATCGCGGCTGAGGCTCGCTGCTACTCCGACTCGGCGGCGGTGGCGGCGGGCTGGTCGAGCAGCTGCACGAGGGCCATCGGCGCCGCGTCGCCGCGCCGGTAGCCCATCTTCAGGATGCGCAGATAGCCGCCCGGGCGGTCGCGGAACCGCGGCCCGAGCTCGGTGAACAGGCGCCCCACGGCCTGCTCGTTGCGCAGGCGGTCGAACGCGAGCCGCCGTCGGCTCGGGCCGTCCTGCTTGGCGAGCGTGATGAGGGGCTCCGCCACGCGGCGGAGCTCCTTCGCCTTCGGCAGCGTGGTCCGCACCGTCTCGTGCAGGAACAGCGAGGCCGCGAGGTTGCGGAGCATCGCCTTGCGATGGGGAGACTTGCGGGAGAGCTGCCTCCCGGAATTGCGATGTCGCATCTCGCGCGCTCCTCAGTAGGACATCGAGGAAGACTCTTCCTCGCGGTGCAGCCCCGGCGGCGGCCAGTTCTCGAGCCGCATGCCGAGCGCGAGCCCGTGGCTCTCGAGCACTTCCTTGATCTCGGTGAGCGACTTCTTGCCTAGGTTCGGCGTGCGGAGCAGCTCCACCTCCGTGCGCTGCACCAGGTCGCCGATGTAGTTGATGTTCTCGGCCTTCAGGCAGTTCGCCGAGCGCACCGTGAGCTCGAGCTCGTCCACCGGCCGCAGCAGGATCGGGTCGATCTTGGCCTCGGCGCGGCCGAACGCGGCCTCCTCCTCGCCCTGCAGATCCACGAACACGTCGAGCTGCTGCTTGAGGATAGTGCCCGCGCGGCGGATGGCCTCCTCCGCGTCGATCGTGCCGTTGGTCTCGATGTCGATGATGAGCTTGTCGAGGTCGGTGCGCTGCTCCACGCGGGCCCGCTCGACCGTGTACGTCACGCGCCTCACCGGGCTGAACGAGGCGTCGAGCTGCAGCCGGCCGATCGGCCGCGTCTGCTCGTCGAACGAGGCGCGCTGCGTGGCGGGACGGTAGCCGCGGCCCCGCATCACCTTGAGGAACGCGCGCAGCTCGCCGGCCTGCGTGAGGTTGGCGATCACGAGATCGGGGTTGACGATCTCGACCCCGTGGTCCGTCTGGATGTCGCCCGCCGTGACCGGGCCCGGGCCCTTCTTGGCGAGCGTGAGCTCCGCCTCGTCGCGGTTGGGCATCTTGATGGCGACGGACTTGAGGTTGAGCAGGATGTCGACGACGTCCTCCTGCACGCCCTCGATGCTCGTGTACTCGTGGAGCACGCCCTCGATCTCGGCCTCGACGATGGCGGCGCCCGGCATCGAGGAGAGGAGCACCCGCCGCAGCGCGTTGCCCAGCGTGTGGCCGAAGCCGCGCTCGAACGGCTCGACCGTCACGCGAGCGCGCGTGGCATCGAGCGGCTGAACCTTGACGGCGCGCGGCCTCAAGAATTCCGTGGCTGATTCCTGCATGTAAACGGTCCTCGCGTTACTTGGAGTACAGCTCGACCACCAGGTTCTCGTTGATGTCCGGCAGGATCTCGTCGCGCTCCGGCAGGGCCTTCAACACGCCCTCCATCTTCTTCTCGTCGACTTCGACCCACTCCGGAAAACCAACCTGCCCTGCGATATTCAGAGCCGCCTGAATTCGCGTTTGCGACTTCGCGCGCTCCCGCACCGACACCTTGTCGCCCGCCTTGAGCTGGTACGACGGGATATTCACCACCTTGCCGTTCACGGCGATGCTGCCGTGGCTCACCAGCTGCCGCGCCTCCGCGCGCGTGGAGGCGAAGCCCATGCGGTAGACCACGTTGTCGAGGCGCGCCTCGAGCATGCGCAGCAGGTTCTCGCCCGTGGAGCCCTTCACGCGCGAGGCCTTCTTGTAATAGTTGCGGAACTGCCGCTCGAGCACCCCGTACATACGGCGCAGCTTCTGCTTCTCGCGCAGCTGCAGGCCGTAGTCCGACAGCCGCCCCCGGCGCTGTCCCTGCCCGCCCGGAGGTACCTCGAGCTTGCACTTGGACTCGAGCGGCTTGACGCCGCTCTTCAGGAACAGATCCGTGCCCTCACGCCGGGCAAGCTTGCACGTTGGACCTCTGTATCTCGCCATAAGTTGCGTCCGCTAAACCCGCCGCCGCTTGGGGGGCCGGCAACCGTTGTGGGGAATGGGCGTCACGTCCTCGATCTGAGTGATCCGGAACCCCACCGCGTTCAACGCCCGCACGGCGGACTCGCGGCCCGGGCCCGGCCCCTTGACCCGCACCTCCAGGTTCTTGATGCCGAAGTCCTTGGCCGCCGTGCCGGCACGCTCCGCGGCCACCTGCGCGGCGAACGGCGTGCTCTTGCGCGAGCCCTTGAAGCCGCACCCGCCCGCCGTCGCCCAGACCAGCGCATTACCCTGGCGGTCGGTGATCGTGATGATCGTGTTGTTGAACGACGCGTGCACGTGCGCCACGGCGTCCAAGATCTGCCGTTTGACTTTCTTTCGAGCCCTGGTTGGCTGGTCGGCCATGCTCACTCCTGACGATTCGCGCCTCGCGAGGCGCTCTTACACCCTGCCTGCCCCGAACGGTTCCTCACTTCTTGATGGGACGGCGGGGTCCTTTGCGCGTGCGCGCGTTGGTGCGCGTGCGCTGGCCCCGCACCGGCAGCCCGCGCCGGTGCCGGATGCCCCGGTAGCAGCCCAGATCCATGAGGCGCTTGATGTTCATCGCGACCTCGCGGCGCAGGTCGCCTTCCACGGGGAACTTGGCGATCACGTCCCGCAGGCGCGCGACCTCGGGCTCCGTGAGGTTCTTCACGAGCGTGGTCGGGTCGATGTTCGCCGCCTTGCAGGCGAACAGCGCGCGGCTGCGCCCGATGCCGTAGATGTGCGTGAGCGCGATGCCTACGTGCTTGTTCAAGGGGATGTTGATGCCGGCGATACGTGCCATGGCGTTCTCCTACCCCTGCCGCTGCTTGTGGCGCGCGTCGGTGCAGATGACCCGCACCACGCCCTTGCGCCGGATGATCTTGCAGTTCCGGCAAATCTTGCGCACCGATGCTCTGACCTTCATCGCCCTACTCCACTCTCGCGTTCAGCCGCTGGTCCGGCCGTACCCGCGCAAATTCGCCTTCTTGAGCAGCCCCTCGTACTGGTGGCTCATCATGTGGGCCTGCAGCTGCGCCATGAAGTCCATCGTAACCACCACGATGATCAGCAACGAAGTGCCGCCGAAGTAGAACGGCACGCTGAACTCGAGGATCATGAACTCGGGCAGCAGGCACACGCCCGTGATGTAGATCGCGCCCCAGAAAGTGAGCCGCGTCAGCACCTTGTCGATGTACTCCGCCGTCTGCTGACCCGGCCGGATGCCCGGCAGGAACGCGCCCGAGCGCTTCAGGTTGTCCGCCGTCTCCCGGGCGTTGAACACGAGCGCCGTGTAGAAGAAGCAGAAGAAGATGATCAGCGACGCGTACAGCAGGATGTAGATCGGCTGCCCCGGCGAGAGGCTCGCGGCGAGACGCTGCAGCCACCCCACGGCCTGGCTCGTGCCGAACCAGCTCGCGATCGTAGCCGGGAACAGGATCAGGCTCGAGGCGAAGATCGGCGGGATGACGCCCGACATGTTGATCTTGAACGGCAGGTGGCTCGTCTGCCCCGCGTACAGGCGACGGCCCTGCTGCCGCTTCGCATAGTTCACGGCGATGCGCCGCTGGGCGCGCTCCATGAACACCACGAAGCCGGTGACGCCCAGGATCACGA
>DATCLY010000073.1:0-1638 GCA_036563665.1 Gammaproteobacteria bacterium
CTACGGCATGCCCATCCTGGACGTGGATCACGCGAAGAACGTGATCGTGATGAAGCGGAGCATGAAGCCGGGCTTCGCCGGGATCGACAACGAGCTGTTCTACCACGACCGCACCCGCATGCTCTTCGGGGACGCACGCGAGTCGCTGACCAAGCTGGTGGCGGCGTTGAAGGCGATGTAGCACGCGCCGAGCCGGACTCCTGACGAGGCCATAGCGCCGCAGCGAGGTGGGCGGGGGTGCCAGGACGCGCCGCTGTCACCCCTGCCCGCCTCATCGTTTCAACCCGGAGCCGCGGTGTTCGGCGGTTTCCGCACCGCCGGCGAGCCGGCGCTGCTGGCGCCGCCGCCGGCCTCCTCCTCGCGCGCGCCGTCACCCGACGCTGTCCGCATTGCCCTTCGGATGCAGCCCGTTCGACTCCCCCGCCGCCGTCACGCCCGGGATCCTGGTCGAGGCGCTCCGCGCGAGCTAGGGCCCGGCACGGAGCGTGACGCGCGTGGATCCGCCGGTGGCATTGCGTGCGGAGTAGGCGCTGGCGGCTCGCGCGTCCTACATTCCAGGCGAGGCCCCGGCGCGCCGCGCAGCCCGTTCTGCCGGCCCGCGCCGTCGCGCCGGCCATGGATCAACTCTTCGCGCGAGAGCGGCGTCCCGTGTTGACGATCTCCCTGGCGCTCATCCTGCTCTTGATCCTGGCGAACGGCGTGTTCGCCATGTCCGAGATCGCCGTGGTCTCCGCGCGCAAGTCGCGGTTGCGCGTGAGTGCGGCCGAGGGCGACGCGAAGGCGCGGCGCGCGCTCGAGCTCGCCGAGTCGCCGAGTCGCTTCCTCGCCACGGTCCAGATCGGCATCACCCTGGTCGGTGTCTTCACCGGCGCGTTCGGCGCGGCCACCATCGCGCAGCCGCTGGCCGAGCTGCTCGGGCAGGTCCCCGGGCTGCGGCCATACGCGCTGCCGCTCGCGGTCGGCGCGGTCGTCGTCGGCGTCGCCTACGTCTCGCTGCTCCTGGGCGAGCTGGTGCCGAAGCGGATCGCGCTGCACAGCCCCGAGCGCGTTGCACGGATCGTCGCGCCACTGATGCACGGGCTGTCCGTGCTGGCCGGGCCAGCCGTGTTGCTGATGAGCGTGTCGACCGACGCGGTCATCCGGCTGCTCGGCCTCGGGCCGCGCCGCGAGCCGACGGTCACGGAGGAGGAGGTCGCGGCGTTGCTCGCCGAGGGGACGCGCGCGGGTGTGTTCCGCGAGGCCGAGCGCGAGGTCGTCGAGCGCGTGTTCTGGCTCGCGGACGAGACCGCCGAGACGGTGATGACGCCGCGCGCGAAGATCGTGTGGCTCGACATCAACGACCCGCTCGAGGAGACGCTCCGGACGACGGTCCGGCACCCGCACACCCGCTACCTCGTGTGCGACGGTGAGCTCGACCGGGTGCTAGGCATCGTCGACCTGCGCGACCTGTGGGCAGACCTCGCCGCTGGCAAGCCGCTGGACCTCCGGCGCCGGCTGCGCAAGCCATTGTTCCTCCCCGAGACGATCCTCGCGCTGAACGTGCTCGAGCGGTTCCGCGCCACCGGCAACCACCTCGCCATCCTGCTCGACGAGTACGGCGGCATCACGGGCATCGTCACGCCGAGCGACATCCTCGAG
>DATCLY010000078.1:0-33545 GCA_036563665.1 Gammaproteobacteria bacterium
GCCGACGTGGAAGCAGGCGGCAGCGCGGTTCGCGGAGGCCGCGCTCGCGCTCGCGGGAGGGCCGCCGTGAGCGGCTTCTCCGACGCCTGGCTCGCCCTGCGCGAGGCCGCAGACGCGGCCGCGCGGTCGGCGAGCCTGGCCGCCTCGTTCGCGGCGCGCCTCGCGGCCGTGCGGCCGGCGGACGCGCCGCTCGAGGTGGTCGACCTGGGCGCCGGCACCGGCGCGAACCTGCGCTATCTCGCGCCGCGCCTGGGCGGCGCGCAGCGCTGGCGGCTCGTGGACGCGGACCCGGCGCTCGCGGCGGCCGTGGAGCCGCGCCTGCGCGAGTGGGCGGACGGCGCCGACGCGCGGGTGTCCGGAGGAGGCGGCGGGCGGCTCGCCGTAGAGGGGCCGACATTCGCGTGCGAGATCGAGCTCGTCGCCCTGGACCTCGCCCGGGATTTGCCGCGCCTGCCGCTCCCCGACGGCGCGCTCGTGACCGCCTCGGCGCTGCTCGACCTCGTGTCGGAGGCATGGCTGCGCGCGCTCGCCCGGCGCTGCCGCGACGCGGCGAGCCCCGCGCTCTTCGCGCTCACCTACGACGGCGCCTTCGAGTGTCGCCCCGCGGACGACGCGGACGGCCTGGCCCGGCGGCGCTTCAACGAGCACCAGCGCCGCGACAAGGGCTTTGGCCCGGCGCTAGGGCCCGCGGCGCCCGCCGCCGCCCGGCGCGCGTTCGCCGAGCTCGGCTATCACGTGACGGAAGCGCGCAGCGACTGGCGGCTCGGCCCGGCGGAGGGCGCGCTCGCGGGCGCGCTGCTCGACGGCTGGGCGGCGGCGGCGCGCGAGGTGGACGCCGCGGACGCGGATGCGATCGACGCCTGGCATCGGCGGCGGCGCGAGGCGCTCGCCGCGGGCGCGCTCGAGCTCGTCGTGGGCCACGTGGACACGGCGGCGTGGCCGCCCCACTCGCCGCCCTGAGGCGCGCGCGGCGCCCGGCAGGCCGCCCCGCCGCCGCCCGCTCAGATCACGCGCCGCGGCTCCTCGCCGTCATCCGCGGCCGGCGGCCGCCGCAGGTCGCAGTCGAACAGCACGTCGCGGCCCATGGCGAACACGCGGTGCGCGAGGCGCGTGCACTCGCCTATGCGGTCGCGCGGCCCGAGCTGGATGCCCGGCCGGCCCGCGCCGATGATGAGCGGCGCGATGGCGATCTGCAGGCGGTCGAGCACGCCCGCGTCGAGGAACGTCGAGACCGTCTTGCCGCCGCCTTCGACGAACACTGCGTGGAGGCCCCGCTCGTGCAGCGCGGCCAGCAGGTCGCGGGGCTCGATGCGCCCGGCGATCGACGGCAGCGGCAGGATCGCGGCGTTGCCGAGCCGTTCCACGCCCTCCTCCGCGTGCGCCCGGTCGCACACGAGCAGCGTCTCGGCCTGGCCGTCCTGGAACACCCGGTAATCCGCGCCGAGCCGCCGTCGCGGGTCGAGCACCACCCGCACGGGGTTGGGTCCCGCGGCCCGCCGCGCCGTGAGCTGCGGGTCGTCGGTCAGGATCGTCTCGGCGCCCACGACCACGGCGTCGCAGAGCGCCCGCATCCGATGCAAATGAACCACATTGGCCGGACCGGTGACGTAGTACGAGTCGCCGGTGCCGGTGGCGATGTAGCCGTCGAGGCTCTGGCCCAAGTGGCCGACGACCACGGGCGCGGCGGCCGATGCAAGCGCCACGGGGAGGTAGAGCTCGAGCAGCGGCCGCTCGGCAGGCGGCACGGCCGGCCCCGGCTCGAGCCCGCCGTCCCCGCCGACGAGCCACGCGTCCTCGGGGTCGCACGGCACGAGCGTGCTGCCTCGCGCGAGGCGGAGCGCCGTCGCGGCGCCATGCGCCGGCGCCGCGCCGCGTCGGGCGTGCGCGCGCACGGCTTGCAGCAGGGCCCACGCGTGACTCGCGCCCGGGGAAACGGCCGTCGCGTCCGTGCTCGGGACCTGGCTGGATGACATTCGGTGCTCTCCGGCGGCTTGGGGCCCGGGCGCCGCAACCGCCGGGCAGGGCTATCGGACGTGCCGATGGTATCCTAGCATCGGTCAAGGAACGTTAATGACCACGCAACAACAACATGGAATCAACGGGGACCCGTCCGCGCTGTCGGTGGATCGCGCCACCGCCGAGCTGCGGCGGGGCCGCGCCATCCGTATCACGGACGACCGCACGAGCCTCGTCGTAGCGGCCGTCGAAACCGCTTCGCAAGCCCTGTTCGCCCGGCTGATCGCCGCCGCGGGGGGCTCGGCCGCGCTGTTCCTCACGGCCGAGCGCGCCCATGCGGCCGGCATCGCCACGCGCGACGACGGCCCGGCGGCGATACCGGTGCCGGACGGCGCGGACCTCGAGGCGCTACGCGCGCTCGGCGGCGTGTCGGTGCCGGGCGCCGCCCGGCCCGCGACCTTCGCCGTGCAGCGCGAGCGCCGTCTCGCGGACCTCGCCGCGGGCGGCTTCAAGGTCGCCAAGGCCGGGCGGCTCGTGCCGGCGCTCGTGGGCTTCGAGGACCGGGCCGGCTCCGACGCCGGGCTCGTCACCGTGAGCCTCGCCGACGTCGACCGCCACGCGCAGGCGGCGCTCGCCTCCATGAAGCTCACGAGCAAGGCCCGGGTGCCGCTCGCGGACGCCGTGGACTCCGAGATCGCGCTCTTTCGCGACGAGATCGGGCACAGCGAGCACGTGGCCGTGATCATCGGCCGGCCGAACTTCGACGACGTGGTGCCCGTGCGGCTCCACTCGGCGTGCCTCACGGGCGACCTGCTCGGGAGCCTGCGCTGCGACTGCGGCGAGCAGCTCCGCAAGGCCGTGAGCCGCATCGCCTCGCTCGGCGGCGGCGTGCTGCTCTATCTGGACCAGGAGGGCCGCGGCATCGGGCTGCCCAACAAGCTGCGGGCGTACGTGCTGCAGGACGCGGGGCTCGACACGGTGGATGCCGACCAACATCTCGGGTTCCTGGCCGACGAGCGCAACTACGACGTGGCGGCCACGCTGCTGCACCAGCTCGGCATCCGGCGCATCCAGCTCCTGACCAACAACCCCCAGAAGATCAGCGCGTTGCGGGACCACGGCATCGAGGTCGTGGGGCGGCTGCCGCTCGTGGGCTCCACCAACTCGCACAACGAGCGCTACCTGCGCGCCAAGCTCGAGCGCGCCGGGCACCTGGCCGAGGAGACGGGCGGCCGCGTCTAGCCGCGCAGCGTGTCGAGCGGCGTCGCCGCCGTCTCGGCCAGCAGCTCCGCGAGGCAATCGACGAGGTAGTCGAGATAGCGGCGGCCGCGCTCAGCGTCCGCGCGCGCCGCGTTGCCGGACACGCCGAGCGGGTGCAGGTCCTCGCTGAGCCAGCCGATGCCGATCGGCTTCTCCACGCCGAGCCAGCGGTTGCGCTCCGCGAGCCGCCGCGGGAGGCCCGCGAAGTCGGCGAGCCGCTCGCGGCGCACGAGATCGGGGCGAATGTGCAGCAGCAGCGACGTCTCCACCTCGCCGCCGTGCAGGCCTTCCTTGAGCTCCTGCAGCTCGAAGAGCCCCGGCGGGCAGCCGAACGCGAAGTAGCTCGCGCGCACGACGAGCATGCCGTGCCGGGCGCGGAGCGCGAGCGCGGTGCGGTCGACGACGGTCTTCTGCCCGCCGTGGGTGTTCAGGATCACGAGCTTGCGCACGCCGGCGCGGGCCACGCTCGCGCCGATGGCGATCCAGGCGTCCTCGAGCACGCGCGCATCGATCGAGAGCGTGCCGGCGAAATGCCCGTGCTCGTCGCTCGTGCCGACGTTCTGGGCGGGCAGCACGAGCACGCGAGCCTCCGGCGGCAGGCGGCCGAGCACACGCTCGACGAGCGCCTGGTTGATCAGCGCGTCGGTCGCGAGCGGCAGGTGCGGGCCGTGCTGCTCGACGGCCGCCACGGGCAGCAGCGCCACCGTGCGCTCGGCGTCGAGCGCCGCGAAGTCCGCCGTCGTGAGGTCCTGCCAGTAGCCGCTGCGCATGGTCGTGCCCGATTCGCGTCCGCGGAGCGTTATGTCCGCGCGCTTGTCCAATTTCATGGCGCCGCCCGGCTAGTGTACGGCAGGCGCTATAATCGACGATCCCGGACTCAACAAGCGCAAGGACAGACCGATGAGCGTTCCGCAACGGGCCGTTACCACCGATACCGAGATCCGCGACCTGGTCGCCAAAGCCCGCGCCGCGCAGGCCATCTACGAAACCTTCAGCCAGGAGCAGGTGGACGCCATCGTCCGCGACATCGCCAAGTACGTGTATGACAACGCGGAGCCGCTGGCCAAGATGGCCGTCGAGGAAACCGGCATCGGCCGCTACGAGGACAAGATCCTCAAGAACAAGGGCAAGGCCCGCGTGATCTGGAACAACCTGAAGGGCAAGAAGTCGCGCGGCATCATCGGCGAGGACCCCGAGAACAACCTCATCCTGGTCGCGAAGCCGATGGGCGTGGTGGGCGCCGTCACGCCCGTCACCAACCCCATCGTCACGCCGATGTGCAACGGCATGTTCGCCCTGAAGACCGGCAACGCCGTGATCTTCGCGCCGCACCCGAAGGCGCAGAAGTGCACCGAGCACCTCACGGCCGAGTTCATGCGCATCGTGAAGTCGCACGGCGGCCCGGACAACCTCATCCAGTGCGTGCGGAACGGCTCGGTGGAGAAGACCCAGGAGCTCATGCGCTCCGTGGACGTCGTCGTCGCCACCGGCGGCCCGGGCATGGTCAAGGCCGCCTACTCGAGCGGCAAGCCGTCGTACGGCGTGGGCGCCGGCAACGTGCCGGTGATCATCGACCGCGGCGTGGACCTCAAGGACGCGGTGGAGAAGATCGTGACGGGCGCCGCGTTCGACAACGGCATCATCTGCTCGCACGAGCAGTTCGTCCTCACGCCCGAGGAGACCTATCAGCAGACCATCGACCAGTTCCTCGCCACCGGGAAGGTCTGGTACACCGACGACGAGGCGGCCGTGCAGAAGCTGCGCGAGGTGGTGTTCCCCGACGGGCACATCAACAAGGACGTGGTCGGCAAGTCGGCCCGCGAGGTGGGCAAGATGGCCGGCCTCGACGTGCCCGAGTCCGCCCGCATCATCCTGATACCGGCGAAGGGCGCGGGCGAGGCGGACGTGCTCGCCAAGGAGAAGCTCTGCCCCGTGGTGGCCATCCTGCCGTACAAGACCTTCGACGAGGCCATCGCCAAGGCCAAGGCCAACCTGCTGGTCGAGGGCGCGGGCCACTCGGCGGCGCTGCACTCGAACGACGAGGAGCACATCCGCGCCGCCGGCGTGGCGCTGCCGATCAGCCGGCTCGTGGTGAACCAGCCGTCGTCGCTCACGGCCGGCGGCTCGCTGACCAACGGCTTCGCGCCCACCACCACGCTCGGGTGCGGCTCGTGGGGCGGCAACTCGATCTCCGAGAACCTCGACTACAGGCACCTCATGAACGTGTCGCGCATCGGCAAGGTGATCACGAACAAGAAGGTGCCCACGGACGAGGAGATCTTCGCGGCGTAGTCCGCCAGAGGGATCGCGGCTGGAAAGCCGCTCCCGCCCCGTCGTTCACGGGTGCGCGTGATCGTGCTCGGTGCCGGGCCGGTGCGCGTGCCCGTGGGCGAGCTCCTCCTCCGTCGCGTCGCGCACGTCCACGACCTCGATCTCGAACGCGAGCGTCTTGCCCGCGAGCGGGTGATTGAAGTCGAGGTCCACGTTGAAGCGGCCCACCTTGAGCACGCTCGCCGCGCGCGGGCCGACGTTGGTGTTCACGTGCACCGTCTTGCCGGGCGCGAGCTTGCCCGGGCGGATCAGGTGCTTGATCGGCACGCGCTGCCGCGCGCTCGGGTCGCGCACGCCGTAGGCCTTTTCCGGTGGAATCACGGTGCTGAACTTGTCGCCGCTCTTCTTGCCCGCGAGCTCGGCCTCGAGGCCGGGGATGATGTTGCCGCGCCCGTGCAGGTACATCGCGGGCTCCTTGCCCACGGAGCTCTCCTCGAAGGAGCCGTCCTCGGCGCGAACCGTGTAGTGGAATGTGACGACCTTGTCGTCGGCGATGCTCATGGTCATGGCGTCAGTCGCTCAGTGAGAAAGGCGTGAAGCGCGTGTCGGTGTCGTAGTAGTCCTCGTGCTCGCGCTTCTTGAGCCAGGATACCGCGGCGTACGTCGCTGGCGTCATCACCACCTCCACCATGACCTTGAACGTCCAGTTGAAGGCGATCACGGCCGCGAGCGTCTCCGTCGCCCAGATGCCGCCGAACGCGAGCGGATAGAAGATCAGGCTGTCCACGCCCTGGCCCACGACGGTGGAGCCGATCGTGCGCGTCCAGAGCCAGCGGCCGCCCGTCGCCACCTTCATCTTCGCGAGCACGTAGGCGTTCACGAAGTCGCCGGCCCAGAAGCCCGCTAGCGACGCGGCCACCACCCGCCAGGTGTTGCCGAACACGACCTCGAGCGCGGGCTGCAGCGTGGCGTTGAACGGCTCCACGGGGCTCGGCGGCAGGCGCAGCACGACGAACGCCATCACCGTGGCGAACACCATCGCCATGAACCCCGCCCAGATCACCTTGCGGGCGCGGGCGTAGCCGTACACCTCGGTGAGCACGTCGCCGAAGATGTAGCTGATGGGAAAAAAGATGTTGCCGGCCCCGAAAGCGAGCGTGGCGCCCACGACGGGCAGCGCGAACGGCAGCGTGAGCTCGCAGACCTTCGCGGGCCCGATCAGGTTCGAGCAGAGCAGGACCGTGACGAAGCCCGCGAGCAGCAGGTCGTAGTAACGGTAGCGCCGCCCCTCGCGGCGCTCGAGCGCGGCCGCCTCCACGTCAGCGAGCTGCTTGCGGCTTGTCCCAGTCCTTCTTCCCTTCGTCCTGGCCGGCCACGGAATAGAGGACCTGCGCGTTGCGGGTCTTCTGGAAGTCCTCGAGCGACTGGCCGCGCATGTGCGCGTAGATGTGCAGGTTCGTGGTGCCGATCACCGCGCCGAGCTTCTCGAGCATGAAGAAGATCACGCCGTAGCGGATCATCGCCCGCCAGTCGCGGCGGCGGACCATGTCCCGCTCCTCCTCGGTGAGGCCGGCCTCCTCGAAGAGCGCCTCCGGGTCCGTGAGGAAGCGGCGCCGCCGCTCGGGCTCGATGAGGCTGTGGAGGAACTCGTTCAGGCGATACGCCTTGACGCTGCGGTCCAGCGTGAACGGGTAGCTGCCCGGCAGATTCTCGATGCCGGCCCACTGGGCGTTGATGCGCGCGCGATACTCCTCGGGCGTCTCGTCGAGCGGCTCCTCCGAGTCGTTCTCGTAGATCACCGTGGCGATCGGCGTCATCGACGGCAGGTAGTACGTCTGGTGCAGCTTGCGCACCTTCTTCGAGAGGGCGCCGCGCATGATGAGCCACATGATCACCTCGGCGCCTTCCACGCCGCCGCGCTCGGCGTACTCGGCGATCGTGAGCTCCGTGAGCTTCTCCGGGTTCTTCTCGAGCAGCTCCAGGAACTCCATGTCCCACGGCGTGTTGTTGAAGCCCGCCCGCTCGCCGTGCACCTGATGCGAGAGCCCGCCCGTGCCGACGATCGCGACCTTGAGGTCCTCCGGATAGCTCTCGATGGCCTTGCGCAGCGACCGGCCGAGCCTGAAGCAGCGCTTCGCCGACGGGATCGGGAACTGCAGCACGCCCACCTGCAGCGGCACGATGGCGCCCGGCCACGCCGGCTCGTGGGGCCAGAGGAGCGACAGCGGCGAGAAGCAGCCGTGGTCGAGGCCCTTCTCCTGGAAGAACGACAGGTCGAACTCGTCCGCCGTGAGGCCGAGGGCGATGTGCTGAGCGAGGCCGGGGTGCCCCTCGATCGGCGGCAGAGCCCGCGGCCCGCCGCCCTCGTCCGCGGGCCAGTACCGCTTGCCTATTCCTAGGGCGAAGTGCGAGTAGTGGTCGAAGAAGAACGAGGTGACGTGATCGTTGTAGATCAGGAACAACACGTCGGGCTTCTTGTCCGCGAGCCACTGCTGCACGGGACGATAGCCCTCGAAGATCGGCGCCCAGACCGGGTCGTGCTGCTTGTTCGTGTCCAGCGCAAAACCGATCGTCGGCGTGTGCGACGACGCGATCCCGCCCACTATGGTGGCCATGGCGAAGACTCCTGCGTTCAACCCCGCCGCCGGCCGCCGGCGGCCGGCGCGCTGCGGCAACGCGCAGGTTACCATACGGGCCCGACTCGACCCGGTGCGTAGAATCCGATGCTCTTCATCGTGCAGTTCGAGGACGACCCGTCGAAGCTCGACGTGCGGCAGCAGTGGCTGCCCGCGCACGTGGAGTTCCTGGACCGCAACCGCGACCGGATCCTCGTGCCCGGGTCGCTCCGCGAGCCCGCCACCGACCGCCCGGTCGGGGGCCTCTGGATCGTGGACGCGCCCGACGAGGCGGCCGTGAAGGCGCTCTTCGCCGACGACCCGTTCTGGGTCCACGGCCTGCGCGCGGGCTACCGCATCCACCGCTGGCACAAGGCGTTCCCGGACCGCCGCGTGCCGATCTGAACGGAATCTCGGGTCGCGGCGGCGATCGGGCTGCGCTCCGCGCCCGCTGCCGGAGCGCGACCGTGCGCGGTCTGCCCCCTCCGGACCGTTGGGCTAGAATGGCCGAAAAAACCGGCCAAGCGCCGGCCGCCCGATCCATTTCGACGAGCGAGGAACAGCCGTGAGCAACACCGAGCAACAACTGGCCAAGATCAGGGAACGGAGCGGCGCCTTCATCGCCGCTCTCGATCAGAGCGGCGGCAGCACCCCGAAGGCGCTGCGTCTCTACGGGATCCCGGAGGGCTCCTGGAAGAACGACGCGGAGATGTTCGACCTCGTGCACCAGATGCGCACGCGCATCATCACGAGCCCCGCGTTCGACGGCAGGCGGATCCTCGGCGCCATCCTGTTCGAGAACACGATGGACCGCGACATCGAGGGCCAGCCGACGGGCAACTACCTCTGGGACGTGAAGAAGGTGGTCCCGTTCCTCAAGGTGGACAAGGGGCTCGCCGAGGAGAAGGACGGCGTGCAGCTCATGAAGCCGATCACCAACCTCGACGAGC
The DNA here is from genome assembly GCA_036563665.1 of Gammaproteobacteria bacterium. Lineage (GTDB taxonomy): Bacteria > Pseudomonadota > Gammaproteobacteria > Steroidobacterales > Rariloculaceae > FEN-1219. The sequence continues at coordinate 9,053 of DATCLY010000078.1, forward strand.
TGCTCGCCCGGGGCAAGTCGAAGGGCATGTTCGGCACCAAGATGCGCTCCGTGATCAAGCAGGCGAACCCGAAAGGCATTGCCGACATCGTGCGCCAGCAGTTCGAGATCGGCCGCCAGATCCTCGCCACCGGGCTCGTGCCCATCATCGAGCCCGAGGTGGACATCAAGTGCCCCGACAAGGCCGAGGCCGAGGAGCTGCTCAAGGCCGAGATCACCAAGGAGCTCGACAAGCTCGGGGCGAGTCAGCAGATCATGCTGAAGCTCACCCTGCCCGAGAAGGACAACCTGTACGCCGACCTCATCGATCACCCGAAGGTGCTCAAGGTGGTGGCCCTCTCCGGCGGCTACACGCGCGAGGAGGCGAACCGCAGGCTCGCGCGCCAGAACGGCATGGTGGCGAGCTTCTCGCGCGCGCTGGTGGAAGGGCTGACCGCGCAGATGTCCGACGACGAGTTCAACCGGGCGCTGGATCAGTCCATCCAGAGCATCTACGAGGCGTCGGCAACCTAGGCGCCGGCGAAGCGCGCCTTCGCGATGCCCGCGGGGCGCGCCACCCTCGCCTCCTCGAGGAACGGCAGCACGCTGCTCACCACGCGGTCCGGGGCGCTGTAGTGCACCGCGTGGCCGCCGCCCGGGACCACCGCCACCCGGGCGTCGGGCGTGCGTGCCGCGAGCTCGTCCACCCAGCGCTGCGGCGCGATGTGATCGTGCTCGCCGCGCATCAGCAGCACGGGGACGGCCACGCGCGGCAGCTTGTCCTCGATGCGGTCCTGCATCGTGAAGCGCAGCTCGTCCGCGAGGCGGCCCCGCATGCGCAGATAGTCCCGCACGAGCAGCGGCGTCATCGACACCCGCTCGTGCAGGGCGCCCGCCGCGAAGCGCAGCAGCAGGCGCGGCATCGCGCGCGCTTCGTGGTCGAGCGTGGGGCCGATCAGCACGAGCCGGTCCACCACGTCGGGATAGCGCACGGCGAGCTCGACGGCCGTCTGGCAGCCCATCGAGTTGGCCACCAGCGACGCGCGGTCGATGCGCATCACGAGCATCCACGCGCGCAGCGCGTCGGCCAGATCGGTGACGTCCAGCGGCCGCGCCGGGTCGTCGCTGCGGCCGTGGCCGGGCAGGTCGGGCGCATAGACGTCGAACCGGCCGGCGAGCCGCTCGGCCGTCGGCACGAAATAGGCGCTCGAGATGCCGAAGCCGTGCACGAGCACCACGGGCAGGTATTCGCCCGACGAGCGGCCGGCGCCCACGCGGGCGTACCAGCAGCGGCCGTCGACGATCGTGCGCACGGCGCCGAGCTCCTCGATCTCGCCGCGGGCGATGCGCGCGTGGCGCTCGGCCGCGCGGATCCTGGCACCGACGTAGGCCGCCGCCGACAGCGCGAGCAGGCCGCCCATCAGCACGCGCGATCTCGAGAGCCCCAAAACCATCGTGCTCCTCCCTGATCCCCACCCGGCGCATAACCGGCACCGCCGAGATGCATCACGCATGCCACGGCGAGGCCGCGCGCGAGCGGCGGCCGGGTCGCCGTCCGCTACCAGGCAACCCAGCCGAGCGCCGCCGTGAGCAGGATCAGGGCGCCGAAGGCGATGCGGTACCAGGCGAAGCCCTCGAAGGAGTGGCGGCTCACGAACCGCAGGAGCCAGCGGATCGACAGCAGCGCGCTCACGAACGCGGCCGCCGACGCGATCGCGAGGGATTCGAGCTCGTCCACCAGGAGCGAGTCGCCCGCCTGCCACAGCTTATAGACCGTGGCGCCGAGCAGCGTGGGGATGGCCACGAAGAACGAGAACTCGGTGGCCGCGCGGCGGCTCATGCCGATCAGGAGCCCGCCCAAGATCGTGGCGGCCGACCGGCTCGTGCCCGGCACGAGCGCGAGGGCCTGGAAGAACCCGATCGCGAGCGCCTGCCCGGCGCCCATGTCGTCCACCGTGGCGATCTTCTCGCTGTGGCGGCGCCGCTCCGCCCAGAGGATCAGCACGCCGCCCACCACGAGCGCCACGGCTACCGGCACCGGCGCGAACAGCAGCGACTCGATGCGCTCCTCGAACAGGAACCCGAGCGCCGCGAGCGGCACGAACGCTACCGCCAGATTCACGGCGAAGCGGCGCGCGCGCTCTTCCCGCGGCAGGTCGCGCACGGTGTCCCACAGGCGCCGCCGGTACTCGAAGCACACGGCGAGGATCGCGGCGCCCTGGATCACGATCAGCATGCGATCCACGGCCTCGCCGTGCAGCCCGAGCAGCGAGCGCGCGAGGATCAAATGGCCCGTGGAGGAGATCGGCAGGAACTCGGTCAGCCCCTCGACGAGGCCCAGGATCAGCGCGTCGAGCCAGGTCATCGAGGGATCAGCGCCGACCGTCACGGTGAGCCACGAAGCGAACGGGTGGACGGACGACGGTCATGCGGCAGGTCTCCTCGCGCAAAGGGCGCCATTTTGCCACGCGAGGCGCGGCCGCAAGCGGCGGGGGATCACACGTTCCCGGGGCGGCTCGCGCGCGTTGGCGGCCGCGAGCCCGGGAACTCCGCGATCAGAAAGTCCATGAACGCGCGCACCGACGGCAGCTGCCCGCGCCGCGAGGGCGTGAGCATCGTGATCATGCCTTCGCCGGCCTCCCACTCCGGCAGCACGCGCTCGAGCGTGCCTGCCTCGAGCTCTCGCCGGCAGAGGTACAAGGGCAGCGCCACGATGCCGAGCCCTTCCACGGCCGCGGCCTTGAGGGTGTCGATGTCGTCGCTGCGCAGCCGCGCCTCGACCTCGACCGGGCCCACCTGCTCGCCGTCGCGGCGCAGCGTCCAGGGCCGCTCCGCGCCCGCCACGCCGAGCAGCAACGCGGGGTGCGCGGCCAGCTCTTCCGGAGACGACGGCACGCCGGCGCGCTCGAGGTAGCGCGGGCTCGCGAGCAGCACCCACGGCGTGCGCAAGAGCTCCCGTTGGATCAGTCCCGAGTCCGGGAGCGCCTCGAGGTGACCGCGCAGCGCGAGATCGAAGCCCTCCTCCACGATGTTCACGAAGCGGTTGGAGGCGTGCTGCACGAGCGACACCTTCGGATGCGCGGCCAGGAACTTCGGCAGGAGCGGCGCGAGGATCGGCGCCATGCCGACCGAGCAGGTGAAGCGCACGACGCCGTTCGGCTCCGCGAGGCGGCTCCGCACGCTGCTCTCGGCCGCCTCCGCCGCGAGCAGCATGGTGCGCGCGTGACGCAGGAACTCCTGGCCGACCTCGGTCACGAGGAACCGCCGCGAGGTGCGCTGGATCAGCCGCGCGCCGAGGCGCCGCTCGAGCTCCTGGATGCGGCGGCTCAAGGTGGACTTCGGCACGTCGAGCGCGCGCGCGGCGGCCGCGAAGCCGTTGTGCTGCACCACCTGCACGAAGAAATACACGTCGTTGAGGTCGCCGAGCGGCACCGGGTCGTTCCATTCCTTGGATGGAGCGTCCAAAGCTAGCCGCTTTTCGTGAGTCGCTTCAATCGCTAAGGTGTCGCGCCTTTCTCGCCGCGGAAGCGGCAAGGCCGCGCAGCGCTGTCGAATCCCGCCCGCCTCGATCGTCTAGAAGACGCGGGCGCGGAAAACGCTTCCAGCGCACCGCCGCAGGGCAGCCGGAGCCACGTCCGCCGGCGTTCCATTCCCGGAACGGTTCGTTCCGCGGCAAGCCAGTTGACTGGTACTAACCAGTCAGTAACATGCATGCTTACTGAACGGTTCAGTTACATCGCCTTCGGTGCAACCGAGCCGGCAACCGATTTCACACGGAGGCCTCATGACTCGTCGTCGCGTCGTCGCATCCATCGCGTTGCTGTTGGCCGTCGCGGCCACCGGCACGGGGCTCGCGATCTGGAAGCGCGGAGCCCTGCTGCAGGCCGAGGCCGCGGCCGCCGCCGCGCCCGAGCCCGTGGAGGTCGTGGCGGCCGCGATCGCGCAGCCGCGCGATCACCGCCCCACCGTCACGTCCGTCGGCACGGTGCTCGCGCTGCGCTCCATCACGCTGCGGAACGAGCTGCCCGGCACGGTCCGCGAGGTGATGCTCACGCCCGGCGCCATCGTCGAGGCAGGCGACGTGCTGGTCGCCCTCGACGTGTCGGTCGAGCAGGCGGAGCTGCGCGCGCTCACGGCGCAGGCCGAGCTCGCCGAGTCGCTCTATCGGCGCGCCGAGCGGCTCGCCGCGAGCAACGCCATCTCCGACGAGGAGCTCGACCGCGCCCGCGCGGAGCGCGACGTGGCACGCGCGCAGGTGGAGCGCACCCGGGCCGTGATCGCACGCAAGATCGTCCGCGCGCCGTTCCGGGCGCGCGTGGGCCTCGCCGACGTCCATCCCGGCCAGTACCTCAACGAGGGGACGGTGCTCACCACGCTGCAGGGCGTGGACGACGCGGTGCACGTGGACTTCGAGGTGGCGCAGCAGGTCGCGGCGCGGCTCGCCGTGGGCGACACCGTGACGGTGGACCCGCCGCTCGGCGGGCAGGTGAGCGCCGTGATCGTGGCGATCGACGCGCGCGTCGATCCCGCCACGCGCAACGCCGCCGTGCGCGCCCGCATCGACGACGCCGTGCGCGCGCCCGCGCCCGGCGCCTCCGTGAAGGTGAACGTGCCGGCGGGGCCCTCGGAGCGGCTCGTTTCAGTCCCCGCGAACGCGCTCCGCAAGGGCCCGGCCGGCGACCACGTGTTCGTGCTGACCACGAGCCCCGAAGGCGACGCGCGCGCCGAGCAGCGGCCGGTGATCAGCGGTCCGCTCGTGGGCGACGAGGTGCTGATCCTGTCGGGGCTCGCGCCCGGCGAGCGCGTGGCCGCCTCGGGCTCTTTCAAGCTGCGCGATCAGGCGCTCGTGGCCGTGCTGCGCGAGACCGGCACCGAGGCCGTCGCCTCCGGCGAGCGCGCGCCTCGCGTAGTGGGGTTCTGAGGGGCCGCGCCGGCAGCAACCACGGGAGAAAGGAATGCGCGCTTTCACGGACGTCTTCATCAAGCACCCGGTGCTCGCCGCGGTCGTCAACCTCGTGATCGTGCTCGCGGGCTTCCGGGCGCTCACGACGCTGCCGGTGCAGCAGTATCCGGACATCGAGAGCTCGTCCGTGGTGATCACCACGGTCTACACGGGCGCGAGCGCGGAGACGGTGCGCGGCTTCATCACCACGCCCATCGAGCGCGCGGTGTCGGCCATCAGCGGCGTGGACTACGTCGAGTCCACGAGCCGTGCGGGCCTGTCGACCGTGACCATCCACCTCGAGCTCAACCACGACGCCACCGCGGCGCTCGCGGAGGTGACGGCGCGGCTGCAGCAGGTGCGCTCGGAGCTGCCGGCGGAGGCGGAGCCGCCGGTGGTGGACGTGCAGCGCGCGGATCGGCCCTATGCGTCGTTCTACGTGAGCTTCAACTCCGACCGACGCACGGTGCCCGAGCTCACGGATTGGCTCGCCCGCACGCTGCAGCCGCGGCTCGCGACGCTCGAGGGCGTGCTGCGGGTGACGTTCGAGGGCGATCGGCCGCTCGCGATGCGCGTGTGGATCGATCCCGAGCGGCTCGCGGCGTACAACCTCTCGCCCGGCGACGTGCACGAGGCGCTGCGCCGCAACAACTACCTCGCCGCCGTGGGGCAGACGAGGGGCAACCTCGTGCAGCTCGGCCTGCTCGCGAACACCGATCTGCGCGCCGTGGAGGAGTTCCGCAACCTCATCGTGGCCGACCGCGACGGCGCCATCGTGCGGCTCGCCGACGTGGCGCGCGTGGAGCTCGGCGCCGAGGAAGAGGACATGGTGGCGCGCTACAGCGAGCGCGCCGGCGTCTATCTGGGCGTGTGGCCGCTGCCCGGCGCGAACGAGATCGAGGTGGGCAACCGGCTGCGCGAGGAGATGGCGCGCATCGAGCCCACGCTGCCGCCGGACGTGGAGATGACCCTCGTCTGGGACGGCACCATGTTCATGCGCGACGCGCTCGCTGAGATCACGAAGACGCTCGCGGAGACGATCGCCATCGTCGGCCTCGTGGTGTTCCTGTTCATGGGGTCGGTGCGCACGGCGCTCGTGCCGCTCGTGGCGATGCCGGTGTCGCTCATCGGCGCCGGTCTCGTGATGTTCGCGCTCGGCTTCAGCCTGAACCTGCTCACGCTGCTCGCCATCGTGCTGGCGGTGGGGCTCGTGGTGGACGACGCCATCGTCGTGGTGGAGAACGTGGAGCGGCACGTGCGCGAGGGCAAGACGCGCGTGCAGGCCGCGATCGCCGGCGCCCGCGAGCTCGTGGGCCCGATCATCGCCATGACGATCACGCTCGCGACCGTCTACACGCCGATCGGGTTCCAGCGCGGTCTGACGGGCGCGCTGTTCCTCGAGTTCGCGATCACGCTGGCCGCGGCCGTGGTGCTGTCGGGCGTGGTGGCGCTCACGCTCTCGCCCGCCATGAGCGCGCGCCTCGTGCACCCGCAGGGCCGCGAAGGCCGGCTCACGCACCTCGTGAACCGCGGCTTCGACGCCCTCCGCGGCATGTACGCGCGGCTCCTCGACGGCGCGCTCGCCATCCGCTGGGCCGTGGTGGCGGCGTCGCTGCTCGTGGCGGCGGCGGGCTGGCCGCTCTACCAGCTGTCGCGGCAGGAGCTCGCGCCCGTGGAGGACCAGAGCCACGTGAGCCTCTTCTTCGAGGCCGCGCCGGACGCGTCCCTCGACGCAGTGGGGCGCGACACGCTCGAGCTCGTGCGCACGCTCACGCGCTTCCCGGAGACCGACTTCGTCTGGTCGCTGACGGCGGCCTGGGGCGGATTCGGCGGCCTGGTGACCCGCGACTGGAAGGAGCGCGAGCGCTCCACGCAGGAGATGTTCGAGGACGTGTACGCGGCGGTGTCCCAGGTGCCGGGCCTGCGCGTGTATCCGCGGCTCGACCCGCCGCTGCCCACCCCCGGCCAGTACGACGTGGAGCTCGTCATCCAGAGCGACGCGCCGCTCGAGGCGCTGCTCGCCACCGCCGGCTCGGTGGTGGAAGCCGGGTTCCGCAGCGGCGCGTTCCTGTACGTGGACACGGATCTAAAGATCGATCTGCCCGAGGCCCGCGTGGTGCTCGACCGCGAGCGCGTCGCCGATCTCGGCCTCGATCTTGCAACCGTGGGGCGGGAGCTCGGCACGCTCCTCGGTGGTGCTTACGTGAACCGTTTCAACTACTTCGACCGCAGCTACAAGGTGATCCCGCAGATCGGCGAGGAGGACCGCGCCACGCTCGCGCCCCTGCTCGATCTCAAGATCAAGACGCCCGACGGCGCGCTCGTGCCGGTGTCGTCGTTCACGCGCATCGAGACGAGCGCGGCGCCGCGCACGCTGAACCGCTTCCAGCAGAAGAACGCCGTGCGCGTCTTCGGCGGAGTGGCGCCCGGCGTGACCAAGGAGGAGGCGCTCGCGGTGCTCGAGCAGGCGGCGCTCGAGGCCGGCGGACCGGGCATCACGCTCGATCACGCCGGCGAGTCGCGGCAGATCCGCCGCGAGGGGCAGGCGCTCGCGGTGACCCTCGGGTTCGCGCTGGTGCTGATCTATCTCGTGCTCGCGGCGCAGTTCCAGAGCTTCCGCGACCCGCTGATCGTGCTGCTCGGCTCCGTGCCGCTCGCGACGTCGGGGGCGCTGGTCTTCAGCTTCCTCGATTTCACGACCATCAACATCTACTCGCAGGTGGGGCTCATCACGCTCGTGGGCCTCATCGCGAAGAACGGCATCCTGATCGTGGAGTTCGCCAACCAGCTGCAGCGGCGCGGCCTCGAGAAGATGGCGGCGCTCAAGCAGGCCTCGCTCACGCGGCTGCGTCCCGTGCTCATGACCTCCGCGGCCACGGTGCTCGGCCACACGCCGCTGCTGCTCGTGACGGGCCCCGGTGCGGAGGCGCGCAACAGCATCGGCACGGTGCTCGTGGCGGGCATGGCCATCGGCACGGTGTTCACGCTGTTCGTGGTGCCCGTGTTCTATTCGTTGATCGCCGAGCGCCTCGCGCCCGAGGCGGCGGACGAGGCGCTCGAGACGCCGGCGCTGGCGCCGGCGACGGCCTGATGGGAGAGGATCGCGATGCCGTCCGCAGGGAAGCGCATTGCAGGGAAGCTGGTTGACGGCGCCGGGCGCATCGCCCTCCGGCCCGGCGCCGTCGTCGCGCTGACGCTCGCGCTCGTCGCCGCGGCGTTCCCCGCCGCGGCGGCGGGCGCCGGGCGCGATCACGAGCGCGACGTGGGCTGGACGCTGCACGTGGACAACGATCTGTTCGCGTTCACCGACGACGACCGGGACTACACGGCGGGCGTGGCGTTCACGCTCGGCGGCGACGCGGCGCGCGAGAACGTGCTCGCGAAGGGCCTGGACTGGCTCGATTCGCGCACGCCGCTCGGCCGCTTCTTCGAGGACCGCGACGCCGAGCACTCCGTGGAGCTCGGGCTCGTGCTGTTCACGCCGAACGACCTGAGCGCGTCGGAGCCGCTCGCGGACGACCGGCCCTACGCGAGCCTCACCTACGCCGCGAGCACGCGCCTCGCCGTCGACGGCCCCGTGGCCCACCAGTCGTCCCTCACGATCGGCTTTCTCGGCCTGCCGTTCGCCGAGCAGCTCCACCGCGGCGTGCACGAGGTGGTCGGCAGCCAGGAGCCGATGGGTTACCACCATCAGATCTCGGACGGCGGCGAGCCCACGTTCCGGTACGCGATGTCGCGCTACCGGCTGCTCGACCGCGGCTCGTGGAAAGGCAAGCCGTACAGCGTGCGGCTCGACACCACCGCGAGCGTGGGCTACCTCACGGAGGCGGGCGCGGAGCTCTCCGTGCGCTGGGGCAGCTTCGACGCGCCGTGGTGGAGCTCGCTGCCGTCGGCGTCGGACTACGCCGGCCATCCGCCGATCCGCGCGCCGCGCCCCGGGGCGCAGCCGGCGAAGCCGCGCGTGCAGCTCTCGGCAGGCGTGAGCGTGCGCGCGCGGCTGTACAACGCGTTCCTGCAGGGGCAGTTCCGCTCGAGCGACGTGACCCACTCGTTCTCGGACCTCGACCACCTGCTGTTCGAGGCCTGGGTGGGCGTGACCACGGTGCTCAAGAACGATCTGTCCCTGAGCTACACCGTGCGGCACCAGACGGAGGAGATCCGGGCGGGCCGCGGGGCGCGCGGCTTCACCTGGGCCAGCATCGGCGTGGCGCAGCAGTTCTAGAGTGGGAAAGAAATCGCGGCTGGAAAGCCGCTCCCACCCGGCCGTTGAACGAAGCCTGTGGGAGCGGCTGTCCAGCCGCGATCCTTCACCGCAGAGCCGCTTCGAGCCCCGGCACGTCGGCGGCGCCCGTCTCCACCGTGATGCTCGAGCCCTCGAAGTCGTCGCCGATCGGCTCGTAGCGCCCACCGAGGCAATTCTCGGCCAGGAACGCCTCCATCACGGCGAAGAAGGCGAGGCTGTTCTCCGGGCGGGCGAAACCGTGGCCCTCGTCGGGGAACACCACGTAGGTCACGGGCAAGCCGGCCTCCGTCATCGCGTTCACGATCTGCTCGGACTCGATCCTGGTCACGCGCGGGTCGTTCGCGCCCTGGCCGATCAGCAGCGGCGCGCGAATCTGCTCCGCCTCGTGCAGCGGCGAGCGCGCCACCGCCTCGCGGCGCCCCTCCTCGTTGGAGGGATCGCCGATGCCGCGGTAGAAGGTGGCATCGAGGAACGGCTTCCAGTACTCGGGGAAGCTCTCCATCAAGGTGACCAGGTTCGACGGCCCCACGATATCCACGCCGCACGCGAACACGTCGGGCGTGAAGGTGAGCCCCACGAGCGTGGCGTAGCCGCCGTACGAGCCGCCGCCGATGGCGATGCGGCCCTCGTCGGCGATGCCCCGCTCCACGGCCCATTCCACCGCGTCGATGAGGTCGTCGTGCATCTTCCCGGCCCACTCCCCGTGCGATGCGTTGATGAACGCCTTGCCGAAGCCGGTGGAGCCGCGGTAGTTCACCGACAGCACGGCGTAGCCGCGATTCGCGAGCCACTGGTGCACCGAGTTGAAGCCGAAGGAGTCGCGGGCCCAGGGGCCGCCGTGCACCCACAGCATCATGGGCTGCGGCGACTCCGGGATGCCGTCGCCGTCGCGGTCGGACCCCGGCGGCAGCGTGTAATAGGAGACGAGGTCGAGCCCGTCCCGCGAGCGGATGGTGACCGCGTGCATGGGCTGCAGCGGCGCCTCGTCGAGCACGGGCCGCGTGGTGAAGAGCCTCGTGACTGCGCCGCCCGCCGCGTCGAACAGCCAGAACCGCGGGGCGGCCTCGGGCGAATCCTCGCTCACCACCCAACGGTCGTTGTCCCGCGTCTGGCTCGCGATGGTGAAGTCGCCCTCGAGCGCGTCGTCGAGCACGCGCAGCCGCCGCGCCGTCTCCTCGTCGAGCGCCGTCCACTCCACGCGCTCGCGCTCGATGGCGTAGGCCAACGGCTCGTCGGTGAGCGGATGGAAGATCACGCGCGAGATGTCCGCCCGCTCGGAGCTCGCCACGACCTCGAGCGTCTCCCCGCTCTCGGCGTCCACGAGCACGAGCGCCGCCTTGTCGCGGCCGCGGCTGTCCAGCATGTAGAAGGCGTCGCCGGCGTCGTTGAACGCGAGCGGGCTGCTCGAGAGCGCGTCGTCGGGAGGCAGCGACACGATGAGCTTGGGCTCCTCCCCCGCGAGCGAGTAGAGTTCGAAGCCCCCGGCCGGCGTCTGCTGCATGCCGATGCGCACGTCGAGCTCGTCGTCCGCGAGGAACGAGGCATAGCCCGCGCCGTTCCTGAACACGAGCTTGCGCTCGCCCGTCTCGAGGTCGATCTCGTACACGTCGTGGAGCGCCGGGTCGCGGTCGTTCAGGCCGACGAGCAGCGCGTCGGGCCGCTCGTACGACGTGGCGACGACCTGCGCCCGCACGCCGTCGATGGCGGTGACGTCGCGCGTGGTGCCGGTGGCGAGATCGGTGAGCAGCAGGTGGAAGTTCTCGTTGCCGCCCACGTCCTGCAGGTAACCGATGACCTCCCCGGTCGGCAGCCAGGCATAGTTGCGGATGGGGCGCATGATGTCGTTCGTCACCGGCTGCGCGGCGCCGATGTCGCCGACTGGCGACACCCACACGTTCAGCACGCCGTCGCGCGGCGCGAGGAAGCTCACGCGCTCGCCGTCCGGCGAGATGCGCGCCGCCGTGCGCTCCGGGTTGCCGAAGAGCGCCTCGCGGGGTATGAGGGGCACGTCCTGCGCGAGCACGCGCGCGCCGAGCAGGGTGGAAATGGAAGCCGCCGTGACGAGGAATGCGTTGCGCATCGTAGCCTCCCGGGCGTGGCCTGGTGCCTTCGACCCGGCTCGCGCTGCCGGCCTGCGGCAGCGATGCCGCGGACGCGTCCTCGACCCCGCCCGGGCTCGTGAAGCGTCGGCGGCGACGGGTGACTCGGACAGCATACACCTCGCGCCGGTCGGCCGCTGAGTGCGATGATCCCGTTCGCTAGTAGAATCGCCCGTCGGGCGACGGATTGGTGTATCGTCAAACGAATATGCCGACGCAGATGGATCTGCAGCGCTTGGTGGACGCGAGCCCTGCGGTCCATTACCTGGCGCGCGTCTCGGGAGACTTCGAAACCATCTACATTTCTCCGGCCGTGCACGCTCAGCTCGGTTACGCGCCCGAGCAGCTCACGGCAGATCCCGGGCTCTGGTCGCGGCTCGTGCACCCGGACGACCGCCCGCGCGTGCTCGCGGCCCTCGCGCACATCGCCGAGCAGCCGCGTCAAGCGCTCGAGTATCGGCTGCGGCACGCGAACGGCGGCTGGCGCTGGCTGCACGACCAGCTCGCGCTCCTGCGCGACGACGAGGGCGAGCCGCCCCGCATCGTCGGCAGCCGGCTGGACATCACCGAGCGCAAGGAAGCGGAGGAGCGCACGCGGGAGATCGCGAGCCGGCTGCAGGAGGCGCAGAGCATCGCCGGCATCGGCAGCTGGGAAGTGGACATCCTCACCTCCAGCCACTGGTGGTCCGACGAGATGTACCGCATCTTCGGCGAGGACCCGCGCACGTTCGAGCCGCGGCGGGACACCCTGCTCGCGAAGATCCACCCGGAGGACCGGCAGCGGGTCATCGACACCGTGGATCGGGCGTATGCCTCCGGCGAGCCCTACTCGATCGTCTATCGCATCCTGCTGCCGGACGGCACCGAGCGCATCGTGCAGGGGCGGGGCCGCTGCATCGCGAGGAAGGACGGCGAGGGATCTCCCACCCGCTTCGCGGGCACCGTGCAGGACATCACCGAGCGGGAGCACACCGAGCAGGCGCTGCGCGCCGCCGAGGCGCGCAACCGCGCCTTGCTCGAAGCGAACCCCGACGTGATCTTTCGCATCGACGCGGACGGCCGCTATCTCGACCTGTCTGTGTCGCCGAAGACGCTGTTCCCGTACACGAAGGAAACCCTCGTGGGGCGCAACGTGCGTGACCTCTTCAGCGAGGAATTCGCGCGCGAGCACCAGGAGCACGTGCGCAGAGCCATCGAGACGGGCGAGATGCAGCTCTGGGAGTGCCGCCTGCCGTTACCGCACGGCGACATCGACCTAGAGGCCCGGTTCGTGCGCAGCGGCGACAACGAAGCCGTGGTGACCGTGCGCGACGTGACCGAGTGGCTCGCGCTGCAGCGCGACATCGTGGCCACGCAGGAGCGCGAACGCAGCCGCATCGGGCGGGACCTGCACGACGGCCTGGGCCAGGAGCTCACCGCCTTGAGCCTGGCCCTCGAGGTGCTGGCGCAGAAGCTCGCAACCGAAGCGTCGCCGCACGCGCAGGCCGTGGACAACTTGAAGGCGATGGCGCAGAAGGCGATCGTGACGACGCGGCGCATCGCCCGCTCGCTGTCGCCGGGGTTCGGCCGGGAGCTCCTGATCGGCGAGGCGCTCGAGGCGCTCGCGGGCGAGGTGAGCGAGCACTCCAACGTCACCTGCCGCGCGATCTGCTCGCGCAAGGACCACGCGCACGACGTCGAGCTCGACACGAACCTCTACCGCATCGCGCAGGAAGCGGTGACCAACGCGCTGCGCCACGGCGCGCCGCGGAACGTGGAGCTGCGCTACGCCTGCGACGGCAAGAGCATCCGTCTCGAGGTGCTGGACGACGGCGTGGGCATCGCGCCGGAGAAGGTCCGCCGGGGCGGCATGGGGCTGCGCAGCATGCGCTATCGCGCCCACTTGATCCACGGCCACCTCGAGATCGAGCGGCGCCCGGAAGGCGGCACGCGCGTGTCGTGCTCCTGCCCTTGCCTGCCCTGGCAGCGCGTGCCCGTGTGCAAGGAGACTCGCTGACCGAGCGCGGCCGGCGCCGTGCCGTCGCGCGGTCTCACCAGGCGACGCCGATCCTGAAGCCGAACGTGGCGTCCTCGTCGGGCCGCTGGAACGGCACCGCGTAGAACACCTCGATGGGCACGGCGCCGAAGAGCAGGGAGCGCGCCGCCAGCCCTGCGCTCACGACCGGCACGCGCTCGGCGGTGTGGCGCTCGAAGTCGAGCTCCACAGACTGGCCGGACCGCCACGCCGCGCCCGCGTCGATGAAGAAGGCCGCTTCCGTGGGCGCCGCCGGCACGGAGAACAGGCCGAAGTCCTCGGTGCCGAGCAAGGGCACGCGCACCTCGAAGTTGAGCACCGCGATGCGGCTGCCGACGAGGCGCTCGAGCTCCGGGCAGCGGGTGCGATCCGGGGTGAACGTGCATTCGGAGACGTCGAACGAGCCGAGCTCGTAGCCGCGCACCAGGCTGCTGTCCGCGATGTCGAGGGGCGGCAAGCGCGGATCCTCGGCGCCGTCGCCGCGGCGGCCGATGTGCAGCAGCCGCAGCGCGAACGTCAACGGGCGGCGAAAGAAGTAGCGCCGGTAGTCCACCAGCGTGGTCCTGAAATCGATATCGCCGGTGGCCCAGCGGTTCTCCACCCTGAACCGCGTGCCGAGCACGGGCGACACGAAACCGAAGCGTGACGTGTCGCGCACGAAGGCGACGCCCGCCTGGCGCAAGTCGAGCGCCGCGGGCGACGGCAGGCCGACGACCTCGCGAAACGGCGCGCTGCCGCTGCGCGGCACGACCAGCCGCTCGAGCTCGAGCTCGTAGTCGATGCGCGTGACGCCGACGAGCGCCTCCAGGCGGTTGTTCAGCGAGAACGGGTACTCGCCGATCAGCGACGCCTCGCTCACCTGCACGGCCTCGATGAGCCGCTCCGCCACGTCGGCGATCATGGGCCGTCCGTCGACGTCGATCACCTGCGTGGACAGGAACGCGGCGCTGCTCACGTATGGCGTGCGGGAGAGGCTCGCGCCCCACTGGAAGCGCCGCGTCTGGTTGAGGTACGCCACAGCTCCCCCCAACGTATCCTCGAAGTCGAGCGCGCCCTGCGTGCTGCCGCCCTGCACGGTGATGACGATGCGGTGCCGATTGAGCGCGTCGTTGAAGTACGCCCCGAATGCCGCCTCGAAGATCGGACCCGTGCTCCACGTGCCCACCCCGACGGCCGCCGGGCCGATCGCCGCGAGCCCGAGGTCGGTGACGTAGGGGCGGACGGGGTAGACGCGCCCCGCGGAAGGCAGGCCTTCGAGCGGCTGCGCGAGATACGCCTCGACGACGCCCGGCGCGTCGACCGGGTCGGCGGGCGGCAGCACGCCCGCGCGCGCGTCGGGCGCAGGCGCAACGGGCTCGCCGTCGCCCGCGGGCATCGTATAGATGGCCCAATCGCCGTCCCGCAGCGCGGAGAACGCGATCGTATCGTCCGCCACGGAGATCGCCGGCGAGAGCCCCGTGATGCCGGCGACGCCCGTGTCGAGCCGCGTGAGGCGCGTGACGCGGCCGTCGGCGAAGTCGAAGCGAAAGAGATCCGGCACGCCGTCGGGCTCGCCGATGAAGAAGAGGCTCTCGCCGTCGGCCGAGAACTTGGGGTCGAGCTGCTTGCCCTCCATGGCGATCGGCAAGAGCTCGATCTTGCCCGTGGCGATCTCGAGCACCGCGAGGCGCAGCGGGCCGAAGTCGAGCCGCTCGAGGCTCGTGTCCGGGCCGCGGTCGGTGACGAAGACGACGCGGCGCCCGTCGGGCGAGACGGCCGGTTGAATGGCGGTGTAGGGGCCGGCCGTGAGCCGCGTGACCTCGCCACTCTCGACGTCCACTCGGTACAAATCGCTGTTCGCGCCCGCGCCGCCGGAGAAGACGACCGCGCGCCCGTCCGGCGTCCACGTGGGGTGGCGCATGTCTTCCACGTCCGCGAGGTCGATCTGGCGCGTGACGCGGCCGCTCGCCACGTCGTACACGGCGAGGCGCCGCTCGCCCTCGTCGAACACGCTGAACGCGAAGCGGTCCCCTTCCGGCGACCACGCCACGCTCGCCTCGATGAAGCTCAGGTTCTCGAAATGCCGGTCGCCTTCCGCGCTCACGAGCTTGCGGAGCAGCCTGCCGGTCGCGGCATCGGCGAGGTACAGCTCGAGCGCGAGCTCGCGAGTGGACAGGAACGCGATGCGCCGCCCGTCGGGGGAGAGCGACGGCGCCACGTTCACGCCGCTCCCGGTTTGCTCGCGCGTGAGCAACGGCGTGGCCGTGCGCTCGGGCGGCACCCGGCCCTCGATCGCGGGCGCGTACGCCTCGCGGAGGTCGGCGTGAAAGGTTCTGAAGAACTCCTCCACGGTCATGCCGAGCTCGCGCTCGAACGCCCTCGCAAGCCCGAACGTCAGCGCGCTCGAGAACACCCGGCGCACGGCGTCGTCGCCCCAGCGGCCGGCGACGTATGCCCATACCGCCTGGCCGTACTGATAGGGCGACGGCTGCTCCTGGATGAACGCGTTGGGGTCCGGCAAGCGATCGTGCAGCGCCGCATCGCGCATCCAGAGCGCCGTGATCGGATCGTGGCGCCCTTGCGAGAGATACTCCGCGAGCCCCTCGATCGCCCAGAGCGGCAGGCGCCCACCGGCCGTGCCGTTGGTCTGCGACGTGCGCTGCCGCAGGAGGTCGAACTGGAACACGTGCACGAGCTCGTGGCCGATCACGTGGTCGTTCTCGGCGTGGATGCCGGTGAGCGGCAGCACCACGCGGTCCTGCAACGATTCGGTGAAGCCGCCGGTCCCTTCGCCGATGAGCTCCGGCGTCACGACGGTCTGCTGGAAGTCCGCGTGGTCCTCGTAGACGATGATGAGCTTCTTCTCGTCGAGCTCGTGGTCGAAGAACTTCGAAAGGCGCGCATACCAGCGCTCGGCGAGGCGAGCGACGTACTCGCCGTGCTCCGCGCCCGGCGGGTAGTAGTGGACGAGGAAATGCTCCGACTCGAGCACGACGAAGTCGAAGCGCTCCCACAGGACCTTGTTGCGGCCGAAGTACTGCGCGGCGGCCGGCGCCGCCGTGACGAAGAGCAGGACCGCGAGCGACGCGAGCAACGAACGGTCACGACGCGCCCGCCTCCCCGGCCCCTTGCGGTCGCTCGACCTCCTCGTCATCGCTCGCATTCACCGTGCGTCACCGCCTCGCAGCAGCGCCAGCGCTGCTGCGCGCGTCCTTGCAAGGCATATGCCACAATGGTCGTGTGGCTCCGCGAGCCAGTCTCGCGCGCGACGCGCCGCGTCGTCGATCGC
Source organism: Gammaproteobacteria bacterium (assembly GCA_036563665.1). Lineage (GTDB taxonomy): Bacteria > Pseudomonadota > Gammaproteobacteria > Steroidobacterales > Rariloculaceae > FEN-1219. The sequence goes on from DATCLY010000078.1 coordinate 25,597, forward strand.
GGGTTACCGCAACGCACGCTGCGCGGCACGAATTCTGCAGTCGCGCGGGAGACGGACGACGGATGGACGGAGAGTCATGAACGAGCGTTCGGTGGAAGCGCGCATCGCGGCGAGCCCGTTGTTCTCGGGGCTTCCGGCGGACGACATCGCATTCCTCGCGCGTCACGCGAAGCTGCGCACGCTCGAGCCGGGCGAGGTGCTGTTCCGCTACGGCGAGCGGGCGCGGCACTTCTACCTCGTCGAGTCCGGGCACGTGACCGTGGAGGTGGCGGCCGTCTCGGGGCCGGCGCTCGAGCTGCAAAACCTCGGGCCCGGTCTCACGCTCGGCTGGTCCTGGCTCATCCCCCCGCACAAGTGGAACTTCCAGGCCCGGGCGCAGACGGCCGCGGAGGTCATCGAGTTCGACGGCGAAGCGCTGCGCGCCCGCTGCGAGCAGGATCCGCGGTTCGGCTACGAGGTGCTGAAACGCTTCGCGGCGCTGATGTCGGAGCGGCTAGAATTCGCCCGCCGGAAGATGATGGAGGCCTGGAATCCGCCGGGCTTCGCCTGACCGGCGGATGCCCGCCACGGCGCGGGGCGGGCCGGCACCGGGTGCGGCCGCGTGCGGCGGCGTGCGGGAAGCTCAGAAGCGGAGCACCTTCGCGTAGCTCACGACGGGCAGCGCCCGAAGCTTCGCGACGAGCGCGTCGGGCACGGGCTCGTCCACGCCCGCGATGGCGATGGCCTGCCGCGTGGCGAGCTCGCGGCCGAGATGCAGCGTTGCGATGTTGATGCCGGCGTTGCCGAGCAGCGTGCCGAGCGCGCCGACGTAGCCCGGCCGGTCCTCGTTGCAGGTGAAGAGCATCACCGGCTCGAAGTCCGCCTGCAGCGCCATGCCACGCACCTCGACGATCTTGGGCTTGCCGGCGATGACCGTGCCGGCGACGGTGCGCCACTCGCCGCCCGTCTGCACCTTGATGCGGATCAGGCTCTCGTAGACGGCCGACGCCTCGCGACGCGACTCGAGCAGCGCGATGCCCCGCTCCTGCACGATGGCCGGCGCCGACACCATGTTCACGTACTGGAGCTGCGGGCGCAGGATGCCGGCGAGCGCGGCCGCCACCACGGGCTTCGTGTTCATGGCGGTGACGGCGCCCTCGAGCTCGATCTCGATGGCGTCGAGGCCGGCGTCCGCGATCTGCCCGGCGAACATGCCGAGCTTCTCGGCGAGCTCCACGAACGGCCGGATGCGCGGCGCCTCCTCGGCGCTGATCGACGGCATGTTGAGCGCGTTCGTGACCGCGCCGGTCAGGAGGTAATCGCTCATCTGCTCCGCGATCTGCCGCGCCACGTTCTCTTGCGCCTCGACGGTGGAGGCGCCCAAGTGCGGCGTGGCGATGAAGTTGGGCGCGCCGAAGAGCACGTTCTCGTAGGCCGGCTCCACCTCGAAGACGTCGAACGCCGCGGCGCCCACGTGGCCGCTCTCGAGCAGCCGCCGCAACGCGCGCTCGTCCACGAGCCCGCCGCGCGCCACGTTCACGACGATCACGCCGCGCTTCGTTTGCTCGAGCGTCTCCGCCGAGAGAATATTGCGCGTGCTCTCGGTGAGCGGCACGTGCAGCGAGATCACGTCGGCGCGCGCGAGGAGCTCGTCGAGCTCCACCTTCTCCACGCCGAGCCGCACGGCCCGCTCGGGCGTCAGGTACGGGTCGTACGTGATCACCTTCATGTGCAGGCCGAGCGCGCGATCGGCCACGATGGAGCCGATGTTGCCGCAGCCGATGATGCCGAGCGTCTTCCCGTAGAGCTCCACGCCGACGAAGCGGTTCTTCTCCCACTTGCCGGCCTGGGTGGACCGGTCCGCGGCCGTGATGGAGCGGGCGGCCGCGAGCATCAGCGCGATCGTGTGCTCGGCCGTGGTGATGGAGTTGCCGAACGGCGTGTTCATCACGACCACGCCCTTGGCGGTGGCCGCGGGAACGTCCACGTTGTCCACGCCGATGCCGGCGCGGCCGATGACCTTGAGCCGCTCCCCCGCTTCGATGACCTCCGCCGTGACCTTCGTGGCGGAGCGCACCACGAGGCCGTCGTAGGCGCCGACGATCTCGATGAGCTCCCGCGGCGCGAGGTTCGTGCGGACGTCGACGTCGATGCCGCGCGCCGCGAAGACCTGGGCCGCTACGGGGGAGAGCGGATCGCTGATGAGGACCGACGTCACCCGCGGAACGGCTCCGGCGCACCGATGCCGCCGATCGAGCCGTCCTCGAGCTCCTCGGCCGTGCGCCCGAGCACGATATCGAAGTTGGCCGCGAGCTCGCCGAGGCGGGAGCCCGGCAGCGGCTCGTACTCCACCATGAGCGTCTCCAGCGCGGCGGGATCGCGCACGCGGGCGATGATCGAGTCGCGCGCGTTCGCGGGGTGACCTTTCACGAGCGCCTGCGTCGCCATGATGCGCCGTCCCGCCTTGCTCACCGCGACGTGGATGTGCGGCGCGCGGAACGTGCCGAGCAGCGTGTACGGCACCGGCTTGATGGTGCGGAAGTAGTAGCGGCCCTCGGAATCCGTGAGGAACCGGCCGTAGCCCTGGAAGTTGCCGTCGATCTTGCCCTCGTTGCGGCCCCCGGTGTGGATGTAGGAGCCGTTCACGTCGGTCTGCCAGATCTCGATGACGCCGTTGCGGATGGGCTCCCCGGCCTTGCTCAGGAGCCGGCCCGTGAGATGCACGATGTCGCCGACCGCCGGTGTGGTGCGGTCGTTCAGAATGATGAGATCGTTATCCGTGTCGAGCGGCAGCCGGTCCGGATAGAACGGCCCGTCGCCCATCGGGTGAGTTTGCCGCAGCGCTTCGGCGAACGCGCCGGGCGCGAGGAGCGCGGCCGCACCGGCCGCCACGCCTTCGAGAAACCGCCGCCGATGGATGGACATGACGTCTCTCCGTCGCGGGAATCGTTCCTAGTATACGGGCGCGCCGGGCGGGCCGCGATGGCCGGCCGCCTCTCATTCGCCGGGCACGGCCTCAGCCGGCAGGACTGCCGTCATGAAGCGGTACCCGTGGTTCGCCACGTAGCGGGCGTCGGCTTTGCAGAGCTGCATGAAGCGACGATGACCGCTCTTCGTTCGGCCGACGAGACACCCGGCGCCCGCCTTGCCGATATCGGACTTCGGCAGGTCGTAGCCCCAGTGCTGGTTGATGCCGAAGACGCCCTCGAAGCTCTGGTCGCCCACCCGCTCGAAGTCCTCGTTCAGGTCGCGATGCACCCGGATCGGCGCCGTCTGCACGAGCGCCTCGTGGGCGCTGGGTTTCCCCGCCATGTGGGTACCCACCGACCATGCCTTGTACTGGCCGAACGCGATGCGCGCCGCGCCGCGCGGATCGAGCTTCTTCACGCAGTCGGGATGCCGGCAGATCCAGTGCCCGGCTGCGAGCATCGCTGCGACGAGCCGCCCCGCGAAGGTGTCGGTGTGATTGAGCGGAAACGGCGGCGACTCCGCGGCCGCGATCAGATCCCTCGCGAGCGCGGCGTCGAGCACGGACACGCGCTCGGCGTCCAGCTTCTTCAACGCCTGGCTCAACGCCCAGTGCGACACGGTAGCGAAGATGCCGTCGGCCGGGGGATCGAGCAGCCCCATCTCCGTGAGGTGGTTCTGGAGGTCGACGGCCAACGCCTTGTCGGCTGCGATGAGTTGGAGCGGCACTCGGCGGCGCTCCACGATGAGCTGGGTGAGGGTCATGGGGTGCCGGTGCGATTGCCCGTCGGCTTGCCCGACAGACACTATTGCAGTGGCGGAAACGCCCGACAGTCAGGCTGTTTACAGATCGGCAGGAACGATTACAGCGGGTTCGTTACCGCCCGGTTGGCCCTGACGATCGTGGCCTGTAGATCGGTCCGGTGGTATCCCGATACCTCGAACAGGATCTCGATCGGCGACGCCACTCCTTCCATGTCCAAGCCGACTTGCTCGGCGAGCTCCCGCGCCCGATCGGGCTCGGTCAACGCCCGAACGGCATGCAGGATTCCGATGTCGCGTATGCCCGTGAATATCAGCATGTCTCCCTTGCCCGGCCCGGGAATCCTGGCGAAGAGCCCGTAGTCGCGGGTGTGCCCGAAGGAGTCTTCCGAGGATACGAAAACCTCTCCCGACTTCTTGTCGTGCAACTGGACGAATGGATGCGGCGACGAGAAGCTCGACGAGCGGAAGAAGTAGTCTTGAAGCGGGCCCATGCTTCGAATGAAACCGATATAGATCAAGTCGTGCTCCCGCAAATCCTCCCCGGTGACCTCCGACATCAGCTTGAGCGAGACGCGCTTTCCGGTCGCCTGCACGACCGGCAGGATCGCTTCGAGCGTGAAGGCCGTGGACTTCGGCAAGTACGTCAAGTCGGCGGGCCGTGCCCAGGCAGGCTCGGACGCGAGGCGGCTCAGGTCTTCCGGGGAGTTGATCTCGATATCCCGGATGAAGCGGATTCGGCCTTCCTCGCTTGCCTCGCGGAAGACGAAGAAGTCGCCGAGGGCGATCAGGATGGGCTCCGGGCCTTCCGTCACGGCCTCCCATGCAAAAGCCGCCGGCTGGAGCGGAGGATCGGTAGCCGAGGGGCTTTTCATACGCGCTAGAAGCACCGCGTTCGTGGCGACGGAGACGACCAGCAGAGCCGTCACGGCCGCGAGCCATGCCCTTCCCGCCCGCAGCGAGGAGGCGCGTTCCACGGGCTTCGAGCCGGGAACGACGTACTTCGTGCCGAACGCGATGCGATAGCTCCCCTTCGGGATGCTAAAGCGGATGGGGGCCCCATCCGGCACAGAGCGATAGTACTCGTCCAGCTTCTTGCGCAGCTGGTGCACCCGCACCCGTACGGCGGAGCTCTCCGCCGGATCGTAGTGCTCGTCCTTGCCGAAAACGTCGATCGCTATGTCGATCTCGTGCCGTGTCTGATCGTTCAAGGTGCTCTCGACGAGATAGCGAAGGAGTGCGGCGTAGATAGGCGAACCGCGGAACGGTGGGCTGGCCACGACCGCGTCCAGGTGCTCGCAGATCTCCTGCCGACTGACGACAGCATGCGGCGGGCTCATGGCCCGATCCTACGCCCCAGTAACAAGTGTTAGCAACGGTTTAGTGCTTACCGTTGCCGCGAACGTCGACCTACCGTGGCAGTCGCTGGAAGACCAAAAAAACCGAATCCGAACGTGTTCGAGCTCGCTTCTCGTGCAGCCAGGTTCCAGAGATCGCCGGGTCCACACGGGGCGTCCCTGGACGCGCCGCCCGTGGGAGCCGAGCGCCACGTCCCCTTCCGTGCGCTGCGGCGCGCCTTCCTCGTCCACGAGGTGCGTCACCTGACCCGAGCAGCCAACGCCCTCGATCGCTCGCAGTCGGCGATCACCCGGAGCGTCCTCGACCTCGAGCGGTTCCTCGGCTGCCGCCTCTTCGAGCGCCGGGCGACGGGCATGGTCGGCACTCGCCACGCCGACCTGCTCTTTCGGCGCGTGCAGGCGAGCCTCGAGCACCTGGCGGCCGCCGACCGAAAGCTGCGGGCGCTGACCGGCGCCACTGGCCTGGCGCGCCGCACGCCGCACATTCTGCAGCTCGACGTCAGCAACGCGGTCGTGCTTGCCGTGCTCGCCGTGTTCGATCACCGCGACGTCGCTCGTGCGGCCGCGTCGCTCGGCATCGCGCCAAAATCCGTCCGCAAGTCGATCACCGCAGTGGAGCGGCAGCTCGGCACGCGCCTGTTCGAGCGAACGCCCACGGGAGCGGTGGCACCGACCGAGGCCGGGAACGTCCTCGCCACTCATTTGAAGCGGGCGCTCAGCGAGCTCCGCGCCGGGCTGGAGGAGCTCCGAGGAGCGGACGAAGGGATCTCCGGCGTCATCCGCGTCGGTGTGACACCGTCGGCTGGCGCGCTGCTCGTCCCCCGCGCCGTGCGGCTGCTGCGCCGGAGTCACCCGAACGTGGTCGTTGCCGTTCGGGCCGGAGCCGATCACGACCTCCTGTCCTCGCTCCGCTCCGGGGATCTGGATCTCGTCGTCGGCACGCTCGACGCCGAGGACGAGACCTCCGAGCAGACCGCTACTACGCGACTGACGAAGGACCACGTCGAGGTCGTGGCGCGGGCCGATCATCCACTCGCCCGAGGCAAGGAACTATCCCTCGCCGACCTCCTGTCGCTCGAGTGGGCCTTGCCGCCCAGAGGATCGCCGCTCAGGAGGTGGTTCTCGCGGCTCCTCGAGAGCGAGGGGCTCCCTGAGCCGAGACCGCTCGTCGAGACGGCGTCGCTCACGATACTTCGCGGCGCATTGCTCGAGAGCGAATGCGTGGGTTTGACGACGCAGCTCGAGTGCTGGCACGAGCTCGTCGCCCAGAACCTGCTCGAGCCGCTAACCATTCCCTCTCTTGCACGTCAGCGCGTCGAGCGCCCGCTCTACCTGAACGCGCTGCGCGAGGCGGCCGCTTTCTCCTCGCCGGCCGTCGACGCCTTTCTCGCCGCGCTCGTCGATGTCGCGGCGAACGTCGGCCGTCGTCCCCTTACGTCGGCTCAGAGACGGTACACGAACCCGATCGTGTAGCGCCGCCCGAGCATGTCGAACAGTTGCGCGTTCGTGTGTCCCGCTCCCCCGAAGAAGGAGAACGGCCCAGGCGCGAGCGGCGGATCCTCGTCCAAGAGATTTTGGACGTTGAGGAACACGCGCACCGTGCCAGCCGGCATGACGTCATAGGAAAAGCGCACGTTCGTGTACCACGCGGCGTCCACCGTGTTGTCGTCGATGTCGATGCCCTCGATCTCCCGGTTGTCCCGCGTTCCGCTGCCGATATAGCGCTCCGTCAGCGTAAGGCTGAACGGCCCACGGTCGTAGCTCACGTTGAGGACGCCTTGCCACTCGGGCAGGGATGCGTCGCCCGTCATGCCGGCGCTGTCCACCTTGTTGCCGAACTGGTCGGTGAAGGAGTGCTCGGAAAGGTACGCGCCGAAGAACCGCAGGCCCAGGGTGCCGTCACCGATCGGCCGGCGGTACGAGAGCTCGAGGTCGACACCCTTCACGCCCGCCTCCACCAGGTTCACGAAGATGTTATCGACTCTCGTGATCCTGCCGGTCACTGCGTCGCGTTGGAGCAGCTCGCAGAAGGAGCCTTCCTCGTAGCAGAGATCGATGATGAGTTGCCCGCCTATCTGATCGATGGCGTCCTTGATCCGCACGTCGTACCAGTCGATCGACAAGCTGAGATCGTCGATCGCCGCCGGCTGAACCACGATGCCGAACGTTGTCGTGTCGCTTCGTTCCGGATCGACAGCGGGGTTGCCGCCGCTCACGGTCTGCTCGACGGGTGTATGTTCCTCGCCGATCCACGGATCGTCGTAGCTCTGCCCGGTGATGGTCCGATCGAAGCGCTCGCCGAGGTTGGCGGCGCGAATGTCGCGCGACCGCGTCGCGCGGAACCGAAAGGCCTCGTTGACGCGCCAGTCGATACCGGCTTTCCACGCAGCGATGCTGCCGCTGCCCTCGTAATCTGCCCACCGCCCCGCCACGTTCAGGTCGAGGCCGCGTTGTGTACTGCGCGCAACAAGTGGAATCAGCGACTCGGCGAAGATCTCCTTGACGTCGTAGCCGCCCGCGGCCTCGAGCATGTTCGCGTGCTGGAAGATGAACGGAGCGCCGGACTGCGCCGGCGGCAGGCCCCGGTAGCTCACCTCGTCGAGCCGTGGCATTCGTTCGGTCGCCTCCGGCGGCAGCATGCGCGCGTCGAGCAATTCCTCGCGATAGGAGGCGCCCACCGCGATGGAAAGCGGACCCGCGGAGCGGTTCGGCAGCACCTCGCGACTGGCGGAGATCTCGGCAAAGCGCTGGCGCGTGAGCGTCGCGCCTCGCGTCGTGTCCAGGACGTAGTCGCGAGCCGCCTGCGTCATTCGACCGTGCCCGAAGAGATTCAGTGGCTCGCACCCGTCGTTCGGGTTCACCAACGTCGATGCGCAAACAATG
>DATCLY010000082.1:0-9655 GCA_036563665.1 Gammaproteobacteria bacterium
CGCCTCCACGTCCGCCCGGAAACCCTCGAAGTCGCGATCCAGAATGAAATTCGTGACCCCCGCGAGCGCGTCCGCGCCGTACGCCGCCGACGCCCCGCCCGTGACCACGTCCACGCGCTCGATCAAGCCGGACGGGATGAAGTCGATGTTCACCCGGCTGCTGCTGTCCACCGGCACCGTGCGCGCGCCGTCGATCAGCACCAGCGTGCGCTGCGCGCCCATGCCGCGCATGTCGAGCGTGCTGCGCCCGCCGCTGTATTGCGGGTGGCCGCCGCGCTGCGCCGTCTCGGTGCCGAAGAACTGCGGCAGCTTGTTGAGCGCCTCGGCGAGCGTGCCTCCCGGCGCGTACGCCGCGAGCTCCACGGGCGTGATGGTCGTGACGGGTGTCGGCGTCGTGAAGCCGGTCTCGCGCTGGATGCGCGTCCCGGTCACCACGACCTCCTCCATCTCGGGCCCCGGCGCGGACGCGTCCTCGCGCTCGGGGCCGTGCGCGCCGCGCTCGCCGAGCCGCTCGAGCAGATTTGCGAAGAACCCCTTGCGCCGCTCGCCGTCGCGCGCGTCCGCGGACGCCGGAGGCTCCTCGGCCTCATCCTGCACGCGCACGGTCAGCCGGCCGTCCTGCAGCACGGCCGAGAGCCCGGTGCCTTCGAGCAGGATCTCGAGCGCCTCGCTCACGGTGTAGGTGCCGACCACCCGGTTGGTCCGCAGGCGGCTCACGGCGTCGAACGGGAACAGCACGGAGACGGAGGCCTGCTGGGCGAAAGCGGTGAGGGCGACGTCCGCGCGTTGCGCCGGAATGTCGAAATAGAGCTCGTCGTCGGGGGCGGCGCCCCACGCAGACCCCAGGCTCAGGGCGACCGAGACCAGCGCGGCCGCCCAAGCCGCGGGACCGGTACGCGTCAATGCGAGTCGGTGCGATGCAATCGGGACGGCCCCTCAATCCGCCGCGCGCAGCGCGATGCGATTGCCGGCGAGCCGCTCCGACTCGATGTCGAGGTTCTCGCGCAGCGCCACGAGGAGCCCTTCCACGTCGCCTGCGCGAAAGTACCCGCCCACCCGCACCTGTGCGAGCTCGGGATCGGTCAGCACGAACCGCGTGTTCGTGTAGCGCGCGACCTCGCGCAGCATCTCCTCGAGCGGCTCGCCGCGGAAGATCAGCATGCCCCGCTGCCAGGCCAGCCTGATGTCGAGATCGGCGGGCTCGAGCCTAAAGACCCGCGGCTCCGCGCGCTCGTCCGCGGCGTCGACGATGGCCACCTGACCCGCGGTCACGGTCGTGTCGAGCGGCGCGGTCGCCGGCGGCGGCTCGCGATGGGCGGCGAACGCGCGCTCCTTCGCGGCCGGCACGAGCTCGACGCCGCCTTCCGTGACGGTGACCTCGAGCCCGCCTTCCGCCCGCAACCGGACGTTGAACGCCGTGCCGACCGCCCGCACCACGCGGCCCCCGGCGTGGACGTCGAACGGTCGGCTCGGATCGCGCGCGACGTCGAAGTGCGCCTCGCCGCGCTCGAGCCGCACCGTGCGCGCGTCGCCGGAATACTCGACGGTGATCGCCGTGTCGGTGTTCAGCATGACCACCGATCCATCGGGCAGGTTCTCGGTGAGCCGGCCGCCGACCGGCGTCTCGAAGCGCGCGGCGAGCTCGGGGCCGCCGCCCCAGAGGCGCTCGCCCCACCAGCCGACGGCGAGCCCCGCGGTGACGACCGCGATCAACGCGGCGGCGGCGAGGCCGTAGTGTCTCCGCCGCCGGGCGCGGACGGCTCGGTCGAGCGGGAAGAGCTCCGCCAGCTCGGCCAGCGCGTCGGCCTCTTCCCACAAGGCGCCGAGCTCGCGAAAGGCGCGTCGATGCCTCGGGTCGGCCGCGAGCCACTCCTCGAGCTGCGCCCGCTCCTCGGCCGACAGTCCCTTGTCGGCCCGGGCGATCCACGCAGCCGCTTCTTCCTCGGCGTCGGCCCGAGCTCGAAAACGAACGATGTTCGCCACGTCAGTCCTGCTCCGCCCGCGCCGCGCGCGAGCCCGCCCGGCGCCGCCGGTCCTCGCCGAGGCCCGCATCCTCCATCGACCGCGCGCACATCAGCAGGCCCTTGGCCACGTGCTTCTCCACGGTGCTCTCGCTGATCCCGAGGTGCTTGGCGATCTCCTGCTGGCTCAGCCCGTAGACCTTCTTCAGCACGAAGACGCGCCGGCACTGTGCAGGCAGAGCGCGCACCGCGCGGCAGAAGCCGAGAAACCGCTCCTTCGCTTCGATTTCGGATTCCAGTGTCTCGGTGCTTCCGTAGACAGCCGACGGCGCATAATCCTCCATGGAGCACGTGCGCTGGCTGTCGGCGCTCAACAGCTTGTTCATCGCCACGTTGCGGGCCGTCTTCACCATGAACGCCCGCGGGTGGCGGATCTCCGTCTCTTTCGCTGCGACGTAGGCCCGGATGAACGTCTCCTGCAGGATGTCGTCGACGTCCTCCGGCCGCACGAGCCGCCGAACCACCCGACCGAGCAAGTCCCGGCAGTCCAGAAACGCGGACAATAGCCGCCCCGACCGGTCCGCTCCGTTGCGCATCGCTTCCGTTCTCCCCCTTCCTGCGCGGCCGTGATTATGCCGTAACTTTCGCACCACCGGCGGGTGGTTCGCCGTCAGGGGAAACCGAGGCGTACGAGGGAGTTTGCGCGGCAGCTTAGCGGCGCGACGCCCGGCTGAACGTCACCGGCACGCCGCCCTGGACGCTGCTCAGCACACCGACGATGGTCTCGTCGCGAGTGATCTCGCCGGCGAAGTCCCACGGCTGCCAGTTCGGCAGCGTGAACCGCAGTGCGCGCCCTTCGATGCTCACGCTCGTGAGCGGCTCGTCGATCCTCCCGAGCGTCGTGCCGACCAGCCGGCCGACGATCGTGTCGTCCGCCCGACGCTCGAACTCGATTTCGATGTCGAGGTCGAGCGTCGCGATGCGCGGCCGGCCGACCCACCGACCCTCCAGCGCGGCGGCGACCTCGGGCGACACGACGACGGCCTCCTCGGGGATCGCCGCCGGATGCGCGCGCGCATAGCGGTTCGTCTCGACGTAGTTGCGGACGATGGTGTTGTCCTCGTGACAGGCGTATTCCGGCATCAAGTAGTCGGGCACGTTGCGCATCGGATAGCGCACGGTGAACGGCGCCGTGAGAACGACGGGATCCTCGGTCGTGATCTCGTACAGCCACCAGTCGTCGTTGAGCCGCACGATGCGCTCGGTGGTCTTCATCTGCTCGCTGTAGGGGAACCGATTGCCGGGAGGCGATCCGACCACCGCCAGGTTGATCATCGGCGGGCCTTCCTTGTAGTGGGTGGTCTCGACGACCAGCGTGTTGCCCTCCCAGCGCCCCCGGGACTCGCCGAGCCACTGCCGGATCTCGGGCGCGAGCGGCGGGCGGCCATCCGTCGGGATGATCCGGGCTTCGTGGATCATCTCGAGCTGCAGGATCACGTAGCCCGGCGCCTGCATGATGCGCAGACCGCCGTTGTAGCGGTACGGCATCATCGAGGAGGGCATGCCGCGCGTGATGCAACGGTCCCAGGTGTCGAAGTCCTGCACCCCGTCGTAGGTGTGGTTCTCGCCCGGCAGCGCCCAGCTGCTGCGCATCGAGAGCGCGCGTCGTTTTCCTTCGGGTGTGAGCGCCGGCAGCCGCCCGCTCGGCGGATCGACGATGAGGCTCGTCTGCCGCTGCGGGATGTGGGGGTCGGTGGCGCCCGCGCGGATGGCGCCGCCGAAGTCGCCCTCCGCGAGCGCCTGCCTGCTCGCGTCGCCGCTCCTGCGCCAGTCCTCGAGGCGCCGGCGGTACTCCTCCTCGGTGAGCCACGCCTGATCCGGGTCGCAGGCGCGCGCTGGCGAGCCCGCCGCGGTGCCCGGCTCGTCGCCGAACAGGAACGTGGGGAGCCTCCGCACCGAGTAGCGGTCCGCGCACCGCTCGAGCGGCACGCGCGACGCCTGCATCATGTCGAGCGTCGCGCGAATGTCCGGCTCGCCCCAGGGCGTGACGGGGTGTTCCCAGCCCTCCGGCGTCGCGATGAAGTGGTTGGCTTCGCTGGCGGGACCGCGGACCGAGTCGTCGATTTGCGCGTGCGCCGACGCTAGCAAGGCGGCGCTCGCCGCGACGCCCGAAAGCGCGCTTCGCATCGTGTGGCCGCGCATGCTCGCTCCCCCCCTTGCGAAGCATACACACCCGCGGAAGCGGGGCGCCACGCTAAGCGGGACCGAGCCGCCGCATGGGCGCCGCGGCCCTGAGGTTACAATCCGCGCATGTCGCTGCAGGTGCTCAGCCGTCATCCGGACACGCCGTGCGCGGCCGTCGAGCGCGTCGAGGTGGAGCTCGGCCGCGACGAGCGGGGCGCCCTCTGCCTCACGTACCGGATGATCGGCGACGCGGCCCGCATCGTGGCCGCGAGCCCCGCCGCGCGGCCGCAGCGGCGCGACGGCCTCTGGCGCCATACGTGCTGCGAGCTCTTCCTGCGGGACGCGGCCGGCACGGGCTACCGCGAGCTCAACTTCGCCCCGTCCGGCGACTGGGCCGCCTATCGATTCAGCGGCTACCGCGCGGGCGCCGCGCCGCTCGACGCGCTCGCGCCGCGCATCGAGGTGCGGCGCTCGCCCGCGGCGCTCGCGCTCACGGCGACGCTCCCCGATCTGCCGTACGACGAGCTGCGCGCCACGCCGCGCGTCGGCCTCGCCTGTGTCATCGAGACCGCCACCGAGCTCTCGTACTGGGCGCTCGCGCACGCCCCCGGCCGGCCCGACTTCCATCACGCGCTCGCGTTCGCCCTGACGCCGGCGACCGCGCACGCCGCGCAGCCCGGCGCGGGCGCTCCATGAGCGACGTGCGCTTCGGCATCGACCGCCTGCTCGCCGAGCCCGGGCTGCGCGCGCCGCTCCGCGGCCGGCGCGTGGCGCTGCTCGCGCACCCCGCGTCCGTCACGCGCGACCTCACGCATTCTCTCGACGCGCTCGCCGCGTGCGGCGACCTGCGGCTCACGGCCGCGTTCGGCCCGCAGCACGGCCTGCGCGGCGACAAGCAGGACAACATGATCGAATCGCCGGACTTCGTGGATCCCGTCCACGGCATTCCGGTGTTCAGCCTGTATGGCACGGTGCGCCGCCCCGCGCCGGCGATGCTCGACGCGTTCGACGCGCTGCTCGTGGACCTGCAGGATCTCGGCTGCCGCGTCTACACGTTCGTCACCACGCTGCGCTACGTGCTCGAGGCCGCCGCGCAGGCGGGCAAGACGGTGTGGGTGCTCGACCGCCCGAACCCGGTCGGCCGGCCGGTGGAAGGGCCGTTGCTGCGCCCGGGCTGGGAGAGCTTCGTGGGCGCGGGCCCGCTGCCGATGCGCCACGGCCTCACGCTCGGCGAGCTCGGCCAGTGGTTCGTGACGCGGCTCGGGCTCGAGGTCGACTATCGCGTCGTCGAGATGCAGGGATGGCGGCCCGACGAGGCGCCCGGCTGCGGCTGGCCGCTCGGCGAGCGCGTCTGGATCAATCCGAGCCCGAACGCGCCCAATCTCTGGATGGCGCGCTGCTATCCGGGAACGGTCATGGTGGAGGGCACCACGCTGTCCGAGGGTCGGGGCACCACGCGCCCGCTCGAGCTCTTCGGCGCGCCGGACATCGACGCCCGCGCCGTGATCGCCGCGATGCGGAGCCTCGCCGCCGAGTGGCTCGCGGGCTGCACGCTGCGCGAGTGCTGGTTCGAGCCCACGTTCCACAAGCACGCCGGCAAGCTCTGCCACGGCATTCACGTTCACGTGGAAGGGCCGGCGTACGAGCACTCGGCTTTCAAGCCCTGGCGGCTGCAGGCGCTCGCGCTCAAGGCGATCCGGCGCCTCTACCCCGACTATCCGCTGTGGCGCGATTTCGTCTACGAGTACGAGCACGGCCGCCTCGCCATCGACGTGATCAACGGCGGCGAGCTGCTCAGGCAATGGGTCGATGACGCCGCGGCGTCGCCGGCCGATCTCGACGCCGCGGCCGCGCGCGACGAGGCCGCGTGGCTCGCGGAACGCGCGCCGTTCCTGATCTATCGATGACATCCCTCGCCGCTCGCGTCGCTCGCAGCCGTGCCGCGGCGCAAGGCGCGCTCGGCCTCGCCGTCGCGCTCGCATGCGCCGCCTGCGATCCGGCCACGGACGGCACCGGCGTCGAGCCGCCCGCCGCCGATGCGCCGAGCGCCGCGCGCGACGCCGACGCCGCCCCCGCCGGCTGGGCGCTCTTCCAGGACGCATCGCAGGGCGTGTCGTTCCGCTATCCGCCCGACCTCGGCACCACGTACATCCATGCCGTCGACTGGCCGCCGCAGCCCGCGGTGCAGCCCGGACCGTTCACGTGCACGACCGCCGGCGAGGAGACGGCACGCGCGGGCCGCACGGAGCCCGTGACCGTGGCCGGGCGAACGTATTGCGTCACTCGCGTGACGGAAGGCGCGGCCGGCAGCGTGTACACGCTGTACGCCTATACGATGCCGGTGGCGGACGACGTCGTGATCCTGACCTTCAGCGTGCGCGCCGAGCAGTGCGGGAATTACGACGAGCCGGCGAGGGGCGCGTGCGAGCGCGAGCGCGCAGAGCTCTCCATGAACGAGATCGTCGATCGCATCGCGCGCACCCTCCGCGTGGGCGGGGCGAGCGCGGACCCGCCGTGACTGGACGGCGGCGGAACGGAGCCGAGGGTATACTGCCGGCGAGCCGAAATCCCGCGAGCCGTCGATGAGAGGCGCCGCTCGAGCCATTCCCGCCTTCGTGGCAGCCTGCCTCGCCCAGTCCGCACCCGCGGCGCACGCGCAGACGCTCAAGCCCGCCCAACCGGTCCGCATCGAGCGGCTCGAGGACTCGCTCTACGTGATCTCCGGCGAGGGCGGCAACGTGGCCGCGTACGTAACCGACGCAGGCGTCGTGCTCGTGGACGACATGTTCTACCGCAACTACGAGGACATCGTCGCGGCGGTGGCCTCCGTCACGGATCGGCCGATCGCGTGGGTGCTGAACACCCACCAGCACGACGATCACGCGGGCGGCAACGCGCGCATGCTCGCCATCGCGAAGGTGATCGCGCACGAGGAGGTGCGCGCGAACCTCGTCGACATCCAGCAGCCCTACTACGAGGACACGCCCGGCACCCCGATCGGCCTGCCGAACGTGACGTTCTCGCGCGCGCTGACGCTGCACCTCGGCACAACCGAGGTGCAGGCGCACCATTTCGGCCGCGGCCACACCGATGGCGACGCCGTGATCTACTTTCCCGACCTCGGGGTCGTTCACACCGGCGATCTGTTCCTCGCGAGGCCCGCGTCGGCGCGCGCCGCGGGCGACCGGCCGCGAAGCGTGAACATCTACGTGGACTATGCGCAGGGCGGCAGCCTGCTCGCCTGGGCCGACACGCTCGACGCGGTGCTGCAGCTCGATTTCGATACCGTGATCCCGGGCCATGGGCCCGTGTCCACGCGGGAAGATCTGGTCCGATTCCGCGAGGATCTCGCGACCATGCGCGACCGCATCGCCGGCCTCGTCCGCGCGGGAGCCAGCAAGCAGCAGCTGCTGACCGTGCTCGAGATGGACTACGGCTGGCGGTCCACCGGCTGCCCCCCGAGCCCGCCGACGCCCGGCTGCCTGCAGTTCCAGCAGATCGACGCGCTGATCGAGGAGCTGCGGCGCTAGCGCACCCCGCCACGTTGCCGCGGCGCAACCGCGGCTCGGGCCTTCTTGGCATGTCGTTTGCACCGCGACGCGCCTACCGAACGTGCTGCGCCAGCCGTTGCAGCCGCACGACAAGGAGGTCGATATGTACCCTCGCGCCCGTTATCTGCCGCTCGCACCGCTCGCCTTCCCGCTCGCGAGCATCGCCCAGGCCCCCACCGACCAGCAGCCGGAGGCGGCGCCGCTGGCCATGGAGGAAATCATCGTCACCGGCACGGCGTCGGCCGAGCGCACGAAGTACGAATCGAGCGTCGCCATCACCACGTTCGAGGAGCAGGACCTCGCGCGGGAAGCGCCGTTGAGCACGGCGGACCTCATGAGGGCCGTGCCGGGCTTCTGGGTGGAGTCGACGTCGGGCAGCACCCAGGGCAACGTGTTCGCCCGTGGGATCATCCAGGACGGCGGCTATCGGTACGTCGGACTCATGGAGGACGGCCTGCCGATCTATCCCGTGTTCGAGCTCTCCTTCTATAACCCGGACCAGTTCGTGCGCGTGGACCGGACGCTGCGCCGCGTCGAGGTGGTGCGCGGTGGCACCGCGCCGATCTTCACCGCGGGCGCCGTAGGCGGATCGATCAACTTCATCACCAAGGATCCCCGGCAACGCGATAGCGAATTCGGCCTCACCGTCGGCGACTTCGACTTCTACCGCCTCGACGCCTACTGGGGTGCGCCGGTGTCCGACGAGTGGGCGCTCGGCGTCGGCGGCTACTACCGCGTCTCCGACGGCATCCGCGACCCGGGCTACCGCGCCGACGAGGGCGGCCAGATCCGGGCCACCCTGACGCGCGAGCTCGACCGCGGGTCGCTCGAGCTCTATGCGAAGTACCTGAACGATCGCTCGCTCTTCGTGGTGCCGATCCCGCTGCGCGGCGACCCCGGCGACCCGGAGGGCGTCCTTCCCGGGCTCGACCCCGGCGAGTACTCGCTGCACAGCGAGGATCTCGCCGCGGCCGGCTTACCCGTGTCCGCCGCGGAGGTGGGCCTGCAGGACTCCGACCTCGAAGACGGCATCCACCCGGAGCTCGGGACGGCCGGCCTCTCGCTCGACGTCGACCTGACCGACACGTTGAATCTGGTGGAGCGCTTCCGCTACACGGACGGCGACGTGCGCTTCGACGGCATCTTTCCGGGCCCCGCGCCCGTCGCGGGCGTCGAGTTCGCGGCCGAGCGCGGCGTCGCGCCCATCTTCCGCGTGGCACGCACGGGCGAGCCTTTCGCGCCGAGCGGTCTCGTGCAGGAGCACGGCCACTGGGTCATCGACAAAGAATACGAGGCCATGCAGAACGACGTCCGGCTGAACTTCATCCGCGCTCAGCACAGCTTCACGGCCGGGTTCTACTTCGCCGACTACGAGATGGCCGACCGCTGGAGCCTCGGCAACATGCTGCTGATGGACGCCATGAGCCGGCCGAGCAGGCTGCTGCTCGCCGGCGTGACGAGCCCCGAAGGCTTCACGAGCTACTCCACGCTCAATCTCATCGCCGACTACGACGCCACGCAGATCGGCCTGTACCTGTCCGACGAGTGGCAGGTCACCGACGCGTTGCGGCTCGACTTCGGCGTGCGTTACGACGACGAGGACATCGACGCGCGGATCAGCGACGGCGTGGAGGACGTGGACCTCGACGGCAACCCGGCCACACCCTGGGACGTGGCCTCGCTCGCGGGCTCGCAGTTCACCGAGAGCAGCCACAGCTTCGACAACACGGCCTGGTCCATCGGCTTCAACTACGAGCTGAACGACACGCACGCCTTCTTCGGCCACTACACCGACTCGGCGAAGCTGCCGCACTTCGACGACGTGCGCAACGCGGTGCTGCAGAAGGACAACGTCACCAACCTGGAGGTGGGCTACAAGAACACCTTCGACAACCTCGGCATGTTCGTGACGCTGTTCCAGACCGAGTTCGACAACGTGCCGTTCAACGACATCCTGCC
>DATCLY010000001.1:0-26561 GCA_036563665.1 Gammaproteobacteria bacterium
GTGGTAACACGCTGCGGCACGGCAAACCCCACCCCGAGCAAGACCGAATAGGGGAGCGCTTGAGTGCGCCCACACGATGCTCCCGGGTAGGTCGCTAGACGTGCGCGGCGACGCGTACGCAAGATGAATGGCTGTCCTCGACAGAACCCGGCTTACAGGCCGGCTCCCTCCTCTCGTCTCTCGTTCGGCGTGTCCTGAGCCGTTCGCCTGACGCCCGCCACACGCGTCTCCTTCGGCGCGCTCGTCCTCGCAACGCCCCATCGCCGCGCGTCGCCGGCGCGTCCTCGTCGTCTGCTCCCCAGGCGGGCGGTTACAGCCACAACCAGAGAGAAATGAGGCGCTTGTGTGAGGTTCGTCACAATTTTCTCAACTTCTGGCCAGGAGACCGCTAACTTCCTGTCGCTAAAACAGAAATCGGCCCGGGTTTTCGGTTGACGCCCCGAATTCGCATCCCTATAGTGTCGCGAAGTGGTGAAAAGTGGGCGAGAATGGGCCCGATGGGCTCGATATGTTCCGCGGGGCCTCCAAAGTCACCTTGGATTCCAAGGGCAGGGTTGCGATTCCGAGCCGATATCGGGAGCGGATCATCAGCCGTGCCGGGGGCCAGCTCGTCGCCACGGTCGATAGGGACTACTGCCTGCTGATCTACCCGCTGCCGGACTGGGAGGAGATCGAGCGCAAGCTGATTCGTCTGCCCGCACTGAACAAGCAAGCGCGGCGTCTGCAGCGTCTGATGGTGGGGTACGCCACGGAGCTCGAGATGGATAGCCACGGCCGCATCCTGCTGACCCGGGAGCTGCGCGATTTCGCGGGGCTCGAGCGGCAGGCCATGCTGATCGGCCAAGGCAACAAATTCGAGCTCTGGGACGAGGAGCGATGGAACGCCCGGCGGGACGAGTGGCTCGCCGACGACGGCGGCGACCTCGGGGGCTTACCAGAAGAGCTCGAATCGCTGTCTCTATAGATAAGAGAACGGCCGCGGTTGAGGGGGGAGAGCCCCGTGCATCAGCCGGTGCTGGTGAGGGAAGCGCTGGATGGCTTGGCGCTCGTGGATGACGGTTGGTACGTCGACGCCACCTACGGACGCGGGGGGCATAGCGCCGAGATTCTGGCGCGACTCGGACCGGAAGGGCGATTACTCGCTCTGGACAAGGACCCCGAAGCGGTGGCGCACGGCCGTGAAAGGTTCGCGGCCGACGCGCGCTTCACGATTCGCCACGCAGGATTCGAGCAGTGGCGGGCGGTCGTCGATCCATGGCGCGGAGGCCGAGGACTCGACGGCGCCCTGTTCGATCTCGGCGTGTCATCACCACAGCTGGAGGATCCAAAGCGCGGTTTCAGCTTCGCTCAGGACGGGCCGCTCGACATGCGCATGAACAACCTGGCTGGGCCGACGGCCGCGGAATGGCTTCGCGACGTCGGTCAGGACGAGCTCGCCAAGGTCATCGCGGACTACGGCGAGGAACCGCACGCGCGGCGCATCGCGGCCGCCATCGTCCGCCGGCGCGCAGCGGCCCCCATCGCCACCACGCGCGAGCTCGCCGACGTCGTCGTGGCCGCGGCGCCGCGCACGCGCGGCAAGATCCACCCTGCCACGCGCGTGTTCCAGGCCATTCGCATCGCCGTGAACGACGAGCTGCGCGCGCTCGAGCGCGCGCTCGAGGCCTGCATCGAGAGCCTCGCGCCCCGCGGCCGCCTCGTGGTGATCAGCTTCCACTCGCTCGAGGATCGCATCGTCAAGCGCTTCATCGCGCGCGAGGCGCGCGGCGACGAGCGCTACGCCGGCCTGCCCGAAATGCCGCCCGAGGCGCTGCCGCGCCTGAAGGCCGTGGGCAGGCTCGTGCGCCCCACGCCGGCCGAGGTGGCCCGCAACCCCCGAGCGCGCAGCGCGCGGCTGCGCGTGGCCGAGCGCCTGCCCACGAGGCTCGCGGCATGAGGCTCGATCCCGTGCAGCTGCTCGTGGCCGTGGCGCTCGCCGCCGCCGTGACGGCCTCGGGCGTGTGGGTGGTGGGCGTGAAGCATCGCGCCCGCCAGCTCTTCGTGGAGCTCGAGGAGCTCAACCGCGAGCAGGATCGGCTGCAGATCGACTGGGGCCGGCTGCAGCTCGAGCAGAGCACGCTCGCCACCCATCCGCGCATCGAGTCGCTCGCCCGCGAGCGCCTGCAGCTCGCGGAGCCCACGGACGAGCAGCTGGTGCTCGTGCTGGAGCCGCGCCGATGAGCACCGGCCGGCAGCGAAACTCGGGCGCCGGCTGGCGCAGCCTGTTCGTGCTGGGCTGCTTCGTCGTGGCCGGCGCCGTGCTCGAGGGGCGGATCCTGTACCTGCAGCTCGTCGACCAGGAGTTCCTCGAGGCGCAGGGCGACGATCGTCAGATCCGCACCGTGGAGATCGCCGCCCATCGCGGCCCCATCACGGACCGCTACGGCGAGCCGCTCGCGGTCAGCACGCCCGTGGACAGCGTGTATGCGAACCCGAAAGAGCTCAAGGTGGCGCTCGATCGCCTGCCGGAGCTCGCGGCGGTGCTCGGCATCGACGCCGAGCAGCTCGCGCGGCGCATCACCAGCAACCTCGAGCGCGAGTTCGTGTACTTGAAGCGCCACTTGCCGCCGCACGCCGCGGCGCAGGTGCTCGCGCTCGGCCTGCCGGGCATCGGCACGCTGCGCGAGTACCGCCGCTACTATCCGGCCGGCGAGGTGACGGGCCACGTGCTCGGGTTCACCGACGTGGACGACCGCGGCCAGGAAGGTCTCGAGCTCGCGTACGACTACTGGCTCGCCGGGGAGAACGGCCGCAAACGCGTGCGGCAGGACCGGCTCGGCCGCATCGTGGAGGACATCGAGCTCGTGAGCGCGGCGCGGCCGGGGCGGGAGCTCCGCACGAGCCTCGATCTGCGCCTGCAGTACCTCGCCTACCGCGAGCTCAAGGCCGCCGTGAGCGAGACCGGCGCCAAGTCCGGCTCGGTCGTGGTGCTCGACGTGCGCACCGGCGAAGTGCTCGCGATGGTCAACCAGCCGTCGTACAACCCGAACGACCGCTCGCAGTACCAGCCCGCGAACTACCGCAACCGCGCCGTCACGGACATCTTCGAGCCCGGCTCCTCGTTCAAGCCGCTCGTGATCGCGGCCGCGCTCGAGAGCGGGCGCTTCACGCCGGATTCGATCATCGACACCTCGCCGGGGTCGCTCCGCGTGAGCGCGCGGCTGGTCGTGACCGAGTCCGAGCACGCGAACTACGGGCCCATCGATCTCGCGACGCTGCTCGCGAAGTCGAGCAACGTGGGCGCCGCGCAGGTCGCGCTCGCGCTCGAGCCGGCGATGCTGTGGGAGGTTCTCACGCGGCTCGGCATCGGCCGGCTCACGGGCAGCGGCTTCCCGGGCGAATCGGCCGGCGTGCTGAACGAGCCGCAGCACTGGCGGGCCGTGGGCCAGGCCACGCTCTCGTACGGCTACGGCCTCTCGGCCACGGCGCTGCAGCTCGCCCGCGCGTACGCCGCCATCGGCGCCCACGGCGTGCTGCGGCCCGTCACGTTCCTGCCGGTGACGGAGCCGCCGGCGGGGGAGCAGGCGATCTCGCAGAAGACCGCCGACGCGCTCCTCGACATGCTCGAGACCGTGGTCACGGAAGGCACCGGCCAGCGCGCGCAGGTGCGCAACTACCGCATCGCGGGCAAGACCGGCACGGCCCGCAAGGCGGGCGCCGGCGGCTACTCGAACGACCGTCACCGGGCGCTCTTCGCCGGCCTCGCGCCCGCCGGCAACCCGCGGCTCGCCGTCGTGGTCGTATTGGAGGAGCCGCAAGGCGGCCGCTACTACGGGGGCGAGGTGGCCGCGCCCGTGTTCTCGCGCGTGGTGGCGGGCGCGCTGCGCATCCTCGCCGTGCCCCCCGATGCGATCGACCGCTCGCCGGAGACGGTCATGGCGCTCGCGGGGCTGGAGCCATGATGGCTGGACCACAAAGAACCCCGCGCATGACGCTCGGGGCACTGCTCGGCGCGGAGGCCGGGCAGCTCGCGGGTCTCGAGATCACGGATCTCGTGCTCGACAGCCGCGCCATCACCCCGGGCGCCGCGTTCGTGGCCGTGCCCGGCGGCCGCGCGCACGGGCTCGACTTCAGCGCGGAGGCCCGGGCGCGGGGCGCCGCCGTGGTGCTCTACGAGCCCGGCAGCGGGCATCACATCGTGCCGGCGCCGAGCCTCGCCGTGCGCAACCTCAAGGCGCGGCTCGGCGTGCTCGCCCGCGCGTTCTTCCGTCACCCGGCGCGGGCCATCACGGGCGTCACCGGCACGAACGGCAAGACCACCGTGGCGTACCTCGTGGCGCAGGCGCTGACCGGGCGCGCGGAGCCGTGCGCGTACGTGGGCACGCTCGGCTACGGCGTGCCGCCGGCGCTCGAGACCCACTCGCTGACGACGCCCGACTGCCTCACGCTGCACCGCGAGCTCGCCGCCATCGGCGCGCCGCTCGCGGCGCTCGAGGTGTCGTCCATCGGGCTCGAGCAGGAGCGCGTGGCGGGACTCTCGTTCTCGACCGCGGTGTTCACGAACCTCACGCGCGATCACCTCGACGACCACGGCGACCTCGCGAGCTACCAGCGCGCCAAGGCCAAGCTGTTCGAGCGCACCGAGCTCGAGCATGCGGTGCTCAACGCCAACGATCCGTTCGCGGCCGAGCTCGCCCGTCACCTCGGGCCGCGCGTCGAGCTGCTGCGCACGAGCGTCGGCGGCCGGCAACCCGCGGAGCTCGTGGCGCACGTGGAGCGCTCGGGGCTCGACGGGCTCGTGCTGCGCATCGACGCGGGCGTGCGCGGCAGCGCGCGGCTGCGCTCGCCGCTGATCGGCGAGCACAACGCGGAGAACCTGCTGCTCGCGGCCGGCGCGCTGCTCGCGAACGGCTTGACGCTCGCCGACGCCTGCGCGGCGCTCGAGGCCGCGCGGCCGGCGCCGGGCCGCATGGAGGTGGTGCAGGCGTCGGGGCCGGGACCGGTGGTGGTGGTGGATTACGCCCACACGCCGGACGCGCTCGCGCGGGTGCTCGCGACGGTGCGCTCGCTGACGCGCGGCGCCGTCTGGTGCGTGTTCGGCTGCGGCGGCGATCGCGACCGCGGCAAGCGGCCGCTCATGGGCGAGGCGGCCGCGCGCGCGGCGGATCACGTGGTGCTGACGGACGACAACCCGCGGAGCGAAGACCCGGCCGCGATCGTCGCGGACATTCGCGCCGGCATCGGCGCGCACGCGAGCGTCCTGGTCATCCACGACCGCCGCGCGGCCATCGCGCACGCCGTGCGGCACGCGCGGCCCGGCGACCTCGTGCTGATCGCCGGCAAGGGCCACGAGACGGTGCAGATCGCAGGCGGCGTGGCGCGGCCGTTCGACGATCGGGCGGCGGCGCGCGACGCCCTGGGAGGACGCCCGTGATGGCGCGCACGCTCGCGGCGGTCGCACGGGAGGTGCAGGGCAACCTGCACGGCGCGGACGCGCCCTTCGGCGCGGTCTCCACCGACTCGCGCACGCTCGAGAAAGGCTCGCTCTTCGTGGCCATCAAGGGCGAGCGCTTCGACGGCAACGACTACGTCGGCGCGGCGCATTCGAAGGGCGCCGCGGGCGCGCTCGTCTCGCGCGTGAGCGAGGTGCCGCTGCCGCAGGTGGAGGTGAACGACACGCGGCAGGCGTTCGGCCGCATGGCGCGCGCCTGGCGGCGCAACTTCACGGTGCCCGTGGTGGCCGTCACCGGCAGCAGCGGCAAGACAACGGTGAAGGAGCTCATCGGCACGATCCTGAGCGTGCGCCGCAAGGTGTGCGTGACCGCGGGCAGCTTGAACAACGACATCGGCCTGCCGCTCACGCTCATGCGCATCTCGCCGGAGCACGAAGCCGTGGTCGTCGAGCTCGGGGCGAATCATCCGGGGGAGATCGACTATCTCGCCGGCGTGGCCGAGCCCACGATCGGCGTCATCACCAACGCCGCGGCCGCGCACCTCGAAGGGTTCGGCTCGATCGAAGGCGTGGTGGCCGCGAAGGGCGAGCTGCTCGATCACCTGCCGGCTGCCGGCACCGCCGTGCTGAACGCCGACGATCCGTTCGTGGAGGAGTGGCGCAAGCGGGTGCGCCGAGCGACCGTGGTGACGTTCGGCTTCGCCGCGAACGCGGACTGCCGCGTGCTCGGCGAGCCGCGCTTCGATTCGACGGGCGCGGACTTCACGCTGCGCCTGCCGGACGGCGTGGAGCTCGCCGTGCGCGTGCCGCTGCTCGGCCGGCAGAACGTGGCGAACGCGCTCGCGGCGGCGGCCGCCGCGCGGGCGGCGGGCGCCACCGCGGCCGAGATCGCGGCGGGCCTCGCGCGCGCCACGGCGGTGCGGGGGCGGCTGCGGCCGCTCAAGGGCCTGCGCGGCGCCGTCGTCGTCGACGACAGCTACAACGCGAACCCCGGCTCGGTGCGCGCCGCGCTCGACTACCTCGCAGAGCGGCCCGGCAAGCGCATTCTCGTGCTGGGCGACATGGCGGAGCTCGGCGCGGAAGGCCCGAAGCTCCACCGCGAGGTAGGCGCCTACGCCGCGAGTCGCTGCGACGAGCTCGTCGCCGTGGGCGCGCTCGCGGCGGAAGCCGCCCGCGCGTTCGGCAGCGGCGCGCGCGAGTGCGCTGACATCGATGCCGTGCGGCAGGCGATCGAGCCCGAGCTCGGTCCCGGCGTCACGGTGCTGGTCAAAGGTTCCCGCGTCATGCAGCTCGACCGCCTGGTCGAGGCGCTCGAGGATCGGCAGGAGCGCGCATGCTGATCCTGGTCGCCGAGTACCTCACGAAGTACTACTCGGGCTTCAACGTCTTCAGCTATCTCACGATGCGGGCGATCCTGGGCGCGCTGACCGCGCTGGTGCTGTCGTTCGCCATCGGACCGTACCTCATCCAGCGGCTGACGGTGCGGCGCATCGGCCAGCAAGTGCGCGACCTGGGGCCCGAGAGCCATCTGCCGAAGGCCGGCACGCCGACGATGGGCGGCGCGCTGATCCTGCTCGCGATCGCCATCAGCACGCTGCTCTGGGCCAACCTCGAGAACCGCTTCGTGTGGATCGTGCTCGGCGCGACGGCGGCGTTCGG
Organism: Gammaproteobacteria bacterium; assembly: GCA_036563665.1. GTDB lineage: Bacteria > Pseudomonadota > Gammaproteobacteria > Steroidobacterales > Rariloculaceae > FEN-1219. Next base: position 7,091 of record DATCLY010000001.1, read on the forward strand.
CATCATCGGCTTCGTGGACGACTACAAGAAGCTGATCGTCCGCAACTCGAAGGGCCTTTCGCCGCGCACGAAGTTTTTTTGGCAGACGGCGGCCGCGCTCGCGGCGGCGCTCGCTTTCTATTTCACCGCGGAGAACCCCGCGGTGGAGCACGCGTTGCTCGTGCCGTACCTGAAGGACGTGACCGTGCCGCTCAGCGCCGTCGTCTACGTGCTGTTCGTGACGCTCGTGATCGTGGGCAGCTCGAACGGCGTGAACCTCACCGACGGCCTCGACGGCCTCGCGATCATGCCGGCCGTGCTGGTGGGCGGCGCGCTCGGCATCTTCGCGTGGGTGGCGGGCAATGTGGTGTTTTCTTCCTATCTCGGCGTGCCGTACGTGGCGGGCGTCGGGGAGCTCATGGTTTTCTGTGCGGCCCTGGCTGGCGCCGGCTTGGGCTTCTTGTGGTTCAACACCTATCCGGCTCAGGTCTTCATGGGCGACATCGGCGCGCTCGCGCTCGGCGCCGCCCTGGGGGCCGTGGCCGTTGCGGTGCGGCAAGAACTGGTGCTGTTCATCATGGGCGGGGTTTTCGTCGTCGAAACCGTCTCAGTCATCATCCAGGTTGCCTCCTACAAGTTGACCGGCCGGCGCATTTTTCGCATGGCGCCGCTACATCACCATTTCGAGCTGAAGGGCTGGGCGGAGCCGAAGGTCATCGTCCGCTTCTGGATCATCACGGTGATCCTCGTTCTCGTGGGATTCGCGAGCTTGAAGATCCGCTGATGATCGAGGGCATGAGGCATGTGCGACGCGATTCGCGGGGTGGGAGCGGCTCTCGAGCCGCGATCGCTTCGTTCGGCGGCGCGAAGATCGCGGCTGGAAAGCCGCTCCCACCTGGCCGTCCCGGGGGGGAGCGCCTTTCCAGGCGCGATCCTTCCTCGGGCAACGTGGAGCGCGGCGTGGCGTTGACGGTGATCGTGGGGCTCGGCGACACGGGGCTCGCGGCCGCGCGGTTTCTCCACGCGCGCGGCGAGCGGCTGCGCGTGATCGACAGCCGCGCGACGCCGCCGCGCCTCGAGGCGCTCGAGGCCGCCTGCCCGGGCGTCGAGATAGTCACCGGCACGCTCGACGCGCGCTGGGCCGCCGACGCGAGCCGCGTGATCCTCTCGCCCGGCCTCGCGCTCGACGTGCCCGTGGCGGCCGAGGCCGCGCGGCGCGGCATCCCGCTCGTGAGCGAGATCGAGCTCTTCGCGCGCGCCGCCGCGGCGCCCCTCATCGCCGTGACGGGCTCGAACGGCAAGAGCACGGTGACGGTACTCGTGGCGCGCATGCTCGAGGCGCAGGGCTTGAAGGCGCCCGCGGGCGGCAATCTCGGTCCGCCGGCGCTCGACCTGCTCGAGGCCGGCCCCGCGGACGCCTACGTGCTCGAGATCTCGAGCTTCCAGATGGAGACCACCGCGAGCCTCGCGCCGCGCGCGGCCGCCGTGCTCAACGTGTCGCCCGATCACCTCGACCGACACGGCAGCGTCGAGCGCTATGCGGCGCTCAAGGAGCGGCTGCTCGCGGCCGCGGAGCACGCGGTGGTGAACGTGGACGACCCGCTCGTGCGCGCCATGGGCGGGCGGCACGCGCGGCCCATCCCGTTCTCGGTGACGCGCCCGCTCGAGCGCGGCTACTCGATCGTCGAGCGCGACGGCGAGCGTCATCTCGCCCGCCACGGCGAGCCGCTCCTGCCCGCGCGCGAGCTCGCGATCCGCGGGCGCCACAACGAGGCGAACGCGCTCGCCGCGCTCGCGCTCGTGGAAGTGATGGGCGGGCCGCTCGCGCCCGCGCTCGCGGCGCTGCGCGCGTTTCCGGGCCTGCCCCACCGCTGCCAGCACGTGGCGGAGCGCGGCGGCGTCACGTACCTCGACGACTCCAAGGGCACGAACGTGGGCGCCACGCTCGCCGCGCTCGAGGGTCTGCAGGGGCCGCTCGTGCTGATCGCGGGCGGCATCGGCAAGGGCGCCGATTTCGCGCCGCTCGCCGCGGCCGCGCGCGGCAAGGTCAAGGCCGCCGTGCTGATCGGCCAGGCGGCGGGCGAGATCGAGGCGGCGCTCAGGAACGTTTGCCCCACGCGCCGCGCGGACAGCATGCCCGAGGCTGTGCGCGCGGCCGCGGCGCTCGCCGCGCCCGGCGACACCGTGCTGCTCTCGCCCGCGTGCGCGAGCCAGGACATGTTCAGGGACTACCGTCACCGCGGCGAGGCGTTCGCGGCGGCCGCGAGGGAGCTGCCCGAATGACGGCGGTGAGCGTACGGCGCGGGTTGCCGCTCGATCCGCTGCTGCTCGGCGCGGCGGTGCTGCTCGCCGCGCTCGGCACGGTGATGGTCGCGTCCGCGTCGATCTCGCTCGCCGATCGCAACGCCGGCGAGCCGCTCTTCTATCTGCTGCGGCATCTCGCGGCGTTGGGACTCGGCGGCGTGGCGTTCGCCTTCGCGCTCGGCGTGCCGAGCGAGACCTGGCATCGCCTGCACTGGGCGCTGCTGCTGCTCACGATCGTGCTGCTCGCCGTGGTGCTCGTGCCGAGCATCGGCCAGCAGGTGAACGGCGCGCGTCGCTGGCTCGATCTCGGTCCGATCACCGTGCAGGCGTCCGAGCCCGCGCGGCTCTGCCTGCTGATCTATCTCGCGAGCTACGCCGCGCGGCGCGAGAGCGAGCTCGCGACGAGCTTCAAGGGCTTCGCGAAGCCGCTGGCGGTGGTGGCCCTGGCGGCGGCGCTGCTGCTCGCAGAGCCCGACTTCGGCGCGGCCGTGGTGCTCGCGGCCACGAGCCTCGGCGTGCTGTTCGTGGCGGGCGCGCGGCTGCGCGACTTCGCGGCCGCGGTGCTCGTCGGCGGCGCGGCGCTCGCGGCGCTCGCGCTCACGTCGCCGTATCGCGTGGCGCGCCTCATGGCGTTCCTCGATCCCTGGGAGGATCCGTTCGCGAGCGGCTTCCAGCTCACGCAGTCGCTGATCGCGATCGGCCGCGGCGGCTGGTTCGGCGTGGGGCTCGGCGAGAGCGTGCAGAAGCTCTTCTACCTCCCCGAGGCGCACACCGACTTCGTGTTCGCCGTGCTGTCCGAGGAGCTCGGCTTCGTGGGCTCCACGCTCGTGGTGGTGCTGTTCGGCATCGTGGTGTTCCGGGCCATCGCGCTCGGGCGGCAGGCGCTGCGGCGGGGCCTCAAGTTCCAGGGGCTGCTGTGCGTGGGGATCGGCGTCATGCTGGGGCTCGAGGCCTTCATCAACATGGGCGTCAACGCTGGCCTCTTGCCGACCAAGGGCCTCACGCTGCCGCTCCTGAGCTACGGGCGCTCGAGCACCGTCGTGACGATGGCGGCGCTCGGCCTGCTCGTGCGCATCTACTACGAGGTCAACCGGCCGGCGCGCAGGGCCATGGCCGGCGCCAGGGTCGCTCCTCGAGCGGCGGTCGGGATCGCGGCTGGAAAGCCGCTCCCACAGGGGAAGGCCGCATGAACGCGGGTCCGGTGGTCATCATGGCGGGCGGCACCGGCGGCCACGTGTTCCCGGGGCTCGCGGTGGCCGAGGCGCTCAAGCGCCGCGACGGCGCCGTCGTGTGGCTCGGCACGCGGCGCGGCATGGAGGCGCGGCTCGTGCCGCAGCACGGCATCGACATCGAGTGGATCTCGATCTCGGGCCTGCGCGGCAAGGGCGCGCTCGCCTGGGTGGCGGCGCCGTTTCGCATCGCGCTGGCCGTGGCGCAGGTGCTCGCCATGCTGAACCGGCGGCGGCCGTCCGCCGTGCTCGGCATGGGCGGCTTCGTGGCGGGGCCCGGCGGGCTCGCGGCGTGGCTCGCCCGCAGACCGCTCCTGATCCACGAGCAGAACGCGATCGCGGGCACGACCAACCGCTGGCTCGCGCGGCTCGCCGCGCGGGTGTTCGAGGCGTTCCCCGGCAGCTTCCCGCCCGGCGTGCGCGCGGAGCACGTGGGCAACCCCGTGCGCGCGTCGATCGAGGCGCTGCCCCCTCCCCGCGAGCGGTTCGCCCATCGCAGCGGGCAGCGCCCGCGGCTGCTCGTGCTCGGCGGGAGCCAGGGGGCGAGGGCGCTCAACCGCCTGCTGCCCGAGGCGCTCGCGCTGCTGCCGCCCGAGCGGCGGCCCGAAGTGCGCCATCAGGCGGGCAGCCGCAACTTCGACGACACGCGCGGCCGCTATGCGGAGCTGCACGGCGCGGACGAGCGCATGCAGGTGACGGCCTTCATCGACGACATGGCCGAGGCGTACGGCTGGGCGGACCTCGTGGTCGCGCGCGCCGGCGCGCTCACGGTATCCGAGCTCGCGGCGGCCGGCGTCGGCGCCGTGCTGATTCCGTTCCCGCACGCGATCGACGATCACCAGACGAAGAACGCCGAGGCGTTCACGGGCCGCGGCGCAGGCGTCATCATCGCGGAGCGCGACCTCACGCCCGAGCGGCTCGCGCGCGAGCTCGACGCGCTGCTCCACGACCGCGCGAAGCTGCTCGAGCTCGCGGAGCGGGCGCGGGCGCAGGCGAAGCCCGGCGCCGCGGAGCGCATCGCGGCCGCGTGCATGGAAGCGGGAGGCGCCCGATGAACGATCGCATGGGCCGGATCAGGACGATCCACTTCGTCGGCATCGGCGGCGCCGGCATGGCGGGCATCGCCGAGGTGCTGCTCAATCTCGGCTACCGCGTGCAAGGCAGCGATCTCAAGCTCACGGCCGTGACCGCGCGCCTGCAATCGCTGGGCGCCGACGTGCGCGAGGGCCACGCGGAGGCGAACATCGAGCACGCCGACGTGGTCGTCGTGTCGAGCGCCGTGGCGCGCGACAACCCCGAGGTGGTGGCCGCGCACGCGCGCCGCATCCCCGTGGTGCAGCGCGCCGAGATGCTGGCCGAGCTCATGCGGTTCCGTTACGGCATCGCCATCGCGGGCACTCACGGCAAGACCACCACCACGAGCCTGATCGCCAGCGTGCTCGCCGAAGGCGGCCTCGATCCCACGTTCGTGATCGGCGGCCGGCTGCTGTCGGCGGGCGCCAACGCGCGCCTCGGGGCCGGCCGCTATCTCGTGGCCGAGGCGGACGAGAGCGACGCGTCGTTCCTGCACCTGCAGCCGATGATCGCCGTGGTGACCAACATCGACGCCGATCACCTGGGCACCTACGACAACGACATGCGCCGCCTGGAGCAGGCGTTCCTCGACTTCCTGCACAACCTGCCGTTCTACGGCCTCGCCGTGCTCTGCTCGGACGACGCGAACACCCGCGCGCTGATCCCGCAGGTGGGCCGCCGCGTGACGAGCTATGGGCTCGACGACCGCGCCGACGTGCAGGCGTACGACATCGAGCGGCGCGGGCTGCGCATGCGTTTCAAGGTGCGCCGGCGCGAGCGCGAGCACGAGGCGCCGCTCGCGATCGACCTGAACCTGCCGGGCCTGCACAACGTGCGCAACGCCCTCGCCGCCGTGGCCGTGGCCGCGGAGCTCGGGATCGACGATCGCGCGCTGCAGCGGGCGCTCGAGAAATTCGGCGGCATCGATCGCCGGCTGCAGGTGCTCGGCACCGTGCAGACGGACGCGGGCCGCGTGACCTTCATCGACGACTACGGCCATCACCCGACGGAGATCGCGGCGAGCATCGCGGCGGTGCGCGAGGCGTTCGCCGGCCGGCGGCTCGTGGTGGCGTTCCAGCCGCACCGTTACACGCGCACCCGCGCGCTGCTCGACGACTTCGCGCAGGTGCTGTCCGGCGTGGACGCGCTCGTGCTCACGAACGTGTACGCCGCGGGCGAGGCGCCGCTGCCCGACGCGGACGGCAAGGCGCTCGCGCGGGCGGTGCGGGTGCGGGGCGCCGTGGAGCCCGTGTTCGTGGAGGACGTGACCGATCTCGCCGCCGTGCTCGCGCCGATTCTGCGCGCCGACGACGTCGTGCTCACCCTGGGCGCCGGCAGCATCGGGGCCGTCGCCGCGGGGCTGCCGCAGGCGCTCGGCGTGCGCGCGCGCATAGGAGTGCCGAAGACGTGAATGCAGCGGTGGACGATGTGACGAAGGCATCCGTGCTGCGCAACGAGCCGATGCGCAGACACACCTCGTGGCGCGTGGGCGGTCCCGCCGACGTGTTCTTCGAGCCCGCCACGGTGGAGGAGCTCGAAGCGTTCCTCGCCAACCTGCCGCGCGAGACGCCGGTGCATTTCCTCGGTTTGGGGTCGAACCTGCTCGTCCGCGACGGCGGCATCAGGGGCGTCGTCGTCGCGACGGGCAGGCTCGTCAGGCGCCTCGAGCGCTTCGACGACACGGGCGTGCACGCGTCCGCGGGCCTGCCGTGCGCGCTGCTCGCGCGGCAGTGCGTGCGCTGGCAGCTCGGCCCGGCGGCCTTCTTCGCCGGCATCCCCGGCAGCGTGGGCGGCGCGCTCGCCATGAACGCGGGCGCGTTCGGCGGCGAGACCTGGAGCCACGTGGAGCGCGTGGAGACGATCGACCGCCACGGCGTGCGCCGCCTGCGGCCGCGGACGGATTTCGAGGTGGGTTATCGCACGGTGCGGCTGCGCCCCGAAAGATCCGACGTGGGAGCGGCTTTCCAGCCGCGATCCTCGGAAGCGTCGGGCGAGCCGGAGCAGCCGCCCGACGAGTGGTTCCTCGGCGCCGACTTCCGCTTCGAGCACGACACGGTCACCGACGAGGCGACGCTCAAGCGGCTGCTCGCGCAGCGCGCGGCGTCGCAGCCGCTGCGCGTGCCGAGCTGCGGCTCCGTGTTCCGCAACCCGCCGGGCGACTACGCCGGCCGCCTGATCGAGCAGGCGGGCCTCAAGGGCTTCCGGCTCGGCGGCGCCATGGTGTCGGAGAAGCACGGCAATTTCATTCTGAACACCGGCACGGCCACGGCCGACGACATCGAGCGGCTCATCGAGCACGTGCGCGCGGAGGTGGCGCGGCAGTTCGGCGTGGAGCTCGAGCTCGAGGTGCGCATCCTCGGCGAGCCCGCGGGAGGGACGAAGCGGTGATCGGGCGCCGCGCCAACCGTCGCCGGCCGCCGCAACCGCGGCGCGGCCTCGCGCGGCTGCTCGCGGTGCGCGTGCCCTGGCACGTCCTCGTGGTGCCGCCGCTCACGCTCGGCGTGCTGGCCGCCGCCGGCGCGGGGCTGCACGCGCTCCTGGACCGTCCCGTGCAGAAGCTCGTGCTCGAGGGATCGTTCCAGCGCGTGACGCCGATCCAGATCGAGGCGGCCGTCGCGCCGGAGCTGCGCCGCGGCTTCCTGTCGCTGGATCTGATCGCGGTGCGCGACAACGTGGAGGCGCTCCCGTGGGTGGACAAGGCGGAAGCGCGCCGCGCGTGGCCCGACACGCTGGTGGTCACCGTCACGGAGCATCGCGCCGCCGCGCGCTGGGGCGAGGACGGCCTGCTCGACGTGCGCGGCGAGCTCTTCATCGAGGGCGTGCAGCACGAGTTCCCGGAGCTGCCGAAGCTCGCGGGGCCGCCCGGGAGCGAGCGCGAGGTGGCGGAGCGCTACCTCGCCGTGCGCGGCCAGCTCGCGGCCGCGAACCTCGCGCTCGAGTCGCTCGAGCTCGACGAGCGCGGCGCGTGGCGCATCGTGCTCGCCGGCGGTCAGGAGATCCGGCTCGGCCGGCACGCGCTCGACGAGCGGCTGGAAAGGTTTTTCGAGGTGGTGACGCCCGCGCTCGGCCCCGAGCTCGAGCGCGTGCGCTACGTGGATCTTCGCTACACGAACGGTTTTGCGGTGGGCTGGGTCAACGACGAAGGCGGCGCCGAGACGGCGCGCCATCCCCGGGTGATCGCGTTGCCGGGAGCGGAGGCGCCGTCGTGGCGCGACGCTTCGGCCAACGGGGCGGCGCTCGCCGCGAAGGAGGCGGCAGGGCGTGGTTAACGGCAACGGAGCGCTTGGGAATGGGTAGGCGGGACGACCGCAAGCTCCTGGTCGGCCTCGACATCGGCACGTCGAAGGTGGTGGCCATCGTCGGCGCGTTGTCGCCCGACAATCGCATCGAGGTGATCGGCATCGGCTCGAACCCGTCCCGCGGCTTGAAGCGGGGGGTGGTCGTCAACATCGAATCCACCGTGAGCTCCATCCAGCGCGCGGTGGAGGAAGCCGAGCTGATGGCGGGCTGCGAGATCAACTCGGTGTACACCGGCATCGCGGGCAGCCACGTGCGCTCGCTCAACTCGCACGGCATCGTGGCGATCCGCGACAAGGAAGTGAGCGCGAGCGACGTGGAGCGCGTGATCGACGCCGCGCGCGCGGTGGCGATCCCTGCCGACCAGCGCGTGCTCCACGTGCTGCCGCAGGAATTCATCATCGACTCGCAGGAAGGCATTCGCGAGCCGATCGGCATGTCGGGCGTGCGGCTCGAGGCGAAGGTCCACCTCGTGACGGGGGCGGTGAGCGCGGCGCAGAACGTGGTCAAGTGCGTGCAGCGCTGCGGGCTCACGGTGGAAGACGTGGTGCTCGAGCAGCTCGCGTCGAGCTACGCCGTGCTCACCGAGGACGAGAAGGAGCTCGGCGTGTGCATCGTCGACATGGGCGGCGGCACCACCGACATCGCCGTGTTCTTCGGCGGCGCCATCCAGCACACGGCGGTGATCCCGATCGCGGGCGATCAGGTGACCAACGACATCGCGGTCAGCCTGCGCACGCCGATGCCGTACGCGGAAGAGATCAAGATCAAGTACGCGTGCGCGCTCTCGCAGCTCGCGAACCCCGACGAGACCATCGAGGTGCCGAGCGTGGGCGACCGTCCGCCGCGGCGGCTCGCGCGGCAAACGCTCGCGGAGGTGGTGGAGCCGCGCTACGAGGAGCTCTTTCACCTGATCCGCGAGGAGCTGCGCCGCTCGGGCTTCGAGGAGCTGCTCGCGGCCGGCATCGTGCTCACCGGCGGCAGCGCCAAGATGGAAGGCGCGATCGAGCTCGCCGAGGAGGTGTTCCACATGCCGGTGCGGCTCGGCGTGCCGCAGTACGTGGAGGGGCTCTCGGACGTGGTGCGCAACCCCATCCACGCGACGGGCGTGGGGTTGCTGCTCTACAGCCGGCAGGCGCTGCTTCAGAAGGGGGAGAGCTCGGGCTCGAGGTTCGGGATCGGCAGCGCGTTCGACCGGATGAAGGCTTGGTTCACGGGCAATTTCTAACACTCACGGCTCAAGGAGACAGGGGCGATGTTTGAACTGATGGACGGCTACAGCCAGAACGCTGTGATCAAGGTGCTCGGCATCGGCGGAGGCGGGGGCAACGCCGTCTCGCACATGGTGCGGCAGGGCATCGAGGGCGTGGACTTCATCTGCGCGAACACCGACGCGCAGGCGCTGAAGAACTCCAAGGTGAAGACGGGGCTGCAGATCGGCTGCAACATCACCAAGGGCCTGGGCGCCGGGGCCAACCCCGACGTGGGACGGCAGGCCGCCATGGAGGACCGCGACCGCATCCAGGAGGTGATCGAAGGCGCGGACATGCTGTTCATCACCGCGGGGCTCGGCGGCGGCACGGGCACGGGCGCCGCGCCCGTGGTGGCGCAGCTCGCGAAGGAGCTCGGCATCCTCACGGTGGCGGTGGTGACGAAGCCGTTCCACATGGAAGGCGCGAAGCGCATGCGCATCGCCGAGCAGGGCATCGCCGAGCTCGGGCGTCACGTGGATTCGTTGATCACGATCCCGAACGAGAAGCTGCTCACCGTGCTCGGACCGCAGACCACGCTGCTCGACGCGTTCCGCGCCGCGAACGAGGTGCTGCAGGGCGCGGTGCAGGGCATCGCGGAGCTCATCACGCGGCCGGGGCTCATCAACGTGGACTTCGCAGACGTGCGCACCGTGATGTCCGAGATGGGCATGGCGATGATGGGCTCGGGGATAGCCACCGGCGAGGACCGGGCGCGGACGGCGGCCGAGGCGGCCGTGTCGAGCCCGCTGCTCGAGGACATCAACCTGGCGGGCGCGAACGGCATTCTCGTGAACGTGACGGCCGGCATGGATCTCTCCATCGGCGAGTTCCAGGCCGTGGGCGACACGATCAAGCAGTTCGCCTCGGACGACGCCACCGTGGTGATCGGCACGGTGATCGACCCGGAGATGTCCAACGAGATCCGCGTCACGGTGGTGGCCACGGGCCTCGGCCAGCCGAGCGTGCTCGGCGAGCAGACCATGAAGGTGGTGCGGCGGACGGCGCCTCCGAAGCTCCGGGAGCCGAACTATGCCGAGCTCGAGAAACCTGCGGTGCAGCGCCGGCGGGCCGTGGGCGACGGCATGGCGCCTCACGAGAGCTTCGAGGACCTGCTGGACATCCCGGCGTTCCTGCGGCGGCAGGCGGACTGACGTGGCTTAGGGCGCACCCCGAATCACGCGGTCCTTCCTTGCCGCTGGTTGGGGCCGTATGCTACGGTGCGCTGCCGCCTCGCTTCCGCGAAGGCCCCGGCGCGCCGTGTAGGAATCGCGGCTGGGAAGCCGCTCCTACCCAACCGGCGTGGGATCCTTGGTGGTGGGAGCGCCTTTCCCGGGGCGCGATGCGGGGCCGACAGGGCGGCTGGACAGCAAGGGAGTTGCGGGAGTCTTGCGACAGCGCACCTTGAAAGAAGCGATCCGGGCCACCGGGATCGGTCTGCACAGCGGCGACAAGGTCTACATGACCTTGCGCCCGGCGCCGCCCAATACCGGCATCGTGTTCCGTCGGCTGGATTTACCCGAGCCGGTGGACGTTCCCGCCTCCGCGCTGAACGTCACCGAGACCATGCTCGGCACCACGCTCGAGCACGCGGGCGCGAAGGTCGCCACCGTCGAGCACCTGATGTCGGCCTTCGCCGGGCTCGGCATCGACAACGCCTTCGTGGATCTCACCGCGGCCGAGGTCCCCATCATGGACGGCAGCGCGGCGCCGTTCGTGTTCCTGATCCAGTCCGCGGGCATCGAGGAGCAGAACGCGCCGAAGCGGTTCATCCGCATCAAGAAGCCGGTCGAGGTGCGCGAGGGCGACAAGTGGGCGCGCTTCACGCCGCACGACGGCTTCCGGCTGTCGTTCGAGATCGACTTCGACCATCCGGCGCTGCGCAAGCACCGCCAGGCCATGACGATGGACTTCTCGACGGCCGCGTTCCTGCGCGAGATCAGCCGGGCGCGGACGTTCGGGTTCCTCAGGGACCTCGAGACTTCGCGGGCGCATCAGCGCGCCTTGGGCGGCAGCCTCGACAACGCCATCGTGATGGACGACTACCGGGTGCTCAACGAGGACGGCCTGCGCTTCCGCGACGAGTTCGTGCGCCACAAGATGCTCGACGCGATCGGCGACCTCTATCTGCTCGGCGCCCCGCCGGTGGGCGAGTTCGCGGGCTACAAGTCCGGGCACAAGCTCAACAACCTGCTGCTGCGGGAGCTGCTCAGCGCGCCGGAGGCGTACGAGGAAGTGGTGTTCGAGGACCAGCGCCACTCGCCGGTCTCCTACCAGCTCGCGCCCACCACCTAGCCCCCGGCGGTCGACCCTGCCCCCAGGGCGGCGTTCGAGCCGCGATTATGTCGTCTGCGCCGTCGTACTGAGAGGTGGCCGAAAGGCAGGTGGGAGCGGCTTTCCCAGCCGCGATCCTTCAGCGCCGGAGCGGGCGCCAGCTACCCGGCCGCTTCGCTCTCCGGTAGCACCCGAACCCGCACGCGGCCTGCCGGCAGGCCGGCCGTGCAGTAGCGCACGCGTGCGGCCCACGCCGGCGTGTCCATCACGAGCACGAGATCGCCGGATTCTGTCATAGAGGCCGCGCGCAAATGTTCGGCCTCCTCGGGCGGCAAAAGCGCCCTGATTCGCTCAGTTAGCTCGCGCCGCTCGTCCGCGGCCTCGCGCAGGGCCGCGAGCTGGCCGGAACGAAGCAGCTCTGCGAGGCTTCTAGGCGCTCGATTCACGATCCGCTGAGATCGGCATCAAGATTTCGTCCAGAAACCTTGAGCGAGAGCACGGATCTCCGGCATGCTTCCTCCACCCGATCAGGGTAAACCGTCCGAGAGGGCGGGGCGCAAAGCCACCGGTCCACGGGAGCATTCTCCTGGCGATAGCGGGGTTGCCGGGTGTCAGTTTACAGAACGCACTCGACGCCGGCGGAAAGCCGGCGCCTGCCGACAGCAGCGCACTGGCTGCTCGGCCCCCTTTTACCGGTGGCGCGTCGTGCCGATAACAACGAACGACAAGCGATCGGCCGAGGGGGCACATGCAGCTGATACTCCTGTCCAAGAACCGTGGCCAGATCGGGCAGCTCTCGTTGAGCTCCCGCCGGGGCTGGTTGTGGATCGCCAGCGTGGCGATCGCGGTCTGCGGGGCGGCGTTCTACGGCGGGTTCTGGACGGCGGGTGTTTTCGGCGCGGTGAACCCCCGGGCGCAGCTCGAGGAATGGCGCCAGGAGCTCGACCAGCAGCGCGCCGTGCTCGACGCCACGCGCACCACGCTACAGCAGAACCTCGACGCGCTGGCGCTGCGCCTGGGGCAGATGAACGCCCACATCGTGCGGCTCGATGCGCTCGGCGAGCGCCTCACGCAGATGGCCGGGCTGACCGACGGCGAGTTCGACTTCAGCTCGGTGCCGGCGCTGGGCGGGCCCGAGGAGCCCCTGCCCGATAACGAGTTCATGAAGGTGACGGGCGTCATCAACGCCCTCGACCGCCAGCTCGCCAGCCGGGCGAGCCAGCTCTCCGTGCTCGAGGATTTCCTGCTGAACCGCAAGCTCCGGGAGGAGGTGCACCCCGAGGGGCGGCCCGTCTCCTCCGGCTACATCTCCTCGCGCTTCGGCCACCGGACCGATCCTTTCACGGGCCGGCGGGCCTTCCATCGAGGCGTGGACTTCGCCTCCCGGCCGGGGGCGGAGATCGTGGCCGTGGCCTCGGGCGTGGTGATCTGGTCGGGCGAGCGGCACGGGTACGGCCAGCTCGTGGAGATCAACCACGGCAACGGCTACGTGACCCGCTACGCCCACAACGCGGACAACCTCGTGGCCGTGGGCGACACGGTCAAGCGGGGTCAGGTGATCGCCCGCATGGGCAGCACCGGCCGGGCCACCGGCCCGAACCTGCACTTCGAGGTGCTGCTGAACGACCGCGCCGTCGACCCGCTGACCTACATCGGCAAATAGTCTCCGGCAAAACGAAACCTGTGGGAGCGGCTTTCCAGCCGCGATCTTGACTTCGAAGGCCTGAAGCGTCGCGGCTGGAAAGCCGCTCCCACCCGGAAGCCGGCCCGCCCGCCGGGCCTCGGCCCGGGGAATGTTCGGCCCCTCTCCCCGTCTAATATGCCCGTACGCCCCCGGCCCCGTGCCGGGGGCGAGTTAGAATAGCCCGCTCTCGGTTTCCACCCTCGAGGACCGCTGTTGCTCAACACCGTCACGAACCTCATCACCGGGATCTTCGGCACGCGCAATCAACGGCTCCTGAAGAGCTACCGCGTGCTGGTCGCAGCGGCGAACGCCCTCGAGCCCGAGTTCCAGAAGCTGTCCGACGAGGCCCTGCGGCAGAAGACCGCCGAGTTCAAGGCCCGGTACGCGGAGGAGAAGAACCTCGACGCCTTGCTGCCCGAGGCGTTCGCGGCCGTGCGCGAGGCCGCGCGGCGCACCATCAAGATGCGCCACTTCGACGTGCAGCTCATCGGCGGCATCGCCCTGCACCAGGGCAAGATCGCCGAGATGCGCACCGGCGAAGGCAAGACGCTGGTGGCGACGCTCGCCGCCTACCTGAACGCTCTCACCGGCGAAGGCGTGCACGTGGTCACCGTGAACGACTACCTCGCCCAGCGCGACGCGGACTGGATGGGTCCCGTGTACCGCTTCCTCGGGCTCGAGGTGGGCGTGATCAAGGCCGGCCAGTCCTTCGAGGAGAAGCGCCGCGCCTACGCCGCCGACATCACCTACGGCACCAACAACGAGTTCGGCTTCGACTACCTGCGCGACAACCTGGCGTTCCGCCTCGAGGACCGCGTGCAGCGTTCCCTCGCCTACGCCATCGTCGACGAGGTGGACTCGATCCTGATCGACGAGGCCCGTACGCCGCTCATCATCTCGGGGCGTGCGGAGGAGAGCACCGAGCTCTACGTCCGCATCAACAAGCTCATCCCGAAGCTGCGCCTGCACAACCCGCCGCCCGGCAAGGCCAACGAGGAGATCGAGGCCACGCAGGTGGAGCTGCTCGATACCAAGGGGCGCTCGCTGGGCGTGATGTCCACGGGGGCCGCGCTCGCCCGCGCGCGCGAAGGCGGCTATCACCTGATCGAGATCGACGCGACGACCAAGCCGCCCAAGGCGCAGCTCTACGTGCCGGGCGACTACTCGATCGACGAGAAGACCAAACAGGCGCACCTCACGGAGGAGGGCCACGAGAAGGTGGAACAGCTCCTCATCCAGGAGGGGCTGCTCGAGACCGGCGAGAGCCTGTACGACCCCGCGAACATCCGCCTGATGCACCACCTCAACGCGGCGCTGCGCGCGCACGGCCTCTTCAAGCGGGAGGTGGACTACATCGTCAAGGACGGCGAGGTGATCATCGTCGACGAGTTCACCGGCCGCACCATGCCGGGCCGGCGCTGGTCCGACGGCCTGCATCAGGCCATCGAGGCGAAGGAAGGGGTGCGGGTGAAGGAGGAGAACCAGACCGTAGCCTCCATCACCTTCCAGAACTACTTCCGCATGTACAAGAAGCTCGCCGGCATGACGGGCACGGCGGACACGGAGGCGTACGAGTTTCAGCAGATCTACGGCCTCGAGGTGGTGGTGATCCCCACCCACAAGCCGATGATCCGGGAGGACGCGCCCGACCTCGTCTACCTCACGCAGAAGGACAAGTTCGACGCCATCATCGAGGACATCAAGGACTGCTACCGGCGCCAGCAGCCCGTGCTGGTGGGCACCACGTCCATCGAGACCTCGGAGTTCCTCTCGGGCCTGCTGCGCAAGGAGGGAATCCCCCACCAGGTGCTGAACGCGAAGTATCACGAGCGCGAGGCGGAGATCGTGATGCAGGCGGGCCGCCCGGGCGCCGTGACCATCGCCACGAACATGGCCGGCCGCGGCACCGACATCGTGCTCGGCGGCAACCTGGAAGCCGAGAAGGCACGGCTCGAGAACCCGACCGAGGAGGCGATCCGGGCGCTCGAGGAAGACTGGAAGCGCCGCCACGAGCAGGTAGTGGCGCTGGGCGGCCTGCACATCATCGGCACCGAGCGTCACGAGTCCCGCCGCATCGACAACCAGCTCCGCGGTCGTTCCGGCCGCCAGGGCGACCCGGGGTCGAGCCGGTTCTACCTGTCGCTAGAAGACAACCTCATGCGGATCTTCGGCGACCCCGAGCGCACCAAGCGGCTGCTGCAGCGGGCCGGCATGAAGCCGGGCGAGGCCATCGAGAGCAAGATGCTGTCGCGGCAGATCGAGCGCGCCCAGCGCAAGGTGGAGGCCCACAACTTCGACATCCGCAAGCAGCTCCTCGAGTACGACGACGTGGCGAACGACCAGCGCAAGGTCGTTTACCAGCAGCGCACGGAGCTCATGGAGGCGGAGGACATCGCCGACGCCATCAGGGCGATCCGCGCGGAGGTGGTGAACGCCGTCATCGACGAGCACGTGCCGCCGCAGAGCGTGGAGGAGATGTGGGACAAGGAGGGGCTCACGAAGGCGCTGGAGCGCGAGTTCGGGCTGCACCTCGACGTGGCGAAGCTGCTCGAGGACGACTCCTCCATCGACGAGGCGGCGCTGCGCAAGCTCGTGGTGGAGCGCGTGGAGGCCGAATATCAGAAAAAGGTGGACGAGGTCGGCCCGCGGCTCATGCACGAGCTCGAGAAGGCCGTCATGCTCCGCCAGCTCGACGCGCACTGGAAGGAGCACATCGCGGCGCTCGACTACCTGCGCCAGGGCATCCACCTGCGCGGCTACGCGCAGCGCAACCCGAAGCAGGAGTACAAGCGCGAGGCGTTCGAGATGTTCAGCAACATGCTGGACCGCGTGAAGCGCGACACGATCGCCATCCTGTCGAAGGTGCAGATCCGCAGGCCCGAGGACGTGCAAGCCGCCGAGCCCGCGTCCCCGGACCCGAGCAAGCTGCGTTACCAGCACGCCGCCGCGCCGTCGCTGACAGCCGTGCCGCCGCCTCCGCCGCCCGCCGGCCCGCCGGGGCGCGAGCGCATGCCCGCGGCCGCCTTCGCCGGCATGCCGCGGCCGTCGCCCGGGATGCCGCGGCCTGCGGCGGAGCCGCCCGAGCCCGTGGCCCCGTACGTGCGCGAGCAGCCGAAGGTGGGCCGCAACCAGCCCTGCCCCTGCGGTTCCGGCAAGAAGTACAAGCAGTGCCACGGTCGTCTGACGTGACGGCGGCCGGCCGTCGATGAAGGCGGACGTCCGCCCCCGCCTGCACGTCCTCGTCGGCCTGCTCACCAACGCCCGGGGCGAGGTGCTCGTGAACCGGCGCAGACCGGGCACGCACATGGCGGGCTACTGGGAGTTCCCCGGGGGCAAGTCGCTCCCCGGCGAGGACCGGTTGGCCGCCCTGCGGCGCGAGCTGCACGAGGAGCTCGGCGTCGAGGTCCTGGAGGCGGAGCCCGTGCTCGAGCTGGCCCACGAGTACCCCGAGCGCAGCGTCGTCCTCGACGTGTGGCGGGTGGAGCGCTTCGGCGGCGAGCCGCACGCGCGGGAGGGGCAGGAGATCCGCTGGGTGCCGGTCGCCGAGCTCGAGACCATCGGCCTGCTCCCCGCCGACCGCCCGATCGTCGATCTGCTGCTCGGGGGGTGAACGAAGCCCGTGGGAGCGGCTTTCCAGCCGCGATGCTAGGGTCTTAACAGAACCGGCTCTCGGGCCGCGACCCTCAGCACAGGCTCAGCAGGAACCGCACGTCTTCCGTCACCTGCACCGGACGCGCCTGCACGCCCCGCCAGCGCACGAACCGCACCGTGAACCGGTGCTGACCCGCGCTCACCTCGGGGAAGATGCCGACGTTCGCGGGCAGCAGAACGCGCACGAGATTCGCCTGCTCGCTGCGGTCGAGGTTGTGGTGATAGAGGCCCCCGGGCGCCACGCACTCGACCGGCTCCGTGCCTTCGCGGGTGAGCCACAGCACCTCCGACACCGCCTCGCAGAGCGGCTTCACGTGGCTCGCCCATTCGCGCAGGTGCTCGGCTCGAACCTCCGCCGGCAAATGCAGCCAGTACCCGTAATCCGGCACGTCGAACATGCACGTGCCCCCGGGGATGGCGCTGCGATGCCGCACGCTGTTCAGAAAGTCGCACTCCTTCAGCGGGTTGAGGAGATGCGAGCCCGCCTCCTGGAGCCGCCTGCGGAGCTGGTCCACCTTCGTCATGAGGCCCGCGAGCCGCACGGGATCGACGCCCGGCTGGCTGCGGTACCTCGCGAGGTTCTCGGCGTGGCGGTCGAGCTCCTTCAGCGCGTCGGAGCGCACGTCGCCCCGGCCGAGGATGGTGACGAGCTCGAGCAGCGCCGCCACCGCCGCGCGCGATCCGTAATCGGTCGGATCGTCGGTGTGGTAGAGCATCTGGTCGTGGAGGAACTCCACCCGCAGAAAGGTGCGCATCCGCTCGTTCAACGGCTGCTCGAACTTCAGCACTCTCGCTTCTGCGGCTTGCGGCGTGAAGTGGGTGGCGGGCTTTGCCATCGCGCTATTCTGCGCGACCTCGTGACGCCGTTCAAACTATGTTTAATTGCGCGCGCTTCGATCGCGCGCGAGCTCGAGGTACTTGCGATGCAGCTGCTCCACTTGTCGC
Source organism: Gammaproteobacteria bacterium (assembly GCA_036563665.1). Classification (GTDB taxonomy): domain Bacteria; phylum Pseudomonadota; class Gammaproteobacteria; order Steroidobacterales; family Rariloculaceae; genus FEN-1219. The sequence continues at coordinate 24,778 of DATCLY010000001.1, forward strand.
TCGGTGACGACAAGATCGCCGCCGTTGTCGATGACGTCGTCGGCGGCGGCGAGGCGCGTAGCGCGATCCGTCTGCGCGCGAATCATCGCCGTCGCCTGCTCGCGCGTGAGCGAGTCGCGTGCCATGAGCCGCGCGAGCTGTACCTCCTCGGGACAGTCCACCACCAGCACGCGATCGACGAGCTTGCCGAACCCCGTCTCGACGAGGAGCGGCACGGCGACGATGGCGTACGGCGCCTCGAGCGAGCGTAGCCGCTCGAGCGTGCGGGCGCGGATGAGCGGATGCAGGATGCCCTCGAGCCGCCGCCGCTGCGCTTCATCCGCGAAGACGATCTCGCGGAGCTTGCGCCGGTCGAGCTCGCCGGTGGCCGTGAGGACCTCCTCGCCGAACGCCTCGCGCACGGCCGTAAGGCCCGGCTCGCCGGGCGCCACCACCTCGCGCGCGATGAGGTCGGTGTCCACGATGGGCACGCCGCGTTTCGCGAACATCCCCGTGACAGCGGACTTGCCGCTCGCGACGCCCCCCGTGAGCCCCACCGTCAGCACGGCCTGTGGGAGCGGCTTTCCAGCCGCGACCTTGCTCTGTGGGAGCGGCTTTCCAGCCGCGACCTTCCCCTGTGGGAGCGGCTTTCCAGCCGCGATCTTCGTCTACAACATCCCCCTCTCATACCACCTCACGATCTCCTCCCCCCACAACATGGCGATCCACCCGGCCCCGGCCAGATACGGCCCGAACGGAATGGGCTCGTGCCGCGACTGCCGCTTGAAGACGATGAGCCCGATCCCCACCACCGACCCCACGGCGGCCGAGAGCAGGATCACCAGGGGCAGCATCTGCCATCCGAGCCAGGCGCCGATCGCCGCGAGCAGCTTGAAGTCGCCGTACCCCATGCCTTCCTTGCCCGTCAGGAGCTTGAAGAGGTGGTACACGCCCCAGAGGATCAGGTACCCCGCCGCCGCGCCGATCACGCTCGAGCGCAGGTCCGCGAAGACGGGCGCGCCGCCCACGGTGAAGAGCGCGAGCAGCAGCCCCGCCCAGAGCAGGGGCTGGGTCAGCGAGTCGGGCAAGAGCTTGTGGTCCAGGTCGATGAGGGTGAGCGCGAGCAGCGTCCAGGTGAAGAGCAGGCCCGCGGCCGTCTGCCAGGTGGGCCCGAAGACATAGGCCACGACGAGGGCGGCGAGCGCCGCGGAGCCTTCCACGATGGGATACCGCGGGGAGATGCGGTGGCCGCAGCTCGCGCACTTGCCGCGAAGCCACAGGAAGCTCAGCACCGGGATGTTATGCCAGGGCGCGATGGGGGTGCCGCAGCTCGGGCAGGCGGAGGGCGGCCACCAGAGGTTGAAGGTTCTGTCCCCAGCGTGGGGAGGCGCCTGAGCGCCGTGCGGCGGCGCCTGCGGCTCGCTGCCCGCGAGCTCCGCGCACTGCTCGCGCCAGGCGAGCTCCAGCATGATCGGCAGGCGGTAGGCGACGACGTTCAGGAAGCTGCCGACGACGAGGCCGAGGACGACGGCCAGGATGAAGAGGGCGGCGGGATAGAGCGCGAAGAGCTCCACGGCGGCAGGCTCACGTGGCGGACGCGCGTATTGTCGCCGCCCGGAGCAGGGGCCGCCAGCCGCGGCGCGCGTGCAGCGGCACCCTCATGGATCGCTTGCCGCTTAGACGACCGATCCGAGCTTGAAGATCGGCAGATACATCGCGACCACGAGGCCGCCGACGAGCACGCCCAGGATGGCCATGATGAGCGGCTCGAGCAGGCTCGACATGCTGTCGACCGCGTTGTCGAC
>DATCLY010000020.1:0-13787 GCA_036563665.1 Gammaproteobacteria bacterium
GCGTCCGCGACGCTCGTGCCGCCGAACTTGTGGACCGTCCAAGTCATCGAAGCTCACTTGCAGGTGCCGGCTTTTGCCGCGCGCGAGCATAGCAGAACCGGGGTGCAAAGATCGCGGCGGCGAGCCCAATCCGCCGTTTGCCGCGCCGAGCCCCGTCGCGGCCCGCGATGCCGCCCGAGACGGTCAGCGCGCCGAGGCGATCTCGCGGCGCATGGCCGCGATCGTGCCCGCGTAGTCGCGCGAGCCGAAGATCGCCGAGCCCGCGACGAACGTGTCCGCGCCGGCGGCCGCCACGCGGGCGATGTTGTCCGTCTTGATGCCGCCGTCCACCTCGAGGCGGATCGGCAGGCCCGACGCATCGAGCAGGCGCCGCGCCGTCGCGATCTTGTCGTACGCGGATTCGATGAACTCCTGGCCGCCGAACCCGGGATTCACGGACATGAGGAGCACGAGGTCGAGCTTGTCGAGCACGTGGTCGAGCCAGTTCAAGGGCGTGGCCGGGTTGAACACCAGCCCGGCCTTGCAGCCATGATCCCGGATGAGCTGCAACGACCGGTCGAGGTGCTCCGTCGCCTCGGGGTGGATGCTGATGTAGGTGGCGCCCGCGGCCGCGAAGTCGGGAATGATGCGGTCGACGGGCTTCACCATGAGGTGCACGTCGATCGGCGCCTCCACCCCGTACCGGCGCAGCGCCTTGCAGACGAGGGGACCCACCGTCAGGTTCGGCACGTAGTGGTTGTCCATGACGTCGAAGTGGATCAGGTCGGCGCCCGCGCCCAGCACCGCATCCACTTCCTCGCCGAGCCGCGCGAAATCCGCGGAGAGAATCGACGGCGCGATCCAGTCGGTTTGCATGCCGGCTATGGTATCTCGGCCGGCCGTCCCGCGCCTTCGCGCAGCAGCGCGACCGCGAGCAGCGCCGCCAGGATGCACGCGACGGCGGGCACCGCGAGGCCCGTGCGATAGCCCGCGAACGCTCCGGCGCCGCTGGCCGCGGCGCTGCCGCCGATCACGGACGCGCCCACGAGTCGGCCCGTGCTGAGGAAGAGCGCGAGCAGCCCCTGGCCCGCGCCGCGACGCTCCTCCCCCGCATGCTGCAGCACGATGTAGCGCAGCGGCGCGCCGAGCAGGCCGGAGAGGCCGAGGCCCACGCAGACCCCGGCACCGTAGAACGTCGCGGTCGAGAGCGGCAGCAGCACGAACGCGCCGAGCCCTAAGGAGGTCAACGCGAGCCCGAGCAGCAGCACGAGCGGCGCCCCGCGCCGGTCGAGCAGCCAGCCGGCGGCGGGCGCGCCCACGATCAGCGTCGCGACCAGCGGCAGCAGCATGAAGCTCGCGCGTGCGGGCTCGACGTCGAGCCCCTCCACCGCGATCTCGGGCAGGAACACCATGCCCGCCTCCACGAGGCCCGCCGCGAAGGCGATGGCCCCGACGCGCCGCAGCGTCGAGGTCCCGAGCAGCGCCGGCGGCAGCAACGGGTCGCGCGCGCGATGCTCCACATGCCAGAAGGCCACTCCGGCGCCCACGGCGGCGAGCAGCCACGGCAGAGTCGCGGGCGACGCGAGGCTCGCGGCGAGCGCGGCCGCATCCACGTGGCTCGCGCCCCAGACGAGGCAGCCGAGCGCGAGGGCGAGCAGCGCGGCGCCGCTCGCGTCGAACGGCGCGGCGCCCGCGGCGCCCTGCGCGGGCAGCACCTGCCAGCCGGCGGCGATGACGGCGGCCACGACGGGCAGGTTGATCAGGAACAGCCACTGCCAGCCATACGGCAGCAGCAAACCGCCGAGGAGCGGTCCGAGCACGAACGCCACGCCGAACACGGCGCCGATGGCGCCCAGCGCGCGTCCCCGGCGCTCCAAGGGGAAGGTCTCCGCCACGACGGCGCTCGCCACCGGCAGCATGCCGCCCGCACCGAACGCCTGCAGCGCGCGCCCGGCGAGCAGCGCCGGGAACGCCGGCGCCAAGGCCACGAGCAGCGATCCCGCGGCGAACAGCACGAGCCCGAGCACGTAGGCGCGACGGCGGCCCCGCCGGTCCGACAGCTTCGCGAGCACGGGCGCTCCGAGCAGGTAGAACAAGATGTAAACGCTGAAGACCCACGAGAGGCTGCGCGGCCCGACGCCGAAGCTCTCGCGGATGGCCGGCAACGCGGGGCCGACGATGGCGATGTCGAGCGCGCCCACCAGCACGCCGGCGAACAGCACGGCCAGAACGCGCAGGTGCGGTAGCAATTTCAATGCGTCCGAAGCAGCAGCCCGCGCAGCGCGTCGCCGAATAGCTGCTCGGCGGCCGTGTGCTCGTCGTAGACCAGGAGCAAGGGGATGGCCGCGCGGGCGAGCACCTTGAGCGAGTAGTGGGCGCTGCCGTTGCGGAGGAGCTCCGCCCGCTCCGCTCGCGCCAGCACCTCGAGCATGGACGCCTGCAGGGCGTCGAGCTCGGCGCGGAACCGCTCGAGCACGCTCGGATCCAGAGAGCCCACGAGCAGCAGGCCGTCCCGGTGCGAGCGCCACAGGCGCCAGTACGCAGCGATCAGCCCTTCCACCGCTGCAGCGGGCGGCAGGTCCGACAGCGCCGCGACGGCGGCGCGGGCCTCTTCTAAAACAGGTTTAACGAGTCCGTCCAACAAGCTGAATTTGTTGGAGAACATCGCATAGAAGGTCGCGCGCGAGACGTCCGCCTCGGCGAGCAGCTCCTCCACGCTCACGGCGTGCACGCCGCGTGCGGCGAACTGCCGCGCAGCCGCGGCCAGCAGCGCCGCGCGCACGCGCTCGCGGCGCCGGGCCACGCGACCCGGCTTCGCCGGGGCGTGACGATGAGTGGAATGCGCGGCCATGCGGGCGAAATCATACAGCGTTATCTGTTTTCAGACACCGTCATCTGCTCCAGCCGCACGGTGCGCGTCGGCTCCTCGTCCTGGCACGCGTGGACCTCCACGGAGACGTGGACGATGGGCAAGTGCTTCGGGATGAGGCGCTTGTAGTGCTCGGGCGCCTTCGGGGCGTGCGTGACGACCGACAGCAACGCTGAGTACATGCCCGGCCCCACGGGCCACACGTGCAGGTCCGCGATGCGGTTGTCGTCGCGCGCCTCGATCCGCTCGCGGATCGCCTCCGTGATCGACGGCGGCGCCGCCCGGTCGAGCAGCACCGCGCTGGTGGACTTCAGCAGCCCGAACGACCAGCGGCCCACGAGCACGGCGCCCACCACGCCCATGAGCGGGTCCATCCACCAGAAGCCGAAATACTTGGCGCCGAGCAGGGCGAAGATCGCGAGCAGCGACGTGAGCGCGTCGGCGAGCACGTGCAGGTAGGCGGACACCAGGTTGTGGTCGTCGTGATGGTGGTGCAGGAGTGGCGCGGCGGCGTGGTCATGGTCATGGTCGTGGTCGTGATCGTGGTGGTGCCCCTCCCCCGCCCCGTGGTCGTGGCCCAGGATCAGGACCGATGCGCCGTTCACCACGAGCCCCAGCACCGCCACCGCGATGGCCTGATCGAAGGCGATCGCGACCGGCGCCACGAGCCGCTGGACGCTCTCGAGGGCCATGATCAGCGCGAAGCCCGCGAGCAGCACGGCGCCCGTGAATCCGCCCAGGGTGTTGATCTTGCCGGTGCCGAAGCAGAACGCGGCGTCGTGCGCATGGCGCCGCGCATACACATAGGCGAACGCGTTGATCCCCAAGGCCGCCGCGTGCGACGCCATGTGCAGGCCGTCGGCGAGCAGGGCCATGGAGCCGAACACGATGCCCGCCGCCACCTCCACCGCCATCATCGTGGCAGTGATGGCGATGACGATGAACGTGCGCGTCTCGCCGGGCCGTTTCAGATGCTGGCCGAACGAATGGTCGTGCTGCCAGCGCTGCAGGTGCTCCTCGTGCATTCCGTGCGACGTTAGCGGCGTGTCACCACACCCGCAAGATCAGGCCCTTGAGGTACTCGCCCTCCGGAAACTCGAGCGCCACCGGATGGTCCGCCGGCTGGGATAGCCGCTCGAGGATCTGCACGTCGCGGCGCGCATCCAGCGCGGCGCCGGCCACGATCTTCTGGAAGAGCGCCGCGTCCACGTGCCCGGAGCACGAGAACGTGGCCACCACTCCCCCGGGCTCGGCGAGCTCGAGCCCGAGCAGGTTGATGTCCTTGTAGCCCCGGCTGCCGGAGCGCAGCTGCTCGGCGGAGTGCACGAACTTGGGCGGGTCGAGCACTACGAGCCCGAAGCGGCGGCCGTCGTCGCGGAGCCGCCGCAGCTCCTCGAACACGTCGCCCTCGCGGAGCTCGCAGCGCCCGGCGACGCCGTTGAGCTCCGCCTCCCCCGCGGCCTGGCGGACCGCCTCGGCGGACGAATCGATCAGGGTGGCGCGGTCCGCGCCGGCCAGCAAACAGGCGATGCCGAAGCCGCCCGTGTAGGCGAAGGCGTCGAGCACGTGCGCGCCGCGGGCGTGGGCGGCCACGCGGCCGCGGTTCCACTGCTGATCCAGGTACGCGCCCGTCTTCTGTCCGTGCTCGAGGCTCACGCGATGGCGCGCGCCGCCGACCCGCACCTCGAGCAGCGGCGGCGGGGGCGCGCCGGCGAGCACGCCGCGCCTCGAGCCGAGCCCCTCTTTGCGCCGTGCCGCGCCCTCCGACCGCTCGAACACGCCCTCGGGCGCCATGACCGCGACCAGCGCGTCGACGATCGCCTCGCGCCAGCGCTCCACGCCGGCCGATAGCAGCTGGCAGACGAGATGGGTGCCATAGCGGTCGACCACGAGGCCGGGCAGGCCGTCGGCCTCGCCGAACACCAGCCGGCACGCGCCCTGCGGATCCAGCAGGCCGAGCTTGCGGCGGGCCTCCACGGCGCGCGCGATCCGCCGCCGCAGGAAGCCCGCGTCCACGGTGTCGCGCGGATCGAACGTCCAGACGCGGGCGCGGATCTGGGAGGCCGGCGAATACGCGGCGCGGGCGAGGAGCTCGCCCCCCGCCCCCACGACGTCCACGGTGTCGCCGGGCGCCGGCTCCCCCTCCACGCGCTCGATGGCGCCCGAGAACACCCAGGGGTGCCGGCGGTGCAGCGACTTCTCGCGCCCTGGTTTCAGTACCACGCGCGGCAAATTGAGCTCGGACATCCGTTCTGGGGGCTCGGCGGGCGTCGAGGCCGAGCATTGTATGCGTAACCGGCGAGGCCGGTTTCCCTGCCGCGGCCGCCATGCCAAACTCGATTCATCCGAAACCTCGCCTCCCTCGTGATCCCATGTCCCAGCCGCAGCGTGTCGCGTTGATCGGCGCTCCCACCGACGTCGGGGCGGGCGCCCGGGGATCGTCCATGGGGCCGGAGGCGCTGCGGGTGGCGGGGCTCGACAAGTCGCTGCGGCGCCTCGTGCCCGAGGTCGTCGACCGCGGCAATCTGGCGGGCCCCGCGAACCCCGAGGCCGAGGTGCGCGACGGCTATCGGCATCTGCCGGAGGTGCTCGCGTGGTGCACGGCCGTGCGGGACGCCGTCTATGCGAGCCTCGCGAGCGGCGAGCTGCCCGTGCTCATGGGCGGCGACCACAGCTTGAGCGTGGGCTCGATCGCCGCCGTGGCGCGCTGGTGCGCGGAGCGGGAGGTGCCGCTCGCGATGCTGTGGCTCGATGCCCACGCGGACTACAACCTGCCCGAGTCCTCGCCCTCGGGCAATCTGCACGGCATGCCGCTCAGCATCGTCACCGGCCACGGGCCGCCCGCGCTGCGCGCGCTCGGCCACGCCGATCCGATGCTGCCGGCCGACCGCATCGTGCAGGTGGGCGTGCGCTCGGTGGACCGCATCGAGAAGCGGCTCGTGGTGGAGAGCGGCTTGGTCGTGTACGACATGCGGCGCATCGACGAGCTCGGCATGCGCGTGGTGATGGAGCAGGCGCTCGAGCACGTGGCGCGCAAGGGTGCGCATCTGCACGTGAGCTTCGACGTGGATTTCCTCGATCCTTCGATCGCGCCCGGCGTCCCCACCACCGTGCGCGGCGGGCCCACCTACCGCGAGGCACAGCTCTGCATGGAGATGATTCACGACTCGGGGCTGCTGCGATCGCTCGACATCATGGAGCTCAACCCGGCGTTCGATTCCCACAACCGCACGGCCGAGCTCGTGGTGGAGCTCGTCGAGAGCCTGTTCGGGCAACAGATCCTCGCTCGCGCCAGCCAGTGGAGGAGCGATCTGTGAGCGAGTCCGAACGCATCATCGAGCAGACCGAGCGCGTCAGCGCGCACAACTATCACCCCCTGCCGGTGGTGATCGCGCGCGCCGAAGGCATCTGGGCGTGGGACGTGGACGGCCGCCGGTACCTCGACTGCATCAGCGCCTACTCCTCGCTGAACCAGGGACATCGGCATCCGCGCATCGTCGCCGCGCTCGTGGAGCAGGCGGTCAGGCTCACTCTCACCTCTCGTGCCGTCTACAACGACCGGATGGGCGCCTTCCTCGAGAAGCTGTGCACGCTCGCCGGGTTCGACATGGCGCTGCCCATGAACACGGGCGCCGAGGGGGTGGAGACCGCCATCAAGCTCGCCCGCAAATGGGCCTATCGCATCAAGGGCGTGCCCGCGGACGCGGCGGAGATCGTCGTCTGCCGGAACAACTTCCACGGGCGCACGACCACGATCGTGGGCTTCTCCTCGGAGGCGCAGTACCGCGAGGATTTCGGTCCCTTCACGCCCGGCTTCAAGCTCATCGACTTCGGCGACGCACGCGCGCTCGAGGCCGCCATCGGCCCGAACACGGCCGCGTTCCTGGTGGAGCCGATCCAGGCCGAGGCCGGGATCATCATGCCGCCGCCGGGATTCCTGACCGCGGCCCGGCGGGTGTGCAGCGAGCGCGGCGTGCTGCTCGTGCTCGACGAGATCCAGACCGGGCTCGGGCGCACCGGACGCCTGTTCGACTGGCAGCACGAGGACGCGCGGCCCGACGTGCTGGTGCTCGGCAAGGCGCTCGGCGGCGGCGTCTATCCCGTGTCCGCCGTGCTCGCGGATGAGCCGATCATGGGGCTCTTCCGGCCCGGCGATCACGGCAGCACGTTCGGCGGCAATCCGCTCGCCGCGGCCGTGGCCGAGGCCGCCCTCGACGTGATCGTGGAGGAGCGGCTGGCGGAGCGCGCCGCCGAGCTCGGCGAATATCTCATGGGGCGGCTGCGCGAGCTTCGCACCCGCCACGTGCGCGACATCCGCGGCCGCGGGCTCCTGATCGGCGTCGAGATCGAACGGGCCGCCGGCACGGCGCGGCGGTTCTCGGAGCGGCTGCTCGAGCACGGCGTGCTCTGCAAGGACACGCACGCGCAGGTGCTGCGCCTCGCGCCGCCGCTCGTGATCGAGCGTAGCGACATCGACTGGCTCGTGGAGCGGCTCGCCGCGGTGCTGTAAGTCTTGAACGAAGAGTCGCGCCTGGAAAGGCGCTCCCACCCGCAGCGGCCAGGCGGGAGCGGCTTTCCAGCCGCGGTTCTTCTCTTCTTCGCGCGTCGGTTGACCCGTCGCGCGCGGCGCGCTTATAACAGCCATCCGTCACGAGATTGGGCCCGTCATGCTGTTCGTCGTCTTCTGTCTCGACAAGCCCGATGCCGGACCGCGGCGCGCGGCCGCCATGGAAGCGCACAAGCGTTACATCGACACCGACCCGGTGAAGATCCTGCTTTCGGGTCCGCTGACGAGCGACGACGGCCAGAAGATCGTCGGCAGCTTCTTCATGGTGGATGCGCCGGATCGCACGGCCGTCGAGCGCTTTCAGCACAACGATCCGCTCTATCAGGCGGACATCTGGGAGACGATCGAGGTGCGCGCGTTCGCGAAGCGCATCGACAACCGCGATTAGGAGGAAGACATGGATCTCGGCTTGCGCGGCAAGAACGCGGTGATCACGGGATCGAGCCAGGGGCTCGGGCTCGCGATCGCCACCTCGCTCGCGAAGGAAGGCTGCAACGTCGCGCTGTCCGGCCGCGATCAGGCGCGGCTCGAGAGCGCCGCGGCCGCGCTGCGCGAGCACGGCGTCAAGGTCGTGGCCGTGGCGGTGGATCTCTCGCAGGAGAGCGGCTGCCGGGAATTCGTCGCGCGCGCGGCCGCCGAGCTCGGCGGCATCGACATTCTCGTGAACAACGTGGGCGGGATGGTGCCCGGCACGCTCGAGTCGCTCGGCCCGGAGCAATGGCAGCGGGCCCTGGACGTGAAGCTCATGGCCGCCGTCTACACGACCAAGCACGCCCTGCCGCACCTGCGCAAGGGACGCAGCCCGCGCGTGCTCAACGTCTCCGGCGTCACCGGCAGGCAGCTCATGCCGGGCGCCCTCACGACGTCCGTGCAGAACTCCTCGATCATCGCTTTCTCGAAGGTCATGGCCGGGGAGCTCGCCTCCGCTGGCATCACCGTGAACAACATCTGCCCGGGCTTCACCAACGTCGAGTCGTGGAACGCGCGCGCCGAGGCGATGGCCAAGGTTCGCGGCACCACGCCGGATCAGGTGCGCGCCGGCATCGCGTCGCAGACGCTGCTCGGCCGCTGGGCGGAGCCCCACGAGATCGGCGACGTGGCCGCGTTCCTCGTGTCGGAGCGGGCGAGCTACATCACCGGCGCCACCATCGAGGTCGACGGCGGCTTCACGCGCTACATCTGACCCGCCGTCTTCCGTGGGAGCGCCTGTCCAGGCGCGATCTCGAGTTCAGCGGCGAAGGTCGCGGCTGGAAAGCCGCTCCCACGACGGCAGTTACGCGGTCAGGACCACCCTGCCCTGCGGCGCACGGCGACATGCGCCTCGGCCGCCTCGTCGACGATGCGGTCCACGTCGAGCTGGGTGAGCCGGCCGCCGCGCTTCACGATGCGGCCGTCGACGAGCACCGTATCCACGTTCGCGGGCTGCGCGGCCTCGACGAGCAAATGCGCGGGGTCGCTCATGACCGCGAGGTTGAGCGCGCGCGTGTTCACCATGATCACGTCCGCCCGCTTGCCGGGCACGAGCGACCCGATCTCGTCGCCCAGGCCCATCGAGCGCGCGCCCTCGACGGTCGCGAGCTCGAGCACGCGCCGCGCCGGCAGCGCGAACTCGTCGTTGGCGCGGCCGTTCTCCACGTTCTGGATGGCCTTCATGACGGCGAACATGTCCGCGTTGCCGGACAGCGCGGGCGTGTCGACGGACAACCCCACCGGAACGCCCGCCGCGAGGAACCGCCCAGTGAGGGGCATGCCGAAGCCGATGCGCAGCTCCGTGAACGGCGAGAGGCTCACGGACGCGCCGCTGGCGGCGAGGGCCTCGATCTCCTCGTCGTTCGCCCAGATGGCGTGGATCACCTGCATGTCCGGGCCGAGCAGTCCCTCCGCGGCGATCATCGCGATGCCGCCGGCGCTCGCCGGGAAGTTGTTCGCATGCACGGAGACCGGCAGGCCGAGCTCGCGCGCGGCCGCGAGATCGCGCCGCGACGCCTCGCTCACGAGGCCGCGCCAGGCGAGCCCGAGCGTGAGCCGGCCGCCCGCGGAGTGGCGCTCCCATTCGCCTGCAAGCTCCGCCATGTGGGGCGTGTCGATCGGCTCGCCGTTGGCCTGGCCCGTGGGCACGCCGTAGGAGAACCGCGCGCGGATGCCGCTCTCGGCGAGCGCCTGCAGGCTCGCGAGCGCGAACTCGGGCGAACGCACGTTGTGACACCAGTCGTGCACGAACGTGATGCCAGAATGGAGCGCTTCCGCGGCCGAGAGCATCGCGGCGCGATACATGTCCTCGGGCTGGTAGAAGGCCCCTACCGTGCGGGAGGTGGGGAAGTAGCCCCGCTCCGGCCGGTCGCCCGAGAGGCTTCGCAGCAGCGTCGTCCAGAGATGCCAGTGCGTCTCGACCAGGCCCGGCAGCACGAGCATGCCGGACGCATCGAGCACCTCGGCGGCAGGCGCCACGAGCCCCGGCCCCACGGCGACGATCCGCCCGTCGCGCACGTGCACGTCCGCGTTCGGCAGGTCGCCGAGCGCCGCGTCCATGGTGAGGACGTAGCCGTTGCGGATCAGGAGCTCGCGCGGCTCGCTCATCGCCGGAGAGGACGCGGACGGCCGCGCGATGGGCACGGGCGAGCAGCCGTACGCCCCGAGCGCGAGCGCGCCGCCCAGGACGGCGCGGCGCGAGACCGCGTTGCGGTCGTCATCCGTCGAGCTGGTCAATCGCCGTCAAGCGCGCAAGAACGCCTTCGTGAAGTCGTTCACCGTCTCCTCGACCCAGGCGTGCAGCTCCTTCTTGGTGGGCGGCGCGCGCACGCCGCACTCGAGCTCGAGCATGAGCCGCCAGGAGGCGATGGCGAGGAAATGCCGCGCGAGCGTCCGCGGATCGAACCGCGACTTCTCGCGGTGCGCCTCGAATACCGTCTCGAGCACGCGCAGGGCCTGCTTCGGGCCGATCTCGTAGTAGTGATGGCCCACGTCCGGCGAGCGCGTGGCCTCCGCGAACACGAGCCTGCGCAGCGCCAGCGTCTTGTCGGTGGCCACGAGCCCGAGGACCGTCTCGGCGATGGCCGTGAGCGCCTCGCGCAGGTCCATGGTCTTCAAGGACGCGTCGAGCCGCCGCAGCTGCTGCTGGTACTCGAAGAGCTCGCGGCCGATCACCGCCTCGAACAGCTGCTTCTTGCTGCTGAAGTAGCGGTAGATCGACTCCTTCGAGATACCGGAGCTGCGCGCCATCTCGTTGATGCTCGCGCCCTGATAGCCGTGCTTCAGGAAGTACGCCGACGCGACGTCCAGGACTTCCTGCTCCTTCGCGCGGGCGCTGCCGAGCGACCGCGCCGCGGCTTCGGTGATGCTGGCGATGCCGTTGAGCGAGCCACGGCCCGCCCGCGAAGACTCGCGGATGCCGTCCCTCGATGCCTGTCGTACCGCCAGCCGGGCGGAGCCCACGTCGTCTCGCGAAGCGCTCAAAAAATACTCCTCGTCATGCCTAGACGAACATGCACACCGACTTGAGCTCGGTGTACATCTCGATGCCGGCCCTGCCGTGCTCGCGGCCGAAGCCGGACTGCTTGTACCCGCCGAACGGCATGTTGGCGTCGACGGGGCTGTGCGTGTTGACCCAGATGGTGCCGGCCTTGATGCGCGGGATGAGCCGATGAACGGCCGTGAGATCGTTGGACCAGATGCTCGCGCTCAGGCCGTACCTCGTGTCGTTCGCCATGGCGACGACCTCGTCGAGGTCTTCGAAGCGCTGCGCCACGAGCACCGGACCGAAGATCTCCTCCTGCACTACTTTCATGTCGGGCTTCACGTTCGCCATGACGGTGGGCGTCACGAAGAAGCCCGGATGCGGGGGCGCGTCGCCGCCCGCCACCACCTCGGCCCCCTGCTGCTTGCCGGACTGGATGTAGCCGAGCACGCGTTCCTGCTGCTCGCGCGAGACCAACGGCCCCATCTCGGTGTTGGGGTCGAGGCCCGGACCGAGGCGGATCTTGGTGGCTGCCTTGCCCACGCCCTCCACCACGTGATCGTAGATCTTGCGGTGCACGTAGAGCCGCGAGCCCGCGGCGCACACCTGGCCCGCGTTGAAGAAGATGGCGCTCGCCGCGCCGCCGATCACCTGCTCGACGTTCGCGTCCGGCAGCACGATGACGGGCGACTTGCCGCCGAGCTCGAGCGACACGCGCTTCAGGGTGTCGGTGGCCGCCTTGTTGATGAGCTTGCCGACCTCGGTGGAGCCGGTGAAGGCGATCTTGTCCACGCCGGGGTGCCGCACGAGCGCCGCGCCCGTGGTCTCGCCGTAGCCCGTGAGGATGTTCACGACGCCGGGAGGGAACCCGGCCTCCATGATGAGCTCGCCGAGGCGCAGCGCCGTGAGCGGCGTCTGCTCGGCGGGCTTCAGCACGCACGTGCATCCGGCGGCGAGCGCGGGCGCGAGCTTCCACGCGGCCATCGCCAGCGGGAAGTTCCACGGGATGATCTGCGCGACCACGCCCACGGGCTCGCGCCGCGTGAACGCGTTGACGCGCCCGCCCGGCGGCCCGGGAATCGACACGTCGATCGTCGAGCCCTCGATCTTGGTGGCCCACCCGGCCATGTAGCGGAAGTAGTCCCGCGTGTGCGGGACGTCCACGATGCTCGCCATGACCTTGGTCTTGCCGTTATCGATGCTCTCGAGCTCGGCGAGCTCCTCGGCATGGCGATCGATCAGGTCGGAGAGCTTCCAGAGCAGCGCCTCGCGCTGCGCCGGCAGCATGGTCGGCCACGGGCCCTTCTCGAACGCGGCGCGGGCCGCCGCGACGGCACGATCGACGTCGGTCTCGTCCGCGTCCGCAACCACCGCCACCGTGCGTCCCGACGCGGGGTCGACCACGTCGATGGTGGCGCGGGAGGCGGGGGTGACCCACTCGCCAGCGATCAGAAGCCGCGGCGGGCGCGCCAGAAATGCCTCCACCGCAGCGGATGCCTTTGGCTGAGCCGCAATCGCGACGCTCATGTTGTCCATCCCCCGTAGCTAGCCGCGAAGTTCAGTGCCTACGCATCGGCGGTCCGCCGGGGGTCCGGCGACGGCTCGCCTCGCGGCGGTGCGAGCAGCGGCAACCCACCGGATCGGGTGCGCCTTGGTCTGTGAACCGAGATTCGGGAGTGTAGAACCGCGGCCCAGCCGCCGCAAGACAAAGCGCGGACGCTATCAGTCGCGCAACTTGAGTAGCCGGGCGGCGTTCTCCTTGAGGATGAGCGGACGCACCTCCGGCCGCACGTCGATCGCCTCGAAGTCGGCGAGCCAGCGGTCGGGCGTGATGAGCGGGAAGTCCGTGCCGAAGAGCACCTTGTGCTTGAGCTGGGTGTTGGCGTAGTGGACGAGCTCGCGCGGAAAGTACTTCGGCGACCAGCCGGAGAGGTCGATGTACACCTGCGGCTTGTGCAGGCAGATGGAGAGCGCCTGGTCCTGCCAGGGCCACGACGGGTGCGCCATCACGATCGGCATGTCCGGGAAGTCCGTGGCCACGTCGTCGAGGTAGATGGGCTCGCCGTATTTCAAGCGGATGCCGCCGCCGCCCGGCATGCCGGTGCCCATGCCGGAATGCCCCGTATGGAAGATGGCCGGCAGCTTCGCTTCCGCGATCACCTCGTAGAGCGGGTAAGCGCTGCGGTCGTTCGGATAGAACTCCTGGAACTGCGGGTGGAACTTGAAGCCCTTGACGCCGTAGTGCTCGATCAGGCGGCGTGCCTCGCGCACGCCCTCGGCGCCGCGGCCGGGATCGATGCTCGCGAACGGGATCATGATGTCCGGATGCTCCGCCGCGAGCTCCGCCACCTCCTCGTTCGGAACGCCCTTGATGCCCCTCGCCCGCTCCCCGTCCACGGAGAACACCACGCAGGCGATCTTGCGCTCGCGGTAGTACTCGGCCATCTGCGGGATCGTCGGATAGCCGTCGCCCGAATGCTTGAAGTATTTCTGCGCGGCGCACTGGAACACGCTGAGCGGCTGCGGGTCGCGCAGCGACACCTCGGCGTGCGTGTGGACGTCGATCGCGACGAGCTCGTCGACGTTGATCGCGGCGCTCATACGAGAATGCCCCGCACCCTCGACGTCGCCTCGTCCGCCTTGCGGATCATCTCCTCGAGGTCCGTCGGCTCGGGCACGTCCACGCCCCGCTTCACGGCGGGCCGCTCACCGACGGCGGCGAGCCAGCGCTGCAGATGGTTCAGGCCGTCGATCGACACGCCCGACCACTTGTAGCCCCGCACCCACGACCAGTGCGCGATGTCGGCGATGGAGTAGTCGCCGGCCAGGTACTCGTGATCGGCGAGCCGCGTGTCGAGCACCTCGAACAGCCGCCGCACCTCGCGCTGGTAGCGCTCGATGGCGTAGGGGATCTTCTC